>NZ_JBBHJX010000001.1:0-793431 GCF_037482915.1 Paucibacter hankyongi
GAACCTGAGCATCCGAGCGGACCCGCAGGGCCATGCGGCAGGGGCGCTTTCTTTGCCTTCTTTCTTGGGCGCCCAAGAAAGAAGGTCGGCCGCCGGGCCGAACCCCCGGCATCGTGCGGGTAAACCTAATCAACCGAAGCAGATCGGCTTAAGAATGGCGCGGGGCTTGACCTTCCCATCATGGCAAGCCTTAGTATCCAGCCATGATGAAGCCCTCGAACATCCAGTCCTTCACCCTCCCCATCGCCGGCATGACCTGCGCCTCCTGCGTCAAGCGGGTGGAAAAAGCCTTGCTGCGCGTCACGGGCGTGCAGGCCGCCGAAGTCAATCTGGCCACCGAAACCGCCTCCGTCAGCGGCAGCGCCGAGATGACGCTGGCACCACTGCGGGGAGCCATCGAGGCCGCGGGCTACAGCCTGCCGGAGAAAACCCTGACCTTGCAGATCGGCGGCATGACTTGTGCCTCCTGCGTGGGCCGGGTCGAGCGGGCGTTGCTGAAGCTGCCCGGCGTCATGTCGGCCGAGGTCAATCTGGCGACCGAGTCGGCCAGCGTCCACATGCTGGCCACCGTCGAGGCGCAAAGCTTGATCGCAGCGATTGCCAAGGCCGGTTACGACGCCCGGCTGCCGTCTGGAGATGCCGACGCCGGCCCTACAAAGCCCGATTGGCAACACAGCGGCTGGCCGGTGCTGATCGCGGCGCTGCTTTCAGCCCCGCTGGTGCTGCCGATGTTGGGCATGCTGTTCGGCCATCACTGGATGTTGAGCGGCTATTGGCAGCTGGCCCTGACATTGCCCGTGCAGTTCTGGCTGGGCAGCCGTTTCTACAAGGCCGGCTGGGCCGCGCTGCGCGCCGGCAGCGGCAATATGGATTTGTTGGTGGCCTTGGGCACCAGCGCGGCCTTTGGCTTGTCGGTCTATGAGTTGTGGCTGAATGGCCCGCACACGATGGCGCTGTACTTTGAGTCGGCGGCCGTCGTCATCACCCTGGTTCTGCTGGGCAAGTGGCTGGAGGCGCGCGCCAAGCGGCAAACCACCGAGGCAATTCGCGCACTCAAAAAACTGCAACCCGAGACCGCCCGGGTGCGCCGCGACGGCAAGGAAGAAGAGCTGCCCTTGGGTCAGCTGCGCCTCGGCGACGAAGTGCTGGTGAGGCCCGGTGAGCGCATCCCAGTGGACGGCGAGATTCTGGAAGGTTCGTCTCATGTGGATGAATCGCTGATCACCGGCGAAAGCCTGGCCGTCAGCAAGGCCGTCAAAGACAAGGTGGTCGGCGGCGCGGTCAATGGCGAGGGCCTGCTGCTGGTGCGCGTGAGTGCACTTAGCGCCGAGTCGACCTTGTCGCGGATTGTTCGCCTGGTGGAATCGGCCCAGGCAAAGAAGGCGCCGATCCAGCGCATGGTCGATCAGGTCAGTGCCGTCTTCGTGCCGGTGGTCATCGGTCTCGCCCTGCTGACCTTGTTAGGCTGGGGCCTCTTGGGGGGCGACTGGCAACAAGCGGTGCTGAACGCCGTGGCGGTACTGGTGATTGCCTGCCCTTGCGCCTTGGGCCTGGCCACGCCGACGGCCATCATGGCCGGCACCGGCGTCGCCGCCCAGCACGGCATTCTGATCAAGGACGCCGAGGCGCTGGAGCTGGCCGCCAAGCTGGATGTGGTGGCCTTTGACAAGACCGGCACCCTGACGGTCGGCAAGCCTCAGGTCGTCGCCCTGCTACCCGCCCCCGGCACCGAGGACGCGCAACTGCTGGCCTGGGCCGCCGCGCTGCAAGCGGGCAGCGAGCACCCGCTGGCCCATGCGGTGGCCGAGGCGGCGGCTGCCAAGTCGGTGGCGGTTCCGCAGGCGACCGAGATGCGGGCCGTGGCCGGGCGCGGTGTGGCCGCCAGTTTGACGATCGACGGCGCGACGATGGACTTGCGCCTCGGCAGCAGTCGCTTCATGCAAGAGCTGGGCGTGGCGACCAGCGCCTTGCAGACACAGGCCGATGATTTGCAGCGCCAAGGCCGCACGGTTTCATGGTTAGCCAATGTGTCGACCGCTGGCACCGCACCGCGCCTGCTGGGCCTGCTGGCCTTCGGCGACAACATCAAACCCAGCGCAGCGGCTGCCGTGCAGGCCCTGCACAAGATGGGCGTTCGCACCGTCATGCTCAGCGGCGACAACGCAGGTAGCGCCCATCACGTCGGCCAGCTACTGGGCATCGACGAAGTGCGAGCCGAGGTACTGCCCGAAGACAAGGCACGCATCGTCGCCGAGCTGAAGCAGGCTGGGCAGACTGCCTCGAATCATGCAGGCCCGCAACGCGTGGCCATGGTGGGCGACGGCATCAACGACGCCCCGGCCCTGGCCGCCGCCGATGTGGGTCTGGCCATGTCCACCGGCACCGATGTGGCGATGGCCGCGGCCGGCATCACGCTGATGCATGGCGACCCGGCGCTGGTGGCGCAGGCCATCGATCTGTCGCGCCGCACCGTCGCCAAGATCCGGCAGAACCTGTTTTGGGCCTTTGCCTACAACGTGGTGGGCATTCCGCTGGCGGCCTTGGGCTATCTGAACCCGGTGATTGCCGGTGCGGCCATGGCCATGTCCAGCGTCTCGGTGGTCAGCAATGCCTTGCTGCTGAAACGCTGGAAGGCTGCACGATGAATCAGTCCACCAGCGCTGAGTTCAATATTGGCGAAGCCGCAGCGCGCTCGGGCGTATCCGCCAAGATGCTGCGTCACTACGAGTCGCTGGGCCTCTTGCCCACCATCGCGCGCAGCGAGTCGGGCTACCGCCAGTACAGCGAACGCGATGTGCACACGCTGCGCTTCATCCGCAGCGCCCGCGACCTCGGCTTCAAGATCGCCGAGATCGCCCAACTGCTGCAGCTTTGGCAAGACCAGGGCCGCAGCAGCGCGGACGTCAAACGCATTGCCGCCGCCCACCTGGCCGATCTGGACCGCCGCATGGCCGAGATGGCCTCTATGCGGCAAACCTTGCAAGCCCTGGTGCAGCACTGCAAGGGTGACGGCCGACCGAACTGCCCGATTCTGCAAGGCCTAAGCGACCCCGAGACACCCGCCGCGCCGCCGCCCTCAAACGGCAAGCGCAGCCGCCGCCCAACTTAGGGCGCAAAGGGGCCGCTCAAGGCAGATGCTGCAGAAAGCCGTCTTTTTGCATGGCCGACAGAGTCTCGTCGAGTTGCGCCAGACTCAGGTCTGCACCCTGCGCCAGTGCACAACGCAGTGCGACCTTGTCCACCTGCAAGGGGGGATGCAAGGCCTGAGTGAAGTTGCCCTGCTGACGTTGAAACTCCAAATAGCTGCGGCTGACGATGGCATGCGAGATGCGCTTGGCCGCCAGCCTGCGCAGCAAGGCCTGGGCGTCCGGCCCATCGTCGCGAATGAACCGGGCCCCGAGTTGGCGCTCGATGCCGGCGTAGCGGAAGCCGGCAATGGCGCCCACCGCCTGATCGGCCACATCACTCAGACTGCGCGGCGCCGCTGCGTCGGCGCGAGTGATCAAAATGTCCTCGTGCTGCGCCATCGGCCGGCTCCACTGGAAGGGGCCGCTCAACCAATGACTGGCATAACCGCAAACCAGATCGGCCTGACCTGCCTGTAGCGTTGCGGCCAAGCGTTTGCGAGCCACCGGCACAAATTGCACCTCGCGGCCCAGCCGGCGCGCCAACTCGAGGCCCAGATCACGGCTCAACCCGGCCCTCAATTCACCGCCTTCAAAGCGCGCATAAGGCATGGAGGCACTGGTATCGACCAGCACACGCAAGTCGGCCGCCTCGACGCGACAAAGCGCCAAACTGCCCAAGGCCAAGACCCACATCCATCGCAACACCCGCTTTACCCGCATCGACCTTGATCAACACCCAAAGCCTCAGGATAGCGCCTCAAACACGGTGAATTCCTGACAGGATGAGGCGATGACCGCAATAAAGCACAGCGATTCAACAGAAGGCCTGCGCCGGTGCGCTCTGCGCGCATTGGCGAAGAGATCTGCTTCGGCCGCAAGATCAATGCGGCCCCGGCATCAAGCCAAGACGCCGGCCTGAAAATCCCGCACCGCCTGGATCAGCTCGGTCTGCGTGTTCATCACAAAGGGCCCGTGCTGCGCAATCGGTTCGTTCAAGGGCCGCCCCGCCACCAGAATCGCCCTAGCACCGGCCGCACCGGCGCTGAAGCTCAGCCCGTCGCTGCCCGGCGTGTTGGCCATGATGGCCATCCGCTGCTGCGGTAGCTGCACGCCAGCGTCAAACTGCAACTCGCCTCGGTACACATAAACAAAAACGTTATGGCTTTCGGGCAAGGCCTGGCTGAAGCGAGCGCCGGGCGCCAAATGCAAATCCAAATAGAGCGGCTCAGTGTGCGCGCGCTGGACCGCGCCGGCGACTCCGTGGCTCTCGCCCGCAATCACCCGCACCTTGACGCCGTCCACCTCCAACTCTGGGATTTGCGCGCTGGGGATGTCGCGATACCAAGGCGCGCGCATTTTGTCGAAGCTGGGCAGGTTCAGCCAGAGCTGAAAGCCTTCCATGCGGCCCTCTTCCTGCTCGGGCAATTCGCTGTGGATCACGCCGCGCCCGGCCGTCATCCACTGCACGCCGCCATTGCCCAACAGGCCTTCGTTGCCGGCCGAATCTCGGTGACGCATGCGGCCTTCCAGCATATAGGTGATGGTCTCGAAGCCGCGGTGCGGATGGTCGGGGAAGCCGGCGATGTAGTCGTCCGCCTTGTCCGAGCCAAAGGCATCCAGCATCAGAAAAGGGTCGAGGCGACGTTGCAGGTTTTGCGTCAAGACGCGGGTCAGCTTGACCCCGGCGCCGTCGCTGGTGGCCTGGCCGGCAATCAGGCGCTCCACCGCGCGCGGCTGTCTCAGGCTTGTGGTCGTGCTTGTCATGAGCTGCCTTTCTTCGTTTTCTTGGTCTTTACTGCGTGCAAACAGAGAGCGCTGATTGTGTGTGCTTGGGGCTGCGCCCGGAGAAACCTAAACTCAAAACCAGCAAGATCAGCGCGGGAATGCCTTGGCTCAGTGGCGTGTACAAAGCATGGAAGCCCAAGGCGCCGAGCATCACCACCGCAATGCCAGACGCCGCCCAGGCCCGCAGCGGCCAGATGAACAAGCCGATGGCCCCGGCCACCTCGGCCGCGCCGATGAAATAGCCAAACCAGGCGGGCAGGCCCATCAAGGCGAAGCTGATATGCATTTGCGGCACGCCGGCCAGTTTGGCGGCGCCGGCCGCCAACAAAGGCAGGGCCAGCAAGAGCAGCGCGGCACGGCGCAGCCATGTCTTGGTGTTGCGATCGGTTGTGTTCATCCCAGGGCTCCGTTTCCTTCTAACGATTGGCTTCACCGGCTCCACCGGCTTCAAACGCTCAACGCGGCGATCTGCTCACGCGCAGCCACCAGGCCGCGGGCCTCAGACTCCGGCCCCATGGCCAGACCCTCGGCGTAGATGAATTCCACATCCTTCATGCCCATAAAGCCCAGCACGGTGCGCAGATAAGGCACCATGGTGTCGGCCGCCTGGTCGCGGTAGATGCCGCCACGGGTCAGCACCACATAGACCTTTTTGCCGGTCAACAAGCCCTCGGGGCCATTGGCGGTGTAGCGGAAGGTGACGCCGGCCTTGGCCACCGCGTCGATCCAGTTCTTCAGCTGAGCCGGCACACCGAAATTGATCATGGGCACGGCCAGCACCAGCACATCGGCCGCGCGCAGCTGTTCCACCAAGGCCATGTCCAAGGCCACTCGCTCGGCTTGGGCCGGACTGCGGTTTTCGGCCGGGGTGAACATCGCTTGCAGCGCGGCTTCGTCCAGCACCGGCTGCGGCTGCACGAGCAAATCCAAGACTTCAAGCTCGGCCACCTGAGCCTGGCCCAGCAGACCCGCCACCAGCTCATTCGCCAGGCGGGTGGAGTTGGAGCCTTGGCCGTCTTCTTGCAGGCGGCGGGCGCTGGAGTTGATTTGCAGAATCTTCATGGCGGGGTCCTTGTTTCTGGCGCTGAGTGAGCGTCTTGTGTTGACGATGGCCTCACTGTATTGATATACGATTTGCACCAGAAGCCATTGAATTGGATAACATCGTTCCACCAATGCACCAATCAAGCCTCAAGAACCGATGAGCCTCGACGCCGACGATCTTTTGCTTTTTGCCCGGGTGGTGGAGGCCGGCAGCTTCAGCCGCGCGGCCGAGCGGGTCAATCTGCCCAAATCCACGGTCTCGCGCCGCGTGGCGGCGCTGGAGCTGCGCCTGGGCGAAAAGCTCTTGCAGCGCAGCACCCGCAGCCTGACGCTGACCGAGTTCGGCACCGGCGTCTTGGAGCATGCCCGCGCCCTGGCCGGCGAGGTGGATGGCGCCCTGGCCTTGGCCCTGCACCGGCAACAACGTCCGAGCGGCCGCCTGCGCGTCTCGATGCCGGGCGACTTGGCCAATCTGGCCTTGAGCCGCATGCTCAGCCGCTTTGTGCTGGACTACCCCGAGGTGATGCTGTCCCTGGACCTTTCACCCCGGCGGGTGGACCTGATTGCCGAAGGCTTCGACCTGGCGGTGCGCATGGGCCCCTTGCCGGAGGACAGCCAGCTGGCCGCGCGCCGCCTGGCCCTGTTCAGCAATGGTTTGTATGCCTCGCCGGCCTATCTGCTAGCCCATGGCGAACCCTTGCTGCCCGAGGCCTTGCAAGACGCCCACGGCCTGATGATTCTGAGCCGCTCCGGCGAGCCCATGGCTTGGGACTTGCGCAAAAGCCAGGGCGAAGGCGCCCCCGAGCTGCGCTGGCAAGGCCTACCGAGCCGCCGTACCCTGGTCAACGCCCCCGATCTGCTGCTGAGAATGGCTTGCGCGGGTGTCGGCATCACCGCCGTCGGTGAACATTTCGCCCAGGACTATGTGGCTCGCGGTGAGCTGGTGCGCATCCTGCCCGACTGGTGCCTGGCCCCGGTGCCTTGCTGGGCCGTGTTCCCAGAGCGCCGCTTGATGCCGCTGCGCACGCGGGTGTTCTTGGAGGCTTTAGCAGGGGCGCTGTCGAGTTGCCCGGGGCAAGGGTGAGTGGCCTGCTCCACGGCGACCTTAAGCGGCGGCCTGCCTCAGCCCCATTTGTGGCTCCAGACGCAGCCACGCGCCGACTTGCCCGAGGGGAAACGCAGCTTCTGAAAAAGAGCCATCGTCGGGGCCTCGACCACATGGCGAGGGCTGGCGTCGATGATTTCAATATGGGTCACGGCGCCGCTCTCGACATCGAAGCGAAGCTGCGCCCAACCATAGGGTCGCGGGTCAAACTTCATGCCCCAAACGCTGTCGTCGGGCGGCCCTTTAGCGGCACACTCCTCGTTTTCTTGAACGTAAGCCGGCTCAGGCCGCACCGGTTCACGGGGCGGCTCGGTGGCACATCCCGCACACATCAGGGCCAGCCCTAGGGCTTGAAAAAGCAGTCGAGACATAACGCTCCTTGTTAGCGGATCCGGGGTCAGTGGCGAACTTACGCCGCAGCAATGTCCCCGCCCACTCAGAGCGGGTGCTACCCCGACAAGTTCGAAGGCAATAGCTTTTCGAGCACCGTCCGGCAAGCCCCGGACACAGCGAGGGCTCAGTTCACCAGCGAGAAGGTGACAAAACCGCCACCCGCATCGGCCAAACTCTTGAGGCCCACCGTGCTGGCACTGATGCCGATGAATTTGACCTGCCGTTCCACTTCATTGGCGTGCTTCGCAATCGCCAAGGCCGAGGCCATCCTGTCGCTGGCATGGGGCGCCAAATCGTTGTACGACAGTTCAAGGTTCGCTCCCGCAGTCAAGAGCGAATTCAGGTACGCGGGCTGGAGCGAGTTGTTGTGCATGAGATGCCTCCGTTGGGTTCGGCCAGCATAGTCCTGGATGGCGCTCACGGGGTCTCGCGCTGATGGTGAGTTACCCCAATGGGCTGCTCAATAAAGACCTCGTCTGGCCGTTAGTTGGAGTTCGCCATACTCAACCAAATACTCGCCGAGGACACAGCCTCCCCCAGCCTTCCCCGCGGCGCCTCAACGCGCGGCCTTGAACACCGCCCTCTGCTGCGCCTCCAGCTCGCTGCGCCGGGCAATGCTGCCGCAGACCAAATCGCACAGGTCGTAAACGGAGGGGTCGGCAATACGGTAGAAGGCGCTGGTGCCACGGCTTTCGCGTTCGACAAAGCCGTTCTGTTGCAGAACGCTCAAATGACGCGATACGTTAGCGGCACTGAATCCGCACAGCTCGGCCAGCTCACCGACCTTGCGCTCCTGCTGACGCAAGAGATTCAGGATTTGCAGACGCGTGGGCTCGGACAAGACCTGGAAATAAGTGGCCACTTGAACCAGCGCGCTTTGAGGAAGGTCTTGCATGGGCTTAAAACGAAAGACGGGGTCGGCAGCCCATCGCAGACACGAGCGACAGCCCTAGCCTGCATAGGCGAATGGACGGATTCTAGTGAAAATCCGCATTCGTTGCATGATTGATTACTTGCAACCAAACGCAAGCAATTGATGAGCACGCCTTTGTTCACGCCGACAGTCATCAAAGGCGCGACCCGGTATCGCAAGAGCTACATCTCCTCTCGCGGACAAGTCGGGTCGATATTGCGAATAACTGTTAAATTGAGCGTTAAAAAAATGAACCCTGGGCCGCTCATGGAGAACGTGCAAGCAACTGTTTTTTGCATCAAGCGCATACTCGCAGCCCTGCGTTTGGATGTTTTTCTGGGTCGATAAGTGAGCGACCCTAAGCTTGGCCAAACAGGGTCGAATCGTCCAGTTTCCACAAGGAGCAAGGGATATGCAAGCTTGGCGCTCGATGGTGACACTGCTCTTTCTGCTGCTAAACGCAGGTGCGCAAGCAGCAGAGCCACCCCACAAGCCCGCGGTCAACCTCCCCACCGGCGCGACTTGCCCCAGCCTGCCGGACGGTGGCGCCGCACCACCTGACTTCTTGTCAACCGAAGATGCCGAGACCTTGCGTCGCCTGCTGCGGACTTACCGTTCCGCAAGCCTGGACGCCAAGGGCGCACGCGCCTTGAAGCAATCACTCTGCGACGCCGGACTTTGGCAGCAGCCCGCGGTTCAGCGCGCATTAGCCGAAGCCGGTTTCAGTGCCAAACAGATCAATCGGCTCGCGCCGACCCTTGCGCCCGAGCCCGCAGCGGCGGCGACAAGCGCACCCGCAAGCGCTCCCCGCCTGCCCCGCAGGGAGTAGCCGCCGCACGGACCAATACTCCGATCAACACAGCAAGTCCAGAGGATTTCGGCGTTTCCATTCAAACAGGGGGGGATGCCCGATTTTTTGCAACCGTTGCCGAAACGGAACCGCTAGCATCGGTCCGCTCTTTGAATTGAGGCCCGGTTCGAGTCCTGAACTCCGAGCTCCACCTCACGCTGTATGGCTGCGGCGACAAACCTCGCATGTCGGTCATCCTTGGACACAGATCTGGAGAAGAACTGATGACAAAGCGTAAGCCCACAGGTTTGCTGACGGCGCTCGTACTAGGCGCGATGAGCGTGACGCCAGCCATTGCCAGCACTGACACCCCCACCCCGACTAGCGACGAGAGCCGCGAAGTGGCCCCTGAGCCGCTGGTCAAGCCAGACAAACTGGCCTTTCTCAAGTCGAGGATCGAGCGCAAGGAAAAAATGTCGAACCCGGCACGGGCCGACATGCCTCACGAGGCGGTGGCTTTCTACGTCAACAAGCGCACCGGCCCCATCATCACCCGAGGCCCGAGCAAGACAACCGGCATGCGTGCGCTGGACCCGCGTCGCTACCTCAGCGCTGCACAAGAGGCTCGCAAAACGCCGACCTACTCGACGCGGCAGAATCGCATCATGCAGGTCGGTCGGGAGGCCGCTGCAGCGCCAGGCTCCGCCTTGGGAACCTGGACCTCGCTTGGGCCCAGCAATCAGGGCGGCCGCACGCGACAGTTGCTGATCGACCCGACCAACCCCAGTGTGATGTATGCGGCCTCAGTGGGCGGCGGCGTTTGGAAAAGCCTCAACGCAGGCGCCGATTGGAATCAACTGACCGACTTGGTCTTGCCCAATATCGCCGTTGCCAGTTTGGCCATGGACCCGAGCAATCCCCAGGTGCTGTACGCCGGAACCGGCGAGGGCTTTTTCAACGGCGACGCGATTCGCGGCACCGGCATCTACAAGAGCACCGATGGCGGCGCTACTTGGACCGCCCTGACTGCTTCGGTACCGCCTGCAGGGGTCTTGGGCGACTTCAGCTACGTCACGCAAATTGTGGTCAGCCCACGCTCGCCGAACCGCGTGTATGCCACCACCCGGACGGGCCTTTTCCGCTCCAACGATGGGGGCACCTCTTGGACCAAACTGATCAATGCCTCTGGCGTGAATGGTTGCCAGGATGTGGTGCTACAAGCCAAACGCGCTGTGGGCTATGTGTTCGCCGCCTGTGGCACTTTCGCTCAGGCCAGCATCTATCGCGGCCTGGATTCGACGGCAAGCAGCTTCACGCCAGTGTTCACCGCCACGAATATGGGGCGCACCTCGCTGGCGATTGCGCCATCCAACGAGAACTACATCTACGCCTTGTCGTCCAACCGCAGCAGCTACGGCATGCTTGGCGTCTTCCGGTCCACCACGAGTGGCGCCAGCGGCAGCTGGACCACCCAGGTCAGCGCCAGCGACCCCAATCCCGTCAACCGTGTCCAATTGACCAACCCGGTCTACGCCTTCAGCCAATGCGTGGGCTCCAGCGTAGGCAACTACAACCAGGGCTGGTATGACAACGTGATTGCGGTGGATCCCATCGACCCTGAAAAAGTGTGGTCTGGTGGCATCGACTTGATGCGCTCCGACGATGGCGGGCGCAACTGGGGCGTCGCCAGCTATTGGTGGTTTGACCGGGGCCACCCGAACTACGCCCATGCCGACAATCATGTGATCCGCTTCCATCCGAACTACGACGGCGGCGCGAACACCACCATGTACGTGGCCAGCGATGGCGGCGTCTTCAAAACCAACAACGCCCGCGGCGCCGTGGGCACCACGGTCAACAACATCTGCGGCAGCCCAGTTGCCGGCATGGTGCAGTGGACCGAAATGAACAACAACTACTCGACCACTCAGTTCTACCACGGGGCGGTTTACCCAGATGGCTCAGCCTTCACCGGCGGCATGCAGGACAACGGTACCTGGCGCGGCACCACCGCCTCCACAGCCTGGCAAAAGCTGCTCGGCGGAGATGGCGGCTACAACGCTGTTGACACCTTGGGTGACAGCAATCCGGCCAATGACGTGCTGTTTGCCGAATACACGGGCTTGTCGATCCAAAAGTCGAGCAATGGAGGCGCCACCTTCAGTGACGCGGTGGCGGGCATCAGTGACAATGGTTTTGCCTTCATCGCCCCCTTCCACATGAACGCCGGCAACAAGCAGCACTTGTGGACGGGCGGCTGGGATATCTGGCGTACCACCAATCAGGCCAGCAACTGGGACCATGCCAGTAACTCGACACCGGGAAACGGCTCGGTATCTGCAGTGGCTGCCTCACCCAGCAACACCAGTCGCGTCATCATCGGCATGAGTGATGGCTACATCATCTACAACACCAATGCGTTGACGGCGACCGGGAGCACCGTTTGGCCGAACAGCCGGCCACGCACAGATTATGTAGGCGGCATTGCCTTTGATCCGAACGATAGCAATGTGGCCTATGCCGCTTACGAGAACTTCTCGGGCCTGAGCGTCTACAAGACCACCAATGCTGGTGCAAGCTGGGTGGCCGTGCCGGGGGCCGGAGTGAATGTGTTGCCCAAAGTGCCGGCGCATACGGTGGTCGTCGACCCCAGCAACTCGGCGCGGGTCTATGTCGGCACCGACATCGGGGTCTACACCTCAATCGACGGTGGCGCCAACTGGTACCGAGAGAACACCGGCTTTGGCAATGTCAGCGTCGAGCACCTGGAAATCAACAGCCAAGGCAGCCCCTATCTGTACGCCTTCACGCATGGCCGCGGAGCATGGCGCGTGCCGCTGAACCCATGAGGCGAAAAACCCGCCCGCCGCTTTTGAACTGACAAAGACGATTGATCCCGCGAATACTGACCTCGGAGAATCCGCCATGAATCGACACAGCCCCAAGCGCCAACAACTCTGGCGCGCCTGCGCAGCCCTGTTGCTGGGTGCAGCACTGGCCCCGAGCGCACAAGCGTCCTTCGTCGGTTCGCGAGCCGCGCTGGCGGGCAGCGACTCCATCAAGTGGGGTCAGCTCGGAGCTGACGAAGCCACCGTAGCTTCGCCAGCAGTAGTGAGCTCAGTAAGCGGAGCTGCAGCAACTGTGAGCAATAACGGCGGCGACATGACGCGCTTCGACGAAGGCGGGTCTGCTTTTGCAGGCAACTTCGCAATTGACGACCAATTGCTGACTAACGTCTTTGTCGCGGGCGCCATCACGATTGACTTCCTCAATCCAGTTGCCAAGGTGGGGGCTCAACTGACGTCGATTGACTGGGGCAGCTTCGTCGGGATCATCGAGGTATTCGACACCGCCAACCTGCTGCTAGAGAGCTACGAAGCAGAGGGGCTGTCCAGCGGCAAAAAGGACAACTCGGCCCTCTTCCTGGGAGTGAGCCGGGCGAGTGCAGACATTGATCACGTGAGCTTCTCGGTGCGGGGCACAGCTCAAGGTAATCTGGACTTCGCCCTCAATGAGTTGGACTTCACAAAAGACGGAAACACCACGCCTGTCCCCGAGCCGGCTTCCGGCGCCCTGGTTGGCGCCGCACTGTTCGCCTTGTACAGAAGTCGCCAACAGCGTTGAGTCCCGGCTGCGGTTGCTGGTCAATCGCAGTGGCTTTCACCCTTATTCGACCTGGAACCCAATCTCCACGGTCGCCGTGCGCGGCGCATTGATCGGTGCGAAGCGCCACTGATTCAAGGCCGAGACCGCAGCCACGGCCAAGCGCTTGTTGCTCGCATTCAAGGCCTCGGCCTGATCCACCGACCCATCCGGCTGCACCACAAAACGCAGCATCACCGTGCCGCCACGGAAGTCGCGGTAGAGCTGGCGCGGCAGTTCGGGATCGACCTTGTGCAAGAGCTGCAAGGCCGCCAATTCAGGCTCGGGCTCCGGTACGGGCGCCGGTTTGGCTGGCGGCATGAGCTCGCGTGCAGTCGACGCTGATGCCTGGCTCGCGCTGGCCAGCAGCGCGAGGTCCGCTGCGGGTTCGGGCTGAGCCACATATTGGGGCGCGGCTGGCTGCGTGCGTTGCCCGGCATCGGCCATCACCGCTGCGGCTGAAACGGCTGCTGCGGTCGCGTTATTGGCGGCGGGCTTGCTCGGCTGCTTCGCGGCAGCCTTGGCCTGCGCGACAGCCGAATTCGCCGCAGTGGCTGACTCTGTCGGCGTGGCGACGACGCGTTTGGCCTGCGGTTTTTCGGCATGCAGCCGAATCCAGGTGAACACCTTGTCGGCCTGCTGCTGGGCCCGCTCCTCGGCGCTGACAGCCGCCGGGCTGGCACTTGGCGCCGCGGACGCGCCCTGCCCCTGGGCCGCAGTAACACCGGCCGATGACAAAACCATCAGCATCAGCAAGCGAGACAGGGTGGGTGACTCAGGCAGCGCATGGCGCAAGCGTCGAATCATGAGCAAGGCACTCCAACACGAGGGGGCGCGACACGACTACGCCAGAGGCCGGCAGTTTAGGCACGCGCCCCATTGGAATGAGCGTCGGGTTACTACCTAAATTCTTGGCCAAGCATGAACTAATGCGCATCTATACTGCCCGCTTGCTCCGGGGTGCCCTGCTGCATGTTGTTTGTATCAAACGAACATGCCGGGCTGAGATGTGGTGGAAGCCATAGACCCGCTGAACTTGATCCGGTTGATACCGGCGTAAGAAGAGCCCGTCCCCCTGCCTGGGGTTGCGGGCCCTGGATGTGTTCCGGGGCCGGCCGCTGTCGCCACAGCCGCCTCCTCCCCTCGCACCGCCAAGGCCCCACCCCTCGCCCGTCGCAGTGCCATCACCGGCAATGCCCAGGGACAGTCCCATTCTGACGCCGGTCCACGACCGACATCGTTTCGGCCCTCGTAGCACCCACCTGCCAACGAGAAAGCCACCGATGAACACCGTGACCGACCCCGGCCTGAACACCATCAAGGCCCTGAACTCCAGCCTGGAACTGACGCGCACACCCTTGCCCGGCTCCAGCAAGATCTTCATCGCCGGCGAGCGCCACCCCGAGCTGCGCGTGCCCATGCGCGCCATCAGCCTGACCAATGGCGAGGTGGTCAGCGTCTATGACACCTCCGGTCCCTACACCGATGTTTCAGCGGCTATCGACGTCAAGACCGGCCTGCCCGCCACTCGCGCCCCCTGGGTGGAAGCACGTGGCGACACCGAGGTCTACGAGGGCCGCCCCATCCAACTGATCGACGACGGCCTGCGCGAAGCCAGCCAGCAAGAGCAGCTGATGCAGATGAGCGCCGGTCTGCGCCGCCAGCCGCGCCGTGCGGTCCAGGGCGCCAACGTCACCCAGATGCACTACGCGCGCCGCGGCATCGTCACGCCCGAGATGGAATACATCGCCATCCGCGAGAACCAAAAGCTCGAGTGGATGCGCGAGTACCAGCAAGACGCCGAGCGCGAAGCGCGCCTGCGCGGCAACGCCTTTGGCGCCAGCATCCCCGAGCTGATCACGCCCGAGTTTGTGCGCGACGAGGTGGCGCGCGGCCGCGCGGTGATCCCCGCCAATATCAACCACAGCGAGCTGGAGCCGATGATCATCGGCCGCAACTTCCTGGTGAAGGTGAACGCCAATATCGGCAACTCGGCCGTCACCTCCTCCATCGAAGAAGAGGTGGAAAAACTGGTCTGGTCGACCCGCTGGGGCGCGGACACGGTGATGGACCTGTCCACCGGCCGCAACATCCACACCACCCGCGACTGGATCATCCGCAACAGCCCCGTGCCCATCGGCACCGTGCCGATATACCAAGCGCTGGAGAAGGTCGGCGGCGTGGCCGAAGACCTGACTTGGGCGCTGTTCCGCGACACCTTGATCGAGCAAGCCGAACAAGGCGTGGACTACTTCACCATCCACGCCGGCCTGCGCCTGCCCTTCATTCCGATGACGGTGAAGCGCCGCACCGGCATCGTCTCGCGCGGCGGATCCATCCTCGCCAAATGGTGCATCTCGCATCACAAAGAGAACTTCCTGTACACGCATTTCGAAGAGATCTGCGAAATCATGAAGGCCTATGACGTGACCTTCTCGCTGGGCGATGGCCTGCGCCCCGGCTCCTTGGCCGACGCCAATGACGAGGCGCAGTTCGCCGAGTTGCGAACGCTCGGCGAGCTGACCAAGATCGCCTGGAAGCATGAGGTGCAAACGCTGATCGAAGGCCCCGGCCATGTGCCCATGCACCTGATCCAAGCCAATATGACCGAGCAGCTCAAGCACTGCGACGAAGCGCCCTTCTACACGCTCGGCCCCTTGACCACCGACATCGCGCCCGGCTACGACCACATCACCAGCGGCATTGGTGCGGCCATGATCGGCTGGTTCGGCTGCGCCATGCTTTGCTACGTCACGCCCAAGGAACACCTGGGCTTGCCGAACCGCGACGACGTCAAGGCCGGGCTGATGGCCTACAAGATCGCCGCTCATGCGGCCGATGTGGCCAAGGGTCACCCGGGGGCGCGGACGCGTGACGACGCCTTGTCGAAAGCGCGCTTTGACTTCCGCTGGACCGACCAGTTCAACCTCGGCCTGGACCCCGAAACCGCGCGCGACTTCCACGACGAAACCCTGCCCAAGGACAGTGCCAAGGTGGCGCATTTCTGCTCCATGTGCGGGCCGAAGTTCTGCTCGATGAAGATCACACAGGATGTGCGTGAGTACAGCGAGGGCATGGCTCAGAAGAGTGCCGAGTTCAAGGCCCAGGGCGGCGAGATCTACATTCCGATCGCCGTGGACAGCAGCACCCAGGCTTGAAGCCCATGGCCACAATAGGAGTCGCCGGCGCCGGCCTGGTTGGCCGCCTGGCGGCCTGGGCCTTGAGCCGGGCCGGCCATTCGGTCGAAGTCTTCGACCCCGCACCCGACGCGCATCCCCGCTTCGACGGCCAGGGCGCGGCCGCCTTCACGGCCGCCGGCATGCTCAGCCCCCTGGCCGAGCTGGAGGCGGCCTCGCCCGAGATTGCAGCCCAGGGCTTTGCCTCGCTGCAGCTCTGGCCCGGCATTGCCGAGGCCTTGGGGGTCAGGTCTTGCCTGGCGCTGGAGGGCAGCCTATTGCTGGCGCATCGGCAAGACCTGGGTGCGGCCGAGCGGGTGCTGAGCCGGCTGCGCGCCAGCGGCTTGGCGCAGGCCCAGCCCTTGAGCGCGGCGCAGCTGGCGCAGCGGGAGCCCGCGCTGCTGCCGGGCCTGCAAGCCTGGTCGCTGGCGGGTGAGGGCTTGATCCATCCGGTCGAGCTGATGGCGGCCTTGCATGCAGGCGCTGATGCGAGCTGGCATTGGGTCCGCGCCGTTGATGCAGTTGAACCGGGCCAACTGCAACTCAGCAGCGGCGAGATTCGACGCTTTGACTGGGTGCTCGACGCACGCGGCCTCGGCGCCAAACCACAGCTGCCGCAATTGCGCGGGGTGCGCGGCGAGGTCATCACGCTGGATCTGCCCGGCCACGATTTGCGCCGGCCACTGCGCCTGCTGCACCCGCGGCACCGCATCTATCTGGTGCCGCGCAGCCACGATCAACTGGTGCTGGGTGCCAGCGAGATTGAAAGCGAAGACCGCAGCCCGGTCAGCCTCAAGACCGCGGTGGAGCTGATGGCGGCGGCGCACAGCGTGATGCCCTCATTGGCCGAGGCCCGCATCGCCCGGCTGGACCGCAATCTGCGCCCCGCCCTGCCCGACAACCATCCCCACTGCCACTGCGAGCCCGGCCTGCTGCGCCTGAACGGCCTGTACCGCCACGGCTGGCTGCTGGCGCCGGCTCTGCTTCAGCGCCTGCTGGCGCAAAGCGAGCTGGCCGATCTGAGCATCGAATGAAGAGGTCCCCATGAATACCGCACCATCCCCTTGCATCACGATTTTTCTGGACGACGAGCGCCTGCAACTGCCTGCGCCCAGCGCCATCAGCGACCTGCTCAGCCATTTGCAGCGCGCGCCCGAGAGCGTGGCCACGGCCTTGAACGGCCGCTTTGTGGCCCGTGAGGCGCGCGAACAAACACCCTTGAAGGACGGCGACCAAGTGCTGCTCTTCAAAGCCATTGTGGGAGGTTGAAGCACCATGACGAACACGCATGACAGCTGGAAGATCGGCGACATCACGCTGAACAGCCGCTTCCTGCTCGGCAGCGCCGGCTACCCCAGCCCACAGACGCTGGTGCACGCGATCAAGCTCTCGGGCACGCAGATTCTCACCGTCGGCCTCAAGCGAACGCTGCAGGCCGAGGGCGACAACGGCTTCGTCGCCCTGGCCCTGCAAGCTGCCCAGGCCCAAGGCGCGCACCTGCTGCCCAATACCGCCGGCTGCCGCAGCGCCCGCGAGGCGGTGCAGCTCGCCTGCATGGCGCGCGAGCTCTATGGGACGCCTTGGGTCAAGCTGGAGGTCATCGGTGACGAACACACCTTACAGCCCGAGCCCTTCGAGCTACTCAAAGCCGCTGAGGAACTGGCCAAGCTGGGCTTCACCGTGCTGCCCTATTGCACCGACGATCTGGTCTTGTGCCGCCGCCTGCTGGACGCCGGCTGCCCGGTGCTGATGCCCTGGGGCGCGCCGATCGGCTCCGGCCAAGGGCTCTTGAATCCCTATGCACTTCGAGTGCTGCGCGAGCGCTTGCCCGAGGCCACGCTGATCATTGACGCCGGCATTGGCGCGCCTTCACATGCGGCCCTGGCCATGGAGATGGGCTTTGATGCGGTGCTGCTGAACTCGGCGGTGTCGCAAGCCACCGACCCGGTCAGCATGGCCGAAGCCTTCCGCGATGCGATTCGCGCCGGCCGAAAGGCCTACCGTGCAGGCTTGATGTCAGCACAGGACTTCGCCGTGCCCTCCACCCCGGTGAGCGGCCATGCCTTCTTGCTTGGGGATGCGCCATGACGTGGACGCAAGACCCGGCCCCGCCCATTGTCTGGTCGATAGCTGGCAATGACAGCGGCGGTGGCGCCGGGCTCTCGGCCGACGCGCGCATGGCCGCCGCCTTCGGCGTCCATCTATGCCCGGTGGTGTCCACGCTGACGGCGCAGAACTCGCAAGGCGTGCAAAGCCTGTGGCCCGTCCCCATTGAGCAACTGCGCGCCCAGCTGCAAGCACTCGCCAGCGATTTGCGGCCTTGCGCCATCAAGACCGGCTTGCTGGGCTCGGCTGCGCAGATCGAACTGCTCTGCGAAGTGGTGGATCAGCTGCGGCGAGTCGGGCCGGTCGCCCTGTTCGTCGACCCGGTGCTCAGCGCCAGCGCCGGCGGCGCCGACTTTGGCCACGAGGCCCTGCTGCGCGCCTACCGCGAGCAGCTGCTGCCGCGCGCCGATCTGATCACGCCGAATCGGCGCGAGGCCGAGCGATTGCTGGGCCTGGCCACGGGCACGGGCGAGTCGCAAGCGATGGCGGCGGCGCTGCAAGCACTGGGCGCCGCCAGCATCTGCATCACCGGCGGCGATGAGCTGCCCGCCGCACACGAGCTGGCCATAGACTGGCTCGACAGCCCGCTGGCCAGCGGCTACTTGGCACTGCCACGCCTGCCCTCCACCCACCACCACGGCACCGGCTGCAGCTTCACCAGCGCCGCCGCTGCGGCCAGCGCGCGCGGCTTCGCCATGCCCGATGCGGTGCTGCTGGCCAAGATGGCCACCTGGTGCGCGGTACGTGACGGTTATGCTGCCGGTGCCGGGGCCGGCCCGGTTCGAGCCTTGGGCGACTTTGTCACCGAGCCACGCGCCATGCCGGTGATGAGCTTCGGCGCCGAAGCGCTGGACGCCAGCACCTTGGCACGCTGGACCGAAGTCTTGCAGAGGGAGCCCAGAGCGCAAACACCGCTGGGCCTGTACGCCATCACCGAACGCGTCGAACGTGTGGCCGAACTGGCCGCGGCGGGCCTGCCCCAGATCCAGCTGCGCATCAAACGTGAGCAGGTGCGTGACGAACAAGCACTGCGCGCTGCCATCGAGGCTGCGGTGCAAGCAGTGGCCGGCTGCCCAACTCGCTTGTGGATCAATGACCATTGGCAAATCGCCCTGACGGCGGAGGCCCAAGCCCTGCATCTAGGGCAGGAAGATTGGGCCGCATTGAGCCCCAACGAGCGCAAGACCTTGCTGGCCAGCGGCGCCCTACTCGGCCTGTCCAGCCACAGCCTGTGGGAGCTGGCGCGGGCACGCGGCCTGGCGCCGCACTACATCGCCTGCGGCCCGGTCTGGCCCACCACCACCAAGAGCATGCCCTGGCAGGCCCAAGGCATGGACAACCTGGCCTGGTGGGTACACATGGCCGGCTGCCCGGTGGTGGCGATTGGCGGCATCCTGACGCCCGAGCAGGTGCAGGCCTGCGCCGAACAGGGCGCTGCCGCGGTCTGCCTGGTCCGAGCGCTGGAGCAGGAGCCCAAGCAGCTACCGCTGTTCCAGGCGGCGTTCGAACAGGGTCTCAACAGGCCTGTCGAAGGAGCGATACAGCCTCCTCATCCTGCGCTGATTTAAAACGTCAGCACAAAGCAAGCCCCGCCGCTGACCGGCTTGACGTAGCGCACGCTGCCGCCCATGCCGTGGACCAGATTGCGCACCACGGCCAAGCCAATGCCCTGGCCGCCGGCGGCCTTGTCTTGCAGCGATGAAGGCTTGGTGCTGACGAAGGGCAGGAAGATGTCGTTCTCCATGCCGGCCGGCACGCCAGGGCCGTTGTCGCGCACCTCCAGGCTCAAGCGCCCGCCGCGCACCAGTCGAGCCCGCACCAACAAGTTGGGCTGGGCCTGATCGGCGCAGGCCTGGGCGGCGTTCTTGATCAGGTTCAGCAGCGCCTGTTCGAGCTGGCCGGCATCGGCCATCAGGCTCAGGCTCGGTGAGTCGAGTTCGAATTGCGCCTCGCCGCCGCGCGCACGCCAGTCGGCCGCCACCAATTGCTCCAGCCGGGCGAACAGTTCACTCAGCAAGACCGGCTCGATCTTCGGCTCCGGCAATTCGCTGACGCGCCGGTAATTGCCGACGAAGCGCGCCAGCGCATCGGCGCGGCGTGCGATCGTGTCCATCGCCAGGGTCAGGTCTTGCCGCTGCTCGGCCGGCACCTCGGCCTCGGCCAACAGCTCCAGCGCGGTGCGCGACAACGAGGAGATCGGCGTCAGCGAGTTCATGATTTCATGCGTCAGCACATGCACCAACTGCCGCCAGGCCTTCAGCGTTTCGGCCTCCAGCTCCGACTCAATCGGCATCAGCGCCAACAGCCGCACCGACTGCTGCTGCAAGACCAATTCGCGGCTGGCCAAGAGGCAGCGTTCAATGCCGCGTTCGCTCTCATAGCTGAACAGGCTGTGCTGGCCCGAGCCATCGCCCGCGGCGGGCGCCTGCGCGGCGATGCGCGCCAGCAGATCGGCGCGGTCACGCGCGCCGCCCGGGGCCAACAAGCGCCGGGCGGCATTGTTGAGGGCCTGCACGGCCCCCTGGCCCTGCAGTTGCCACAGGGCCACCGGCGCATGCTCCAGCCGAGACTCCAGCTCCAACATCTGCTGTCGCGCCAATTGATCGACGCCGGTCTGAAAGCTCGGCCCCGGCTGCGCCTCGACCGCAATCTGCGCCTGCACCCGCCGCCCCCATCGCCAGGCCATCACAAAACCAGCCATTGCCGGCAGCAAAGCCAGCACCGCCAGCCGCGGCGATTCATGCTGCCAACCGGCCACGCCGGCGCCGCCCGCCATCAAAGCCAGGCCCAGCAAGGCCAGCCAGGGCCGCAGACGCGGTCTAGAGTCCATATTTTTCCAGCCGCCGATACAGCGCCGCCCGGCTCAGGCCGAGTAGGCGCGCGGCTTGGCTGATATTGCCCTGGGCCGCCTGCATGGCCTCCTCCAGCGCGGCGCGCTCACGCTCGCTGAGCGGCATCAAAGCAGGGTTCGATTCGGTCGCCGCTGCAGCAACCGGCGCCTGTGAAACCGCGTGCGCCTGCGCTGAAACAGGGCTGGTTGATGGCCCTTGCAACGAAAAGTCCGCCAACTCGAACTGATCGCCCTGAGCCAGGATCACGGCGCGTTCACAGGCATGGCGCAGTGCCCGCACATTGCCGTGCCAGTCATGCCGCATCAGCCCGTCCAGGGTTTGCGGCCCCAGCGGGCGCACGGCCTTGTCGTACTGCGCCGCGTAATGGGCCAGGTAATGCTGGGCCAGCAAGGGGATGTCGTCGCGCCGCTCGCGCAGTGGCGGCACGCGCAACACGATGGTGTTGAGGCGGTACAGCAGGTCGGGGCGGAAGCGCTGCGCATCGAAGAGCGCCTGCTCATCCAAATTCGTCGCGCTGACGATGCGCACATCAATCGGCACGGCTGCATCGGCCCCCAGCGGCGTGACCTCGCGGCGTTCCAACACGGTCAGCAACTTGGCCTGGGCCGCCAGCGGCATATTGGCCACTTCATCCAAGAACAGCGTGCCGCCCTGCGCAGCCTGAAAGCGCCCCAGGCGCTCGCTGCGCGCGTCGGTGAAGCTGCCGCGCTTGTGGCCGAAGAGCTCACTCTCCAAGGTGCTGTCGCTCAAGGCCCCAAGGTCCACCGACAAAAAGGTCTGGCCGGCTCGTTTGGACAAGGCATGGATCTCACGCGCCACCAGTTCCTTGCCGGAGCCCATCTCGCCCAGCACCAGCACATTGGCCTCGGTCGGCGCCACGCTGCGGATCAGCGAGCGCAGCTCATGCATCACGCGCGACTCGCCCAGCAGCGCCGAAGCGGCCGAGTCATGAGGCTTGGGCGCCGTCTTGCGGCTGGCCAAGGCCGCCGCCACCGTGGCCAGCAGCTTGTCGTTGTTCCAAGGTTTCGTGATGAAGTCAAAGGCGCCGGCCTTCAGCGAGGCCACCGCCAGGTTCACTTCGGCATAGGCGGTCATCACGATCACCGCCGGCGGCTGCGCGCGCTGCATCACCTCGCGTAGCACCGCCTGACCCTGCGCACCGTCGATGCGGCCGGGCAGGAAGTTCATGTCCAGCAGCAGCAATTCGACCGGCTCGGCGTCCAGCGCCGCGCCCAAATCATCGGGCTGCTGCAAGAGGCGCACCGGGCCAAAACGGCGCTGCAAGAGCAACTTGGCCGCGATGCCCACATCGGGGTCGTCGTC
The DNA here is from genome assembly GCF_037482915.1 of Paucibacter hankyongi. Taxonomy (NCBI): domain Bacteria; kingdom Pseudomonadati; phylum Pseudomonadota; class Betaproteobacteria; order Burkholderiales; family Sphaerotilaceae; genus Roseateles; species Paucibacter hankyongi. Next base: position 22,258 of record NZ_JBBHJX010000001.1, read on the forward strand.
AAGAATCAGGATGGACATGGGCGACACCATAGCAGCCCCCGACCGGAATTTGCCCGGCAAAGCCGCCCGCGGCGCACACAAAAGTCCAACTGTCCGATTCCGGACAGTGGGCCTGGCGCCAAGCTGTCCGGTATCGGACAGTATCGGGAGAAAAGCGCTTTTGACGGCGGCTCAGCCCTTGGCTCGGCGCTTGGCACGGCTCTTGCGCTAGTGAGGGCATGAACGCGAATCTGCATCGATTGCCCCCCGTCTCCGGCGCCGCCATGGACCGGGCCATTCCCAAGAACAAATATGCCAAGCCGCTGCGCTGGGCCGGCGGCGTGCTGGCCACCCTGGTGCTGGGCGGCTTGCTCTACACCAGCGTGCCGCGCGGACTCAGCGTGCCGCTGAGCGAGCTGAGCCTGGCCACCGTCGGCGAAGGCGAATTCCGCGACGAGCTGGTGCTGCGCGCCCAGGTCGTGCCGGCGCACCAGGTCTTGCTGGACGCGACCGAGAGCGGCCGCGTCGACGCCGTGCTGGTGCGCGACGGCGACATGCTGAAGGAAGGCGCTCTGCTCTACCGCTTGTCGAACCCGCAACGCGAACAAGAGGTGCTGCAGCGCTCCTCGGAAGTCGCGCAGCAGCAGGCCAACCTGGCCATGCAGCGCACCGCGCTGGCGAATGCCCAGGCGATGCAGCGCCGCGATGTCAGCAATCTGCAGCATGAGCTGACCAAGGCCGAGAACGATCTGGCACGCCAGCAAGGCTTGGCGGCACAAGGCTTTGTGTCGAACTCGGTGCTGGAAGATGCCAAGCTCAAGCGCGAGCAACAACAGCGCTTGCTGGCCCAAGCGCGCGAAGACGGCAGCGCCGAGCTGCGCACCCGCGAGCAGGCCGTCGCCGAGATGGAGCGCGCCGTCAAGGGCTTGAGCGAAGGCTTGGCGGTGGTGCGCAAGGCCGCCAGTGGCCTGTCGGCCCGCGCCCCGCGCGATGGCCAGCTGAGCGGCTTCACGCTGCAGGTGGGCAGCTCGGTCAAGCCGGGCGACCGGCTTGGCCGCATCGATGACATCAATGGCTTCAAGCTCAGCGGCAATGTCGATGAGTTCTACCTCAGCCGCGTGCAGACCGGCCTGAAGGCCAGCCTGGAGGCCGGCGGCAAGACCTGGCCCCTGACGGTGTCGCAGCGCCTGCCGCAGGTGAAAGACGGCCGCTTTGGCGTCGAGCTGGAATTTGCCAAGGACATGCCGCCGGCCCTGCAAGCCGGCCAGAGCCTGGACGCCCGCATCGTGCTGGGCCAGCCCAGCCGCGCCAAGCTCTTGGCCGACGGCCCCTTCTACGCCGACAGCGGCGGCGCCTGGGTCTATGTGCTGAACGCCGACGGCAGCAAGGCCGAGCGCCGCAATGTGCGCCTGGGCCGCCGCGCCGCCGGCCAGATCGAAGTGTTGGAAGGCCTGGCACCGAACGAGCGCGTGATCGTCTCCAAGGTGCGCCAGTTCGGCGAAGCCAAAACCCTGAATCTCAAGTCCTGACCCTCTCATCCAGAACCCAATTTCCGAGGAGTGAACCCATCATGATCAAGCTGAAAAACCTGAGCAAGCTGCACCGCAATAGCGAAGTCGAAACCACCGCGCTGAACTGCATCGACCTGGAGATCGAGGCCGGCGAGTACCTGGCCATCACCGGCCCCTCGGGCTGCGGCAAATCCAGCCTCTTGAGCATCCTGGGCCTGCTGGATGCGCCCAGCAGCGGCGAATACTGGTTCGACGGCCAGAACGTCACCGGCTGGAACGAGCGCCAACTGAGCAAGCTGCGCCGCGGCCGCATCGGCTTTGTGTTCCAGAGCTTCAACCTGATCGACGACCTGAGTGTGCGCGAGAACATCGAGTTAGCACTCGAGTACGGCGATGTGCCGGTGGCCGAGCACGCCGGCCGCGTTGACGAAGCCATGCACCGCCTGGGCATCACCCACCGCGCCAACCACCGCCCCTCGCAGCTCTCGGGCGGCCAGCAGCAGCGCGTGGCGATCGCCCGCGCCATCGTCTCGCGCCCAGCCCTCTTGCTGGCCGACGAGCCAACCGGCAACCTCGACAGCGCCCAGGGCGACGAGGTGATGCGCATCCTGCGTGAGCTGAATGCCGAGGGCACGACCTTGGTGATGGTGACTCATTCGCCGGCTCATGCGGCCCAGGCGAGCCGCTGTTTGAGATTGCTCGATGGCCGCATTCTGGTCGACGCCCTGGCCGCTTGATTGCGGGAGATCAAACCCATGAAACTCAAAGACCTGCGCGTCAGCTGGCGCCAATTGCTGGCCGAACCGGCCTACTCCCTGGTGGTGATCTTGGGCCTGGCCATCGCCATCGCCGCCACCTACCTGATTGCCCTGCTGCTGAACAACCGCTGGCTGCCGGACCCGGCCGTGCCGGCGCCCGAGCGCGTCGCGCGTATGGAGTTCAAGGGCAATATCCCCGGCCGCAATGACGACTGGTTCACGAACAGTCCCTTTGTGTTTGCCAATGCCTTGCGCGAGGCCAAGGCCCCCATCACGCAGGCGGCCCGCTTGCTCGACAGTGAGCAGAGCCTGCGCGTCGGTGAGCGACTCAGCAAAACCCAAGTGCTGTTCAGCGACGCCGACTTGGCGCCCATGTTTGGCCTGAAGGCCCTCAAGGGCGATCTGCAAGCTGCACTCAGCAAGCCCGACACGATTGCGCTGACCACGGCCGCCGCAGAGCGCGTGTTCGGCGCCGGCCAAGAGGCCGTGGGTCAGCGCGTGCGCATGAACAGCCAGGACATGACGGTGGTGGCGGTATTGCCGCGGCAGGCCGCCAACAGCGAGTTGCAGTTCGACGCCCTGGCCAGCTTTGATTCGCCCGCCTCGGGGGCTGCCGTGCAGGGCATCGACAAGGCCTGGTACATGGTTGCCGGCCGCGTCTTTGTGCGCCTGGCCGATGGCGCCAATGCCGCACAGCTGACCCAGCTGATGCAAGACATTTTTGACCGCAGCCCCGGCACCAAAGAAGTGCCGCCGGAGTGGAGCGCCGGGGGCCGCAAATCGGCCTTTGTGCGCGCCGTGCCGCTGAGCCGCCTGCCGTTTGACGGCGCCGACAGCAGCAGCCGTTTGATGCTGTATGCCGCCCTCGGCTCGGCCGCCGCCATGATGCTGGGCCTGGCTGCCATCAACTATGTGAACCTGAGCAGTGTGCGCACCTTGCGCCGCCAGCGCGAGATCGCGGTGCGCAAGAGCCTGGGCGCCAGCCCGACTCGTTTGGCCGCGCAATTTGTGGCCGAGTCCAGCCTGGTGGCCTTGCTGGCCGGCGCGGTCGGCTTGCTGCTGGCTTGGTTGCTTGCGCCGGCCTTGGCCGATCTGCTCGATGTGCAGTTCGCAGCCAAGTTGTTCGCCCCGGCCCAGTTACTGAGCTTGTTGCTGGGCTGCCTGGCGCTCGGTGCCATGACCGGCTTGTACCCGGCCCGGGTGGCGCTGGGCGTGCATTGCGCCCCGGCCTTGCAGGGCCGCAAGCAAAGCGAAGGCGCGCGCGGCCGCACGCTGCGCCGCGCCATGACAGTGTTCCAATTCTGCGCCGCGCTGACGCTGTCGGGCGCTGCCGTGATCGTGGTCTGGCAGAGTGACTATGTGGGCAAGTTGGACCTGGGTTTCAAGACCGGCGGGCTCTTGGCCCTGGATCTGCCGCAAGACATCAAGCCGGAACAGGTCGACGGGCTCTACGAAACACTGAAGAGCCACCCCGCCGTGCAAGGCTTGAGCTGGAGCGACGATGTGCCGGGCCGCAATCCGATCGGACAGATCGATACCTTGGCCAATGGCGACACCAAGGCCGGCGCGCGCAGCGCCCGCTACGACCTGGGCTTCTTCTCGGTCTACCAGATCCCGATGCTGGCCGGCAGCCTGGAAGGCATCGTCTTGCCCGACAAGACCGAGCCCGGCGTCGACCGGCCGTTGGCCATCGACGAAACCGCCGTCAAAGCCTTCGGTTTTGCCTCGGCGCAAGAAGCCATCGGCAAGCAGCTGATGGCGGGCCCGGACGGCTTCCGCATCAAGGCTGTGTTTGGCGCGATCAAGCAGGAGTCGGCCCGCAATATCTCGCAGCCGCAGGTGTTCCGCTTGTCCAAGAAGGTACGCAGCGTGTTGACGCTGAAGGGCCCCGACATGGCCGCGCTGCGCGCCGCCGCGGCCGAAGCCTGGCCCCGCTATCTGCCGGACACGGTGATCGAGATGAACGGTGTCGATGAACAACTGGCCCAGCGCTACCGCATGGATCGCAATGTCGGTCGCCTGATCGCCGCCACCAGCCTGATCGCACTCTTGCTGGCCGCCTTCGGTGTCTACGCACTGGCCGCCTACACGGTGCGCCGCAGCCAGTTGGAGATCGTCATCCGCAAGCTGCATGGCGCCGACCATCGCCACATCGCCGGTCTGCTGGTGAAGGAGTTCGCGCCCTTGCTGGGCCTGGCCGCCGTCATCAGCCTGCCCTTGATCTGGTGGATTGGCCAGCAATACCTGGCCGGCTTTGTCGAGCGCGCACCGATGGGCGGCTGGCCGTTGCTGCTCGCCTTGATGCTCACCCTCTTGATGAGCGGCCTGGCCGGCTTGCGCCATGGCTTGGCGGCGATGGCGATGCGGCCGATCTTGGCGCTGCGCGACGGGGGCTGAGCCGATGCGACTGCTCGACCTGCGTGTTGCGGCCCGCCAGCTGCGTGCTGAGCCGCTCAATGCCGCCGTGCTGATCGTCGGCCTGGCCTTGGCACTGGCGGCCTGCTATTTGCTGGCCGTGCTGCTGAGCGAGCGCCTGCGCCCGGACCCAGCACTGCAAGATCCGGAACGCATCGTGCTGATCGACTTCCACGGCAATATGCCGGGTCGGCAAGAAGATTGGTTCCTGGGCGCGCCCTTTGTGTTCAAACAAGCACTGCAAGACGCGCAGGCGCCGCTGCAACTGATCACCCGTGTGTCGGATGACAAGCCAAGCCTGCGCGTTGGCAGCCGCAAACTGCGCGCCGGTGTGACGGCGGCCGACGCCAGCGCGGCAGCGCTTTTCAATCTGCGCGCCGTGCAAGGCGATCTGCAAGACGCGCTCAGCCACCCCGACACCATCGCCTTGACCGAGCCTTTGGCGCAGCGGCTGTTTGGCAGCGACGTGGCGTTGGGGCGCAGCGTCGATATCGGAGAGCACCGTCTGCGGGTGGCCGCCGTGCTGCCCGAGCCCAGTTCGCGCAGTCTGCTGCGCACCGAAGCTTGGATCAGCTTTGACTCGCCGGCCGCAGGCTTGGACGAGGAGACTCGCAGCGCCTGGTTCCAGATCAATGGCCAGGTGTTCGCCCGCCTGGCCCCGGGGGCCAACACCGAGCAAATTGGCGCGCTGGCCCAAGCCTTGCTCGACCAAAGCCCGGTGATCAAACAGCTGCCGCCCGACTGGACGGCGGGCGGGCGCAAGGCCGCTTTCATGCGCGCCCTGCCCGTGCCGCAAATGCCTTTTGAAGGACTCGCCGGCCACCAACGGCTGCAAATGCTGGGCGCGCTGGGCGGCGTGGCGGTCTTGCTGCTCAGCCTGGCGCTGCTGAATCACGTCAATCTCAGCAGCGTGCGCACCTTGCAGCGCCAGCGCGAGATTGCGGTGCGCAAGGCGCTGGGCATCAGCCCGGCGCGCCTGCTGCTGCAGTTTGCGGTGGAGGCGCAGCTGCTCATCGCGCTGGCCGCAGGCCTGGCCCTGCTGCTGGCCTGGCTGCTGCTGCCTTGGGCCAGCCAAGCCCTGCAAGTGCCGCAACCCGACAGCTTGTTGCAGGCGCAGCCGCTGGCCGGCCTGCTGCTGGCTTGCGGCCTGCTCTCGTTCTTGGTGTGCCTCTACCCGGCTCGACTGGCTTGGCGCATGCACGCCGCCACCGCACTGCAGGGGCGGCAAGCCAGCGAGAGTCCAGGCGGCCGCTGGTTACGCCGCGCTTTGACGGGACTGCAATTCGCCATCGCCTTGTTCGTGGTGAGCGCGGCCCTGATCCTGAGCGCGCAAAACCAGCATGTACTGAGCCGTGAGCTCGGCTTCCAGCCCGAGGGCGTGATCACGCTGCGCTTGCCCAATCAGGCCAGCAGCCAGCAAGCCGAAGACCTTCATCAAGCGCTGCGGCAACGACCCGAGGTCGCTGCTCTGGCCTGGAGCGACAGCGTGCCGGGCAATGCTTTCATGGACCGTAACGCCCAGTTCAGCCGTGGCGACCAGCAGGCCAAGCTGCGCTTCAACGAAGTGGACTCGGACTTTTTCAAGCTCTACCGCATCCCGGTCCTGGCCGGGCAAGTCGAGGGCCAAGGGCAAGACAGCTTGGTGCTGGATGAGGCAGCCACCAAGGCCTTGGGCTGGGGCTCGCCGGAACAAGCCTTGGGCCAGTCACTCAGCACGATGATGACCGGCTTGAACCAGAGCAACTCCACTTGGCGGGTGGTGGCCGTGGTCGCCAATCAGCGCTTGGAGAGCACCCGCGAGGCCGACCGTCCGCACGCCTTCTACCTGCAGAGCCGAGCACAGGCCCTCAGCGGCACTCGCCCCTTCCGGGTGCTGAACTTGCGCATGAACGCGTCCGGCGACCCCAGCAAGACCTTGGCCCCGCTTTGGGAGCGCTATATCCCCGGCGAGCCCTTGGTGTGGGAATCGGCCGAGCAGGTCTTGATGGCGGCCTACAAGTCGGATCTGCGCATGGCCCAGCTGGTCAGCGCTTGCGGCCTGCTGGCCTTGCTGCTGGCCGGCTTCGGTGTCTATGCCCTGGCGGCCTTCTTGGTCCAGCGCCATGCCAAAGAGATCGTGCTTCGCAAGCTCCACGGCGCGTCTCCGCTGCAGGCGATGAAGAGCTTGTTCCGGGAATTTGCTGCACTGCTGCTGGGGGCGGCGCTGCTGGCCTTGCCGCTGTCCGCCGTCTTGGGAGAGCGTTATCTGGCGCAGTTTGCAGACCGAGTCAGCCTAGCCGGCTGGCCGCAGTCTTGGGCTTTGGCTGGGCTGGTGTTGGTGACTTTGCTGGCCAGCCTGCGTCACGGCTGGGCGGCGCTGTCCATGCGGCCGATCTTGGCCTTGCGAGGCTGATCAAGTCCTGCCACAACAGCCAAGGTTCAGTCACGCAAATCGGGTCCAATAGCGGGCCATGAACTTGCGATGGACCATGAGACTCTTGACGCTGCGCCCCTGTGTGGCCGCGCTGGCTTGCCTGCTGAGCGGGGTGGCGCCCGCCCATGCTGGACGGCCACTGAATACCGACGATGCCAGCGTCGCCGATGCCGGCACTTGCCAAATTGAAAGCTGGCTGGAACTGCAGCCGCGCACGCCAGGCCCGCGGCAGCCGCAGGGCGTGGTGTTCGCGCCAGCCTGCGGCGTGGCGCCTGGCTGGGAGCTGGAGGCCAGCTATGGTCGGCAACGCCAGTCCGAGGACCCAACCAGTTCGCAGAACGGCTTTGGCATCAAGCTCGCGCCGACCCATTGGCGCCTCAGCACCCAGCTGGGTGAGCTGAGCGCAGGGCTGCGTTTTTCAAGCAGCTATGAGCAAGCGCCACCGCGGCACTGGCGACAAACGCAGTACAGCCTGATGGCGCTGGCCAGCCTGTCGCTCAACTCGGACTGGGCCCTGCATGCCAACTTGGGCCTAGTTCGCCAGCCAGACCATGGCAGCACGGCCCGCCTCATGAACCTGGCCGGCGTGTGGAGCCCGAGTGCCCTCGGCCTGCTGTTCATTGAGCTACAAGCCAATGACCAACACGCCAGCCTGGGAGCCAATAGCTTCGCCTTGGGCGGCCGCTATTGGCTGAAAAAAGACCAGCTTGGCTTGGACCTGAGCGCCAGCCGCGAAGACCGCAGCGGAAGCCGTGTGCTTTGGACCTTAGGGCTGGGTTGGTATGGCCTAGGATTCTAGGAGCGGGCTGACCACAGCCCCATGCCAAAAGCCCAGACGCTCAAACTCAGGGCAGCTGAGGCAGCGCCCGGCCGGCAAACAATGCGGCCGCCAAGGCCTCTTCGCGCTCGCGCACCGTTTGCAGAAACTCCTTGGCTCCGTTCATGGCCTTGAAGGTGTCAAAGCCGCGCTCAAGAAAACTCTGCAGTTCGCTCATGCCGGCGGCCGTGGCCGGCCCACGCATCATGCGCAGCGCCTGACGCAGCAGCGGCTTGCGCGTCAGCGTTTCAAGCGAGGCGCCCACCGCCAGCGTCAGGTCGATTTGCTGTTGCCGCTGCTCTGGCGCGCCACAGGTTCGCCAGGCAGCTTGATAGGCAGCGGCCAGCACATGATCAGTGCCCAGCTCTTGCGCCATATGGGTATCGAGCCGCTCGGAGATGGCATGCAAGGCCGCCAGCTTGGCGACGGTCGCCACCACCTCGGCAGGAAACAGCCGCACCAGCGCCGGCACCACACGAGCAAATTGAGCGTCGCGGCGCGAGAAGTCGCCCGGCCCATAGAGATCGCGCAAGAAAAAGGTGGTCGCCGCCTCATAGCGCGGAGAACACAGCAGGTCGGCGTAGCTGTGGGCAAAGCGCCGCTGCTGGTAATGCTTGAGTGCCTGCACGCGCGCCTCCAGCCCGGGCTCAGCAAGGCGCAACTGGCGCTGCGCATCCACCTCGTGCAGCTGTTGCAGGATTTCGTCTTCAATCGGGCGCGTCATGGCGAGTGGGCAAAAACAGCGAATAGGCCACCATTGTGGCCTTGCTACTCCTGCCCTGATGGATTTGGCTGAAAGCGAAGCCTCGGCCCCGCTCGAAAACATCAGTCCGGCACCACCTGGTCCACCTGCACCAGCGCGAGTTGCCCGGCACTGTTTTTCCTGACGCTGTAGACGATGAACGAGCCCGTGCTCAAGTCGCCGCGAGCATCCCAGTTCACTCCGGTCTTAGCGCCTTCATAGTCCCAGTCCATGCCTGGATTTTTCAAGGCCAAGCCAAACTGGCCTGGGGTGATCTTCAGGGGCGTGGCCGTGTCGGGCCGAGACACAGGTCGCAACCACTTGGCCACAGACGCTTTGTCGGTGCTGCCCCCTGCCTGGGCCGCCAGCGAGAACAGATAGATCGCGTCATAGCCGGAGGGGCTGATGCCCACATCCGGCGGCGTGCCATAGGCTTGTGTAAACAAGTCTGCAAAGGCGAGGTATTCGGGTCGCTTGGGATTGTTGTCTGCACCCATGATGGTCATGCCCTCGACCACCGATGCATCCGCTGTGGTGACAAACTGCGAGGTGCTGAGCGAACTTGCCGCGTACATCGAAGGTCGAGGTTTCGCCACACCCGAGGCAATGTCTTTGCTCAGTCCGACCGCCTCAGCGGACTGCGCGGCGATGTAGATCGCATCCGGCCTGCCGCCACTCATGGCCTTGCTGACGACAGCCGCGAAGTCCGAGGTCTTGCCCGCCTTGAACGAAGAACTCGCCAACACCACCCCGCCCCGGGCAACAAAAGACTTGCTGAAATTGTCGCGAGCCGACACACCAAAACTATCGTCGGAGTGAATGATGGCAACCGTTGCCTTGCCATCGCGTCGAGCAATCTGAGCGGCCACACCCCCGGAAAATGAATTGGAAACGATCAGTCGATAGAAAACGCTAGGCGTTCCCCGATCCATGGTGTCGAGATCGGTGGTACTCGGACCGGTGGCGATCACGGGCACCCCCGTCTTGATGATGGTCGGCGCCAGCAGCAGAGCCTCAGCACTGGTCAAGGGGCCGATGACGCCAAAGCAACCCGCATTCACCAAGTCCAGATACTCGCCAATTTGCGCCTCACTGCCCTCGGTGGTGCCCGCCTTGGTATCGCGGACCATATAGCCCAAAGTTTTGCCGTTCACGCCCCCGGCGGCGTTGATCTCTGCGACCGCTTGCCGGATGTAACGTTCGCGCGAGTCGTAGTTGGCAGAGGAGGTGCCCGTAAAAGGGTAGAGCACGCCAATCATCAACTCGCCTTGAATGCCCGGCCGCATGCTGCCCACCGGCCCTTCGGCCTGCGCGCTGCTGCCTTCAACTCCACCCCCGCCGCCCCCACCGCAGGCGCTCAACAAGGCCGCACTGATCAAACCGAGGCCGACGATGCTGCGCACAGAAAACATGGATGTACTCATGATGCTCAGTTCCAACGATAGCGATAGCTCAGCAAAACGCTGCGGCCATTACCTGGAAAGTCAACGCTGCCATAGCCCACCTCGGAATAGCTGGCATTGAGCAGATTGTCCAAGCGCATTTGCACCTCATGAGCGGCCCATGTTTTTGTCCAGACCAGGTTCATCCGGGTGCTAGGTGCCAAGGAATAAGGCGTCAAGAAATTTGCAAACGCATTGCTGAAAGTGGCGTGGCGCCGCGAGGCGTAGAGCACTTCGGTCGCCCACTGTCCTAGATTCGCCGTATGCCAGCGCCACTCCGCTCGAACTGAGTGTTCGGGAAATCGCTCCGGCGGACGAACCAATTCGCCCACCAAGGGAACCGGATCGCGCTCGGTCAAATTCAGACCGGTCCAAGCGAGGCCCAAACGATGTGCGCCCTCTTCATAACGAATATCCAACTCGGCACCCTGACCCGAGAAGCGACCACGATTGACGGGTTGGTAGTTGAGCCCGGTTTGCTGCAATTCAATTTTGTCCTTGACCTCCAACTGATACACATTGGCGCTGAGATGAAGCTTGGGGCTAGGTCGCCAGTTGAGCTGAAACTCGGTGTTACGCGCCGTCTCAGCGCGCAGTGAGTCGTTGCCGACGACATCACCGCTATACAAGGGCTGCGCCATCAAATCAAACACGCTGGGCGCCTTGTATGAAGTGCTCCAGATCAGTTTGGCATTGAGTTCCCGGCTTTGCTCAAACACGGCTGCAGCCCGCCAGTTTTGATTGCTGCCAAAACGACTGTGCTCATCTTGTCGCCAGTTGGCGCTCAGCCCCAGACGATCGGTGACCTGCCACAGGTATTGAGCGAAAACGCCGGTGTTGGACAGGCGCAAGGCAGTACTGGGCTTGCCCTGCAGGCTGGTACTCCCATTCGATGCAACCCGGGTCACTTGCATGCTTTGCTGACGATCAACGGTGCGATCCAGGCCCACATTGAAGCTGTGGTCTGGATTGGGCGCCCAATTGATGTTCAAGCCCAAGTCATTAGCCACGGAGGAGAAATCCCTCTGAGGGTAGTTGGTGCTGGAGTTGATGGAGAGTCGCTCTTCGGGGCCGGGCGCCGACTTGCTGGCATTCCAGCGAAACTTGGCCTGCCATTGCGGGCTGATGTCCCAAAACGACTGCCACCCCGCCTGCGCGCGGTATTGTGAATAGCGATTGCTCGGGCTGAGTGTGCCGAAATCCAAAAACTGAGCCACGCTGTCAATGCGCGAGTAGTTGATCTCCAACTGGTTTTGCAGCACGCCCGTTTCCAAGCTAGCGCGCGCCAGCAAGGACAGCGGGCGTTGCCAGGCTTCGCTGGACTCCTGATCACGCATGCTGGGCTGAGCGCCCAGGATGGGTGAACTCTTGGGGATGCGCAGGTCATTGAGCTGATAGCGTTCCGCTTGCACCGCAAACAACAAGCCCAGGCTGCCATTGCCGCCCGCCACGCTGAAGTCCAGGCCGTTCGCTTTGCCGCCGTAGGCGCGGGCCCGCAAGCTTGCGTCGTTAGCACCGACGTAATGCTTGCGCGTGACCACATTCACCGTCGCAAGAAAAGCGTCGGCGCCGTATAGGGCCGAGGTCGGGCCTCGCACGACTTCAATGCGGTCGATGGTGCTCATGGGCATCAAAGCCGCACTGAGAAAATTGGCCGCATCGGGCCGAAAGGCTTGTGGCTGGCCGTCGATCATCAGCTTGATCTGACGATTCCAGGCTCGCTGGCCGCCGAACAAGCCTCGCACGCCAACATCCTGAAACCCTTGCGCATCGACCCGGTACAAGCCCGGAACGCGGGCCAAAGCATCGGCGACCGAGCGATCACCCCAGGCCTCGATCTCCTCGCGGCCAATCACTGAAACAATCGCAGGCGCACGGGACTGCGCCACCGCCACAAAGCTGGCGGCCGCCACCTTGACCTCGGCCAGTTGCTCCAAGGACAAGCCAAAAATGGCGCTCTCCTTCTCATCGCTGGCTTGTGCAAAAGCCGCTGCAACGCAGCAATTCAGGGCAGCAAGTGCCAACCATGGGGCGACGCCGACGGCCCGTCGATCAGAAGCTCGTCTCTTCATCTTGACCCATCCTTGCTCATCATGAAGAAAGCGGCCAAGCCGCTGCGGCCATCCAGCCTGATGCGCAGTATTCACAACTAAGCCTGTGCGCGCAAGCTTGATCTACCCAAGACAGTTGCGCTAGTTCGACGCCTTGCGTGCTCAGAAAATAGAGGTCAGGCATGGACTAATATGCTGCTTCATGAGCGCGCGCCTTCACCGGGGACTTGCGCACCATGACGGCCTCGCAAGCCCAGGAGCGACTGATGCCTGATGATGACTTGATCATGCTCATTGACGCGGACACCCCGGACGCCAGTCCAGGGCAAAAGCCTTGGCGAGTCCTGATCATTGACGATGACGACGAGGTGCATCGGGCCACCCAGTTTGCCTTTCGCAATGCTCTCATCCTGGGCCGGCCCATGGTCTTGATGCATTGCTATTCCGCCACGGAGAGTCGCGCTCTGTTAGCGCAAGACAAGGACTATGCCTTGGTGCTCTTGGATGTGGTGATGGAGGATCCTCAGGCTGGCTTGTCATTGGTCGAGTACATCCGCACGGACTGCCAGATGCATGAGACCCGCATCATCTTGCGCACCGGCCAGCCCGGATCGGCCCCTGAGTTGCCCATCATCGAAGCCTATGACATCAACGACTACCGCACCAAAAGCGAGCTGACCCAAACCCGGCTGATCACCGCGGTGACCGCCGCTTTGCGCTCCTACGAACAGATCCGCACGATTGCAGAAAGCCGGCGCGGTCTTGAGTTGATTGTTCGCTCCGCCGCCGACCTGATGGAGCGGCATGCCATGCTCAGTTTTGCTGAGGGCGTGTTGACTCAGTTGGCGGCCCTCTTGGGTCTGCCCAAGAACGGCATTGTCTGTGTGCACCGGGGCCAAGAAAAACGCGGCGAGCGGGCAGACGCGTTTTATGTCATCACCGCCGGCGGCCAGTTTTCTGACTATTTGAGTTGCACCCTGGACACCCTCAGCAATAGCTTGGTTCGCACAGCCGTGCTGAAAGCCTTGGAGCAGCGTGAGCATCATTTCGCCAACGATCACACCGTTCTTTTTCTCGAAGCAGAAGGACATGAAGCCGCTGTCTACATTCAATCGCCCTTGCCTCTGGCACCCATAGACCGGCAGTTGGTGGAAGTTTTTGCGACCAATATTTCAGCCTATTTCGGCAATGTGCATCTGATTGGTGAGCTCAACCGTCTGGCCTTTTGGGACACCTTGACCGGGCTTGCCAATCGAGCGCAGTTTGTCAAAGACATTGAAGCCGCGCTGCAGGCCGGGCCCGACGATCATGCCCTGTTGCTGCTGGATATCCGGCGCTTTGCCGAGCTCAACAATGGTTTGGGCCACGATGTCGGCAACGCCCTTTTGACAGCGATTGCTCAGCGCCTGCGCGCCGGCTTCTCCAGCCGCACCCAAGTGGCGCGGTTGACGGGCGATGTGTTTGGTCTGGTCGGCCCGGAAGATGAAGTGTCAGCAGCCCAGGTGGGGGCCTTGTTTGATGAAGGCCTGCAGGTCGGCGAGCATCATTTGAGCGTGGCATTTTCGTCCGGCTGCTACCTGCTGAAGCAACATCAGGATTCCGCCTCGGCCGCGCTGCGGCGCGCCAGCATTGCGCTCACCGGCGCTAAGTCCAGCCCCCAGGTGATGGCACTGCAATTCGAAGCCAGCATGGAGGCTCACACGCACAAGAGACTGGCACTGCTGCGTCGACTGCGCAGCGATATACAAGCCGGGCGCTTGCAACTCTGGTATCAACCACAGCTCAGCATGCAGGGCGATCAACTGACCGGCATGGAAGCCTTGATGCGCTGGCCAGAGAACGAATCGGCATCGATGGTCGAGTCGCCCGCCGTGTTTGTGCCGCTGGCCGAGCAGTCTGGCTTGATCAATGTGCTGGGGCGCTGGGCATTGGAGCAAGCGGCCGAGGACTGGTGCGCCTTGCAATCATTGGCCGGAGCGCCACCGCGGGTCAGCGTCAACGTCAGCATGCCGCAGTTCCGCAGCGGCGAGTTGCAAGCCCAAGTGGGCCAGGCCCTGGCGAAGCATGGCATGCCGGCCAGCGCCCTAGAGCTTGAGATCACCGAGAGCATGGCGATGGATGAGCCCGACTTGGTGATTGCCGCATTGCAAGCGCTTCGGCAGCGTGGCGTGCGTGTGGCCTTGGACGATTTCGGCACCGGCTACTCGTCGCTGGCGCATTTGCGAGCCTTGCCCATCGATGTGCTGAAGATCGACCGGTCCTTTGTCCAGCAACTTGACGAGCCCCAAGGCGAGATTTTTGTCGAAACGGTGTTGTCGCTGGGCAAGCGACTCGGTACCGAAATCATCGCCGAAGGCGTGGAGACCGAAGGGCAAGCCGACTTCTTGCGCCAGCAAGGCTGCCATGCCGCGCAAGGCTGGCTCTACGCCAAAGCCATGCCCTTGGCGGAGTTGAAGGCCTGGGTGGCGGCGCGCAGCGCCAAGGCTTAAGGCAAGGCTTGCCTCAAGCCTTAGAGCGACTCCCTGGGGTGCCCCCTTTGCCTAGAGCTGATTCATGGGCGCGCGACTCGGGAAGCGCAGCTCAAAGCAAGTGCCGACACCCTTTTCGCTGCGCACCTCAATGCCACCGCCCAGCGGGCTCTTCGCCAAGCTGTGCACCACATGCAGCCCCAAGCCTGAGCCGCCCTGGCCCAGGCGCGTGGTGAAAAAGGGCTCAAAAACACGCCGCAAATGCTCGGGCGAGATTCCCGCGCCCTGATCCGTGACGGTCAGCAGCAAGTCACTGCCGCCTGATGGATCCAAGGGGTCGGCCCGTCGGACCTGAACTTCCACCACACCTCCGCCGATCGGCTCCAAACCGTGGCGAGCCGCGTTCTCGACCAGATTGCTGACGATTTGAGTCAATGCACCGGGGTAGCTGTTGCACGCAATGCCCGCCGCGCAGTCGAGGCGAATCTCAATCGGGCGATGCTTCATCCCCGGACCTAACAAGGCAATGCAGTCGTCCAAGACCTGGCGCAGATCAAAGTCCATCCGCGCTTCGCTGGTTTCATTGACCGCCACCGATTTAAAGCTGCGCACCAAAGCGGCTGCTCGTTCCAAGGACCGGGTGACGATGCCAGCCCCTTCTTCGACCGAAGAGACGAAATCATCCAGCCCCTTGCGACTGAGCGAGTTGCCGGTCATCTGATCGCGCATCTGGTGGGTGTTTTTGCTCAGGCTGGTCGCTGCCAGCAAGGCATTGCCGATCGGCGTGTTCAACTCATGAGCCACACCGGCCACGACATTCCCCAGCGCAGCCAGCTTTTCGCTCTGCATCAGCAGGCCCATCGCCTGCTCCAACTCCTGGCTTCGCTCTTGAACGCGTTGTTCCAACAAATCATGCGCCTGCTGCAAGGCGGCATCGCGATCACCCACCACGCCCAACATGCGGTTGAACTCGACGGTGAGCTGTCCAATCTCGTCATCGCTACTCTTGAGCACCCGCAGCGAGAAGTCGCCCGTTCGCCCCACCTCTGCTGCGGCCTTGCTGAGGCGCTCTAAAGGCTCGCTGATCAGCCATTGCGTGGCCCGTTGCAACACCAAGCCCAGCACAAGAATCGCCATCGCCAAGGCGCCAAACATGATGGCGTACTGCGGCATACGCTGGACCAAAGGCGGCAACTGCACCCGCACCCAGATACGACCCAGCTCATGGCCCTCACGCAAGACAGGCAGGGTGAGGCTGGCATGGGACAGCTGCTGCACCACACCATCCTTGGGTGGCACCGATGGGTGCGGTGAATCCGACCCAACAAGCTTGGCATCGGCTTTGCTCCAAGTCGCGAACAGGCTGCCGTCCACACGGTACAGCGCCCCGGCATCCACACCCTCATACAAGCGTAAGAAGGCCAGGTTTTCTTTGCCTTGCGACCTGTCATCAAACTCCAGCGCCGCCTGATTGACGTCGGCCATGACCTTGCCGACGGCTTCTAACTGCGCCGCCACGCGGGGGCGGAAACTGGTGGTTTCATAGGCCAACACAGCCAAGGCAGCCACCAAAACAGCCAGCAAAGTGCCCAACACCATCGCCAGCAGGATCTTGCGCTGCAGCCGCATTGATGAAAGTCTCTGCTTCATCAGCGCAGTTCCTCATAGGTGTTGAGTGCCAGCTGTTGCAGCTTGGCCGAAACCTTCAAGCCCGAGCGCTCAGCAGCCTTGGCATTGAATTCAAAGCGGAGGCGATCTTTGTGCATCAACAGTCCGATCACTCCGCCTCGATCCAGAAACGCGGTGCCAGCTCCCACCGTCAACACCGACAAGCCGCTCAATGGCCGGAGCGATGTGGTGTTGCCCTCGGGAACATAAAGCATGTGAATGCGGGTGGCCTGAAGAATGCTGTCGATGCGACGCACTTGCACCTGCCGGCCTTGCAATTTGCGGGATTTGAAGCCCGCCTCCAAGAGGCGCAGCATGGGCTCGTCATCGATCACGCCGATCACAAAAGGCGCATCCGCATCGGCGAACGCGGCAGCCGGCCATTCGATATAGCTGCCAAAACCCGCCACATAGCTGGCCCGAAGCTGTTCCTCATTGGGCGCGGCCGGCGCCACTTGCGCATGGCTGCTCGTGCTGAGCAGCACCATGCTCAACAGAGTCATCAAAAGGAACGAAGCAAATCGGGCCATAGCTCTGGGAGTTTGACCTCATTATGAATGGGCCTGTCGCAATAAATGGCCCCCCAAACACCGCCAAGCCGGTGGCTCAACAGCGCAAGCCCAATTCCGGCTAACGCATCAAAGGCTCGGCTTCCCTTCACCCAGCAGACTGAGGCAGCGTTCCTCATGCTTGCTGATTTCAGCAAGCGTCACTTCGATGTCATCAAGTTGCTGCTCCAACTGACTGCGATGCTGCTGCAAAACCGACAGGAACGCGCGCAGCTGTGGCTCAGCGCCGCTGGAGGCGTCATACATATCCACCAACTGCTTGATCTCTTGCAGCGTCAATCCCAGGCGCTTACCGCGCAGGGTCAGCTTCAGGCGGGTGCGGTCACGGTGGGTGTAGACCCGGTTGCGGCCGGCGCGGGCCGGCTCCAGCAAGCCCATGTCTTCATAAAAACGAATCGCACGCGGCGTGATGTCGAACTCCGCCGCCAGCTCGGTGATCGTGAACAGACGACCGTTGGCCTCCGGGGTCGTGGCAGTGCGGCTGTCTGAACTCATGGCTAAACTGGATGCTCGAATGACGTTAACGTAAACGGCAATTCTATGCATTGCGCAGGGACGAGGTGACAAACCCTGCGACTATCAGCACCCAAGCTAGGAAATCATGGCGAATCTCAGAGAGTCGGAACTGCACTACCCCCTGGGCGACACCCTGCCCGAGCCGGGCGGCGTGCTGGAGTTGGCGCCGGGCGTGCGTTGGTTGCGCATGGGCCTGCCTTTTGCGCTGGACCACATCAATCTGTGGCTGCTGCGCGATGAGTTGGACGGCCGTTCCGGCTGGACCGTTGTCGACTGCGGCATCGCCAATGACACCACCCGCGCACTGTGGGAACAGGTCTTCGCCGAGCATCTGGAAGGCCTGCCCATCCTGCGCGTCATCGTCACCCACTTCCACCCCGACCACATCGGCCTGGCCGCCTGGTTGACCGAGAAGTGGACCTGCCGCACCTGGATCAGCGCCACAGATTTCAATCTGGCGCGACTGGCCAGCGGCTCCACGGTGGGCATGGGCGGCGACGCGGCGGCGACCTTCTTTGCCAGCCACGGCCTCAGCGACGAGGACTCCTTGGCGAAGATCCGCGCCCGCAGCAGCTACTACCCGAGCATGGTGCCGGCCGTGCCGAGCAGCTTCCGACGCCTGATGGAGGGTCTACAGTTGCGCATCGGCGGACATGACTGGCACTGCATCACCGGCTACGGCCATGCGCCCGAACACATCAGCCTGCATTGCCCAAGCCTGGGCCTGCTGATCTCCGGCGATATGGTGCTGCCCCGCATCTCGACCAATGTCTCTGTGGTCGATGTGGAACCCGAGGCCGACCCGCTGAGCCTCTACCTGGCCTCGATCGAGCGCATGTTGAGCCTGCCCGCCAGCACCCTGGTGCTGCCCTCGCACGGCAAACCCTTCACTGGTTTGCATGCCCGCGTCGATCAACTGCGCGAGCATCATGAAGAACGTCTGGCCGAAGTGATGGACGCGTGCGCCAGCAAGCCTTGCCACGCCGCCGAACTGCTGACCGTGTTGTTCAAGCGCAAGCTCGACCTGCACCAGACGACCTTTGCCATGGGGGAGTCGGTCGCGCACCTGAATGCACTGTGGTTGAGCGGCCGCTTGCAGCGGCGTTTGGACGCCGACGGGATCTACCGCTTCAGCCCGAGCTGAGCCGAGTCTGGCGCCCGGGCAAAAAAAACCGCCGACACTGAGCAAGGGATTGCTGGGTGGCGGCGGGTTTTCAGCCTTTTATTGTGGCAAACAGCGAAGGGCGGAATTGCCTGCCTCTCGACGCGGTCTATCCGGAGACGGACCCTGTTTGCTGGCGATGACAGCGTGTGAAGAAAGTTTGCTGGAACGCCCCAATACCAACAAGCCCCCCTTAAGTGGGATGGACTCAGCCGGCTTCGCGCACAACTGGTGCTTATTTGGTATTTACTCGGCGGTGATGGACTCTTCGCGCAGCTGGCTGCGCGCATCTTCAAACTCGGGCAGCACCGAACGCACCACCTCCCAAAACCGCGCGCTGTGGTTCATTTCACGCAGATGCGCCAACTCATGCGCCACCACGTAGTCGATGATGGCCGGCGAGAAGTGGATCAAACGCCAGTTCAAACGGATCGAACCGTCGACACTGGCACTGCCCCAACGGGTCTGGGCCGAACTCAGGCGCAAATGCTTCATCTGCACACCCAAGGCCTGGGCAAAGAACTGGCAGCGCGGCTCAAATACCGCACGAGCACGGCGCTTGAGCCAGGCCTGCACCATGTCTCTGACCTGCTCTTCGCTGGCCTGCAGCGGCAAGCCGATCACCAGCAAGGCGCCGGATGGGTCTTGCCGCACACCGTTTGAACTCGGGTCCAGGCGCAGCCATAGCGGCTGGCCCAGCAGCTTCAACATGCCACCGTCGCGCCATTCAATGCGCGCCGCTTCAACACGGCGAGCGCGCTCGCTTTGCTCCACCAGTTTGCGAAGAATCCAGTCGGACTTTTGATGCAGCGCGCGCTCGATGTCGGCCTGAGGCAACCAACGTGGCGCGCTCACGCGCAGACCTTCGGTACTGACCACAAAGCCGATGCTGCGCCGACGCGCGCGCCGTAACTCGTAAGCCACGCGGTGCTCACCCAAGCACAACTCTCGCTGCGCGCGGGCGGACGGCACAGGCCCCAGCGCGGGGGCTTTGGCCACTTCATTGACAGCACCTGCCGCGCTCAGCACCGGGGTCGATTCAGCGTCGGCATTGAACAGCGATAGCTGCGGTTCTTGCAGCAGCTGAGCCAGACGCTTGAGCATGGCGTTGGGGCCTGTCTTTCAGCTCAAACGCGCGCGGTCGCCGCGCTGCTGTTTGACGCACCGTAGGCCGAAGGGTCGAGACGACGCATCTCCGCTTCGATCCAGCCCTCCACCTCGCGCATCAACTCAGCCGGCTCGCGCCCGACCGAAGCGATCGGCTGGCCGATTGAAATATCAACCACGCCGGGGCGCAGCAAGAAACTCTTGCGCGGCCAGCAAACGGCCGAGGTGGCCGCGATCGGCACCACCGGCACGCCGGTCTCAATCGCCAAACGGCTGCCGCCGGTTTTGTATTCACCCTTTTGACCGCGGGCGATGCGGGTGCCTTCGGGGAACATGATGACCCAGTGGCCCAGTGCCGCCAATCGCTTGCCCTGCTCGGCCACCTTGTTCCAGGCCTGCGCACGCTTGCTGCGGTCAATATGAATCATGTCCATGCGCGCCATCGCCCAACCGAAGAAAGGCACATAGAGCAACTCACGCTTGAACACATAGGCCAAGGGGTGAGACATCAGCGCCGGGTAGGCGAAGGTCTCCCAGGTGCTCTGGTGCTTAGACAACAGGATCACGGCAGAACGGCGGTCGGCTTCGGTAGGCAGGTTCTCCATGCCCTGAATGCGCCACTGCACGCCGCAGATGTAGCGGGCGCCGTAAATCGCCAGCCGCAGCCAGCCCGCGCAGGACCAATAAACCTTGTCGCCCTTGGCGAAGACCGAAATCAGCAGCACCGCCAGCGCCCAGGGAATGACCGTGACGATCAGGAACAACACGAACAACAGGGACCGCACAGCGGCAAGCAGCAAAGACATCAGTTCAATTCTCCAGGTCCGGTATCCGGGGGCAAGTCTTCACCGCGCGCATCGGCCTTGCTGCGGCGTTCTTCATGAATCAGGGTTTCGGCAAAGGCGCTCAGATTGGCATGCACCCGCGTGCCAGGCACCAAGGCCACCAAATCGCCGAGTTGTTCTTCGTCCAGCATGCCCAGACGGTCACTGCGCACCAGATGCGGGATGCAGCCAGCCGCCTTGGCCGTTTGCAAATCGCGCAGCGAGGCACCCACCATATGCACCTGAGCGAGGTCAACACCAAATCGCTCGCCAATCTGCACCAACAGGCCCGGTAAAGGCTTGCGGCAGTCGCAGCCCTCTTCCGGCGTGTGCGGGCAGAAGAAGGCCGCGTCGAGGCGCCCGCCCTTTTCGGCCAACAACTGATTCAGGCGCAGGTGGATGGCATTCAAGGAGGCCATGTCCAACAAGCCGCGACCGATGCCAGGCTGATTGGTCGCCATCACCGTGTGCCAACCGGCGTGGTTCAAGCGCGCCACGGCCTCCAGCGCACCAGACAGAGGCTGCAACTCCTCGACCGATTTCACATGGTCATCGCGGTAGTGATTGAGCGTTCCATCACGGCCCAATATGACGAGCTTCATGTTGTGACTGTGATCGGAACGCATCGGCATGTCCTCGCGATAAAGGTCTTAGCTGGCCAGACGCGACAAATCGGCCACCCGATTCATCGCCTCATGCAGCGTCTTCAACAAACCGAGTCGGTTGGCGCGCAGAGCCGGGTCTTCAGCATTGACCATCACACCGTCAAAGAAGGCATCGACCGGGGTCTTCAACGTCGCCAGCTCGCGCAGCGAAGACTCGTACTGACCGGCATGGAAGAGGCCATCGGCAATCGGCTGCACATTCGCCAAGGCGGTGGCGAGATGTTGCTCGGCCGCTTCCTGCAGCAGGGCTGTATCGACGCGCGCCTCAACAGCCTGCTCGCTCTTCTTCAGGATATTGCCGATGCGCTTATTGGCCGCGGCCAGCGACGCGGCCTCGGGCAGCGCCGCGAAGGCACGCACGGCCTGCAAGCGCGCGGCCACATCGGCCAGGCGCTGCGGACGCAGGGCCAGCACGGCCTCGACCTCTTGTGCCGTGTAGCCCTGCTCGCGCAGGCTGCCGGACAGGCGGTCAAAGATGAACTCGCTGAGTGCCACGCTCGGGTCTTGGATCAAGCCGCCGAAGGCCGGCACGGCGGCTTGGACCAAGGTGTCCAGGCTCAGGCCCGCGGCGCGCTCGCTCAACATGCGCACCAGGCCCAAGGCATGGCGGCGCAGGGCAAACGGGTCTTTGTCCCCGGTTGGCAGTTGGCCGATGCCGAACATGCCGACCAGGGTTTCCAACTTGTCGGCCAGAGCCACGACCAAGCCGACCTCGTTGCGCGGCAGCGCATCACCGGCAAAGCGCGGTTTGTAGTGGTCTTCAAGGGCAAAGGCCACCGCCTCGCTCAAGCCATCGTGGCGGGCGTAATAGCCGCCCATGATGCCCTGCAGCTCGGGGAACTCGCCGACCATATCGGTCAGCAGATCGGCCTTGGCCAGATGTGCGGCCTGGTCGACCTGTTCGGTCAACACGCCGCCGCCCAGCAGGCCAGCGATCGCCTTGGCGATAGCGCGCACGCGCTCAACCCGCTCGCCCTGTGTGCCCAGCTTGCCGTGGTACACCACCTTGGCAAGACCTGGCACCCGATCGGCCAGGGACTTTTTGCGGTCTTGGTCGAAGAAGAATTTCGCATCGGCCAGGCGCGGGCGCACGACGCGCTCATTGCCTTCGATCACGGCGCTGGCGTCGGTCGGACTGATGGCGCTGACGACCAGGAATTTATGCGTCAGCTTGCCCGCAGCGTCGAGCAGCGGGAAGTACTTTTGATTCGCCTTCATGGTCAGGATCAGGCATTCCTGCGGCACGGCCAGGAACTCCGGCTCGAACTGGCAGGTCAGCACATTCGGGCGCTCAACCAGGGCGGTGACCTCGTCCAGCAAGGCCTCGTCTTCGATGGGCTTGAGGCCTTCCTTGGCAGCGGCAGCCTGCAGCTGACGGGAGATCTCGGCGCGGCGCTCGGCAAAGCCAGCGATCACGGCGCCCTGCTCGCGCAGCTGCGTAGCGTAGCTGTCGGCGCTCTCAATGCTCAGCTCGGGGACCGCCGCTTCGAAGCGATGCCCGCGGGTCTTGCGGCCTGACTGCAGGCCCAGCGCCGTGACCGATAACAGCTCGCTGCCATGCAGGGCGACGATGCCGTGCGCCGGGCGCACAAATTTCACATCGGTCCAGCCATCACTGAGCTGATAGCTCATAACCTTAGGAATAGGCAGCTTGGCCAGGCTCTCGTCCAAGGCCTTTTGCAGGCCTTCGGTCAGCGTCGCGCCGGGCAGCAGCTGGTCCAGGAACAGCGCTTCAGCCTTGCCGTCCGGCAGACGCTTCAGCTGCGGCAGCACCGAGGCATCGGCACCAATGCTGGCCAGCTTCTTCAACAGCGCCGGCGTGGCCTGACCTTCCGCATTCAAGGCCACCCCCACCGGCATCAGCTTTTGCTGCACGGCACGGTCGGCGGCCTTGGGCGCGACATTCGTCAGGTGCAGACCGAGCCGGCGTGGCGTGGCGATGGCGGTCGCTTGCGCACCCTCGCCCACCAGGCCCTGGGCCTTCAGGCTGTCCACCAACACCGCGGCAAAGGCTTCACCCAGCTTTTTCAAGGCCTTCGGCGGCAGCTCTTCGACAAACAGTTCGATCAATAAATTCTTGTTGGCGCTCATGACTCAGGCTGCCTTTGCGTTTTTCTTTTCGATCTGGGCCAGGACTTCATCGCTCCAGGCCTTTGGCGCCATCGGGAAGCCCAGGCGCGCGCGGCTGTCCACATAACCCTGCGCCACGGCACGTGCCAAGTTGCGGATGCGGCCGATATAGGCGGCGCGCTCGGTCACGCTGATGGCGCCCCGTGCGTCCAGCAGATTGAAGCTGTGGCCAGCCTTCAGCAATTGCTCATAGGCAGGCAGCGCCAGCTTCTGCTCCATCAGGTATTTGGACTGCTTCTCATGCGCGGCGAAGGCGGCCAGCAGGAATTCGACGTCACTGTGCTCGAAGTTATAGGTCGACTGCTCGACCTCGTTCTGATGGAACACATCGCCGTACTTGATGTCCGGCGCGCCGTCCTTGCCCTCGACATAGACCAGGTCGTAGACCGACTCAACGCCCTGCAGGTACATGGCCAGGCGCTCCAGGCCATAGGTGATCTCGCCGGTGATGGGCTTGCAGTCGATGCCGCCCACTTGCTGGAAGTAGGTGAACTGCGTCACTTCCATGCCGTTCAGCCAGACCTCCCAACCGAGACCCCAGCAGCCGAGGGTTGGGTTTTCCCAGTCGTCCTCGACGAAGCGCACATCGTTCTTCTTCAGGTCGAAGCCCAAGGCCTCCAGCGAGCCCAAATACAGCTCCAGGATATTGGCCGGGGCCGGCTTCAGGATCACCTGGTACTGGTAGTAGTGCTGCAGGCGATTCGGGTTCTCACCATAGCGGCCGTCCTTGGGACGGCGGCTCGGCTGCACATAAGCGGCCTTCCAGGGCTCGGGGCCGAGGGCACGCAGAAAGGTGGCGGTGTGGCTGGTGCCGGCGCCGACTTCCATGTCATAGGGTTGCAACAAGGCGCAGCCCTGCTTGGACCAATAGTCCTGCAGGGTCAGGATGATTTGCTGGAAGCTCAGCATGGTGATGGTGGTGAAAAGCCGATCATTGAGGGAAGCCTGCACGCCCCGAGCGGGGCGACAGACTTGAAACTGCGCCCGATTCTACGAGGCGCGCCGACGCCAGGCCGCAAAGCCGAGCAGCGAGGCCAGGCCCAGCCACATGGGCCAGAGTCCGCAAGCCTTCAACCAGCGCGCATAGGGCGTGCTGCCGCTGCGTCCTTCGACCTCGGCCTCCAGCACACCGGCCGTGGCCGGCGCCAGCCGCGCGGTGACGCGGCCATGGTGGTCGAGCACGGCGGTGGCGCCGGTATTGGTCGAACGAACAAAGGGGCGCTGAAACTCCAAGGCCCGCATCTGAGAAAACTGCAAATGCTGGTCCTGCACCATCAAGGTTCCGAACCAGGCCAGATTGCTGGCATTGAAAAACACCGTGGCCGAGCCCTCGCCGCTGGCGCTGTCGACAAAGTCTTCGCCGAACAAATCCTCGTAGCAGATCAAGGGGCGCAAGCGCTGGCCGGCGACATGGAAGCTGCGCTGGTGTTGGCCACGGCCCTGGTCGTCCATCGGGATCTGCAGCGCCCGCACAAACCAATGAAAGCCGGGCGGAATGAATTCGCCGAAGGGCAGCAAATGGCGTTTGCCATAGTCATAGGGCTCGCCGCCACCAAAACCGACCAGCGAGTTGACGTAGCCACTGCGCTCGTCACCAATAAAGATACCCAGCAGCAAGGGCCGCTCTTGGGCACTGCCTTGCAGGCGTTCGAGGTAGGCCGGGTCCAAGTAGTCCAGCGGCAAGGGCACCACCGACTCCGGCGTCAGCACGACCTGACCCCGCGCCGACTCGATCTGGCCGGCCAGCCGCTCGAGATTGGCCTCCATCAGATCGCGGTCGAACTTTTGATCCTGCGGCACATTGGGCTGCAGCAATGAGACGCGCAGCGTGCCGGCGCTCTGGCTGAAGTCTTGCGGCAGCAACATGCCGCCCCCCACCAAGGCCAGCATGGCCAGGGCCGGGCGCCAGCGCCGCCGGCTCAGGCCAGCCAAGGCCATGGCGCTCAAGGCCGCCAGCGCGGTGATGCCATAAACGCCAATCCACGGCGCCCACAAGGCCAGCGGGCCCACCGTGTGGGCATAACCGGCCACGATCCAGGGGAAGCCTGTCATCAGGCCCGCGCGCAGCAACTCGGCCGCCAGCCAACAGGCCGGCCAGATCAGGAGGCGCCAACCGGCATAGGCCTTAGTACCGCGCAAATAGGCGGCCAGCGCCATCGCTGCGCCGTAATAGGCGCCTAAAAAAGCCGCCAGCAGCAGAATCGCCAGCACCGCCAAAAGCCAGGGAATATGACCGAACTGATGCAGACTGACGTGGATCCACCAAACCCCACTGCCCAGCCAGGCCAAGCCAAACAGACCACCCAACAGTGCCGCCTGGCGCGGCGTAGCCGACCAAGTCAGTCGCGCCAAAACGGCCAGCGCCAGCACTTGCAGCCACCAGGCTTCAAGCGGCGAAAAAGAGGCGGTGTGCAAGAGACCGGCCAACAGCGCCAGCCCTGCGGCAAGACGGCCGCGCATCAGGCGGCGGGCTTATCGGCTCGGGTGACCTTGAACCAGCGCACCGCACCGCCGCGCGTCAACATCACCGAAAAGCGCAAGCCGCCCACCTCGACCACCTCGCCGCGGCGCGGCACGCGGCCATGCTCCTGGGCGATCAGGCCACCGATGGTGTCGAATTCGTCTTCCGGGAATTCGATCGCAAAGGCCTGATTGACGGCCGCGATGGTGGTGTCGCCTGCGACGCGCTGGCTGCCATCGGCCAAGGTGTAGATGCTGGACTCGCCGTCCTTGTCATCGAACTCGTCTTCGATTTCGCCAACGATTTCTTCCAGCACATCTTCAATCGTGATCAAACCGGCCGTGTTGCCGAACTCATCGATGACGATGGCCAGGTGGTTGCGGTTCGAACGAAAGTCGCGCAGCAACTCATTCAGGCCCTTGCTTTCGGGCACAAACACGGTCGGGCGCAGCAGGGCGCGCAAATTCAACTCGGGCGCACGCTGGATCTTCAGCAAGTCCTTGGCCAGCAAAATGCCAATGATGTTGTCGCGCTGGCCGTCAAAGACCGGGAAGCGCGAGTGACCGGCATCGATCACCAGGGACAGCAACTCGTCGTAGGGCGCCTCGATATCCAGCAGGTCCATGCGCGGCGCCGCCACCATCACATCACCAGCGCTGAGCTCGGCCATGCGCAGCACGCCTTCCAGCATCTGGCGTGATTCGGGCTCGATCAGCTCACGCTGCTCGGCCGAGGCCAGGGTCTCAATCAGCTCGCTCTTGGAGTCCGGTCCGGGATGGAGAAACTCCAGCATACGGTCCAGCAGACTGCGGGGTTCAGCGGCTTGTTTGTGGCCCCCTCGATGAGAGGGCCGACTAGGATGGGGTTCAGACACAGGGACTTCGTGTCGTAGTTGCACAGGCCTGCAGAATAACCGATTGACATGACTGCCCTCTTGCAGGACAGTCACCCGCCCCCATATCAGGGGCTGGATTTCTCTGTGCTCTTCTCTGTGCCTCGGCACCCGACCATCATGTCAAACGAACAAAAAGGCCTCATTCCCGTCACCATACTGACGGGTTTTCTCGGTTCCGGTAAAACCACGCTGCTCAAGCGCGTGCTGACCGAGGCTCACGGCCAGAAGATCGCCGTGATCGAGAACGAGTTCGGCGAGGAAGACATCGACACCGACATCTTGGTCGCCGATACCGAAGAGCAGATCATCCAGATGAACAATGGCTGCGTCTGTTGCACCATCCGTGAAGACCTGCGCACCACCCTCTCCGACCTGGCCGCCAAGCGCCGCAAGGGCGAACTGAAGTTCGACCGTGTGGTGATCGAAACCACCGGCGTGGCCGACCCCGGCCCGGTAGCACAAACCTTCTTCATGGACGACGAGATCGCCGAAAGCTACCTGCTGGACTCGATCTTGACCCTGGTCGACGCGGTGCATGCCGAAGAACAGCTGAACACCCGCCAGGAAGCGCGTCGCCAAGTCGGTTTTGCCGACCAGATCTTCATCAGCAAGGCCGACCTGGTGGAGCCCGCCAAGGTTGACGCGCTGGCGCATCGCATCAAGCACATGAATCCGCGGGCGCCGCAGCAAGTGGCTCACTTTGGTGAAGTGGCACTGGCCAAGATTTTTGATCTGCGCGGATTCAACCTGAACGCCAAGCTGGAAATCGACCCCGACTTCCTGAACGCCGACGCGCATGATCACGACCATGACCACGATCATGAGCACGGCGAGCACTGCAATCACCCGCACCACCACGTGCACGACGACGATGTGAAGTCCTTTGTCTTCAAGTCAGAGCGTCCCTTCAACCCCGCCAAGCTGGAAGACTTTTTGGGCGCCATCGTGCAGGTCTACGGGCCCAAGATGCTGCGCTACAAAGGCGTGCTCTATATGAAAGGCACCGACAAACGTGTGATTTTTCAGGGCGTGCACCAGTTGATGGGTTCAGACTTGGGGCCGAAATGGATGCCGGGCGAGAAAAAGGCGAGCAAAATGGTTTTCATCGGCATCGACCTTCCCAAAGAGATCTTGTTGCAAGGCATGGAAGGCTGTTTGGCCTGAAGTGACAGATAGAAACAATCGTCATTCAAGCAAGATTTAGGCGTTCAATGAACGTGGCTACAATCCGCGGCGCCTAAAGTGCGAGAACTAGCTGGTCCCGACTGAAATCTAGCCTGACAGAGACCCAAAACTGCCAGAGCGAGGAGAGCAACGTGAACAAGACCCAGGCCCCGAAAACCGCCCTTCCGACAACGTCTGAGGCCTCGAAATCCGATGCCTCTGAGAAGTCCGCAGCCAAGACCACGGCCAAGGCGGCTTCCAAGTCCAAGGCAGATGCCGAGGTCGGGCTTGCCACGCTAGACGCCAGCCCCACACCGACCGGAACCAGCCGCTTCGCTGACCGATTCGCCCCTCCGAAGCCGCCAACGCGACAAATGAATAGCCCCGTGATCGAAAGCCCCCAAAACGGCAATAAAGCCGCCAAGTCCGACCCGAAACTGGCCAATGCTTGGAAAACCAAGCCCGGCAACGAGTTGACCGATGCCGAAGTGCTGGCCATGCCCGAGTCCGAGTACATGGGCGCCAAGCAAATCGAATTCTTCCGCGCCAAGCTGACCGAACTGAAGAACGGCGTCTTGTCGAATGCCGGTGAAACCACCGAGCATCTGCGCGAAGACACCTCCATCGTGCCGGACCCGGCCGACCGTGCCACCATCGAGGAAGAGCACGCCCTGGAACTGCGCACCCGCGACCGCGAGCGCAAGCTGCTGAAAAAAATCATCCAATCGCTGGCCCGCCTCGACAACGGCGAGTACGGCTATTGCGACGAGACCGGCGAACCGATCGGCCTGGGCCGTTTGATCGCCCGTCCGACAGCCTCGTTGTCGCTGGAAGCCCAGCAACGCCGCGAAATGAAGCAGAAGATGTTTGGGGACTGAGTGCAGGCCTGGCGGACGCTAATGACAAGCGCCCGCACCTGCAACTCAGATCTTGGCCCACAGGGCCAGGACTGATCGATCACCTAGTCACGACAGGTCCAGCGCGCATGACAGAACCGAAAGACGGCGAGAGCTTCTTCCGCAAAGTCGCGCGCTTTGTGGCCAACCCAACCACCGATTGGGCTGAAATCAACTCACGCCAAGATGACCCCGAGGGGGATCAGGCCAAGGCCGAACTACGCGCCATGGTCGACCGCAAGCGCCGCAATGACTTTGTACGCAAGCGCGAACTCGATATGTTGCGCCGCATCCGCCGCGAAGGCCTCACACCCGAGCAGTTGGCGGCCCTGGGCTCGGCCGCCTCGTCGCGGCTTGATGATGTAGACCGCATCAGCGAGATGAATTCGAAGATCGACTTGGGCGTGAAGGCCAAGATCGACGAGATCGAGCAGCAGATGGCGGTGGAGCACTTCCCCACCACACAGGCCCTGCCGAAGCATCCCGCCGGATTCTTCGAAACCAGCACCACGCCGCAGCAGTTTGCCCCCACCACCAGCAACGAGCCGGCGGCTCCGACGGTAATGGCGTCGCCATCCGGTGGACGCGTCAGTGAATTCGCATCGGCAGAGGAATTGGAGCGGCTGGAGTTAGAGCCGCCGCCGGCTGCCGTGGTGATGGGGGCGGCGATGTCGCCACTGTCCGACGCCAAACCCAGCGTGCTGCCGAATCTGCCCGAGCCCAAACAGGCGCGGGAATTGCCCCCGCTGGACATGCCGCTCAGCTTCAGCGTCGCGCAACGTGCTCCCATGGCCGAATTGCGCGAGATCGCGCATGACCCCGAGTTGGACGAAGCCGTCATTGCCTTCGCCAATGCCGACTACGAAAGCTGCGAACGCGGCATCAATGAATTGATTCGGCCGGGTGGGCAGCGCAATCTGCAAGGCGACACCTGGCTGGTGATGTTCGACCTGTTCCGCGCCACCGGACAAGCCGCCAAGTTCGAGGCCTTGGCGCTCGACTACGCGCAGCTGTTCGGTCTGTCGGCCCCGCAGTGGTATTCGATGCCCAAGATGCTGGCCGAGGCAGCCCGCTCGGTGCGCGCACCGATGGGCAAATCGGGCGGCGTCAGTTGGTCGGCGCCCGAACAGCTGAGCGCCGAATCGGTACAGCAACTGGACACACGCTGCCAAAATTTGCCGATGCCCTGGGTCTTGGACTGGTCGGCGCTGCGCCAATTGGACAGCGAGGCCAGCGGCCGCCTGCGCGGCGTGTTCCGCAACTGGGCCACGCAGCAGATCGATATGCGCTGGCTCGGCGGCGACCACCTGCTGCAACTATTGACCGAGCTGGCACCGGTCGGCGTGCGCGAGGTGGACCCGGCCCTGTGGATGCTGCGCCTTGAGGCGCTGCGCCTGGTCAACCGGCCGGACCAGTTCGATGAAGCCGCGATCGATTACTGCGTGACCTATGAAGTCTCCCCGCCCAGCTGGGAGCGTAGCCAATGCCGGGTGCGGCTTGGCGGGGTCGGCTTGTCCACCAATGGCCCGCCGACCAATTCCATCCACTCCGAACAATCGACCAGTTTTCTCGAATCGCAGATGACCGAGCACGGGGCGCTGGCCCCCGGCGTGACCTTGGAGCTGAGCGGCCAGCTCAGCGGCGACATCTCGGAGCGGCTGAGCCAGATGACCACAGAACTCGGCGCTGCCACCGTCATCAACATCAGCTGCCCGCGCTTGATCCGCCTCGACTTCATGGCCGCGGGCGATCTGCTGAACTGGGTCTTGAGCCGGCGCAGTGAGAACCGCAGCGTCACCTTCAGCGATGCCCACCGCTTGGTCGCCTTGTTCTTTGTGGCCATGGGCATCAATGAGCACGCCAAGATCAAGGTGCGCCAAGTCTGAGGGTTCGCGCTGCTGACAAAGTCGCAGCGCTTGAAGTCGCGGTCTTTGGCCTCAGATGGAGCGGCTATGGACCAACAATCTCCCCTCTTTCACGGCACGACCATCGTCAGTGTGCGCAAAGGCAATCAGGTCGCCATTGGCGGCGACGGCCAGGTCACGCTGGGCAATATCGTCGTCAAGGCCAGCGCGCGCAAAGTGCGCAAGCTACACCGCGATCAGGTGCTGGCCGGGTTTGCCGGCGCCACCGCCGATGCCTTCACCCTGTTCGAGCGCTTTGAAGCCAAGCTCGAGAAGCACCAGGGCCATCTGACCCGTGCCGCCGTCGAGCTGACCAAGGACTGGCGCACCGACCGGGTGCTGCGCAAGCTGGAAGCCATGTTGATCGTGGCCGACCGAACCGCCACCCTGATCATCACCGGCAATGGCGATGTGCTGGAGCCCGAACATGGCATCGCCGCCATCGGCTCCGGCGGTGCTTATGCACAAGCCGCCGCGCGCGCCCTGTTCAAACACAGCGAGCTCAGCGCCGCCGAGATCGTCAAACAGTCGCTCGAAATCGCCGGCGATCTGTGCATCTACACCAATCACAACCACACCCTGGAAACGCTGGAATGAGCAGCATGACCCCTCAGGAGATCGTCTCCGAACTGGATCAGCACATCGTTGGCCAGAACGCCGCCAAGCGCGCCGTCGCTATTGCCATGCGCAACCGCTGGCGCCGCCAGCAGGTCGATGACAAGCTGCGCGCCGAGATCACGCCGAAGAACATCTTGATGATTGGCCCCACCGGCGTCGGCAAGACCGAGATCGCACGCCGCTTGGCCCGTTTGGCCGGTGCGCCTTTCATCAAGGTGGAAGCGACCAAGTTCACCGAGGTCGGCTATGTCGGCAAAGACGTGGACGCCATCATCCGCGACCTGATCGATGTGGCCGTCAAGCAAGAGCGCGAGCTGCAGATGAAGCGCCAGCGCCTGCGCGCCGAAGATGCCGCCGAAGACCGGGTGTTGGACATCCTGGTGCCCGGCAGCGACGCTGAAAACACCGCCCGCCAGATCATGCGCAAACGCCTGCGCGAAGGCAGCATGAACGACAAAGAGATCGAACTCGATCTGCTCGATGCCAAGCCCAGCATGGAGATCCTCACGCCCATGGGTCAGCCCGGCATGGAGGACATGGCCGAGCAGCTCAAGAGCATGTTCTCGCAGATCGGTGCGGGCAAGAAAAAGACCCGCAAGCTCAGCATTGCCGAGGCCTTGAAGCACCTGGTGGAAGAAGAAGCCGCCAAGCTGCTCAATGAGGACGAGATCAAGGCCTCCGCCCTGCAAGCGGCGCAAGAAATGGGCATCGTCTTCATCGATGAAATCGACAAGGTCTGCTCACGCTCGGAGACCGGCTCCGCCGAGGTGTCGCGTCAGGGCGTGCAGCGCGACTTGCTGCCGCTGGTCGAAGGCACCACGGTCAACACCAAGTACGGCATGGTCAAGACCGACCACATGCTCTTCATCGCCTCTGGCGCCTTCCACCTGGCCAAGCCCAGCGATCTGATCCCTGAGTTGCAGGGCCGTTTCCCGATCCGGGTGGAGCTGAGCTCGCTGTCTGTCGATGACTTCGAGGCCATCCTCACCAGCACCCATGCCAGCCTCGTCAAGCAGTACCAGGCCTTGCTGGCCACCGAGGGCGTCACACTGGAGTTCAGCGCCGACGGCATCCGCCGCATGGCCGAAATCGCCTTCGAAGTGAACGAGCGCACCGAGAACATCGGCGCCCGCCGCCTCGCCACGGTGATGGAGCGCCTGCTCGATGAGATCAGCTTCGACGCGCCCAAGCTGCAAGGCCAGACCATCACACTGGGCGCCGACCAGGTCAACGCCAAGCTGGGTGAGTTGGCGAAGAACGAAGACCTGTCACGCTTCATCCTCTAACTTCCGCTCTGATTTTTCGGACGCAGGCAGTGGCTCCATGCGATGCTTGACCCACATCAAGCATCGCCGGGCCTTGCGGCCCTAGGCTAGCCACCCATGCCACACCGTCTGACCACGCGCACCTGGGGATTGGCCCGCCCGCCGGCCATGAATGCAGCCGCCTTGCGGACCGAAAGGCGCTGGCGTTGGCCGGTGCTGATCGGCTTGCTGTGCACCATTCCCGCCTTCTATATCGAGTTGCTGGAGAACCTGCCCACGCCGCTGGCGGTGGGCATCTATCTCGGTGCGGCCGGCTTGATCATGCTGTCGCTCGCCTTGGTAGCGCGGCAAGTCAGCCACCCCAAACAGTACCTGCGCAGCAATGCGATGGATCTGATGCTGGTTGTCGGGCTGCTGGCGGCGGCCTTGCTGCCTCCCAGCGTGCACTCCGAACTGGCGCTCGGCCTGCGTTTGTTCGTCGCCTTGCAGACCCTGGTGCGCATGGTGTGGGCCATCAAATTCTGGGTCACCCGCGGCGGCTTGGGTTACTTGCTAGCCCTGGCCATGCTGGTGCTGTTTTTCTGCGGCGTCGGTTTTTGGGCCTTGGAGCCCCGCGTCAAAACCTTGGGCGACGGCCTCTGGCTGGCCTTCACCACCGCTGCGACGGTGGGTTATGGCGACATCGTGCCGAGCACCTCGGCGGCCAAGATCTTCTCCGTCTTCGTGGTGCTGCTGGGCTACGCCGTGCTGTCTTTGGTGACTGCGGCCATTGCGTCTTTCTGGGTCGAGTCGTCCGAGCGCCGCATGGAGCAAGACATCCTGCGCGATATGCATGCGCAGCTGCGCAAGGTGCATGAGGAACTGGCCGATCTGAAAGCGCTGATGAAATCAGGCCCAGACTGAGTCGAGTCGGCAAAGACTTAAGGAACGACGAAGACTAAAGCGCCAAGCGGTGCGACTGCAGCGCCAGCATGCCGTCGAAGATCAACGAGTCCATCAACTCATGCTCGATCTCCAGCGTGGGCGAGACCTTCCAGCCGGCACCACCGGTCATCAAGGTCACCGGCGCTTCGCCGGCGCGCTTGCTCAGATGCCGGTGCATGCGTTCGATCGCGCCCGTGATGGCGTAGGTGCCGCCGCTGGTCAAGGCATCCGAGGTGTTGGTGGGGAACTCCCTGACCTCGCCGGTGGGCACGCGCAAACCGGCCGTGCCGCCTTCCAGGGCGCGCAGCATGATGCCGTGGCCGGGCAGGATCAGCCCGCCCAGAAACTTGCCCTCGGCGTCCAGCGCATCCACCGTGACCGCCGTGCCAATCATGACCACCAAGGCCGCGCGAGGCTGGGCATACACGCCAGTGGCGCAGCGCGCCACCACATGCGAGCGAGCGCCAATCAGCGCCACAAAGCGATCCGCACCGAGCCGCCCGGGGTGGTCATAGCCATTGCTGACGCCACCGGCCTGGGCGCTAGAGACCGCCCAGCGGGCTTCCACATTCCACAACTCCAGCTGCTCCTCGACCCGGCGCCGAACGGCGTCACCCGCCACATTGCAACCGAGCACGCTGTGCGGTTCGGGCAGATGGCGCCAATCGCCTTCGGCCAATTGATCAATGGTCTCCAGAAACACCGCGCCATGCGCCAACAGCACGGCGCCGGGCTGTGGCGAGGCATAGAGTGCCCATTTCAGACGGGTGTTACCAATGTCGATGGCCAGAAAGCTCATGAAAGCAAGATGGAAAGCTGTCAACTAATGCCAGCCTAACAGCTCTTTCACTGCAATTTGGCGCTCAGGATGGCGAAGCCTGCGACGATATCGTGCAACGGGAGTCAAATCTTTCCATCGGGCCCGGTCACGCTTAGGCGCAACCGGTACAGCTAAGCGGCACAAACGATGCCGCAGGCCCGAACAGTTTGGACACGGCAGCGCTATGAAGTCTCTCTCCATCTCGGCACGCTTATGGATGCCGGTGATCGTATTGGCAGTTTTTGTGGTCCTGATGACCACGGTGGCATCCAGCCGCACCCAAGGCCTGATCACCAAGGCCCAAGCCACTCAACATGAGCAACAGCACAAGATCGAGATGGCCTTGCGCTGGCGCGGTCTGGTCGAGACCCAGGGCGCACGCCTGGCCGCCGCCGGAGAGGCCGACTTGCCCGAAGCCGCCAAGTCCGAGGCCCAAGCCAATGCGAGCGAAAGCGCCGATCTGCAAAAGCAGTTGGAAGCCCTCAGCACCGACAGCGAAGAGAAGCCCCTGCTCGACAAGATCAAGCGCGCCCAAGAGGACTACAGCGCCGGCAAGAGCAGCGCCCAACTGAAGACCTATTTGGACGCACAGCAAGTCTTCATCAAGCTGCAACTGGACAAATCCGATCGCCTGCGCGAGGCCGCCGGTGCCGAGCGCATGCGCACCGTCTGGATGGTGGCCCTGGTGATGGGCTTGATCGTGCTGGGCTTGGCCATCGCCACCCGCTTCTTGGTCAAAGCCATCAGCCAGCCTTTGCATCTGCTGGCCCAACAGGCCGAACGCATTGGCAGCGGCGACTTCAGCAGCCCCATCGCGCATGACCGCCAGGACGAGATCGGTGCCATGCAGGCCGCCCTGGGCGCCATGCAAGACGCGCTCAACCGCGTCGTCGGCGAAGTGCGCCGCAGCGCCGACAGCATCCAGACCGCCAGCACCGAGATCGCTTCCGGCAACTTGGACCTGAGCCAGCGCACCGAGCAAACCGCCTCCAATCTGCAGCAAGCGGCCAGCGCCATTGGTCAGCTGACCGGCGCGGTGCACCAAAGCGCCGACAGCGCCAGCACCGCGAATCAACTCGCCAGCACCGCCGCCCAGGTGGCGCAACGCGGTGGCCAGGTAGTCGGCCAGGTGGTCGCCACCATGGAAGAAATCAACAGCAGCTCCAAGCGCATCAACGACATTATTGGCGTGATCGACGGCATCGCCTTCCAGACCAATATCCTGGCCTTGAACGCCGCCGTGGAAGCCGCGCGAGCCGGCGAGCAAGGGCGAGGCTTTGCGGTGGTGGCCAGCGAGGT
Source organism: Paucibacter hankyongi (assembly GCF_037482915.1). Taxonomy (NCBI): domain Bacteria; kingdom Pseudomonadati; phylum Pseudomonadota; class Betaproteobacteria; order Burkholderiales; family Sphaerotilaceae; genus Roseateles; species Paucibacter hankyongi. The sequence goes on from NZ_JBBHJX010000001.1 coordinate 57,741, forward strand.
GCGCTCACTGGCGCAGCGCTCCGCCGAAGCGGCCAAGGAAATCAAGGCGCTGATCGGCGTCAGCGTGGACAAGGTCGAGGCCGGCACCCGCCTAGTGCAAGACGCCGGCAGCACCATGGACGAGATCGTCGCCAGCGTCGGCAAGGTCACCGACATCATTGGCGAGATCCGCGCCAGCACCGTCGAGCAAAGCTCGGGCATCAGCAGCGTCAATGGCTCGGTCGGTCAACTCGACCAGATGACCCAGCAGAACGCCGCCTTGGTGGAAGAAAGCGCGGCAGCAGCCGAGTCCCTGCGCGATCAAGCCAGCAAGCTGGCCGGCCTGGTCAGCGAATTCAAGCTGCAAGGGGCGAGCTACGGCGGCAAGTCCTCGGGCGCCATGGCCAGGACAGCGCAGGTTCAGAACGGCGCGAAGGTCGGCGGCGTCGCCGCTAGCGCCAAGTCAGCGCAAATCAGCAGTCAGGCCACCCTCAAGCCAAAGGCCTCAAGCGCCAACACGTCGAAGGCGCCAGCGCCCACTGCCCGTGCCGCAAGCCCGGCGCCCGCGCCCAAAGCGCCGGCCGCGGAAACCGTCGGCAACGACAGCGACTGGGAAACCTTCTAAACCGCCGAACGGCAGAGTTAGGCCTGCAGCGCCTCGGCCAGCGGGCACACGATGCCCCGCGCCCAGGACGCCGCGCTGACCGCGTTCAGCACATCGGCCTGAGAGACCACCTCGCCGATGATCAAAATGGCCGGGCTGCGTATGGCCTGCGCCGCCAGGCTTGCGCCCAAGCTGCCCAAGCTGCAAAGCACCTGGCGTTGCTCGGGTGTGTGCGCCGCGGCGATGGCAGCGGCCGGGGTCGCGGGGCTGAGGCCGCCCTCAATCAAGGCGGCCGTCAAGGCATCAATCCGGGCCAGGCCCATATAAATGACCAGGGTCAGGCCGCTGCGCGCCAGGGCCGCCCAGTCGGGGCCTTCACCGGCGGCGGCGCCCTCGCGGCTGTGGCCGGTCACAAAGGCCACGCCGGGCGCATGACGCCGGTCGGTGACCGGAATGCCAATGCTGGCCGGCGCGGCCATGCCGGCGGTGATGCCGCTGACCACCTCGACCGCAATGCCGGCTTCGCGCAAGGCGTCCACCTCTTCACCGCCTCGCCCGAACATGAAAGGGTCGCCGCCCTTGAGGCGCACCACCCGCGCCCCGCTGCGGGCTTCCCGAATCATTAAGTCATGGATGAAGCGCTGCTCGACCGACACGCAACCACCGCGCTTGCCAACATAAAGCACCCGTGCATTGGCAGAAGCCAAGGCCAGCACTCGCGCGTCCACCAGATCGTCGCTGAGGATCACCTCTGCCGCCTGAATGCGCTTGAGCGCCTTCAGCGTCAATAGCTCTGGATCTCCTGGGCCGGCGCCGACCAGACTGACGGGGGGGATGGAAGGTGTCACTGGCTGGAGTTTCATGATGCAACAGTCTCCTGAAAAGAGGTCGATGGGGCCGCGGGTATGACATCCACCAAACGGCGCAAACTCGGCAAGCAGGAGCCGCATTGCGTGCCACATTGCAGCGCGCTTTGCAGGCTTTTCAATCGCTCGGCGGGGCTGCCCGAGCATTGCTTCAATTGCAACTCAATGCGCTGCTGCGACACATCAAAGCAATTGCAGAGCTGTGGACTGCGGGCCTGGGCCGCCGCATCGGCCGCGGCCTCGAACTGCGCATCCGGCGCCAGCAAGCGGCGACCCAAGGGTGCCACCGCCCTGCCATCGCGCCACAGCGCTTGCAACCATTCGCCCTCACCCGCCGGCCCCACCCGCAACAGCGCCAACACTCGCGCATCCGGGCCGCTGTCGCTCAAGCGAAGACTGCGGCTGCGGCCGCGCTGCGCATCGGCGTAATGCAGCACTTGAGAACCGCGCAAATCCAGCGTTAGCGCAAAACGCGCCAGCAAGTCGCGCGGTAGCGGCCCTTGGCTGGCGCCCTCAAAACTCCACCCCTCCAAGCCAGCTGCTGCGCCAATGCCGGAAGCTGCAACGGGCACGCAGTGCGCGTAATCCAGCTCGGCCATCAAGGCCCGCAAGGCCCGGCCGACGCGCGCGGCCTCCGCCGCCGCGAGCCAAATCGAAGCACTCAGCCGCCAAGGCAGCTTGACGGCCTGCACATCAATGGCCGAGAGCTTCAGCTCCGGCTGCTTGGAGTCCGGGCAAAAAGCAGGCTGCGTCAAGGCATTGACGCCGTTCATCACCTGCCCTTGTGCATCGCAACCCGACACAAACTCCTGGCCCCAGTGCATCGGTAGATCGACCTGACCCAGTGCCAAAGCGAGGTCGCTTTGCACTGGCAGCGTGATCTGGCCTCGCGCCGAACTCACCGTGGCCATGGCGCCCTCGGCCAAGCCACGTCGCGCCATGTCTTGCGGATGCATCTGCAGGCGCGGCACTGCCGCATGGCCAAACAGTCGGCTGATGACACCGGTTCGACTCATGCCGTGCCACTGATCGCGCAGCCGCGTGGTGTTCAGTAACAAGGGGAACTTGGGCGATGCCGCTTCGGCGGGCGCTTGATAGGGCTTGGGCACAAACTGGGCGCGGCCATTCTCGGTCGCGAAGCGCCCTCCTTCATACAAGCGTTTAAGGCCGCTATGCGCGCCCTCGGGAAAGGGCCATTGCTGCGGGCCGTGCTGATCCAGCAGTTGATAGCTCAGGCCGCCGATGTCCAGATCGCGCCCGCGCGTGGCCGCGCGGTGCTCCAGCCACAAGGCCTCGCTGGAGTCGAAGTCCAGCAGCGGCGAGGCGGGGCGACCCAGCAGCGGCGCCAGAAGACGGGCCACATCGCGCACGATGCGCCAGTCGGCGCGGGCTTCGCCCGGTGGGGCCAAGGCCGCGCGCACCCGGCTGATGCGGCGCTCGCTGTTCGTGACCGTGCCCTCCTTCTCGCCCCAGGTCGAGGCTGGCAGCAGCACATCGGCAAAGGCCGCGGTGGCCGTGTCCGCAAAACACTCTTGCAGAATCACCAGCTCGCAGCGCTCCAGGGCACGCCGCACCAGGGCCTGGTCCGGCAGCGACTGCGCGGGGTTGGTGCAGGCAATCCACAAGGCCTTGATCTCGCCGCGGGCCGCGGCCTCGAACAACTCGATGGCGGTTTTGCCCGGCTCGCTCGGCAAGCTGTCCACGCCCCACAGCGCGGCCACCTCGGCACGGTGCGCGGGGTTGGCGGGGTCGCGGTGGCCGGGCAGCAAGCTGGCCATGCCGCCGACCTCGCGCCCGCCCATGGCATTCGGTTGTCCGGTCAGCGAAAAAGGCCCGGCGCCGGGCCGGCCGATCTGGCCGCAGGCCAGGTGCAGATTGATCAGCGCGGTGTTCTTGGCGGTGCCGCTGCTGCTTTGATTCAAGCCCTGGCAATACAGCGACAGCGTGGCCGGGCTTTGGGCAAACCAACGTGCCGCCAAGCGGATGTCCGCTTCAGAAACGCCGCAGATACGCGCCGCTTCCCGCGGGGTCATCTCGCGCGCCAAGGCCTTCAAATCGTCGAAGCCCTGGGTATGCGCGGCGATGAAGGACGCGTCGAGCAAGTCATCCCAGATCATCGAATGCAGCAGGCCCAAGCACAGGGCCACATCGCTGCCAGGGCGTATTTGCAGATGCAGATCGGCGAACTCGGCCGTTTCGGTGCGGCGCGGGTCGACGACGATGATCTTCATCGTCGGCTTGGCGGCCTTGGCGGCTTCCAGGCGCCGAAACAGGATGGGATGCGCCCAGGCCGGGTTGGCGCCGGTGATGAACACACAGTCCGCATGATCCAGGTCTTCATAGCAAGTAGGCGGCGCATCGCTGCCCAGCGACTGCTTGTAGCCCACCACCGCCGAGCTCATGCACAGGCGCGAATTGCTGTCGATATTGTTGCTACCGATCAGGCCGCGTGCCACCTTGTTGAAGGCCTGATAGTCCTCGCTCAGCAACTGGCCGGAGATGTAAAAACCAATCGCTTCTGGGCCGTGCTGCGCATGCACACGGGCCAAACTCTCGGCCACATGGCGGTTGACCTGCTCCCATGAAGCAGGCTGACGCTCGGCGCCTCTCTCCAGGCGCAGGCCCGGCTGCAGCAGCCGCCTCGTTTGCAACACCACGGGGCTGGCGCTCAGATGCAGGGTCTGGCCCTTGCTGCACAAACGGCCGTAATTGGCTGGATGCTCGGGATCGCCGCGCACCCCGGTGATCTGCACACCATCGCTCTCGATGATGACGCCACAACCGACGCCGCAATAGGGACAGGTGCTGCGCGTGTCCATACCCATGCTCAGCAAGCGCGGGTGCAGGGGCCGGCCTTGATGGGCTCGAACTCGGTGCCCAGCGTGTCCAACTCCGCTTGATTGAGCAAGACCTGACCCTCCGCAATGCGAACGCTGAACTTGGGCGTGCAGCCCTCATCGGGCGCCTGGGCCTGACCACTGTCCAGCGCAATCGTCCAGTTGTGCAGCGGGCAAGCCACCGCACGGCCGAACACGATGCCCTGGCTCAAGGGGCCGCCCTTGTGCGGACAACGGTCCAGCAAGGCATAGACGGCATCGTCGCTGGTGCGGAACAAAGCCACTTGCGGGCCCTTGGCGCGCTGCACGCGCCGAGAGCCCAGGACCGGGATATCGCCCAGCGCGCAAACTTCTTTCCATTCACTCATGCGAATTCTCCTGGGCAGTTCTCGAAGACAAACATCACAGCGGCTCGAACTGGCGCAGGTCCACCCGCGCCTTTTCAAAGTCGAACCAGGGGTCGGGCTCGCCCGCGAGCGCAAACTGCAGCTCGGCCCACAGCGCGCGGCGGCCGGCAGGGTCATCCAAGACCTTGGCCTTGACGTGGTCGAGCCCGACGCGCGAGACGTAATGCACCGTGCGCTCGAGATACCAGCCCTCCTTGCGGTAGAGCTGCATGAAGGCGCCGGTGTACTCCAGCACCTCCTGCGCCGTCTTCAGCTTGGTGAAGAAATGCGCCACCTCGGTCTTGATGCCGCCATTGCCCGCCACATACATCTCCCAGCCGCTGTCGACACCGATGATGCCGACGTCCTTGATGCCGGCCTCGGCACAGTTGCGCGGGCAACCGCTGACGGCGAACTTAACCTTGTGCGGCGCATACATGCCGACGAAGGCACGCTCCAAGTCCTTGCCCATCTGGGTGGAGTCTTGCGTGCCCATGCGGCACCACTCCGAGCCCACGCAGGTCTTCACCGTGCGCAGCGCCTTGGCATAGGCGTGGCCCGAGGGCATGCCGATGTCCTTCCAGACATTGACCAGGTCTTCCTTCTTGACGCCCAAGAGATCGATGCGCTGGCCACCGGTGACCTTGACGGTGGGGATCTTGTATTTGTCCACCGCGTCGGCGATGCGGCGCAACTCCGAGGCGCTGGTCTCGCCGCCCCACATGCGCGGGATCACGCTGTAGCTGCCGTCCTTCTGGATATTGGCGTGCGCCCGCTCATTGATGGCGCGACTCTGCGGGTCATCCACCGCCTCCTTGGGCCAGCTGGAAATCAGGTAGTAGTTCAGGGCGGGCCGGCAAGTCGGGCAGCCGTTCGGGGTCTTCCATTGCAGGGCCGCATAGACCTGATCCAGCGAGGTCAGATGCTGCGCAAAGATGGCGTCACGCACATCTTGATGGCTCAGCTCGGTGCAGGCGCAAACGGCCTTCTTCTTCGGCGTGGCCGAGTAGTCGCCGCCGGCGGTGAACATCAGCAACTGCTCCACCAGACCCGTGCAGGACCCGCAGGAGGCGCTGGCCTTGGTGTGCTTGCGCACCTCGTCCAAGGTGAAGAGGCCCTTGTCCTTGATGGCCTTGCAGATGGCGCCCTTGCTGACGCCATTGCAGCCGCAAACCTCGTCGCTGTCGAGCATGGCGGCCGCCTTGTTGTGGCCCTGGTGGCCCACGTCACCGATATTCGACTCGCCGAACATCAGCTTGTCGCGGATGTCCGCGACCTTGCGCCCCTCGCGCAGCAGCTTGAAGTACCAGCTGCCATCGACGGTGTCGCCATACAAACAGGCGCCGACCAATTGATCATTCTTGATCACCAGCTTTTTGTAGACGCCTGCGAAGGGGTCGCTCATGACGATCTCTTCACAGCCGTCGCCACCCATGAAGTCGCCGGCCGAGAACAGGTCAATGCCGGTGACCTTCAGCTTGGTGCTGGTCTGGCTGCCCTGGTAGCGCCCGATGCCAAACTGGGCCAGGTGGGTAGCGCAGACCTTGCCCTGCTCGAACAGTGGGGCCACCAGGCCGTAAGCAATGCCGCGATGCGCTGCGCATTCGCCGACCGAGTAGATGCGCGGATCGGTGACGGTCTGCAAGGTGTCGCTGACGACGATGCCGCGATTGCAGTGGATACCGGCGCTCTCGGCCAAGGCCGTGTTGGGGCGGATGCCCGCAGCCATCACGACCAGATCGGCCGGGATCTCTTGACCGCCCTTGAAGCGCACCGCCATCACTCGACCGTCCTTATCGGGGATCAGCGCCTCGGTGTGCGCGCCCAGCAAGAACTTCAGGCCGCGCGCCTGCAGCGACTTGCGCAGAAGATCACCCGCCACATCGTCGAGTTGGCGTTCCATCAGCCAGTCGCCAATGTGCACCACCGTCACCTGCATGCCCCGCAGCATCAGTCCGTTAGCAGCCTCCAGCCCCAGGAGGCCACCGCCGATCACCACCGCATGTTGGTAGCGGGTGGCTGCGGCAATCATGGTCTCGGTGTCGGCGATGTCGCGGTAGGCGATCACACCGTCCAGATCCTTGCCAGGCACCGGCAGAATGAAGGGGCTGGAGCCGGTGGCAATCAGCAGGCGGTCATAGGGCGCCTCGGTGCCATCGGCGGCAATGACTCTGCGCCGCTGCCGGTCGATCTGCGTCACCGTCTTGCCCAGGTGCAGGCTGATGTTGTGCTCCACATACCAGTCGAGCGGATTGAGGATGATCTCGTCAATCGTCTGCTCGCCGGCCAGCACCGGGCTCAAGAGAATGCGGTTGTAGTTGGGGTGCGGCTCGGCGCCGAAGACCGTGATGTCGTACAGATCGGGGGCGATCTTCAGCAGCTCTTCCAGCGTGCGCACGCCGGCCATGCCATTGCCGATCAGCACCAGCTTCTGTTTCACCGTGGGAAAGTTTGCGGCGGCATTCATGCGCTCACCTCATGACGTGCGTGGCGGGTGTAAAGGAAATCAATCACCGCCTTGCGTGCGGCGATGTAGCGGGGGTCTTCGGCCAGCTCGACGCGCTTGCGCGGATGCGCCAAGTCCACCGAAAGGATTTCGCCGATGGTGGCGGCGGGCCCGTTGGTCATCATCACGATGCGGTCACTCAGCAAGACGGCTTCGTCCACATCGTGGGTCACCATCACCACCGTGCTCTGCGTGCGGGCCACGATCTTCAGCAGCTCGTCCTGCAAATGCGCGCGGGTCAAGGCGTCCAGCGCACCAAAAGGCTCATCCATCAGCAAGACCTTGGGCTCCATGGCCAGGGCACGGGCGATGCCAATGCGCTGCTTCATGCCGCCGGAGATTTCATGCGGACGCTTGTGCGCGGCGTGGCTCATGCCGACCAGTTCCAGCGCGGCCGCCGTACGCTCGGCCAGTCGCGCCGGCGCCTCGCGCTTGCCGAACACCGAGTCCACGCCCAAGAGCACGTTCTCAAAGCAGCTCAACCAAGGCAGCAGCGAGTGGTTCTGGAACACCACCGCACGCTCAGGGCCGGGCTCGCTCACCTCGCGCTGGTCGCACAAGACCACACCGCTGCTGGGCCGCAGCAGGCCGGCAATCAGGTTCAGCAAGGTCGACTTGCCGCAACCCGAGTGGCCGATCAAGGTGATGAACTCGCCGCGTGCAACGCTCAGATTGATCTCGCGCAGCGCATGGAAACGACCCTTGCGGGTGTTGAACACCATCTCGGCGTCCTGCACTTCAATGAAGTTTTTGCTTGTCATGATGGGACTCAGTCCTCAAAAGAGAAGCGCTTGGCGATGCTCATCAGCAGCCATTCCAAAGCCAAGCCGACCGTGCCGATCACGAAGATGGCGATGATGATGTGCTTGACGTTCAGGTTGTTCCACTCGTCCCAGACCCAAAAGCCAATGCCCACGCCGCCGGTCAACATCTCGGCCGCCACGATCACCAACCAGGCCGTGCCCACCGACAGGCGCACACCGGTCAACATATAGGGCAGCACGGCCGGAAAGAGAATCTTGGTGATGACCTTCCATTCCGACAGCTTCAGCACACGCGCCACGTTCAGATAGTCCTCGGGCACGCGCTGCACGCCGACGGCGGTGTTGACCACCATGGGCCAGATCGAGCAGATGAAGATGGTCCAGATCGCCGCCGGATTGGCGCTCTTGAACACCAGCAAGCCAATCGGCAACCAGGCCAGCGGCGACACCGGTTTGAGCAGGCTGATCAGCGGCGACACCATGCGGCTGGCAAACTCAAAACGGCCGATGATGAAACCTAGCGGAATGCCCACCGCAGCCGCCAGTCCAAAGCCCAGGGCCACGCGCTGCAGCGAGAACAAGATGTTCCAGCCTATGCCTTGATCGTTGGGCCCCTTGCTGTAGAAAGGATCCGAAAAGAGTTGGACGGCGGCATCGAAGGTGGCTGCCGGCGTGGGAAAGGGGCCGGGTTTTTGGGTCGCCAGAGCCCACAGCCCGACCATCAAGGCCAGCCCCAAAATCGGCGGCAGCACCCGCATCCAAAGGGCTCGCCAGTCAAAGGGCTGAGGCGGCGCCTTGGGAGCCGGCTTTGCTGGGCGGGCCGGGCTGCTTGCTACCGGCGGAGCCAGCTCGACGCTGACCTCGCGTGGGGAATGGAATACGGCGCTGACCATGGCGATCTCCTAATTCAATGGGGCTGAACTCAAGCCTTGACCTTGAAGGCATCGGCGTACTTGGCCGGATCTTTGCCGTCCCAGACCACGCCGTCGATCAGCTTGGAGCTGCGCATCACGTCCCTGGGGATGTTGACCTTCAGGGCCGAGGCGGCTTCCTTGTAGAGATCGATCTGGTTGACCTGCTTGGCCACGGCCAGGTAATCGGGGTGATCCTTCAGCAAGCCCCAACGCTTGTGCTGGGTCAGGAACCACATGCCGTCGCTCAAGTAGGGGAAGTTGACCGCGCCATCATTGAAGAACTTCATGTGGTTGGGGTCGTCCCAGGTCTTGCCCAGGCCGTTCTGGTAGCGCCCCAGAATGCGCTGGTTGATCGCATCAACCCCGGTGTTCACATAACTCTTTTCCGCGATGGTGTCGGCCATCTTCAGCTTGTTCTGCAGGCCGGCGTCGATCCAGCGGCCGGCCTCCAGCACGGCCATGATGACGGCGCGCGCGGTGTTGGGGTACTTCTTGACGAACTCGCCGCTGCTGGCCAAGACCTTCTCGGGATGGTCCTTCCAGATGTCCTGGGTGGTGACCGCGGTGACGCCGATGCCATCGACGATGGCGCGGTGGTTCCAGGGCTCGCCGACGCAGTAGCCGTCCATATTGCCGACCCGCATATTGGCCACCATCTGTGGCGGCGGCACGGTGATGACCTTGGCGTCTTTGATCGGGTTGATGCCATGCGCCGCCATCCAATAGTTCAGCCACATCGCGTGGGTGCCGGTGGGGAAGGTTTGCGCAAAGGTGTACTCGCGCTTGTCCGTGGCCATCAGCTTGGCCAAGGAGGCGCCGTCCACCGCACCCTTTTCGGCCAACTTCTTGGACAGGGTGATGGCCTGGCCGTTGTTGTTCAGGGTCATCAACACGGCCATGTCTTTTTTCGGCCCGGCTATGCCCAGATGCACGCCATAGATCAGGCCGTAGAGCGAATGCGCCATGTCCAGCTCGCCATTGACCAGCTTGTCGCGCACGCCGGCCCAGGAGGCTTCTTTGGTGGGCACGATCTTGACGCCGTACTTTTTGTCGAAGCCCAGCACCGAGGCCATCACCACCGAGGCGCAGTCGGTCAGCGGGATGAAGCCGATGCGCACTTCTTCTTTCTCTGGCTTGTCGGAGCCCGCGGCCCAAGCGCCACCGGGCAGGCTGGCGGCCAGACCTGCGGCCGCACCGGCCAGCAATTTGCGACGTTCCGCGCTCATCAACACTCCTTTGGATTGCAGGGGCTTGCTCATCAACATCTCCAGTCAGAAAACAAAAACGGCGCCTCGACCGGCTGCCGCTTCACAAAGGAAAGCTGCAGCTGTGGTCGGACGCCGTTGTCCGTCGAACGATTTACTGATGTGGCCCACGCCGTTGCGGGCCTCAAGGTCTTATTAGCAGTAAGCGTGCCAGGTCTTTTTGCCCTTCATTGCCATGCTCATGCACGTTTTGCAGGCCCAAGTGCCAGAAACTTGCGCCACTTTGGTGCGACGCAGCATGTTGCCGTGCATGGCTTGGCGAGCGCGCCCACGCACTCAGCTCGAACGAAGCAAGGCCTGCGCCTCAATGATGCGGTCCGCCACCTCGATCAGCGGCACGCCACGGTCCATGGCCAAGCGCCGCATGCGCTTGTAGGCGGCGTCTTCGTCCAGGCCCATTTCGCTCATCAAGATGCCCTTGGCGCGCTCGATCTGTTTGCGGCCGCTCAGCTGCGCCTGCGCCTTGCTCAGCTCCTGTCGCAGGGCTAGGTCTTGCTCAAATCGTGCAATCGCCACCTGCAGCACCGAGGCCAAGCGCTCGGGCTGCAAACCGGCCACCACATAGGCGCTGACGCCGGCCTTCAAGGCCCGCCGCATCGGGTCATGGCTGCCATCTTCGGCGAACACGACCACCGGGTGCGGCAGCTGGGCCGACAAGGCGGCCAGGTTTTCCAGCGTATCGCGCGTCGGCGATTCGCTGTCCACAATCACCACATCGGGCTTCAAACGCAGCACACAGTCGTGGATCAAGGTGGCCTGCTCGATGACGCCCACCACATCGCAACCCTGCCGCGCCAGCTCCTGTTGAATCAGCTGCACCCGGTGCGCGCCATCATCAATCAGCAGCACGCGCAGGCCAGGCTGAGGCTCAGGGTTTGAAGACGAAGGGATTGGGCTTTGCATGATGACTCAATGGATAGTGCCCATCACGCAAAGATCATGCCCGCACCGCCTCCTGCCCGTCAAAAATGGGGTCAGAGTCAGTTTTCCAACGCGAAGACCGACGCTCTTGCCTTGGCCGCAGCCCATTTCAAATAGATTTGACGTTTACGTAAACGTCAATCAAGCCCTAGAATCGCCGAAGTTTTGCTGCTACAAAAGGCGGCCCCGTCCGTGGGCTGCCGCTGGAGACCTTTGATGACCGACCTGTCCGCCGAATCCAAAGCCCTGGCCAATTACCGCCCGACGAACAAGGTGCGCTTCGTCACCGCCGCCAGCCTGTTCGACGGCCACGACGCCGCCATCAACATCATGCGTCGCATCCTGCAAGGCATGGGCGCCGAGGTCATCCACCTGGGCCACAACCGCTCGGTTGACGAGGTGGTGACCGCCGCGCTGCAAGAAGACGCGCAAGGTATCGCCATCAGCTCTTACCAGGGCGGCCATGTCGAGTACTTCAAATACATGGTCGAGTTGCTGAAGCAACGCGGCGGCGAACATATCCAAGTCTTTGGCGGCGGCGGCGGCGTGATCGTGCCGGCCGAGATCCGCGATCTGGCAGAACATGGCGTGCGCATCTTCAGCCCCGAGGACGGCCAGCGCATGGGCCTGCAGGGCATGATCGGCGAGATGGTGATGAAGGCCGACCAGGACTTCAGCGTCTACGCACCCAAGGCCCTGAGCGCCCTGCAAGGCCACAGCGAAGCCGCCTGGCGCGCCCTGGCCCAACTGATCACCGCGCTGGAAAACGACAAGGCCGATGCGAATCTGGTGGCCGAGCTGCAAGCCGCCGCCAAGAGCATCCGCGTTCCCGTGCTGGGCATCACCGGCACCGGCGGCGCCGGTAAGTCCAGCCTGACGGACGAGTTGATCCGCCGCCTGCGCCTGGACCAGAACGACACGCTGCGCGTGGCCGTCATCTCCATTGACCCCTCGCGCCGCAAGAGCGGTGGCGCCCTGCTGGGCGACCGCATCCGCATGAACGCGATTGGTCCCTGGAGCCAAGGTGCTCGCGTCTTCATGCGCAGCCTCGCCACGCGCGACTTCGGCAGCGAAATCTCCCCCGCCCTGCCCGACGCGATCGCCGCCGCCAAGGTGGCCGGTTTCGACCTGATCATTGTGGAAACCTCCGGCATCGGCCAGGGCGATGCGGCCATCGTTCCGCATGTGGACGTGCCCATGTATGTGATGACGCCCGAGTTCGGCGCCGCCAGCCAGCTCGAGAAGATCGACATGCTGGACTTCGCCGAGTTCGTGGCCATCAACAAATTCGACCGCAAGGGCGCGCTGGACGCGATCCGCGATGTCGCCAAGCAGGTGCAGCGCAACAAGGAAGCCTTCACCACGCCGCCCGAGCAGATGCCGGTCTTCGGCACCATGGCCAGCCGTTTCAATGACGACGGCGTCACCGCGCTTTACCAAGCGCTGAAGCCGCGTCTGGCCGAACTCGGCCTGCAAATGAAGGACGGCCGCCTGCCGATGGTGGCCACACGCCACAGCACCCACCAGACCCCAGTGGTGCCCGCTGCGCGTGTGCGTTATCTGGCCGAGATTGCCGACAGCGTGCGCGGCTACAAAAAGCGCGCCCGTGCCCAAGCCACGCTGGCGCGCGAGATTCAGCAGCTGTGGGGCAGTTCACGCATGCTGCTGGAAGCCAACCCGGACAAGCACCGCGCCCGCGACGCCTTGGCCGAGCTCGCTGGCGCGCGTGAAACGCAAATGGACGGCGCCGCCCGCAAGCTGCTGGCCCAATGGCCGGACATGCAAAAAGCCTATGCCGGCGACGAGTACGTGGTGAAGATCCGCGACAAAGAGATCCGCACCAACCTCGTCCACACCAGCCTCTCGGGCACCAAGATCCGCAAGGTCGTGCTGCCGCACTACGAATGCCATGGCGAGTTGCTGAAGTGGCTGCTGCTGGAAAACGTGCCGGGCAGCTTCCCCTACACCGCCGGCGTGTTCGCCTTCAAGCGCGAAGGTGAGGACCCGACTCGTATGTTCGCCGGCGAGGGCGACGCCTTCCGCACCAACCGTCGCTTCAAGCTGGTGTCCGAGGGCATGCCCGCCAAGCGCCTGTCCACCGCCTTTGACTCGGTCACGCTCTACGGCGCCGACCCGGCACCGCGGCCGGACATCTACGGCAAGGTCGGCAATTCTGGTGTGTCCATCGCGACGCTGGACGATATGAAGGTGCTGTACGACGGCTTCGACCTGTGCAGCCCGACGACGTCCGTCTCGATGACCATCAACGGCCCGGCACCGACGATTCTGGCCATGTTCATGAACACGGCTATCGACCAGAACATTGCGAAGTTCAAAACCGACAACGGCCGCGAGCCGACCGCCGACGAAGCCGCCAAGATCAAGGACTGGGTGCTGGCCAATGTGCGCGGCACCGTGCAGGCCGACATCCTGAAGGAAGACCAGGGCCAGAACACCTGCATCTTCTCGACCGAGTTCTCGCTCAAGGTGATGGGCGACATCGCCGAGTACTTCGTGCACCACAATGTGCGCAACTTCTACTCCGTCTCAATCAGCGGTTATCACATCGCCGAGGCTGGCGCCAACCCGATCAGCCAGCTGGCGCTGACGCTCTCCAACGGCTTCACCTTTGTGGAAGCCTATCTGGCGCGCGGCATGCACATCGATGACTTCGCGCCGAATCTGAGCTTCTTCTTCTCTAACGGCATGGACCCCGAGTACACCGTGCTCGGCCGTGTCGCCCGCCGCATCTGGGCCGTGGCCATGCGCGACAAATACGGCGCCAACGAACGCAGTCAGAAGCTGAAATATCACATCCAGACTTCCGGCCGCAGCCTACACGCGCAGGAGATCCAGTTCAACGACATCCGCACCACGCTGCAGGCCCTGATCGCCATCTACGACAACTGCAACAGCCTGCACACCAACGCCTTCGACGAGGCGATCACGACGCCGACCGAAGAATCGGTGCGCCGCGCCATGGCCATCCAGCTGATCATCAACCGCGAGTGGGGCCTGGCCAAGAACGAGAACCCATCACAAGGCGCCTTCATCATCGAAGAGCTGACCGAACTGCTGGAAGAAGCGGTGCTGAGTGAGTTCGAAAAGATCGCCGAACGCGGCGGCGTGCTGGGTGCCATGGAAACCGGCTATCAGCGCAGCAAGATCCAGGAAGAGAGCATGCATTACGAAATGCTCAAGCACACCGGCGAGTACCCCATCATCGGTGTCAACACCTTCCGCAACCCGCATGGCGACCAGGTGCTGGAGAGCATCGAGCTGGCCCGCTCCACCGACGAAGAAAAGCAAAGCCAGCTGCACCGCCTGCGCGACTTCCACGCCAGCCATGCGGCCGACAGCGCCACTCAGTTGCAGCGCCTGCAGCAGGCCGTCATCGACAACAAGAATGTCTTTGAGGTGCTGATGGACGCGGTGCGCGTCTGCTCGCTGGGCCAGATCACCTCGGCGCTGTTCGAAGTGGGCGGGCAATACCGGCGCAGCATGTAAGCCCGTCCGCTTGGCGGGCAAGACCCTCGCCAAGAGCTTCGCCAACAAGGCCTCCTCGTGAGGCCTTTTTCATTGCTGCGAGCGAAGGCTCAAGCGATCAAGAACTCCAGCGACCCGGCTCTTCCCAAAGCTCGCTGCGGCGCAGCGGTGTGGCGGCCGGCAGCAAAGGGTTGCGCAGCGCCAGCACATGGCGATCATGCAAGTCCAACCGTTTGGAATGCTGCCGCATATGCTGCTTGAACAAGGCCTGCAAACTGCCCTCGCTAAGGGCGCGCTCCATCCCGCGACTGAGGTCGTCTGCCAAGCGTGGCTCGCGGGGGCTGACAAAGAAGTAAAAAGCCGTCGGATAGCGCAAGAGCAAGCCGGGCGCGATGACCAAATCATGCTGCGCGCCAAAGCGCGCCAGGTCATCCTCAATCTCCAGCACCGACCGCGGAAAGTAATCGGTGCGCCCGCGCTCCAGCATGGCGAACAAGCTGGCGTAGGCGCTGCCGGTGCCAACCTTCAAGCCATTGGCCTGCAGGATCTGCGTGTCGGGCCAGTCATACATTTGGCCGGCGGTCAAGGCCGCTAACTCGTCCAAGCTGCGAATGTTGGCAAAGCGCTGTTGATCAGCCCGCCTCACCAACAAGAGACGCCAGCCCATCAAACCGCGATCGAGCGGGATGCGCAGGGGCAGCAGCGCTCGCTCGCGCGCCTCGCTGGTCATGCTCCAAAGAATATCAACCGGCCCCTGGCCCGAACTCAAGCGCCGAATCGCCTGCCCTTGACCCAGCGGCTGCGGCACCGGCTGCATCCGGTAAGGCACGCCGCAAAGCTCAAGCGCCAGCTTCAGCACCTCCATGCAGTAGCGCCGAAACGGGTCTTCCTGCCCGCCAAACAATGGATAGCGGATCTGCCGAGGCACGGCTGAGGACGCTGAAGACGCTGCGGCGGCCATGGGCGCGGAAGTAGCCACAAGCGGCGCAACCGCCGAAGTCCAAGACAAGGCGGTCGGCAAAGACAGACTAAGCAGCAGCGAGCGACGATCCATCGTGACGAGTGGAGGCAAACAAAGCCTGCGCACATTGTGCTGCGCCAGGATCTCACTGTCATCAGGGCTCAGCCCGCACTGAGTTCAAACCTACAAGGGCAGGATGAAGCGCCGCTTGACCAACTCTTGCGCGCCTTGGCGCCGGCAAAAGCCTGCGGCGGCTTCGTTCCACTCCGGCGTTTGCCAGTGCCGCTGGCGACAAGCCTGAGCTCGCGCAAAGATGCACTCGCGCCTCAGCAAGACCTGACCCCAGCCTTGACCACCGCGCAGCGCTCATGAAGAAGGCCTCCAACGGAGGCCTTCATTCATTGGTATTGAATGCGCAGCAGGCAGGTCACTCAGCCCACCAACCGTTCATTCAAGCACTCACTCTGGGAAGCATCAAACAATCAAAGCGCCGAGCGCTTGCGCCGTGCCAGGCCCGCGCCCGCCAAACCCAGGGCCACCAAGGCCAGGGAAGCGGGCTCAGGGACGTTGGTGTTCGGCAAGGAGGCGGAGCTGACATTCAGAATGTCAAAGGCCCAGGCATTGCTGAAGCCGTTGAAAGAACCATCTCCGTAGAACCCTTCAGCGAGCGTGGGGCCTAAGGCGTCATTTCCGTAAGAAACAACCGCGACCCGATAGTCGCCCGCAGCCAAGGTTGCGTCGACGCAGGCATCCCGAATTCTTCCGTTGGGGGCTGCATTGACTGCCGAAGGGCCGCAACCACCAGAATCTTTCGAATCATCGTTCTGGGCCAGCAACAGGCCATCGCTATTGAACAAAGCGAGCACGCTGTCAAAGCCGCCATGGTGCACCACCGTGCCGTCGGCCTGCGTGCCGCCGCCGTAGCCATAAGACACGAGTCGCACGGTGGACGAGCCATCGGCCTTGAAGTTAAAGAACTGCACTTCATTAGCATCTGCGAAAGTGCCCTTGAAGGAGAAGTTCACAGGGCCCGCCTGAGCCGCCAAGGACACGAAAGCCAAGCCCATGGCCGCACTCAATTGTTTCAACTTATCAGTCAACATAAACAATTACTCTCAAATACTTTTTATTGAATTAACAAACAGCTGTCGCTGCCCCACCCTGCAAAAGACGCAGCCAAGCCGCGACGAGCACTGGGGTTTCCACCCGCGGCTTGGCTGGCGACAATGTAGCCGATTGACTGTTGAGTTATGCGGCCACTAAAAAGTGGCTTTTACCCAAAACAAAGGTCCTGCTTCCGCACCCCTCGCCTGACCTTCTGATGAGGCCGGATCGCAACCGACGAGGGCCGCACCCTCAGCACAAGCCCAGACAAGGAAAGCTCCATGGCCCGCGCGACCGCAGCATTCGCCGCCAAGACTAGCGACGTCAGCATTGAGTTGGCGCGCTCCACCAACGAAGAGATGCAATCACAGCTGTACCAACTGCGCGACTTCCACGCTGCCCGCCGCACCGGGTCGGGTGCGTTGCTGGCGCGCCTGCAGCAGGCGGTGATGGCCAACAACATCTTCGAAGTCTTGATGGATGCGGTGCAGGTCTGCTCCTTGGGCCAGATCACCTCGGCGCTGTTTGAGGTGGGCGGGCAGTATCGCCGCAGCATGTAAATCGGCCAGGGGCCATGGCCCGATACCAAGCGTCAAAAGGCCTCCCTTGGGAGGCCTTTTTGCTAACCTCATCGGCGCAAATCAGGGGGCGCTTCAGCGCGCTGCATTAACACCCTACTTCATCACCCTACTTCAGCGCCCTACTTCAGCGCGGCGCTTTGAGCGCGATGACCGCCGCATCGCTGTGGTCCATATTCACATGCTCGCGCACCCATGGCTCCGGCATGTATTGCAAGTAGAGGCGCTGCAGGCTGCCGTCTTGCACCAGCGCCGCCACCGCCGCGCGGATGCGCGACCTGTCGGCCTCGGAGACGCGCTGGCGCGACAGGTACAAGCCGATCTGCGCCGGGGGCAAGCCCTGCAGTGCAGTCATGGCGAAGTCTTCCGCCTGCCGATTCGGCGCATGCGGGCCGCCCGACTGCAGGCGCCCCAAGATGAAGGAGGCCGGCAAGAGGCTGAAATCGGCCAGGCCATTGATCAAGCGCTCGGTCACGCGCGGCACGTCGGTGACGTAATCAACCCTGCCCTGCGCCTCCAACTGCTTGACCAGTTGTTCGTAGGCGTCGCCCCAGCTGTAGCTGCGCGGCAAGGCCACACGCCCGGTCTGTTGCAACAAGGCTGCCGTGTCGGCCAACTCAAACTGGCGTTTACGCATGGATACCAACAAGGTCGAGGTCGTCACCATCGGCATGAACAGCCCGACCTTGTCGCGTTCACTGGTGCGGGTGGCGGGCAGCAAGACGCTGGTTTCGCCGCCCTCCACAAAGCTGCGCACCACCCTGGCCCGCGGCAACAGCCGGTACTGGATGTCTAACTCGCAACGCTGACCGACCAAGCGCAAGAAATCGGCAAAGATGCCGCGCACCGTGGCGCCCTCGGCGATCACACTCGGCGGGTTATGCCCCACCTCGACCAGCAGCGTTTGCCGACCATTCGCTCGCACCCGCGTCGCCACAGCCCAGAGCGCGGTGGCCAGCAGGAGCGAGCGACGATGGAGGCATGTCTTGTTCATGCGGCCTTGCGGGCGTGATCAGAAGATCGAGCTTAGCAGCGCGCAAGCGTCAGACCAGACAGGTTTTCACCAACTGCGCCCGGCAAAGCGCCGGCTTGGCCCAGGTCGGCGAGGCGGTCAGACGGAGGGACAAGAGCACCCAGAGGCAGCGTGAAGCGGGTCTTGTCCAGCGCCGTCGCACCGGCACGCAGATAGAACCGCGTCGCGCGCCGATTCCAAGCCGGCGTTTGCCATTGCATGTCGCAGCAGCCCTTGAGGTGGCCAAACGCCGCCAAGGTCTGCATCAGCGCCAAGCCCATACCCCGGCCGCGCGCCCCCTGGCGCAGATAGAGGCAATCCATATGCAGAAAAGGCTGGGCCGCCATAGTTGAAAAATCGATGGTCACGCTGGCATAACCCTGCACCTGCTCAGCCACAAGCAGAAGCCAGGCATGAACGCGCCCCGCCTCAAGGGCATGGGCCAGTCGCTCGCTCAGGCCGGCGTCTGCGCGGGAAGCCAGGCGCTCGTACTCGGCATGTTCGACGCACAAGACCGCGAGCGTTGGGGCATCGCCGGCATGGGCCGGCCGAATCTGCATATGCATCTGCAGGGGCCGCCCCGACGCTGTGGCCAAGCCTGGCTCAGGCGCAGCCACACTGAATGGCCGGCGCACCGGCGTCCAACTCGCCCGGCTCGGTGCCAGTGGCCACCGCGTGCCCATCTCGGATCCAGAAATCCAAGCCGCCGAGCATCTCCTTGACCTTGAAACCAAGCCGGGCCAGTTTGTAGGCGCCCTTGGTCGAGCCATTGCAGCCGATGCCATCGCAATAAGTGATGTAGGTCTTGCTGCGGTCAAGGCCGGCAGTGCTGGCTTCGTCCATCAGACGGTGCGGAAAGCTCAAGGCGCCGGGCACATGGCCAGCGGCGTACAAGGCTTCGGAGCGGGTATCGATGACGACGATGTCGGCGACACGGGCACGCAGGTCTTCGGCCACGTCCCAGGCATCGGCGTGCAGGTGCAGTTTGGCCAGAAAGAAGTCGGCACTCTGCGTCGGTGTTGGCGCGGGGTAGGACAAGAGGACGGAATTGGCGTTGCTCATTGAGGACTCCTGAAAATTCGCCGGCTTGGCGCTGTGGAACGTTTTCAGTATCCGGCTCATAGGACTTACCATTAAGTCCAATTTCTCAATCCAAATAAGACCAATGAGCAAGCCTAGCCTGTGGTTGCAGCTGTTTGAACGCCAGGCCGGCCGCGGGCTGGGGCGACGCGAACAGCTGTGCGCCGGCCTGCGGGACTCGATGCGCCGCGGCGAGTTGCCGCTGCATGAACGGCTGCCGGCCAGTCGGGTGTTGGCCAGCGATCTCGGCCTGTCGCGCGTCACCGTGGAGGCCGCCTACGGGCAACTGGAGGCCGAAGGCTATTTGCGCCGGGAGGTCGGCCGGGGCAGTTTTGTGGCCATCGAAACCCGCGGCAGCGCGACATCCCTCGCAGCGCAAGGGGTGC
Source organism: Paucibacter hankyongi (assembly GCF_037482915.1). Classification (NCBI taxonomy): domain Bacteria; kingdom Pseudomonadati; phylum Pseudomonadota; class Betaproteobacteria; order Burkholderiales; family Sphaerotilaceae; genus Roseateles; species Paucibacter hankyongi. Next base: position 77,390 of record NZ_JBBHJX010000001.1, read on the forward strand.
TTCCACGATCAACGCCACCCCGTTTGTCAGCCAGAGGTCAACGCATCACCGACGGCGGCGGCTGCGACGATCCGCGTCGGCCGATTGCCTTTGCCGCTGGCAGCCCCGATTTGCAGGCCTTTCCGGCCACGCTGTGGCGCCAGCTGCTGAACAAGCGGCTGAGCCAGGGTGTCGACCTGCTCGGCTATGGCGATCCGCAGGGTTTGGAGGCGCTGCGTGTGGCGATCGCCGGCTATCTGCGTCAATCGCGCGGCTTGCGCTGCGATGCCGGCCAAGTGCTGGTCTTGACCAGTTCGCAGCAGGCGCTTCAATTGGCGGCCACGATGCTGCTGGATGAGGGCGATGCCTTGTGGATGGAGGAGCCCGGCTACCGCGGCGCGGCCACGGCCTTCGCTGCGGCCGGGGCGCGGGTTCTGCCGGTGCCGGTGGACGAGCAAGGCCTTTGCCCCTCGCCCGACCTGGCCGCACCCCGGATGATTTACCTGACGCCCTCTCACCAGTACCCCTGCGGCGTCGCGCTGAGTCTGCCGCGCCGATTGCAGTTGCTGGACCTGGCGCGGCAAGAAAACGCCTGGATCATCGAAGACGACTACGACAGCGAATTTCACTACGAAGGCCGGCCGATGCCCGCCATGCAGGGCTTGGACGAGCATGGCCGCGTGATCTACATCGGCACCTTCTCCAAGGCCTTATTCCCATCGCTGCGGCTGGCCTATATGGTGCTGCCCACAAGCTTGGTAGCAGCGTTGAGCAGTGCGCGCAGCACGCTTGACGGCCACAGCGCGCAGCTGGCCCAGGCGGTCACCGCCGACTTCATCACGCAGGGGCATTTCGCCAGCCATCTGCGCCTGATGCGCCAGCTCTACCGACAACGGCGCGAACTCTTGCTGGAACAGCTGAGCACCCGAACGGGCTCTTGGCTCCAGCCGATGCCCAGCCCCGGCGGGCTGCAGATCGCGGCGCTGCTGCCCACAGGCAAAGAGCCGCGATTCAGCCGCGCCGCTGCCGCCCTGGGCCTGGCCACGCCGAGCCTGAGTGCACTCTATCGGGGCAAGCCCGCTCAAGACGGTTGGCTGCTGGGTTTTTCTGCGCTCGGCCCAGCACAGATCGTCGAGGCCTGCGGCCTGTTGGGCCGGCTCTAGCGGGCGGCTACAGCCGCGGAACAAATACACGCGGAATGCACACTGAATGCAGGCCAAACGGGCCGTGCCCACCTCCTCAGCCTCAAGTTGGTGTAGAAACGTGGCGTGGTTCGGCGTGTCGATCATTGTTCAGGACCGAACCCACGCTGAGCGAGGAGATCATCATGAGCTGGGCTTCGTTTTACCTACCCGTCGACGCGCAAATGCCGGCCTACGAGCAACCCCAACACGCGCATCCCACGCCAGCGGCGGAGTCGGACGCGCTGCCCGAAGACGCCTTGCTGATCGATGTGCGCTCCTATGCCGAATTCATGGCCGGTCATCTGAGCGACGCGCATTGCCTGCCGCTGCCGCAGATGGCCCATCTGGTCAAACAGATGGCCCCCGACCCCGATGCAGCTATCGTGCTGTATTGCTCTTCGGGTGGGCGCGCCGAGCAGGCGCTGGGTCTGCTGCAAAGAATGGGCTACAAGAATGTGCGCAATGGTGGCGGCGCCATTGCACTGGGCAAGAAGCTGGGCAAGTCGATCGAGCATTGAGGAGACTGGTGCCTCGCCGCGCCGCCGCACTCATCAAAACGTCTTCGCTCCACTGACCGCCAGCAAAACCGCGTAGAGAGAACTGCTGGCGCAGATGAACATGCGGTTGCGCTTTGGGCCACCAAAGACCAGATTCGACACCCGCTCGGGCATCACGATGCGGCCGATCAGCGTGCCATCCGGCAAGTGGCAGTGCACGGCACAGCCGGCGCTGGTCCAGATGCGGCCTTCTTCATCGCAGCGGAAGCCATCGTAAAAGCCGGTGTCACAGGTGATGAAGACCTCACCGCCACTCAAATCACCCTGAGCGCCGACCTGGAAACGCCGCATCGTGCCGCAATCCTGCTCGGTGTCGGCGATGTAGAGCGTGCGCTCGTCGGGTGAGAAAGCCAGGCCATTGGGGCCCTTGAAGTCATCGGCCACCACACGCAGCTCACCCGTTGCAGGGTCAAGCCGATAGACATAACAGCCCGGCTGTTCCTGCTCGGCCTTGATGCCCTCGTAGTTGGAGGTGATGCCGTAGTTCGGGTCGGTGAACCAGATCGTGCCGTCGGACTTGACCACCACATCGTTCGGGCTGTTCAGGCGCCGCCCCTGATAACGATCTGCCAACACGGTGAGGCTGCCGTCATGCTCGGTGCGCACAACGCGTCGGCCGCCATGCTCGCAGCTGATCAGCCGCCCCTGGCGATCGATGGTGTTGCCATTGCTGTAGCCGCTGGGGCTGCGGAACACGCCGACTTGTCCCGTGCACTCGTCAAAGCGCAACATGCGCTCATTCGGGATATCGCTCCAGACCAACGAGCGCAGCGCCGGAAAATACGCCGGCCCTTCGGCCCAGCGGCAGCCGGTGTGGAGTTGCTCCAGCCGGGCGCTGCTGCGCACACAGTCTTCAAAGCGGAGATCAATGAACTCGAACGGGGACGTCGAGGGCGGGGCAAAACTGGTGGTGTTGTTGAGCGTCGTCATGCCCAAAATTCTCGGCCGACTCGGGTGCGGCGACGCGGCGATTCAGGCTTCTAAAACGCAGCTTTGCGGCGTTCTCTCGGGCCTAGAGCGGCAGACTCAGCCCTCGCTTGCTGGTCTCCAACACAAAGGTCGAGCGAAACTTCTTGATATTGCTCTTGTCGAAAAACAGGCGCCGAGTCAGTTGCTCAAAGCCGGCCATATCGACGGCGCTGACGATCAGCACAAAGTCGCTTTCGCCGGCCACGTAATAGCACTGCTGCACCTCGGGCTGTGCGGCCATCTGGCGCTTGAAGCCATCGATCACCGCCTCGCGGCTGGCTTCGGCCAGTTGCACCTCGACGATGGCGGTAACGCCGAACCCCAAGGCGCGCGGCTGCAAGACCGCCACCTGGGCCTCGATCACGCCATCCTCGCGCAGCTTCTTGATGCGGCGTTGCACCGCGGTGGCCGACAAGCCGACCTCGGTGGCAATCGCCTCCGAACTGAGGCGCGCATCTTGCTGCAGCAGGGCCAGGATGCGGCGATCCAATCGATCCATTTCAGGCATGGCTGAAGTATCGACGATACCGCACCCCGCCCCTTTCGGCAGACCGCCCTACTTGAACGCCTTACTTGAACGCCTTCAGCAAGGCCTCAAACTTGGTCTTCACCGCGTGGTCATGCGGAATGATGGCCGGCACTGCACGCTTCACGTTCAGCAACTCATACACCGCCATTTGCGCGGCACGCACCGAGTATTCGACGGTGAACACCACATCGTCGGCAATCTCCACGAACTGGCTGATGAAGGCCAGATTCTTCGAGCTCTTGGGCACCGGCAAGGGGCGATCGCTCAGCGCACGCGGCATGAACATGCTGGTGATGTAGGGCATGCGGCAAGGGATGCAATTGGCTTGCGCCACCGCATCCAAATCAAAACGCAGATGGCCGCAAAGCTCGCGCAAGATCTCTTCACCCGTGCATTCGGCCATGGGCTTGGCCACGAAGTTGCCGACTCGATCGGGGAACAAGGCATAACCCCAGAACACCTGTACATCGGCCGGCTGATTGGCAAAGTGCGGCTGATGCGCCAGCACGATGGACATCAACCAGTTCGAGTCCTTGAAGGTCACCAAGCCGCCAGTACCCGGCTCATTGCCGCTGAAGGCGCGCATCTTGTCGAAGAACACCGTGTCCTTGAGGGTGACGGTGAAGGAGTTCCACATCGACTCGGCAATGCTGCTGTTGAAGGCGGCGGGGTTGCCAAACTCGGGGCGATTCTTGGCCAGCTTTTCCCACAGAGTCCAGCCGCCGCTGTCGCGCTTAGTCAAGGCTGGCGGCGCGCTGTGCATGGAACCCAGGCTGGACGCATCGGTCATGGAGGCGTTCTGGAAGAACACCAGATCATCCGCGCCCACCTCGATGCGCTCGACCGCCCCCGCGCGCTGCAACTGAATGGCAGTCACCACGAACTTGCCACCCTCTTCGCGGTGCTCCAGGTCGGTCGCCTTGGCATCCATCACGAACTGCACGCCCTGGGCTTGCAACCAGGCCTGCAGCGGGCGCACAAAGGAGTCGTACTGGTTGTACACGGTGCGCTTGACGCCGCCCAGCGTCTCAATGCGCGAGAACTCCAGCATGAAACGGTGCAGATAACGCTTGAATTCCACGGCGCTGTGCCAGGGCTGGAAGGCGAAAGTCGTGGCCCACATGAACCAGAACTCGGTCTCGAAGAAAGCGGGCGAGAGCCAGTCGGTGATGGTGGATGTGCCCAGCTCTTCTTCGCTGGCATTGCTCAGGCGCAGCAGTTCCACCCGGTCGTGCATGGAGAAGCCCATGGACTCGACTGGCATCTTGGCGCGCTGACGATTGACCAGGCGCGCCATCGAATGCGCCTTGTGCTTCTCGTTAAAGGCCAGGGTTTCGTCGAACACGCTTTGGCCGGCATGCTCCAGCGAGGGGATGGTCTTGAACAGGTCCCAGGTGCACTCGTAGTTGTCGGTGGTCAGCATGCGGCCGCCGCGCAGCGAGTAGCCGCGCTCGGCGTCACCGGCGCCGTCCAGGCTGCCGCCCATCAGCGGGGCTGCTTCAAAAATGGTGATGTTGGCGCCGGGCACTTTGGCGTCCCGGATCATGAAGGCCGCGGCGGCCATGGAGCCGATGCCGCCGCCGAGCAGATAGGCTTTGATGGAGGAAGAGGCCGGATTGGAAGCAGGTGTTGTCGACATGGCGAAAGAGTGGAATCAACAAAGAGGTGCTCAGCTTCGTCGCTGCAAGCCGCTCTTCAAATGATTCAAATCAATCGCTCGGACTCCTGCGTTCCGACTTTGCGCCAGATCAAGCCCGCAGGCGCTTCCGAATCCGGCTCAAGGCCTCCGGCGTAACGCCTAAATAGTGCGCAATATCGCGCTGCTGGATGCGTCCGGCCAGCCCGGGGTAGCTTTGCAAAAAGGATTGATAGCGCTCCTCGGGCCGCATGGTCAGAAGCTCACGCTCGCGCTGCTCCTTGCGCACGATGTGCCGCTCCAGCAGCTGCAAAACCGCACCTTGCCAGCCGGCGTGGCGATCCATCAGGCCGCGCAGGCTGGCATAAGCAATCTGCTCAACCTGGCAAGACTCCAGCGCAATCGCCGAGTAGTCGGTCTTTTGGCCGGCCACCAGCACATTCGGGCAGGCAAAGAAGTCGCCTTCGCCGATGAAAGACTTGATCCACTCCTCGCCCTGCTCATTGAAATAGCTGAGCTTGACCATGCCTTTGCGGATCACATAGACGAAGGGCTGCCATTCGCCTTCGGCAAAGATGTCGGCGCCCTTGTCGAAGTGCGCCAATCGATACACCGAGGCCAGCTGTTCCCAATCCGGAAGCGGTGCCGCGGCGGCTTGTGCAAAGAGAAGTCGGGTCTGATGCATGAAGCGAGAAAGAAGGATTCAGCGCTGGATACTCGCGTGGACGCCAACTCCAGCCCATGCAGCCGTCCGAACGTTTCGATCGGCCAGGCTCTCCAGCCCCCTCAGTATCGCCGCAGGCCTTCAATCACAGCTTCAATACCAGCTTGACCGGCTGCCCTTCGCTGCGCGGCGCCGCAGGCATGGCGCAGCAAATCAAGGCCTCGCCCGGCGCGGTCTTGAAGGCCGGCGCCCTTGCATAGCTCACCTCGCCCTCCAGCACCTGGGTGCGGCAGCTCCCGCAACTGCCGCCACGGCAGCTGAACTCGGGGTTGAGGCCTCGCGCCTCGGCCAGATCCAGCAGCGAGCCGCTGCCCGGGGTCCAGCGGGCCTCTTTGCTGGAATCGGCAAATTGCACCGCCACATCGACTTGCGCCACCGGCGCCAGCTCAGTCTGAGCAAGCACGATGTCGAGGCGCCGCTGCAGCGAGGCCGGCCCAAAGGCTTCGGCATGGATACGGTCATCGGCCACCCGCTGATCGCGCAGCCCGTCATAGAGGGCCTGCATGAACGGCGGCGGGCCGCACAGATAGAAATCGTGGTCACCAAAAGGCAGCGTCGCTTGCAAGAGCGCCATGTCGATGCGGCCCTGCAGATCGTAGTCGCGCCCCTTCAGGCTGTCCGCCTCGGGCGCATCGGTCACGCGCACGATCTGCACAGCGCCGCCGGCGCGCAGCTGCAGCTCGGCCAATTCCTGGTTGAAGGCGCGATCGGCGTTGTTGCGGGTTGAGTAGAAAAAATAAGTCGGCCGAATACGGCGCTTGCGCAGGCCCTCGAACACCACATGGCGCAGCATCGCCAGCATCGGCGTCACGCCGATGCCGCCGGCCAAGAGCACCAAGGGCCGGCGCTGCAGCGCATCGACGATGAAGTCGCCCTGCGGCGCACGAGCCTCGATCAGATCGCCGACCTTGAGCTGCTCATGCAGATACTCCGACACCTGCCCGCCGCGCTTGACGCTGAGGCGATAGAAACCGTCGCTCGGCGCCGCCGACAGGGTGTAGGTGCGAATCAAGGTCTTGCCGGCTATCGTCAAGCGGATCGGCAGATGCTGGCCGGCCTGAAATGGCGCCAGCGCATGGCCATCGGCCGGCTCCAGGTAAAAGCTGCGCACGCTGCTGCTTTCCTCCACCACCCGAGCCAGTTTGAAGGGCCGCCAGGCATTGCGCAGCGCGGCTGCAGACAGTCGAGCCGCCGCCTCGTCCCAGGAGCCTGTCATCAAGGAATTGGGCGAAAACTCGTCGAGTCGCCAACGCAGGGCGAGCGCGCCGCGGCGTCGAATCGCCTGCTCGATGCGAAAGGTCCAGATCCGCTCGGCGCCCTGGAAGGCATCGATCTCCGCGCCCTCGAACTGAATCTCGGTCGAGCCGCTCAGCTGCAAGACATCGCCATTGCTGAAGTCAATGAAGATCAGACCGGCGCGCGGATTGAGCAGCAGATTGCCAAAGGTGTTGAAGTGCATATTGCCGGCAAAGTCCGGGATGCGCAGCAGGTCTGAACCCGCCTGGACTTGCAGCTGAACAAAACCCGGCTTGCCGCCGCGGTGGGACACATCCACCGAGCGCTGCATATGCTCAGGCTCGCCGCCCGGGTGGCTGCTGGCCACAAAAAAGGTGTCGGCTGCGGCAATCAGCGCGCGAGCCTCATCATCGAGCGCGCTCAGCCGCTCCAGCGGCACTCGGTATTCACTGTCCGGCGCGCGAGCAAAACTGAAAGCCCGGTCTTGAATGTATTGCGGGCAATTGCCGAAGGCGTGGCCCACCTCGAGCGAGAAACCCTGATCCGAGGCTGCCGAGATCCGTCCATTCAGACGGTTACGCCGGCGGGTGTCCAACTCGATGCCCAGCATGCCCAACGGTGCGCCGGCTTGAATGCAGTCGCGCACTGGGTCGCCCAAGCCGGGCAGCGCCGCGACATCGAGCCGACGTGGGTCGGGCGAATGCATAAAGCCGGGCTGGCCTTCGATCAGACTGGCCCACGGTGCGCCCTGCTCGTCCACCGCGCCCACCACCATAAAAGGCAATTGACCGTAAAAGATGCGATGCTGGTCGGGCATGTAGTCGCGGATGACCCGCCGGCCGAAACTATCCAATTGCGCTGCATTGCCCATGCGTTGATGGATGCGGCGTTCGCCGCTGTGCCAGGGTGAGCCGGCTGCGGGGATGAATTCATTCGACATGGCGGGCCTCTTCAGTCAAAACGAGTGAAAGCGACTCAGGCGGCCAGACCGACCGGGGTCTTTTGCATCGCCACGAAGCCCGGCAAGGCTTCGATGCGGGCCAGCCAGGCACGCACATTCGGGTAGGCCTCGAGCGAGACATTGCCCTCCGGCGCATGGGCGATATAGCTGTAGTTGGCAATATCGGCAATGCTGGGCTTGGCGCCAATCAGGAAGGCCTTGTGGCTGAGTTCCTTGTCCATCACGGCCAGCAAGCCATGGGCGCGGCCAATCACTTCCTCGGCCTTGAAGCCGGCGCCGAACACCGTCACCAAGCGGGCAGCGGCGGGGCCAAAGGCCACCAGTCCGGCGGCCACCGACAACCAGCGCTGCACGGCGGCCTCACCGACCGCGTCGCTGGGCAGCCAGTCGGCGTTGCCATAACGGCGCGCCAGATACACCAAGATCGCATTCGAGTCGGCCAACACGACGCCGGCGTCCTCGATCACCGGCACTTGGCCAAAGGGGTTCATGGCCAGGAACTCGGCGCTCTTTTGCTCGCCCTTGCGCAGATCGACCTCGATCAACTCGGTGGGCACATTGAGCAGGGACAGGGCCAAACGAACACGGTGGGCGTGGCCAGAGAGTGGGAAGGTGTAGAGCTTGACTGCGGACATGATGGATTCTCCAAAACAGAAGGTGGATGGCGCGGGCTGCTTGCTGCGCCGATTCGCCGTTCAGCGAATGACTGAACTGTCCTCTATTTCATCCTTCAGCGGAATTCACACCGAATCGAAAACACCATTCCACAAATCAAAACAATCGCCACCCAAGCTCACAGGCGAATGATGTTCACCTCGGCCCCGACCGCCCGCTGCACCAAGCCCTCCAGATGCTGGTGGTGGCTCAAAAAGATCACCTGGGTGCGCTCGGACAAGTCGGCCAGCGCCCGCAAACCGGCCTCGGCCCGGCCATCGTCGTAGTTGATGAACAAGTCATCGGCGATGAAGGGCAAGGCATGGCCGGCGTCTTGGGCCATGTGAAGTTCCAAGGCTGCCAGGCGCAGGGCCATGAAGAGTTGATCGCGGGTACCTTCACTCATTCCGCCGATTCCCACCAAGCGACCATCGGAGCGCAGTCCCTGCAGCGCCAAGGGCGTGACATCAAAGTCCAGCGCCAGCCGCTGGAAGGAGCCCTGCGTCAGCGCGGCAAAGATCTCGCCGGCCCGGCTCAGCATCGGGCCCTGCTTGGTTTCGCGGTAACGATCGATGGCCCATTTCAGTAAACGCGAGGCGGTGAATACCTTCACATAACGCTCGGCCGCATTGGCCATCTTGGCCAGCGCATCTTGGCGCTGACCCTCTGCACGGGCCGCATCGTCTTGGCCGGCGATCAGGCCCAAGGCCGCATCGGCCTGGGTCAACTCGGCCGTCAGCGCATCGCGCTGTTGCTGCAACTCGGCAATCTGCCGCGCCAACTCGGCCATTTGCACCGGCAGTTGCACGCTGTCTACCGCGGCCACCTCGGCCTCCAGCGCCGCCACCGACAAGCCATCGCCACCCTCTTGCAGCGCCTGGCGCGCAGCTGCCAACTCAGCACCCAAGCGCTGCCTTTGCTCGCAGGCCTGAATCACCGCGGGCAAGGCCTGCTGCTCGGCGATGCCTGCCAAGCGCAGCAGCGGCTGCAAACGCGCCTCGGCCTGGGCGCGCGCCAAGTCGGCTGCCGACCGCTGAGCCTCCAGGCCACGCAGGTCCTGGCGCAAGCGCTCGGCCTCCTGGGCCGCGGCCCGCGCCGTGCTCAGATCCTGACTCAGTTGCCGCACCCAGGCTTCGCCATCGGTGGGCGCCTGAGGCAAACCCAATGCCTTGGCGCAACGGGCCAGATCACGTTCAAAGGCGCTCAGTTCGGCCTGCATCACCTCGATGCGCTGCAGACGCAAAGCGCGCACGCTGCGCAAGCCAAGATCGATGCGTTCCATGGCCGCGCAGCATTCCTCCGCCGCTGCGGCATCCAGTCCATGGGCCAGGCCCAGCTTGCCGCAGGCCTGATCCCAAGCCGTTTGCCAGCCTTGCAACTGCTGCTCGGCGGCCGCTCGCTTTTCGGCCAAGAGCGCGCGCGCCTGCGCCGCCCGGTCGATTTGCCCTTGCAGGGCCTCGGCCCGCACCTGGGCCGCTGCCGCAGCCTCAACGGTCGCGGCGGCCTGCGCGATCAAGCTTGCCAGATCCAGCGTCGTTGTGGCGCCGGGCTCGACCTGCAGGCCGGCGCCGACCATGGCCGTCAGTAAACCAGAGTGAACCGCATCGAGCTGCTGCTGGGTGGCTTGCGCCTCCTGCTGCGCCAGATCGAGCGCATGGCTGGCCGCCAGCACGCGCTCGCGCGCAGCCCGCCAGGCCTCGATGTCGAGCAGGGACAAACCCGCCAGGCCCATTTGCTCCGCGCAGGCGGCCCAGTCTTGTTGCTGCGACTGCAGCTCGGCTTGCTGCGCGGCCAAACCGGCGGCCGCCTCATTGAGCTGCAAATCGAGCCGCGCCAGAGCATCCAGCTTGGCTTGCAACTCGCTCGCCTCGCGCGCCTTGGCATAACGGCTATCCGCCACGCCATCGGCCCGCGCTTGAACCGACTCAAAGCCATCCGCCGCCGCTGCCAGGGCTTCGTCGCCGCTGCGAATGCGCTGCCAGGCCGCATCGCGCTCAGCGCGCACCAGCGCCAGCTCCTCCGCCGACACGGGACTATGAGCTTGGCAGTACTGGCTGAGCGCCAACTCTCCGGCGGCCCGCTCGGCGCGCAACTCGGTCAAGCGCTCATTCAGATCGCTGCAGCGCAGCGTCAACTCGGTAACCCGGCGCAGACGCTGCTGCATCGCGGCCTCCGACGGCAAGGCCAAGTCAGCCAGTTGATCATCAGCCAACGTATGCTCCCCAAGCCCGCGGCGGGCCAAGGCCAGCTCGGCTTGCAGGCGGGTCAGCTGCGACTGCTGGCGCCACTGCACTTGCTGCACATCGCCGAGCGAACGCGCCCGCGCCAAAGCCCCCAGCAAGCCGGGCGACGCGCCTTGGGGTGACAAGCCGCGCCATTGCGCCTGCAAGCCGGCCAGTTCAACGCCTTTCTCGGCCTCGGCCGCCGCGCTCAGATGGCGGCTTTGATCCAGCAACTCATACCGCTTGGCCAAGGCGGCAAAGGCCGAGCGCTCGGGCAAGGCCGGCAGTCGCTCCGCCAGCGTCTGTTCGTCCACTGCGGGCCAGGCCAGCCGGCGCGCATCGGCCTGCAGTTGCTGCCAGTGCACCCCGATCTCGGAGCGACAGCGTTCGATCTCGCGGCCATGGTGCCGCACCTGCTGCGCCGCTTGCTGCAGGGCCTCGACCTCACCTTGCTGCTGCAAGAGGCGCAGATCCACCTGCTGCTCGGCCAAGCGTGCAGCCGTCTGCTGCGCCTGCGTGGCCAGCAACTGGCTGCTGCTGGCCGCGGCGGCCTGCGCCAATTCAACCTCGGCCAGAATCCGCCCCGCATCCTCCGGCAGTTGCACGGCCGGACTCAAGCCACTGCTGGCCTGCAACTCGTCCAGCGCCTGCTGGCTTTGCCACAGCTGCCGCAGCGCCGGGCTGATGCGGCGGGTCCGCTCCAAGGCGTTGCGCTGCAACTCCAGGCCTTGAAGTTGCAGCCGCAAATCCTCGCGCCGCTGCAGCAGGCCCTCGCTGCGCTGGCGTGCCTCCATCCAATCCTTGGTGCGCACGGTGGCCGCCTTCAAGGCGGCTTCGGCGGCCGCCAACTCGTCGCTGGCGATGTAATAGGCCCGGTCACCCGAGCGGCGCTTGGCCCAGAGTTTGTCGGCCTCGGCCTCCAAGCTCTCACGCACCGCGCCCAGGCTACCAATGCCGGCGGCGGACTGAAACAGGATCTGCCCGATATCGTTTTGCGCGCTCAGAATGGCTTGCCCGCCGGCCTCCAGCCGGCCATGGTCAAGCCCAAACATCTGCTCAAAAAAGCTCCGCTCACTGCCAGCCAAAAAGGCCGCCAAGGCGGACTCCGGCAAGACCTGACCCTGGGCGTCAAAGAGCGACTTGCTGCGCGACTTGCTGCGCACAAAGGCCAAGGCCTGCTCGCCATGCTCGATACGCCCGCCCAGGCGCATATCGGCCTTAGCATGCAAAAAGTCGTAGCTCGAACGGTTCTCGATGCCGAACAACAGGTCCAGGATCGCTTGCCGGGTGGTCGACTTGCCGGCCTCGTTGGCGCCGACGATCAGATGGAAGTCCCGTTTCGCGGACGGGAACACCAGGCTGTGGTCGGTGAACTTGCCGTAACGGGTCAGATCAAGCTGTTGGAAGCGCATGGCATCTAGTGGGGCGGGCCGCGAAAACATGGCCGACGCGGGCCAGGGAGCTAGGCACTGTACTGCCTTCGGGCTCACATATTTCCCCAACCAGGCCCGCCTACAATCCGCGCCAATTCAAGGGAGTGAACCCATGTCCGCACCGATCGACTTCTTCTTCGACTTTGCCTCACCCTACGGCTACATCGCCTCGCAGCAGATCGACAAGATCGCCGAGCGCCACGGCCGCAGCGTGACCTGGCGGGCCATCGTGCTGGACGCCAACTTCCAGTCGCTGGAGCGCATCCGCATTCCCAACAACATCATGCGCAGCGACTACATCCGCCGTGACGCCGAGCGCCTCGCCGCCTATTACGAGGTGCCGTACAAGACGCCGAGCAATCTGGGTGCGCATACCGAGCAGGCCGCCCGCATCTTCCACTGGGTGCATGACCGCCATCCGCTGGAAGGCCGCGCTTTCGCCAATCGGGTCTTGAAGGCCTACTTCGTCGACGACCAAAACATCGCCTCCGAAGAGGTGTTGCAGGCGATCGCCACCGAAGTGGGCCTGAGCGCCGAAGACTTCCAGGAAGCCAGCGCCAACCCGGCCAGCCGCGCCCGCCTGAAGGCGGAAGTGGACATGGCCGAAGCCCGCGGCGTGTTCGGCTCGCCCTTCTTCATCGTTGAGGGCGAGCGCTTCTGGGGCAATGACCGCCTGCCGCAGTTGGAGCGCTGGCTGGCCAACGGCCCCTACTGAAACCTCTACTGAAACAACTAGCCCGCCAAGCCCTGCGCCAGCTTGCGTAGCGCGGCGGCGTCCAGCGTCTTGCCGGGGCTTTGCTCACAGATGACGGCCACGCGGTTCAAGAGGCCGGCCGCAAAACGGTGCGCTGCGGCCAGCGTTTCCTCGTCGGTGTCGTAAGTGTCGTAGGCTTCCACGGCCACGCCGCTGTCATTGGCAATCGCCTTGACATTGATCTTGTGGGCTGGATTGGCTGTGCCTGATGTGGCCATAAAGTACTCCTGAAAAAGGTCGATCCGGCCAATGTACAGGCAGCCCCGCCCCCCGTGTCTGACCCTGCGCGAAGCGCGCTTACTTTTTGCCGATCTCGTGCGCCTTGTCGAGTGATTTGCGCAAGACCTTGGCCCAGGCCGAGGCCATGATTTCGGCCTCTTGGGCGTTCATCACGCGGTTGCTCCAGGTCAGCTGACCGGGGAAGTTACGCGCTTCGCGACGGTCCACCATCCGCGCCAAGACTTGGCCGGTTTCCGAATCGCGCAGCTCGGCCACCAAGGTGGCTTCGCCGGCCGAGGCCACATAGGTCCGGGTGCGGCCCGCCGCCAAGGTGTCGGGTGCATTCACATACAGATCGATGATGCTGACCTTGACCCGCAAGACATCGGGCCCGGCCTCCTTCACCACCGGATAACCGTCCTTGGCTTGCAAGGTCTTGGCGAACTCTTCTTGCACGATCGTCGCCATGCCGCTGCGGATGTCTTCGCGCTCTTCATTGCTCAGCTTGAAGTTGCTGCCGGTGCGCTTGGGGTCCCAGTATTTGGAGAAGCTCACCTCCACTGGGTCCAAGATCACCTTGCTGTAGCCGGCCAGGCTGGCGCCGGGGCGCGCATAGGCCAGGTCCACCTCTTTGAGCTTGATCTGCTGCAGGCCGTCATGGCTCATGCGCTCTTCCACCTCTTTGCTCACCTTGGCGGCAAAGGCGCTGGGCATCAACATCGACAGCGAAATCAGCACGGCCGCGCCGGTGCTGCGTGAGGAAATCTTCATGGCTTACCCTCCTGGCGTCTATGACAAGTACAGCGATGGCGCCAAAGGCGTTCTTCATGCTGCTGCGTCCAACTTTAGCGGCGCAGCAGGCCACTGCCCAGGCTCTGTACGCAATCCATACAAAGAGCGCACCGAATCCCTACCTAAGGGGGGACTCCGCTGAAGTTAGTTCGCCTCGTTCGCCTGTTCAGCCGTTGCCAACTGCGCCAACAAGGCAGGCGTCACGGCATCGATCAAACCGAGCACCTCGCCGCGCCGAATCGCCTGAAACTCGGGCAAGGCCTCGATCAAGGCCAGCGGCGCCTTGGCAGTCAAGAGCTGCAAATCCTCGCTGAGGCTGCGCAGGAAATCGGCGTCCTCAGGCACCTCGGCCAGCAAGGCCTGCAAGTCAGCAATCGCATCGGCACGCGCGGCCAGTTGGCTGGCGTCCAACGCCGGCGCGGTTTCCAGCTTGAGCTTCTCGATCCACAAACGCCCGCCTTGCAATGCAGCGGCCTGAGCCAAGATCTCCTCGCGCAGCTGCGCCTCCAGACCAAAGAGCAAGCCATGCGCCGAAGTGCGCCCCTGCAAGCAGACCCGCACCGCCAGCGGCCAATTGCCGCTTTGGCTCAGCAACAAGTGCTCCAGCGCCCGACCGGCCAGCGCCACCACGGCAGGCAGGTCCGCCGCTTCGCTCACATCGATGTCGAGTCGCTCCCAGCGCAAGACGTCCACGATCAAACGCTCGACCGTTTGGATGCCGCTGTGATCGGCTGTCACCAAGACCGCACCGCGCGGCCCGGCCTCGCGGATATGGCGGCCCTGCAGATTGCCGGGAAAAACCACCCAGGGCGACTCACTCAATACCGCATGCTCATGCACATGACCCAGGGCCCAGTAGTCATAGCCCTTGGCGCACAACTCGGCCAGGCTGCACGGGGCATAACGGGCATGCGCAGCGTAGCCTTCCAAGGCGGTGTGCAGCACGCCGATATTGAGCCAGCCACTCAGCGGGTCGGGGTAGGCGACGGCCAGGTTTTCGGTGGTGGCGGCATCCTTGAAGCTGCGGCCATGCAGGGCCACGCGCAGGTCTTCAATGCGATGGGTGCTGGGCTTGCGGCTGTCGAACAGGTGCACATTCGGCGGCAGCGTCAGCCGGCGCGTCATCTCGCTCTCGGCATCATGGTTGCCATAGAGCAGATAGACCGGGATGCCGGCCTGATGCAGGCGCGCCATCTCGCCGACGAAGAAATGCCCGGTGTTGTAGTCGCGCCAGTCGCCGTCGTAGAGGTCGCCGGCGATCACCATGAAGTCCACCGCCTCATCGATGGCGGCGTCGATCAAACGGCTGAAGGCCTCACGACTGGCCGAACGCAAGGTCTGCAGCGGCGCATTGGGATAAGAAGCCAGCCCGCACAAGGGGCTGTCCAGATGGATGTCGGCGGCGTGGATGAATTTCATGGCTGAGCGAGATTGTCCTTGCTCTCGAGCGCAGGCGCTTCGGCCAGCAACTCCAGCAAGCCGCTGGCGCGCCGGGTGCGCTGGGCCAAGGCCATGGCAAAGGCCGGCGCACGGCCGCTGACCAGGGTGAAGGCCATGCGGGCGCGGGTGATGCCGGTGTAGACCAGCTCGCGCGTCAGCCCGCCGCCGCCCTCGGCCGGCAGCACCAAGACCGTGTGCTCAAACTCCGAGCCCTGCGATTTGTGCACCGTCAGTGCAAAAGCGGTTTCCACATCGGCCAGGCGACTCACTGCCACCGAGCGCAAGCTCTGCCCGTCAGAAAAATAGGCACGCAGACGATTGCTGCCGCCTGAAGCTTCGTCCTGCCCTTGCGGGCGCAACACGATGCCAATATCGCCATTGAAGACCCCCAGCCCCGCGTCATTGCGGGTGACCATCACCGGCCTGCCCTCGTACCATTCGCCGCGCTTGCTCAAGAGCCCTTCGGCAATCAAGGCACGCTCCACCGCCTGGTTCAAGCCCTCGGTGCCCCAATCGCCCTCGCGCACCGCGCAGAGCAAGCGAAAACGCTCAAAGGCGGTCAGCACCGACAAAACCCAGGGG
The DNA here is from genome assembly GCF_037482915.1 of Paucibacter hankyongi. Lineage (NCBI taxonomy): Bacteria > Pseudomonadati > Pseudomonadota > Betaproteobacteria > Burkholderiales > Sphaerotilaceae > Roseateles > Paucibacter hankyongi. The sequence goes on from NZ_JBBHJX010000001.1 coordinate 93,261, forward strand.
CCGAACGCCTCGGCCGTTTCTGGTCGCTGCACCAATAGCTTCAGATAACTGCGATAACCACCTTCAGCGCCGGGGCGCCCCTGCAGCGCCAAACGCACCGCCGCCTCAGCAGAAGCCGCCTGAACATTCAGCAAGACTTGGTCTTGGCTCTCACTCAAAAGCTGCTGCGCCAGCCGCGCATCGCCCCGGTTCACCGCCAAGGCGAGCTGACCAATCGGGCCGCCAAAGCGCCGGCTTTCGCGCAGCATCACGGTTTGCTGCGCCAGCGAGGAGGCGCGTTCATCTGCAGGCAAAAGGAACTCGTTCGGCAAGGTCTGGCCTGTCACCGCCTCGGCATAGGTCGCCGTGCTGGGCAGATAACGGCCCGGCTCCGCGTCACGGCACAAATCGCCCAAAACCGCACCTGCCTCCACCGAGGCCAACTGGTCTTTGTCGCCCAGCAGAATCAATCGCCCGCCCGGCGGCATCGCATCCAAAAGCGCCGCCATCATCTCCAGATGGATCATCGAAGCCTCATCGACGATCAAGACGTCCAGCGCTAGCGGATGGGCCGCATCGGCGCGCAGCTTGCGGGTATCCGGCCGCGCACCCAACAAGGCGTGCAGGGTGCGGGCCGCGCCCATCTGGCTGGCCAGTTTCTGCAGATCCAGCGACGTCCCCACCTGGCTTTGCACCTGGCTGAGCGCCGATTCGATGGACTGCTTCAGCCGCGCGGCCGCCTTGCCAGTGGGCGCAGCCAGGCCAATGCGCAAACGGTCGCGGTCCTCATCAATGGCATACAACAAGGCCAGCAAGCGGGCTGCGGTGTAGGTCTTGCCAGTGCCGGGGCCACCGGTGATGACGGACAAGCGCCCGGCCACCGCGATGCCGCAGGCAAGTTTTTGCCAGTCCAGAGAGGCCGCCTCGCCAGCACTGGGGAACATGCGGTCCAGCCATTGACGCACTTGGGTAGTGTCGGCCCTTGGCCCCACCGTTGCCCGCGCCAACAACTGCGCCGCCACCCGCTGCTCATAGGCCCAGTAGCGACGCAGATACAGCTTGCTGCCGCGCAGAACCAGCGGCTCGCCATGGCCCTCTTGCGCCTCAGTGCCACCGGCTGGCGCATCAACATAGACCAAGGGGCTGGCTTGCAGCGCGCCCAGCCAATCGACTAAGTTCGTGGGCAGGCTGCCTTGCATCAGCTGACGCAGCGCCTCAGCTTGCGGCGGCTTCCAGCCCAGCAGGCCTTCGGCATCGGCCAACAATTCGTCCAAGTCCAGGCAGCTGTGGCCTCGCCCTTCCATATGGGCCAGTAGCGCGCTGGCCAGCAACAAGGCGGCAGGTGCATCAGCCTGCTGCTCGCGCACAAAAGCTGCAAAGGCGGCATCCAAACGCCGAATCGTGCCGGCATCTCGCCACGTTCCCAGCGCTTGCATCACCTGCACGGCGGCGTCCATTGGCATCAGCTCTTCCCCATTCATTGAACGCCCCCGCCGGCCTGCAACTCAGCCTTGTTGTCCAGCAATTGATCCAACTCGTTCAACATGGGCTCGCTGGGCTTGACCCAATAGCAGCCCTGAGCCGGGCCCTGCATGCCGCGCATGAAGACATAGACCGCGCCGCCCAGATGCTGCTCGGGCTGATAAGCCTCTCCCAAGCGCGCACGCAAGAGCCGATGCAAGGCCAGCAAATACAGCGCGGCCTGCACGTCATAGCGGTGCTGAGCCATGGCCGACTGCAAAGCGGGTTCGCTGTAGTCGGCGTCGCTGGCGCCCAGATGGTTGGACTTGTAATCCAGCACAAAGTAGCGGCCCTGGTGCTCGAACACCAAGTCGGCAAAACCCATCAGCAGGCCATGCAACTGGCGCTGCGGCAGCGCGGGTCGAGGCTCCGCGCCCAGCAAATGACGCCGGCACAGCGCGTCCAAGGCGCTTGCATTCAGGTGATCGGCCGGGAACCAGAACTCCATTTCCGGCAGATGGCCGGTCAAGTCTTGCAAGGCACAGCCCACCGGCGGCAAGGGTGCCGCGCAGACCTGCTGCAACCACAGCAGCACATCGGCCGCCCAATTGCCCCAGCCCTGGCGCTCGCAGCGGCGCATCAGCTGGGCCTGCAACTCGCTCGATTCGGCCAGGCGGTGAAAACCCTCTTCGGCCAGCCACTCAAGCTGATCGTGTAAGAAATTGCCGGCAAAAGCGCCGCGAGGGAAGCGATGCCAAGGCGGCAAAAGGCTTTGCTCCGGCGGCAACTGATGCTGCGTTTGCGGAGGCATCAATTCAGGAGCGGATTGATCTTCGTCCGAACGCGCCACTTCCGTGGACACCGCCCGTACCGGCAGCGCCCGCACCAAGGCCGAGAAGCTGCCAATGCCCCAACGCCGCTCGAACTCGGCTTGGTAGGCCTGGGGCTCCTTCAGCGGCGTGGGTGCGCCGCGCGGCATCACCAAACTCGGGCCCAAGGACGATGCGCTGGCAGCGGCCTGCACTGCAATCTCGGGGTTTGCCGCAGCCAAGGCCTCGGCCAGTTCTTGCAACTGATCTTCTGAGAAACGCGAAGCCCCGCCCAGCACATAGCCGATGGCGCTTCGCCAGCTTTCGCAGCTCTTGCCATTGCGCACTTTCAGCGCGGCCACGCCCAACCACAAGGCATGGCGAGCGCGAGTCAGGGCCACATAAAGCAGGCGCAGGTCTTCGCGCAAACGCTCGCGGTCGGCCTGGGCAATCTGCTCGGCCGTCGGTTCCAAATAAAGCTGTGATTCACCGTTTTGCGACTCCGGCAGCGCTTGCTTGACGAAGCGGGTGCGCGCCTTGTCCACTGCCCGGAAGCTGGCCGCAAAAGGCATGAAAACCAGCGGGTACTCCAAACCCTTGGACTTGTGCACCGTGACCACCTTCACCAAGTCGGCATCACTTTCAAGTCGCAGCACCGCGCCCTCGCCGGCTGCGGCGCCTGGCACTTCGGCTTCTTCAATTTGAGCGGCCAACCAGCGGATCAAGGCCTGCTCGCCGCCCTGCTCCAAGCTGGCGGCTTGCAGCAACTCGGCCAGGTGCAAGACATTGGTCAGTCGGCGTTCGCCGTCAGCATCTTTGGCGCCGCGCTCGTCCTGGGCCAGCCATTGCGCCGGCAAATCAAAGGCATGCAGCAGCTCGCGCAGCATGGCCAAAACACCCTGGCTGAGCCAAACACTTTGCAAAGCCTTCAGCTCATCGCTGCGAGCATCAAAGGCCTCATCGTCTTGCGCCAGATGCGCCAGTTCGGCCAAACTCAGGCCCAACAAGCGGGTCGCCAGCGCGGCGCGCACCAAGCGCATATTCAGCGGCTCGGCCACCGCTTGCAATACGCGCAAGAGATCACGCGCCTCGGCGCTGGCAAACACCGAGTCTTTGTCCGACAAATAGACCGAGGCGATATTGCGCCGGCGCAGCTCACGCCGCAGCGTGGCGGCCTCACGGCCGGTGCGCACCAGCACCGCGATATCGGCCGGCCGCAGGCGCTCAAAGCTACCGCGCGCCGGATCAGAGAAGCCCGCGCCCTCATCGTTCAACAGCTGCGCAATCTGCTCGGCGCAGCGGGCGGCAAACAAGCGCTGGCTGCTGTTGGCATCACGCAGCTGCGCGTCCAGTTGCAGGCTCAGCGCCGGCACCGGCCCTTGGCTGCTGACGAATACCTCAGCTCGACCACGCGCGGCCACCGGCGCAAAAGGCAAGGGATTGGCCGAAGCGTCGGCCGGCGCACGGAACATGAAGGCCCCCTCGCCCTCGCGCTGCTCGGCACGTGCAAAGACCTGATTCACCGCCGCGACCAGGGCCAGGCTGGAGCGGTGATTGGTGCCCAGCATGTAGTGGCGCCCGGCAGTCTTATGACGTGCGTCCAGATAACTGTAAATGTCCGCGCCACGGAAGCCGTAGATGCTTTGCTTGGGGTCACCGATCAAGAGCAGGGCCGTGTCGCGCGAGTTCTCGGCCAGGCGATACAGCCGGTCAAAAATGCGCGCCTGCAGCGGCGAGGTGTCTTGAAACTCGTCGATCAACGCCACCGGATACTGGGCCAACATGCCTTGGCGCAGGCGCTCAGCGCTGGCACCTTGGGTGGCCGGGTCCAGCGCGCGATCCAGCCGATTCAACATATCGGCAAAGCCGAACAGGCCGGACTTGGCCTTCAGTTCGGCCAGGCGCGCACCAATACAAGCCGCGGCATGCAAGCGCATCGGCGTGCCAACACTCTCCAGCGCTTGCAAAGCCTCCAGCAAGTTCGCAAAAGCCTCAAACTCAGAAGGCACTTCGGGCGCAGCGGCATCCGGCTTCAAGGCCTCGGCAAGGCCGGCCGGGCTAAGGCGACGCAGGCCGGCTTCGGAGATTTCAGGCGCGACCTGCGCGGCGTCCAACGCCCAGTCGCGCAGGCTTTGCAGCCAGGGCTGGTAGTAGCCGGGGCGCAGCTTGGTCTTGTTGAAGGGACAGGTCTTGCCCTCCATCTGGCCATCCAACCAGGCTTGCATGCGCTCGGCGGCTTCGGCCCAGCCTTGTTTCAAGGTAGCCAGGGCCGCCGCATGCTGAAGCTCGGCGCGCTCAACCACCAAACCCAAGGGCTCCGCCACATCGGCCGCCAAAGGCAGATCTTGGGCCAACAACTGGCGGGCGTCTTGGGCCAGTGCATCCACGCGACCGAACACCGCCAATGCTTGATCCAGGCCCTGAGCGCCAAGCGGATAGACCTGAGCGCGCCAATAGTCTTGCGTGGCTTCCAGCAGCAGTTGCTGCTCGTCGCCAATCAGGTCTTCGTTGAACAAACAGCCGCTGTCAAAAGCATGCTCGCGCAACATGCGTTGGCACCAGGCGTCGATGGTGTGAACCGCTGCATCGTCCATGCTTTCTGCGGCCAGGCCTAGGCGCCAAGCCGCCGCGCTGCGCGCCGGTCCGTCTGGGTAGTCGTTGAGCAGCGCGCGCAGCAAGGCGTCGCCGGTGGCCGGCTCGGCCTCGCCACGGAAGACCTTGGCCGCCTCCAGCAAGCGGGCGCGGATGCGATCCGACAACTCGCGCGTGGCGGCGCGGGTGAAGGTCATCACCAGAATCTCAGAGGGCAGCAAGGGCCGCAAGAAACCAGTCTCGCCGGCCTCCCCGTCCACACCCCCATGGCCAAGCACCAAGCGCAAGTAAAGCGCGGCAATCGTCCAGGTCTTGCCGGTGCCGGCGCTGGCTTCGATCAAGCGGCTGCCCCACAAGGGGAAGTCATGCGGATTCAGCGTGGTGCTGTGGTTCATTCAGCGGCCTCCTCTTGCGCCGCCTGGGCTGAGGCATGCAGCTCCAAACTGACACCCTGCTGCAGCCAAGCATGTAGCGGCCCGTAGAGGCGCGGCGCTAGGGTTTCGAAGCGGCCATCCGCCGTCAAGGCCGCGAAGTCAGGATAAAGCCGAGCCAAACAAGGCTCACTGACCTCGCCCCGGCTGTTGTAGCCGCCCTCGTACACCGAGGCCACATCCTTGTGCTCGACCACTTGGGCCAAACCGGTCAAGGCCGCGATCGGCAGTGGCTGCAGCATGCCCTCCTGCCAGACTTGCAAGAGCTCAGCCAAATCGGCCTGCGCCCGCTCGGGCGGCAGCGGCTGCAGCGTCAGCTGCGCGTCGCGACCGATCAGCACGCCTTGCAGCTGAAAGCCATGGGCGCTGGCCACCAACTGGCGCACCCAGGCTTCCAGCAGTCGCTCGGGGCGGGCCGACTTGGCTTTTTCATCGGCGCACAAGCGGCTGGGGATCAACTCCAGCCAGACCCGCTGGCCGCCCAGCGCCTGGGCGCGCAGATCGGCCAGCCAATCCTCCAAGAGCGCCTGCTCGAAGGGGAAGCGCAGCATCTCCTTGGGCGCCTGCACCGGGTACAGGGCCTGCAAGTCGCGCCAGGCCGTCAACATGGGCGAGACCGTCTCAACCAAGGCGCGCTCGGCGCGGCGGCCCTGCTCGGCCATGGGCAGACGGCCCGCCTCGCGCATGCGCGCCGCCAGACCGGCCACACGCAATGGCACGTCGGTTTCGGCATACAAGTCCTGCAGGGCTTCGTCCAAGAGCTCGCGCAGCATCTCGTATTCCAGCAAGCCATCCACAGCAAAAGCCTCGTCGTCCTCGGCCGCGCTGGCGCTCTCGGCAAACTGCACATCCAGGCGCTGGCGGAAGAAGCTCTTGACCGGGTTTTTCAAGAAGGCGGCCAGGCCTTTGATGTCCAGCAGCGGCTGATCGGGGTCGAGTTCCAAGGGCGGCAGTGGAGCCGCTTCGCCCTCCGCTTCTGCAGGCGTTTGATGCGCTTGGCGCCACTCGCTGGCGTGGGTGAAGAGCGCACTGCCCTGCTCGAAGTAGCGCCGGCTGAAAGGCTGCAAAGGATGCTCGGTACTCAAGGGCGCCAGCACCGCCTCACCCCAACCCGAGGCCAGATAGTCGCGCAGCTGCGAGACCAGCACCGAGGGCGGCTGCTCGCTGTTGTCGCGCACGCTGCGGCCGCTCCAGCTGATGTAGAGCTTGCGCCGCGCCGAGAGCAGGGCCTCAAGAATCAACTGCCGGTCATCGTCACGCCGGGCGCGGTCACCGGGGCGTGACTGGCCGGGCAGCCCCATCAGGTCGAAGTCGCTGCGGCTGCCGCGACGCGGGTAGTCGCCGTCATTCATGCCCAGCAGGCACACCACCTCGAAAGGCACGGCGCGCATCGGCATCAAGGTGCAGAAGGTCACGCCACCGGCCTTGAAGCGGCGGTTCAGCATGGGCACATCCAGCCCGTCCAACCAGGCTTCGCGCACCACGGCCAGGTCCACGGCTTCAGCAAACTCGGCCGACTCGCAGGCCTCCAGCCAGCTGCCCATCGCGCTTTGCAGAGCCGCCAAGGTCTGGCGCTCGCTGTCGTCCACCGGCTGGAAAAAGTCTTCCATCAAACGCCGGCCACGCTCGGCCCACAGCGCCGGACTGGCCGGCTCGGCCACCTGCTGCCACCAGCCCTCCAGCGCCGTCAACAAGTCCGCCAGCGAGCCGGCCAGCGCGGCATCCAAACCGCCCACCTCGGTATAAGGCTGAATGCCTTGGAAGGCCGGGCCAGCGCCGGCGCTATAGCCCAGCAACATGCGGCGCAGACCAAAAGACCAGGCGTTTTGCTCGCCACAGGCGGCCAGGCCCAGCTCGGCGCGTTGCTCGGCGTTCAAGCCCCAGCGGATGCCGGCGCCTTCCATCCACTGGTTCAAGCGCGGCAGATCGTCGGCGCTCAGCCCAAAGCGCGCCGCCAGCCCCGGCACCTCCAACAAGGCCTGGATCTCGCTCAAACGGCAGCGCTGCTGCGGCAGGCGCAGCAACCACTCCAGCGCCAGCAGCAGCGGGTTGTGGCCGCGCTCCTTCAGGTCGGCAATGTCATAGGGGATGAAGCGCGGATCTTGGCTGCGCCCGTACTGGCCAAAGACCGAACGGATGGCCGGGGCAAAGCTGTCGATATCGGGCACCATGACCACGATGTCGCGCGGCGTTAGCGGTGCTTGACCCGGCACGGGGGGCTCGGCCAGCAGGGCCAGCAACTGGTCGTGCAGGATCTCAACCTCGCGCTGCGCGCCGTGAGCGATGTGGAAGACGATGGAGCGGTCCTGCGGCGCCAGCGCCGTGCGCGGATGCTCGGCCAGCGGGGTCAGGTCGCGGATATGCGCTTGCACCTGGGTCAGCAAGCTCTCGCCGGGGCCTTCGTCAAAGAGGTCGATCTTGGCGATGCCGAAGCGCTCTTGCGCCTGGGTAGCGTCGTCAAAAGCGTCGAGCTGGCGCACAAAGTCGCGCCCCTGGCGGCCCCAGCTGGCCAACAGCGGGTGCGCATGAGCGTGCATCTGCTCCAGCGAGAGCTCGGCCAGGTCAAGCCCGCCGCGCAGTGGCTGGCGCCGCTTGTTCTTCTCGTTACGCAGCAGCTCGCGGCCGTCGATGATGTCGGCCCAGTGGTAGCGGCATGGGTTCGGGATCGCCAGAATCACCTGGCAATGCTCGGACAGCGCCGCCAAGGCCTGCAAGGTTTGCATCGGCACATGGGTCATGCCAAACAACACCAGGCGGCGGGCCATGGCGCTTTGTGGCTTGCGCCCCTCTTGCAGGGCCTGCACAAAACGCTGATGCAGCTGCGGCCGTGAGGCTTCGCGCTGCTGCACCGACAAAGGCGCCAGCAAAGCGCGCCACAGCGCGGCCTGCCAGCGCTGGTCGGCCGGCAACGGCATGGCGGTGGGTAGCGGCTCGCCCGCGCTGCGCGGCAACACATCATGCCCCTGCGCCCAGGCGTCGAGCCAATCGCTGCGGTAGACCTGGTATTGGTCAAACAGATCGGCCAGGGCTTGGGCCAGTTGCAAGCGCCGATCCATTTCCCCAAGGCGCAAAAAGCCGGCCAGCGGCTCAAAGCCCGGCTGTTGGGCTAACTCCGGCAGCAAGCGCATCAAGGCCCAGGTCAGCGGCAATTTATCCAGGCGCGACTGCGAGGGCACCGCGTCCCGACCCAGCATCTGGCGGTAAGCCCGCCACAGAAAACGCCCAGGCAACTCCACTCGCGTGGCGGCGCAAATGCCGCTTTGTTCGGCCAGCGTCATCTTCAGCCACTCGGCCACGCCATTGCTTTGCACCAGGAAGATCTCTTCTTCCAAAGCGCCCAGCGGCTGGCGGCGCAACCATTCAAACACCGCATCCCCCAACAGCTCAGCGCGGTTGCCGTGCAGCACCAAGAGGCCCGGGGTGATGGGCGTGTTTGAAGTCAGAGTGCTGCTGCCGCTCATAAAGTCTTAGAGGTCCTGCGTGCGTCTGCGGGGGAGGCGTGTGAATAGGAAAAAGCTTTTGCGAAAATGAAGCTCGCAACTCTTGCTTGAAACCCATCGCTCAGCAAGGGGCCGAGCGATGGAGAAGAGTCACTGCAAGGCCCGCACTTTAGCTGGCGCGCGAGCCGCCCCCGCCCTTGCGGGCCAGCGCACTGATGGCGCTCAAAGACGCCAAATCCAAGGGCGGCTGCGCCTCTAGCGGCTGCCGCTGGGCTTGCAAAGCCTCTCGCAGCGCCTCGCTGGCCTGCCAATCTGCGCCCGGCCCTGCAGAACTCGGAGCTTCATGCGCCTGAAGCGGCTGAATCGGCGCCGCCGCTTGCTGACTGACCTGGCTGACCTGCGTCAGCAAGGCGCGGAAGTCCTGCAAATCCGGCGCGGGTTTGGCCTGCGGCTGGGCCCGGGCCGCCAAGCCAGACAAATCCAGCTCCGGCGCAGCGGCAGGCGATGTTTGGCGAGCCAGACGCGACAGCCCCAGGCTGCTCAAGTCCAAGTCTGGTGCATCCGACTTCTGGGCTGCCTTGGGTGCGAGCTTGGGCATGTCGATGCGCAAGAACGGCGCAGCCGCCTCAGCCTGCAGGCGCGCGCGCTCGGCCGCCTGAGCCTGCCGCTGCGCCAGCGCCTGTGCTTCGCGCAAAGCAAGTGCTGCGGCTCTTTCTGCTTCGGCTGCTTGCGCGGCCAAAGCGGCAGCCTCTTGGCGCTGCCGCTCGGCCTGAGCTGCGGCTTGCGCGGCCGCGGCTTCACGTGCTTCGGCCTCTTGTTTGGCAGCCTCCTGTTTTGCTGCTTCTCGCACTGCAGCTTCACGTTCAACTGCGGCTATTGCCGCTGCTCTTTGCTCAGCGGCTTGGCGCTCTGCTAACCCACGGGCTGCTCGCTCACGTTCTGCAAGCTCTCGTTCAGCAGCAAGCAATCTCTGCTTTTCTTCCTCCGCCGCACGCTCCGCCTCCCGCCGGGCCAGCAAAGCTTGCCTTTCCAACTGCTCGGCCGCCGCCTTTGCCTCTTGCTCCCTTTTTTTGCGCTTCGCCAACGCAGCCTGCTCGGCCAACTTGGCCTGCTTGGCCGCGCGCGCTTGGGCCTTTGCCGCTTGCTTTGCTTCCTTATCCGCTTCCAGCTTCTCCAACTTCAAAGCTTTAGCGCGAGCTCGCTCGGCCTTGGCTTGTTGAGCCGCCCGCTCTCTCTCAGCCTGCAATCTTTGATGCGCGACGCGACTTGCTTGCGCTTCTTGCGCTGCAACCGCTGCGGCAAGGGCTTCTGCATCAGGGGCTGGTTCCGATTGCAAAACGGATTCGGCCGGCTGCGACTCCAAGGCTTGCTCAACTTGATTGAAAGCCTGGTGCGGAGTCTCTTCATCCGCATTCGCCAGCAGTTCATGCCTTGGCTGTCGTTCTTGCTCTTGTTCTGCGACGCCCCCTGCTTCTTCGACCACCAAGTCTTGCGCGACCACAGTGGGCTGCGCAAGCAATGGTGCAGGCAAGGCAGGACGGCGTTCGCTGATGTCCTCCACATCGCTGACATCGCTCATATTCCAGCGCCCCGCCTCTGCGCCAAAACGCGAGCGTGACTGGTTCAGCGATGCATTGCCAAGGCCTTGTTCACCGCGCCGCGGCGTCGAAGTCGGCAGGGGACACTTGACGCTGCTGTTGGCATTCAGCGTGTCTTGGGAGATGGACAGATCGACCGGCTTGTCGCGCTCGCGCAAACGTTCTGCAAAGACTTGCAGAATCGTGTTTGGGTCGAAGTCGCCGTCCGAGCTTTCAACCAAGCTCGGACCTGCAGCGGATTTCTCTGTCATTCGTCCATTGTGCCGGGGCTTGGTGACAAAAATGACGGCGAAACCCCGAGGTGCATCCCCCTAAGAACGGGAGGCATCAGCCCTTTGGCTTTCGCACCCAATATGCATGGCGATCGTCGAACCGTATCGGTCGGCAGGCACCACGAAAGGTCGCGGCTTTGTGCCCGGAGCGGAAGTCCATTCCTTATTGCTCTGGCGGCACGATGCCGGGAGTTCGGCCCGGCGGCCGACTCACTTTTCTTGCCTCGCCAAGAAAAGTAAGCAAAAGAAGGCGCCCCGGACGCCTGGCCCCTGCGGGGTCCGTTGCGGTGCTCGAAATTCAGGGCCCGTGCCCAACTCACTTCGCTACGCTGCGTTCAAACAAGGGGCACGAAGTCTGATGTTGAGGGCGCTGCGCGCCTGCCCAGAATTGCTGCGCTCCTCACCCAGTCATACGGGATGAAGAGCTACGGCTCGCTGCGCATCGCCTCGAACAGGGTGCTGCGCGCAGCGCGCACCCCTTAAGGCGACGCGCAGCGAGCCGTGTTCTTTGGGCTTCCCCTTCTGCATGGGCGAGGAGCACAGAGTTTGCCGGGCATCGCGCAGCGACTTCAAGAACTGGCTTCGCGCCCCTTGTTTGAACGCAGCGTAGCGAAGTGAGTTGGGCGCGGCCCGGAAAATTCGAGCACCGCAGCGAACCCGAGGGGCCATGCAGCAGGGGCGGCTTCTTTGCCTTCTTTCTTGGGCGCCCAAGAAAGAAGGTCGCCCGCCGGGGCGAACACCCGGCATCCTGCCTGTACAACCAAAGTCACGAGAGATTGCCCCAGCCGAAGTCCGCTCTGGGCACAAAGCAGCAGCCCAAACTTCACATATGAGCGGCAAGAACCGGCCACGCTTTTCTCAGCCCAACCCCGCCCTACCAAGCACACCCCTTGGTCCCACCCCGCACCGCGTCCACCGCCAACGGCACCACAGCCAAGAGGCCGAGCGTTTCACCATAAGCTTTGCGGCAGTCGGCGCGTTTGGCTTCTTCCATGCTCTCGCTGAGCTTTGACTTGCGTTCCGGCGGCAGCGGCATCAAAGGCAAAACACCACGCGAGCCTCGGGCTGACAACTCGCCGCCGCGTGGCAGGGTGAGGTTCAAAGGCTTGACCTCGGGCGAGGCTGACGCGGGCGTGGCCACATCACGACCCAAGCGCGGTCCGGCATCGGGTGAGCCCAAACGGGGACGGGCGCCGCCGGGGTCGGTCAGACTGGCGGCAGTGGCCTTTTGGGGCGGCGCTTCGCTTGAAGGGCTGGGCTGGGCGCTGGTCGGTGTAGTTGAAGCTGTTGTTGCAGTTGCAGTTGCGGGGCTGGGCGCTGGCGTTGGCGTCGCCACCACCGCAGGCACGGCCTGGGTGCTGGCAAGGGCAGCGGCAGACGATGCCGCCGGCTCGGCGGCCTTGGCCGCCACGGCGCTCGTTTCAGATGGCGCTTGCACCGGCAGCGCAGCAGGCACTTCGGGCGCCTTGGCCAAGGGCTCGGTCGGCATCGTGGGCAAGGGCTGCAGCTTGGGCACGGCGGCGATTCGGCTGGCCGGCAGGCGGGCGGCAGGCAGGGCCAGCGGCGGCGACAAAGTTGGTGGCGGCAGCGCAGCCGCGTCGCTCTTGGCGATGGCAGGTAGACGCTCGCTCAGGGCCGCAGGCCGGGGCGGCGGTGCGTCGAGCCTGCGCATTACGGCGGGGGCCTGACGCAGCTCGGCGAGTGGCCTTGTTGCATCCGGCACGAACAAGGGTGAAGGCAAGTCATCGATTCGCCACAACACCGGCGGCAGGCTAGGCAGGGTCTTGGCCTCCAAGGCGGGGGCCGAGAGGGCTGCGGTGTTGGCCAATACCGGCACGCGGCCGAGCGACTCACTAGGCGCCCGGTTCTTCTTGAGCCTGGGGGCGGACGGCAGTTCACGGCCCGGGGGCGCACTCAGCACCGCCGTACTCCGCGTGGGCTCGGCCAAAGCGGCCGGGGAGGGCAAGGTCTGCGTATCGAGCGAGCGCAGTTCGGGCAGTTGGGGTGGAGCAGGTGCGGGTGCCGGTGCCGGTGCAGCTGAGGGCGCAGGCGCCTGCGCGGCATCCGCCTGGGTCTGCGCCATGATCTTGGGCGCGATATCGCTGGAGGGCGCGGCCTCTTTCGCATCAGGCGAAATGCTGGCCAAAGCATCGGTCGCCTCGCCGGGCTTGGGGACGCGGCTGGCCCACTCGCCCTCGCGAGCGGCGCCGGGCGTCATGGGCAGAGGCTGCGGCGCTTCGGCCGGCCGGACGGTGCCGCCATGGCGTTCTTGCCTACCTTTGCCCACCGGGCCCTGCTGCGCCTGCGTGGGCGCGGCTTGCGGGCGCACCGCGTTCTGATCGCCTGTTCCACCCGTCAAGGTCACATTGAGGCGCCCCCAGACGCCGTCGCCGGGCTTGGCGGTGCCGCCGGGCGCGGTGCCAATCCACAACAGCAGCAAGGCATGCATCAACACCGCCAGCAGCAGGCATTGGCTGAGCTTTTCGGCCTGCGGGGCGGCCGGCGTATGGGGGGACAAAGCGGACGGCCAAAGGCGCGCCGCGAGGATGCGCGGAGTCAGCACGGTTGGACAGTCATCTTCTTCATCATCAATAAGCGAAAGACCCTGAGCAGGAGGCCAACAGAGGTGCAGCCCTGTCTAGCGGGGTTCGTGCTGCGCAGTCTAATGGCCCAGCGCCATACTGGCGGATGAAACCCCCTCACAAAATGCCTGCGGCTTGCATTGAAGCTCGATGGCGTTCTTTTGAATCGATTCATGACCGAGTCTTTGTTTGGGCCCCCGGCCCCGTTCGAGTTTGCCCCAGGCGCTTGGCTGCTGCCCGGCTTGGCCCTAGGCGCCGAGGCCGCGCTGTTGTCGGCGGTGGAAGCGGTGCTGGCGCAGGCGCCGCTGCGCCAGATGCAAACACCGGGCGGCCAGACCATGCATGTAGCGATGAGCAATTGCGGGCCGCTGGGCTGGGTGTCCAGCCGCGCCGGCTATCGCTACCAGGCGCTGGACCCTCTGAGCGGCCAAGCCTGGCCGACCATGCCGCCGGAGCTGAAGTCGCTGGCCCGGCACGCCGCCGAGCTGGCGCATTATGAAAACTTCGAGCCCGACGCCTGCCTGATCAACCGCTACCTGCCGGGCACCAAGCTGAGCCTGCACCAAGACCGCGACGAGCGCGACTACAGTCAGCCGATTGTGTCGGTCTCGCTGGGCCTGCCGGCGGTGTTTTTGTTCGGCGGCTTGCAGCGCGCCGACAAAACCCTGCGTCTGCCACTGACGCATGGCGATGTGTTGGTTTGGGGCGGGCCGTCGCGGCTGCGCTTTCATGGGGTGATGCCGGTGGCCCAGGGCCAGCATCCCCATCTGGGCGAGCGGCGCATCAATCTGACCTTCAGGCGCGCCGGCGAGTTGCTCTCTACTTGTCGCCCTTGAGTTCAACAAACTTGGGCTGAGCGCGCGAACCCATGCCGACGCTGAGCTGAAAACCGCCCAGATCCTGCGGCCCCAGATGCGCCAGCGCCTCCAACACCGAGGCGCGCGTCAGCGGCGCTTTGGCCTGGCGCAGGCCTTCGACCATGATGCGGGCGGCGATAAAGCCCTCCAGGCTGATCGAGTCGAACTGCTTTTCGCCTGCCTGACGCATGGCTTGTTGATAGGCCGCCACCAGCGGCAGCGCGGCGTCTGTTGCGTCGGGCACAACTTGCGCGATCGTCACGCCGCTCAGGCTCTTGCCCAGAGCCTCGCGCAAGGGCTCCAAGCCCGCGAAGGACAGGGTGTAGAAGGGCCCGCGGTATTTCTGTGCCCGCGCCGCTTTGACGAAGGCCGCGCAGGTGCCATAGGTGCTGACCATGAAGACCGCGTCCGCCGGGGTCTTGCGCACCAACTCGGTCGCGACATCGGCCACGCTCTCGGAATTGCGCTTGACGGTGGCACTTGCCAAGACCTGAATGCCCTGCTCCGCGGCGGCGGCCTTGACGGCCTCCAGCCCCGAGCGGCCAAACATATCGGCCTGGTACATCACATTGACGGTGCGCAAGCCCGCCGCCTTCATGGCCTGCACCAGCTTGCGCCCCTCATCGGCATAGCTGGCCCGCACATTGAAAACATAGGGGCTGGGCGGTTCGCGCAGCACGTCAGACCCGGTATAGGCGCCGACAAAAGCGACCTTGGCGCGCCGCACATAGGGCAAGGCCACAAAGCTGGTGGGCGTGCCGACATAGCCGAACAAGGCCACCGTCCGCTCATCGTCGATCAACTGTCGGGTATTGGCCTCGGCACGCTCGGCTTCGTAGGCATCGTCCAGCAGCGTCAGCGCAATCGTCGCGCCGCCCACACCGCCAAGCTTGTTCACTTGGGAGAAATGGGCTTGGGCCCCAGCGTGAAAGCGCCGCCCCAGCAAGGCCGCAGGACCGCTGAGAGCCGCGGAGGTTCCAAGATGAATCACCGGCGCGCTACCGCCACCGCTGCTGCCCCCTGCACTATCAAGGGCCGATTCGGCCCACGCACGCGAACCCAGCGCCAAGCAAGCCGGCACCAAGATCAAAAGGAAAGGTCGGTAGCGCCGCAACATCGGATCGTCGTGATGGGCTGTCGAGTGGCACAAGGGTTTGACTGCAGTCTACGTCCAAGTGGTGCCGAGTGGTGAGATGGGGACAGGTCTTGCCCCTGGCCTGCATCGACTATCGCACACCAGCCCTTGCCGCAGGGCGCGCGTTTGACCTTGATCAGACTTTCGCCAAATGGAACTGCGGGGCGGCCGATCTTCACCCCAGCGTCACCCGAGCGTCATCAAGCCCGGTCACGCTGCCGTCATGCAGTTTTCCTGCCCCTCATCTCACATGCCAACAAGGAACTCCCGAGATGCTCTTGCATGACTTCCACCAAAAGATTGAAACCCTGCGCTGGGACGACCACCGCTACTACCACCAGTGCCGCATCAACCAGACGCTGCACCTGATCAGCGCGATCAGCTTTTTGTTCGCCTACGGTCTGCTCTTCATCGATCCGGCCGCGGCCGGCATCATCGGATGGACCGTCGGCATGGTGACGCGGCAATCGGGCCATATCTTTTTCGAGCCGCGCGGCTACGACCACATCAATCAAGCGACCGACGCACACAAAGAGTCCATCAAGGTCGGCTTCAATATGCGCCGCAAGGCGGTGCTGATCGGCGTCTGGCTGGCCTTGCCCTTGCTGCTGTGGGCCAGCCCCAGCTTGTTTGGCCTGATCGCGCCAAGCCACGGCTGGCAAGGCTGGATGCACGATGTAGGCCTGTGCTGGTTGGCCCTGGGCGCCGCCGGCCTGTTGGCGCGCACCGTGCATCTGTTCTTCTTGCGCAGCCCGGCTTGGGGCCTAGCCTGGGCCGCCAAAATCATCAGCGACCCGTTTCACAACGTGGCGATCTACTGGCGCTCGCCCATCGCCCTGCTGCGCGGCCAGCGCCTGGACCCGATGAGCGAAGGCGCGCCCGAATCCAGCGCCGCCTGACCCGAACAGGTCAGGACTGCGCACCGGCTTGGCCGCCACGCCACAGCGCCAGCAGCCAGGCCCGCAGACGCGCCAGCCAACCGAGCCCGGGTTCAGGCTGCGGAGCCGGGCTGGGCTCGGCCGGGGCAGGGACAGGCGCCACGCTCAATTGCGTTTCAAAGCGCTGGAAGAACTCGCCGATGATTTTTTGCGCAGCGGCGTCCACCACCCGCGAGCCGATCTGCGCCAGCTTGCCGCCGATCTGCACATCGGCGCTGTAGCTGAGGCGGCAGCTCTGTGCGGACAAAGCTTCCAGACTCACCGCCGCGCGGCCTTTGCCAAAGCCGGCCACACCGCCCTGCCCCTCAAACTGCACGGCATAGCTTTGTGGTGCCACCACGTCTTGCATCTGCAGCGTGGCCTTGAAACGCGCCCGCACCGGGCCCACAGCCGCCATCACCACCAGTTGCAGCTGGTCTTCGGCGCTGCGCTGCAACGATTCGCAACCGGGGATGCAGGCCTGCAGCACCGCGTCGTCATTCAGCGCCGCCCAGGCTTGCGCCTGCGAGCAAGGCAGCTCGCGTTGGTTTTCAATCTTCATGGTTCAGGCCTCCAGCGGCGACTGCGGCGCGAGTGGCGACAGCGGCACGGCGGCATGCGGGTGTTTTTGCGCGATCACGCCGTGCCAGCTGCGCCAGTCGCGGCCGGGGTGAACTTCGCCGCAAGATGCACAGGTGCGCGAGGCTTCATCGCTGGCATAGAACTGCTGATACAGCGGTGGCAAGTCGCCGACGATGCTTTGCAGCTGCACCGCATGGCGCTGGATCAGGCCGCCGCAATGGGCGCAATACCACTGGAAGGCATCCAGGCTGCCGGGCGCACGCTGACGCTCGATCACGGTGCACAGGCTGCCGGCCTCGGGACGCTGCGGCGAATGCTGCACATGGGCGGGCAGCAAAAAGATATCGCCCTCTTTCAAATCGACCCGCTCGAACTGGCCTCGGTCCCAGAGGATCAGATGGGCATTGCCCTTGAGCTGATGGAAGAACTCCTCGTGCGGATCGTCGTGAAAGTCGGTGCGCTGGTTGGGCCCGCCGACCACGGTGCAGATGAAGTCGGCGTCTTGCCAGATTTGTTGGTTGCCCACCGGAGGCTTCAGCTCCGCGGCATGGTCCGCAATCCAGCGGGAGAAGTTCAGGGGACGTCCGTATTTCAGCATGATGGGCTTTCTAAGGGAGTGGATTGTGAAGGAGGCCCAAGGTCGAACTGACGTCGCCCTGGGTATGATGCGGCCGCCCATGTCCAAGGACGACTTCAAAATTCAAATGCCCGTGCTCAGCGGCGCCAAGCCTGCCAAGAGCAGCACGGCGCGGCCGGCCAATGTCTCGCTGAAACAGCTGCGCGGCTTTGCGGCCGTGGCGCGCGAAGGCAGCTTCACGCGGGCAGCCCAAACGCTGTTCCTCAGCCAATCGGCCTTGTCGGCGCTGATCCGCGGGCTGGAGAGCGAGCTGGGCCTGCGCCTGTTTGATCGCACCACGCGACGCCTGGAGCTGACCGAGGCAGCCCTGGAGTTGCTGCCCGCGGTGCAGCGTTTGCTCGCCGATCTGGACCGGGTGGCCGGTGATTTGCGTGATGTGGCCGAGCGCCGCCGTGGCCGAGTGCGCCTGGGCACCACGCCTTTGCTCGCAGCCAGCCTGATGCCGGGCTTGATGCAGAGCTTCAGCCAGCGTTACCCCGAGATTGAGCTGACGCTGATGGATGCCAGCACCGATCAGTTGCTGGCTGCCTTGCGCCAAGGCGAGCTGGACTTGCTGCTCTCCACCTTTGACCAAGACGAGCCCGACCTCAGCGCCGAAGCGCTGCTGCGCGACCCGATGGTGGCGGTCTGCAACCGCGCCCATGCGATGAAAGCCTTTGGGGTGAAAGGCGTGCTGCCGAGCAGTCTGGACTGGGCCGATCTGCTGGACCAGCCCTTGCTGTTGCTGCGCGAAGGCAGCGGTTTGCGCGCCCTGGTGGAACGCTGCTTTGCGCCGCTGGGCGGTGCGCCCAAGCCGGCGCAAGAGGTCAGCCATATCGCCACCGCCATGGCCATGGCTGCGGCCGGCCTCGGCCTGGCGATCTTGCCGGCCTATGCCCTGAAGGTGTCGACGCTTCAGCATGCCAACGAGCTGCTGGGCCTGCCGCTGAACAAGCCGGCCGTGGCCCGCGAAGTCTCGCTGGCGCATTTGCAGCAGCGCTCGCTCTCGCCCGCGGCGCTGGCGATGCAAGAGCATCTGCGTGAGCAATTGAGCTTGGCCGAGGGCGCACATCAGCTGGGTTCGAGCGGCAAAAAGATCAAGGCCAAGGCCGGCAGCGTCAAACGCTGAGGCGGGCGCGCCGGCTCAAGATGCTGCGAATCACGCTATAGGGCGTGACCAGCGAGGTCTTGGGGTTGTCGGGCGAGGCCGCGTTGTCCAGCCTGAGCTTGATGGCGCCTGCCGCACCCTCAGCCTCGATTTCATGCACATTGCCGGCCAGGCCGGGGTCGGCCACCAACTCCACAAAAGTGCCTTCCATGCCCAAGGTGCACAGGGCCAAGGTGGCGGCCACATTCGCGTTCTTGGGGTACTGGGCGGCGGCCTCGCGTGCCGTGCCACGGAAGAACACCGTGGGCTCGGTAATGGCGCCCAGATCCAGCAAAGCCTCGGCCGGCGTACCGCGCCAGGCCAGCGGCGGCTTGCTGGAGCGCAGGCACACCCGGCTCAAGCCCGCCATGCGCGCGGCTTGCAAATAATCCAAGCCGGCTAACGCGCCCGAGGGCAGCAGCAACTGCCGTCCCGCCTCGGCTGCGGCTTGCTCCAACTCGGCTTGCAGGGTTGCGTCCGACAAGACGCCGACCGACACCAGCAGCAGGTCGCAACCGGCTCGCAGCACCGCTGCGCCATGCGCCTTGACGGCACCATGGCCAGCAGCCTCCACCACCAACTCGGGCTCCAAGGCCAGCAAGGCCGGCAGGCTGGTGACCACCGGCAGGTCCAACCCGGCGCCCTCCTCCACATGCTGGCACATGGCACCGACCAGTTGCACGCCCTCGCCGCGGCGCTGCAGCAACTCAAGGGCGATCACTCGGCCGATGGCGCCCAGGCCAATCAGCGCGACCCGCACCGGCGCCTGGGTCTTGTGTTGATGGGTAATGCTCATGACTTTTTCTCCAACAATGCTTGTTGCACCACCCGACCCGCCAGAACGGCAGCCAGATGGGCTCGGTAATCGGCCTCGGCATGGATGTCGCTGGACATCAAGCCCTCGTCCACCCGCAGGCCGCGCAAGGCCTCGGGTCTGAAATCTCGGCTCAGCGCTTGCTCAAACGCCGGCAATCGCACCGCGCCTTGGGCGGTGCCGGTCAGGGCCACGCGCACCTGGCCGTCCTCGGCCTGGGCCACGGCCACGCCCACCAGCGCAAAGCGCGAGGCCATTTGCTCGAACTTTTGATAGGCCATGAGGCGCGGCTTGCGGATACGCACACTGCACAAAATCTCATCGGGCTCCAGCGCGGTGCCGAACAAGCCCGTGAAGTAATCGTCCACCTCAATGGCGCGGCGGTCGGTCTGCAGTGTGGCGCCCAGAGCCAGCATGCCGGCCGGCCAGCAGGCTGCAGGGTCGGCATTGGCCAGCGAGCCGCCCAGCGTGCCCATGCTGCGCACCTGCTCGTCGGCGATATGGCCGGCGAGAGTCGCCAAGCCGGGTGCAAAGCGGCGCAAGGCTAGGCTGGTGGCCAGCTCCGCATGGGTCTGCATGGCGCCCAGTTGCAAAAGTCCTGGACTGGGCGCGCTGAACTGCTTCAACTCAGCCACGCCGCCCAGATCGATCAGGCGCGCGGGCGCCATCAGGCCCAGCTTCATCGCGCCGAGCAGGCTTTGGCCGCCGGCGATCAGCTTGCTGTCCACCCCGTCGCGCAGCCAGCCCAGGGCCTGGGGCAGGCTCTCGGCGCGGCAGTAGTCAAAGTCCTGCATCTCGCCCGCCTCCTTGCGCTGAGGCCAGCCATTCGCAGATGGCGGCGACGATGCCTTCGTAGCCCGTGCAGCGGCACAGATTGCCGGCCAGCGCGCGGCGCACCGCCTCGGGCTCGGCCGGCACGCCTTCGCGCTGCATGGCCACGGCGCGCATCAACATGCCCGGCGTGCAGAAGCCGCATTGCAAGGCATGGTGGCGCGAGAAGGCCTCTTGCAGTGCATGCAGCTGCTTGCCCTCCGCCACACCCTCGGCCAAGCCCTCCACCGTTTCCACATTTGCACCGCAGACTTGCAGGGCCAGCACATTGCAGCTCTTGACGGCGCGGCCATTCATCACCACGGTGCAAGCCCCGCATTGGGCGGTGTCGCAGCCGTGGTTGGTACCGGTGAGCTTCAGCTGATCGCGCAGGACCTCGATCAAGAGGCTGGCCGAGCGCGGCTGAAGCTGGGCCGGGCGGCCGTTGACATGCAGCTCCATGCGGCTCAACCCAGCTTCAGACCACTGCGGGCGAATTGCTCGCGGATCAGGGCACGCTCGTCTTCAGTGAGTTGCAGCAGGGGGCGGCGCACCGGTCCGCCCACCTGACCCAGCAACTCCAGCCAGTATTTGCTGTGCGCCTGCGGCTTGCCTTTGGGCTTGCTGGCCTTGAAGGCCTGGCGGGCCGATTCCAAGCTGTCGCGCACCACGCGGGCCTCGGCGAACTTGCCTTCAAATGCCAAGCGGGTGTAGTCGTTGATGCGCTGGTCGGCGGCTGTTTGCAGCAGAAGCGGCGGCGTGGAGCACAGGTACAGGCGCCAGCCCAGCTCCTCGATATTGTCCAGCCACTCTTCCTCGGAGGCGGTGCTGACCTGGATCTTGTCGCCCACCAAACGGCTCAATTCGACGTACATCTCGCGCGGCACGCTGTACTTGATGGCCACGATATTGGGCAGCTCGGCGATGCGGGCGCAGAGCTGAGGGCTCATCAAATAGCCACAGTCGGGATGGTTCCACATGGCGATGCCGATATTGAGCTGCTCGCTGATGTGGCGGTAGTACTCGTAAATCGTTTCGTCGGTGTCGGCCCCGAAGTGCAGCACCGGGCTGTGCACCACGATCCAATCGGCCCCGCAGGCCTCGGCGTGACGACCCAGCTCCAGCACTGTGTCCAGATTGGTGTCGGAGCAAGACATCACCGTGCGCGAGCCATGGGCCCGCGCCACTTCGGCCGCCAGCGTGAAGCTGCGCTTGCGCTCTTCCAGCGACATCGAAAAGAACTCGCCCTGCTTGCCGCAGACGAACAAGCCGCCCAGCTTGAGGGTGCCGGTCCAATGCGCCACATTGGCGCGAAAACCCTCTTCGTCCACGCTGCCATCGGCCGTGAAGGGCGTCAGCATGGCGGCCCAAACGCCGGTGAAATGGGCTTTGGCATAGGCCTTGGCGTCTTGCTTGCTGTAGTTCATGGGGTGGCTACTTTCTGAAAAATCAAAGAGAGGAAGAAGTGGATGGCGACGCGGCCTGCATGGCGCGCCACAGAGCGGCGGCGCTCAAGGGGAAGTCCAGCTGCGCCTCGGTGATGCCGATCTGCGACAGGGCGTCATGCGCGGCATTCAAGAGCGCCGCCGGCAGGCCGATGCAGCCGGCTTCGCCCACACCCTTGGCGCCCAGCGCATTGGCGGCGCTGCGGGTAGGCAGGCTTTCGATGTGCACCGGCGGCATGTCTTCGGCGCGCGGCAAGGCGTAGTCCATCAGCGAGCCGGTCAGCAGTTGGCCGCTGTCGTCGTAGACGATTTTTTCCATCAGTGCCTGACCCAGGCCTTGGGCCAGGCCGCCGATCAGCTGGCCATGCACCAGGGTCGGGTGCACCAACACACCGGCGTCGTCGACCCAGACCAATTCGATGGTTTTGGGCGCGCCGGTGTCGCGGTCGATCTGCAGTTCCACCATCAGGCAGCCGGAGGCCCAAGCTTCATTCGGCGCGGTGTGGAACAGCTCCACCGTGCAGGGACGCGGAGCGCCCTCAGCCAGCTTTTGCTTCAGCTCGGCCGCGGCGGCCAGGATGGCCGATCCGCCAATCGCGGTGCTGCGACTGGCCAGGGCGCCAATGCCGGCCGGGCATTGCGCGGTGTCGCCATGCAGCACCTCGACCTCGCCGGGCGCGCAACCCAAAGCTTCGGCTGCGATCAAGGCAAACGCGGTTTCGCGACCCTGGCCTTGGGCGGTGGCGCCGGTGGCCAGCAGATAGCCGCCGCTTTCCAGCGCGGTCAAGCGCACGCTCTCGCCACCCTGGCCGCAGGGCTCCACATAGAGGGCGATGCCCAGACCGGTCAGCGTACCTGCATCGCCGCGGGTGGCCTGTTGGCGGGCACGGCGCTCCGTGTAGTTGAAACGTTCGGCCGCTCGTTGCAACAGCGCGCCGGGGTCACAGCGGTCCAGCCATTCACCGCTGGGCAGCTGGCGCGGCAAGTCCTCGGCGGGCCAAACATTGGCCAGGCGCAACGCGAGCGGGTCCAGTCCCTGCTGCTGCGCCACCGCGTCCACCAGACGCTCCATCAGGATGCAGGCCTCGGGCCGACCCGCGCCACGGTAGATGCCGGCCGCAGCGGCATGGCTGAGGGTCCCCTCGCCTTCGACCTTCAGCGCTTCGACGCGGTAAGGGCCGGGCAAGATGCGGGTGGCGTTGCGCAGGGGCGCTGCGGCGCTGAACGGCAACCAATGGCCGAGCGTGAATTGCATCTGCGCGGCCAGCGCCTTGAACTTGCCGCTGGCGGCATCCAGCCACAGCTGCCCTTGCAGCTGAGCGCCGCGGCCATGGGTGCCGGAGAGCAAGTCTTCGCCGCGGCTGGCCAGCCAGCGCAGCGGCAGCTTTAAGCGCCGAGCAGCCCAAGCCAGCATCAGGTCCTCCGGGAACACCGAGGCCTTGGCCCCGAAGGCGCCGCCCACATCGGTGGCCACCACGCGCACCTGCTCTTCGCGCAGCCCCAATGCATGGGCCAGGTCCTCGCGCGCCCGGCTTGGGGTTTGGCTGGACAACCAACAGCTCAGCGTCTGCGCGGTCTCGTCCCATTGCAGCAGGGCCGCGCGCGGCTCCAAGGGCGAAGCTGCCACCCGCGGCAGCTTCACGCCCAGATCGACATCCGCGCTGTGCTGCGGCAGTTGGCCCACGCTGATCGATTGATGCAAGGCCCGGCGACCGTTCATGCCGGGGTATAGCGGGGCAGCATCGGCGCCGGTGTCGCCACCCATGTCCGAGAGGCCCGAAGCAAAGTCCAGCACCGGGCTCAGGTCTTGATAGTCCACCCACACCAAGTCCGCCGCCGCCTGAGCCTGATGCAAGCTGTCCGCCAGCACCAACACCACCGGCGCACCAACGGCCATCACCCGATCGAGCGGCAGCAATTCCGCCTGCGGCAGGCTCATGCCCGGCAACAAGGCGTTGACGCGGGGCTGGCGCAGCCCGACAAAGTCCTGCGGCCCCAACACAGCGCGCACGCCCGCCTGGGCTTGGGCTTCGCTCAGTTCAAGGCCGGCAATGCGGGCATGGGCATGTGGGCTGCGCACGAACACGGCATGCAACATGCCCGGCAGCTGGCGATTCGCCACAAAGCCGCCTTGACCTCGCAGCAGCCGCGCATCTTCTCGACGCAACAGGCCGAAAGAGGAGCCGCCATCCTCATGTCGGCCGCCCAGGGCCGGGCGGCCATGCTGTGTGATCGGGTGTGCTGTGTTCGCCATGGCAGCGATTGAAGCGGCGAATCACCATTTGATCAAACGCATAATTTTTATGAATTCAGTAGTCAACTCGATAAATCATCTGGGTCGGCAGGGATAAGGCCGTCAGCGTGGCCTGCCCGCAACGTGAATCGACCTGAACGTTAAAAATTTGTGCGCACCAACTGTTTGGTGTATACATTGCAATTCTTATGAATACACAAATCAAACATGCCTCACTCGCTTGCGCCCTGTTCGGCTTGCTGCTCGCCACGGCGCATGCAGAGTCCACCGGCGGACTGAGCATCTATGGATTTCTCAAGGCCGATCTGGAACAGGTCGATGTGAGCGGCCCAGGCGCGGCCGCGCTGGGCCCCTTACGCCGGGTATCCAACAACCTTTCGGTGCTGGGCTTTCGCGCCAGCGAGGGGCTAGGCGAGGATTTGAGCGTTTGGGCCCAGATTGAAACCAACGTCAAGGTTGACACCGGCGAAGGCCCCTGGGGCGGCCGCAATACCGGCATCGGTCTGCGCGGCCGCTGGGGCGAGGTGTTGCTGGGCCAATGGGAAACACCGCTGCGCTTTGTCTCGGTCTATGCGGTAGACCCCTTCACCGCCAGCATCTTTGCCTCCAACAGCATCATGGGGAACGGCTTCGTCACGGCCGCCAACGCCGTTACGCCAAGCTCCTTTGATCGCCGCCAGCCCAATCTGCTGCAACTCAGCAGTCCGGCAACCGGCGCCTTCACGGCCAAGCTGGCCTATGCCTTGCCGGAGGAAAAAAGCGCCAACAGTTCGCCGGATCTGCTCTCGGGCCTGCTCAGTTATGTCGACGGACCGCTGATGCTGGCGCTCGGCCATGAGCGTCACCGCGACTACTTCGGCGCCGGCAGCCAAGACTGGGCCAGCCGCTTGGGCGCCAGCTACGCCTGGGGCAACACCCGGCTGCGCGGCGCCTGGGAGCGCCTGCACTACGAACCTCAGGCCGGCAAGACGCTGTCACGCGACGCCTGGCAATTGGCCCTCACTCACGACAGCGCCGGAGGCCAGTGGCGCGCCAGCTATGTGAAGGCCGACAAGGCACGCGGCACGGCCAGCGTTGGCGTCGGGGGCATTGGCGCCCCCGGTGTCGACACCGGCGCCCGGCAAATCTCATTAGGCTACGGCCATCGCCTGTCGGCGCGAAGCGAACTCTGGGCCGCATGGACGCGCCTGAGCAATGGCAGCGGCGCGCGCTACAACCTGTCGGCCAACAGTGTGCCGGGCTTGCAGGCCGGGCAAAGCCCGAGTGGCTTTGGCCTCGGCATGACACACAAGTTTTGACGCGTGGAATGCGGCATCCGGCCGCCCGAAGCTAGCCGGGAACTCGCCGCAACTCAACCGCGCACGATGCGATTGCGCCCCTGCGCCTTGGCGCGATACAAGGCCGCATCGGCGCACGCCCAGGGTGACTCCCCGGCGTCCGCTGCCGCCAGCCCGATGCTGACGCTGACGCTCAAACCGGCCGCCAAGCTGGCCCAGTCATGGGCCTCAATCTGGCTTCGAATCCGCTCACAGACAGCCAAGGCCTGCTCGACAGTGGCCTCTGGCATCAACACCAGAAATTCTTCCCCGCCCAAGCGCACCGGCAGATCACGGGAGCGCACCAGTTCTCGCAATATGCGGCCGGCATGTTGCAGCACCGCGTCACCGACCTCGTGGCCAAAGCTGTCATTGATGCGCTTGAAATGGTCCAGGTCCAAAATCGCCGCCAGCAAGGGCTGGCCGCTGCTGGCGGCATGCTGAAACAGACCCGGCAGGCGAGTGCTCAGATAGCGTCGGTTGGACAGCCCCGTCAGCGTGTCCTGATGCGCCGCGGATTCCCATTGAGTGGCACGCATCCGCTGCACCTCGGCGTCCAGTTCGGCGCGTTCGGTGCGCAGGCGTTGCTGTTCAATTTCATGTTGATGCAGCATCATCCAGGCCTGCAAATCGGCACGCGAGCGCGCTTGCCGAAGCGACAACGCATGGAGCTCCTCAAAAGCCTGCAGAGCGGACTCGTAGCGGGTCAACTGCCGCTCCGCCTTCACGATCAAGCGCAACACATCCAGCTGGCTGATCAAATCCTCGGCCGACAGGCTCTCCCGCACGCGCAACAGCGCCAGTCGGGCTTCGTCGGCCCGCCCTTCGCGCAGCATCCATTCGCACAGAACGGACTGCGCCCCCACGGCCATCTGGACCAAGCCATGCGCGCCCGCCAAAGCCAAGGCTTCGCTGGCCAGGGTCCAACTGGGCTCGCGCCGCCCCAAGCCCAGCAAGGCTCGACTCCGATTCAACAGGCAGATGCCCCGACTGTGCGCATTTGCCTCGGCGTCGGCTAGGCTTTGGGCTTGCATGAACAAGGCCAGCGCCCCTTCCAACTGGGCATCGGACGGCGGCGATTCGCGCAGCAGGCCCTCGATGGACAACCAGGCCCGGTTGTACAAAACAGAGAACTTCAGGCCCGCATCGCCGGCGCCCTCGGCCAAGTGCAAGGCCTTGGCAAAGCACTCGTCCGCCGGCCCCCATTCGCCCAACATACCGCGCACCTGGGCCACACGCAGCGCAGCCCACCCATTGGCCAAGAGATCGTGAGAGCCCGCCGCCAGATCGACCGCCCGCTGAGCGTGCGCCAGCCCCTGCTGCACCATATCGGCCTGCAGATAGGCCACCGCCAAGGTACCTTGCAGACGTGAGTGATTCACCGTGTCACTGGCCTGCGCCAGCAAGGATTCGGCGCGCCGCCCCGCCGCGAGACAGGCCTTCAAATCACCCAAGCGAAGTCGATGCAGGGCCAACACGGCCAAGGCCCGGCCGTCTTCACGCAGCGCCAGGGCCGATTCAGCTGCTCGGGCGCCTTCGGCATGGCGCCCGGACTGATCGGCTTCCACCGACATGCGGAACAAGGTGTCAAAGTCCAGTTCAGCGCTCACAGCCTGCCCAACTTTCACTTGATGCATGCGGACCCTGCCCCATGACCGGGTCCGTTTGCTTTTACCGACGCCATCAGAAAGGCCGCGCACCGTCATGCGCCGCGCCGCCTTCTTCTACTCCTTCGCAGCCAAGGCCTTGACCTTGGCCTCGACCCAATATTGTTCCAACAAGCCCTCGGCCTTCATGCGCCGCAAGGTCTCGGCCAGCTGCGGCGCCAAGGCGGCATGCTTCTTCAGCAAATAGGGCCGCAAGGGCACGGGCGCCCCCAGGTCAAACAACTTGACCAGAGTCACCCCGCTGCCCAGCACGACCGAGTTTTGATAATTGAGCACCGAAGAGCTGCTGGCGCACAGAAAGCCTGCATGCGCGGCACCCAGCATGGCAAGACCATTTTTGATCGAGGTCACCGCCGTGACCCGCCCCTCGGGGAAGGTCTTCATCAAGTTCTCACAAAACACCGTGCCACGGGTGTAGACGCCGTGCAAGGAAGACGCCTGCAAATCCTCGATGCGCTTGATGGCCTCAATGGGCCGAGTGGCGTAGATGGAGAACACCACGTCCTGCAGCGAGAAGTCCACCGCAATCATCTCGGGGTGCGCTGCCCCATAGGCCGGCGCGCGCGACATATCACCATCGATGCGGCCGGTTTCGGCCATCAGGTCCACGCGCTTCAAAGGCGCTGCGGAGGCCCGATAGGGCACACCCAAACGTTTGAAGGCTTCCGCATAGACCAAGCGCAGCCAGATCCCGACATAGCTGTTCTCGAAGGTCTCGGTGCCCATCAAAAAAACCGGCGCAGCGCTCGGCGTGCTGGAAGATGCCGCCGCCGATGCAGGCAATGGCAACGCGGGATCGGGCGCCGCTGCATGGGCAAAGCCAGCCACCAGCGCCGACAAGCCCAGCAGGCACGAGCGGCGCAAGCGCGGCAGCAGGCCAGGCTTGGCGATCAGGGCGAGTGCATGGTCGGGCATGTCGCCATCCTAGCGAATAAGCCGGGCGGGCAAAGTCAGTTGGGTGGCTGTCGCCTCAGCTGTGTTGCTGGCGCGCCGCCACCTTGGCCTTGACATCATCCGGCGACCAGAACAGCCACTGCCGCGCCTGCATGTGCTCACGGATCGCCTCGCTCTGCCCTTGGTTGACCTTGCCGGCCACCATGCCCAGGCGAACGACCGTCTCGGCATTGGCCATGCCCTGCGCCATCAAATCTTGCTTCAAACGGTTCAAGACGATCTGACGGTAGCGCTCGGAGGTGAAGAGCTTGAAGCGCCCGGCCGGCACCTCATGCTCTTCCTGCAACTGCGCCAGCTTGGCACCGGGAGAGTCGAGATAAGCCTTGACATCCAAGGCCAGCAGCTCATTGCGCCCCAGATGAAAGGCCAGCATGTCGATCTCGGGGCGCGGGCTGGACTGCTTGCCGATCTGCTTTTTCTCTTCCAGCGTGACGTTCACCTTGAAGGACCGGCGCACCCAAAAGCCCTCTTCCTCGAGCAGGGTGGCCACGATATTTTCAAATTTGTCGATCATCATCATGATTGGGGTTCCAGGCTCGAGTGTCTGCGCGGCGTACCGCTTGGCGCGCACTCAGGCATCAAATTCAGGCCGTTTACTTACAGCACCAATTCAGGCGGTTTTGCGCGGCTGCTTTACAGCCGGCTTAGCGCGCGTCTTCACCGCGGGCACCGCCGCCTTTGGCGCGGCCTTGCTCGTCTTGCCGGCCCGGCTTGGCGCTTTGGCCGCCTTGGCCATCTTGGCCGCCTTGCTCGGGCTGTCTTGCGCTGGCGTCGCTGCCGCTGGCTGCGCCGCCGCACCTTCCTGCTGCTGACGCAATAGATCGATCACATTGATGCTGAGCCGTGCCGTGTGATTGCGCATGGCCTCGTACGAGGCCTCGGCGTTGCCGGCCTGAATCGCGGCCAAGATGGCTTGGTGTTCGTCGTGCGAGACCGACAGGCGCCGCTCCACCTTGGTCTGCGCGGCGCGGAAGGGCGCGAGCCGCTCGCGCAGCCCGTCGAGCATGGCCGTCAACGAACGGTTCTGCGCGCCGGCGCTGATCAATTGGTGAAACTGGTGATTCAACTGCAGATAGCCGGCCTCATCACCACGCGCCACACAGTCTTCGCTTTGCTGCTGCACCATGGCCAGCTGCTTCTTCTGCACCGCGCTCATGCGCTCGGCGCTGATGCGGCAGCACAGCGCGTCCAGCTCCACCATCGCCTCCAGCATGTCGGACAGGTCCGCCAAGCCGATGCTGCGCACGATGCCGCCTTTGCGGGGCTGCAGGTCGATCAAGCCGCGCGCATGCAACTCGCGCAGGGCCTCGCGGATCGGCGTGCGCGAGACCTGAAAGCGCTCGGCCAGCACCAGCTCCTCTAGCTTTTGCCCCGGCGGCAACTTGCCGCTGACGATGTCCTCGGTAAGGCTGCGGCAGATGCCTGACGATGCATTTCCCATGAAAGTCCCTGCTGTGTTTTGGCGTTACGGATTTGGGCCGGGCCGGCAAGCCTTGTGTTGCGCGAGATTCTAGCGGTGACAGGCACAACTGAAATGACCAAGTGCATTGTTGCATACACATATTGTTTGATGTATACATGCAACCTGTGCCAAATGCTCAAGTCAGAGCGACCGGCGCTGCGCAGCAAGGCATGCACTCAGGCAAGCCAGCTCCGCACACATCCACTTCAAACGTCCCCAAGACATCTTTTCAAACGGAGGCCTTCATGGCTGGCAAGCTGCGTCATCTCGCGATTTCTGTTCCCGATCCCTGGGCCGTCGCGCCCTTTTACGAACAAGCCTTCGGCATGAAGAAGGTCGGCGAAACCGACTCCTCCCTGGCGCGCGGCGTCTACCTGAGCGACGGCGTGATGTGCGTCGCACTGCTGAACTACAAGACCGACCAGGCCGCCGGCGAGCGCGGGCGCGACTATGTGGGCCTGCACCACATCGGCTTCTGGGTCGACGAAATCGGCCAGGCCCGCCAAGACTGCGAAGCCGCCGGTGGCAGATACTACATGGGCGAAGTGCCGGTGAAGGGCAATATCTTCTATGAGGTGAAGTACAAAGACCCGAACGGCGTCATCATCGACCTGACCGACCACGGCTGGGGCGGCGCCGCCAAGGATGTGGTCGGCGCCTCGGAAGCACCGGCCTTGCGTCACCCCGATTTGAAAGCGAACCGGGAAGGTCTCTGAAGCCAGGGCGCCGGACTCGGCGCCCTTATCTGACCGGCCAAAAACCGCCGCCCTCCGGCGCAAGGCCTGGTCAGTTGGGCACCGCGTTAGGCAGCGCCTGGCCTGCAAAGCATGCGGCCAAATTGGCCATCAGGCACGCCAGTTGAGCCCGCTGCGCTTCCGGCGACCGGCCGGACACATGCGGCGTCAACAGCACCTGGGGCATGCTGCAGAGTTCGGCCGGCACCTCGGGCTCGCCCTCCAACACATCCAAACCGGCACCGGCAATTTCGCCGGCCTGCAGCGCGGCGATCAGGTCGCCGGTGTGCAGCACCGAGCCGCGGGCGATATTGACGATAAAGCCCTGCGGACCCAGCGCTTGCAGCACCGGGCGCTTGATCAGATGCCGCGTGGCAGTTCCACCGGGGCAAGCCAACACCAGATAGTCGGCCCACTCGGCCAGGGCCAGCAGATCGGCCTCATGCCGATAGGCCAACTCAAGGCGCGCGCTGCGGGCGTGATAGGCCACGTCCATATCAAAGCCCGAGGCGCGGCGCGCAATTTGTTGGCCGATATTGCCGATGCCCACCAGCCCCAGGCGACGGCCGTTCAGCGTTGGCCGCTCAGTCCGGCTGCTGAGCCACGCGCCCGACTTGACCGCGCGGTCCAGCGGCACGATGCCGCGCGCCAAGGCCAACATCAGCATCAAGGCGTGGTCGGCCACGGTCGCGTTGTTGATGCCCGGGGCATGACTGACCTGGATGCCGCGTTGGCGCGCCGCCGCCAGGTCAATACTTTCATAGCCCGCGCCAAACGCGCTGACCAAGCGCAAGCCCGGCAGCGCATCCATCTGATCGGCCGACAAGCCAACGCTGCCATTGCTGAGCACCGCCCCCACCGACTGGCCGCGCAAGCGCAACCAAAGTGCCGCGCTCGGGCCCTCAAAGGCTTCGATCACACGGTAGTGCTGCGCTAACTGCGCCACGAAGGGGGTAGGCAGCGGAATCAAGATCAGCAGCGCAGGGCGTTGTGGTTCGAGCATCTTGGCTTCTCCAGTTTGGCGGCCACCGTCTTGCGCAGCTTTTGCTGCAGGACTGTGGCGCCCTCGGACTCAGGAGATACCCTGAATCACTTGTTATGTATACACGGCAATGTTATTGTATGCATACACCGCAAGCAAGACCACCTCGATTGAACTCAGCAAGTCAAGTCTGGTCAGGCCTCAAACCTCCGCACGAACAAGAATGGAACGCCAATGAACTGGTATGCACTCGCCTCCTACGATGCGGGCCTTGGCCCCCGCCCTGCCCTGGTGCTGAATGAGCGCCTGTATGACGTCGCCGCCACGCTGCAGGCCTGCGGCATCAGCGAGCACCCGCTGCGCGACGGCGTACAAAACGCGGTGGAGCAATGGCCGCACAGCGCCGAGGCCATTGCCTCTTTGGCCGAACGCGCCGCGGCCCTGCTCGGCAGCGGAGAGCTGACCGCACTGAACACGGCCGACTACCGCCTGTGCACGCCCTACCGCCCTGGCCGCATCTTTGGCGCCGCCTCCAATTACTACGAACACGCCAAGGAAATGGGCACCGAGCTGGCGCCGCGCAGCGAAAGCTCGCCCTATGTCTTCATGAAGGCAGACAGCAGCGTCATCGCCACCGAGCAAGATGTGATCAAACCGGCCACCACGCAAAAGCTGGACTGGGAGGTGGAGCTAGGCGTGGTCATCGGCAAGGAGTGCCGCCATGTCTCGGTCGAGCAGGCGCATGAAGTGATTGCCGGCTACACCGTCTTCAACGACATCAGCGCCCGCGACTTGAACCGCCGCAGCGACTACCCCTTCACCCACGATTGGTTCCGCGGCAAGAGCTTCGACACCTTCGGACCCATGGGCCCTTGGCTGGTGCCGCGCGACTGCATTGCAGACCCGCAGCAGCTGCGCATGCGCTTGCAGGTCAACGAGCAAATGATGCAAGACGACAGCACCGCCGGCATGATTTTCAACATCGCCGAACAGATCGCATATTTGTCTTCAATGCTGACCTTGCGGCCGGGTGATTTGATCGTCACCGGTACGCCAACCGGGGTCGGCATGGCGCGCGGCGTCTTCCTCCAGCCGGGAGATGTGATGATTGCCAGCATTGACGGCATTGGCAGCATCCGCAACCGGGTGGTCGCCGCCGAGGCCGCAGTGGCGCTCGGCTAGGCTCAAGCCGCCTGCCGCCGCAAGCTTGAGAACAACAAGAGGGGACACGCATGAGGAAGACTTTCTGGCGAACCAGCCTGCTTTGCGCCGGTTTGATGCTGAGCTGCGCGCAAGCCATGGCCCTGGACAAGGTGCGCTTCAACCTCGCCTGGTTGCCGCAGGGCAGCACCGGCGGCGTGCTGGTCGCCGCAGCCAAGGGCTTTTACAGCGAGGCCGGCATTGAGCTGCAAACGCAGCGCGGCTATGGCGGCCAGCGCACGGTCAATGAAATCGACCAAGGCTTGTTCGAGTTTGGTTATGGCGACCCGATCAGCGTGATGCTGAACCGGGCCAGCGGCGGCAAGACGGTGATGGTGGGCGCGATCAACACGGTCTGGCCGGCAGCGCTGTGCTTCTTGGAAAACCCCAAGAAGAAGATCAGCAAGCTGGCCGACCTGAAGGGCCTGAGCATAGGCGGCGGCGCGGCCTCGCCCTTGCAAAACATCGTGCCGGCCTGGCTGGCGGCGAACGGCCTGCCGGCCACCCATGTGAAGCTCTTGCGCCTGGACCCGTCGGTGATCAACCCCTCGTTTCTGGAAGGCAAGATCGACCTCGCGGAATGCTGGGAGGGCGCCAACAAGCCGCTGCTCGACGCGCTGGTGCAGCGCGAGGGCAAGACCCTGGGCGCCCTGCGTTACCGCGACTTCAATCTGAACATTTACGGCAACGGCATCGTCACCAGCGAAAAGCTGATCAACAGCAACCCCGATCTGGTGAAGCGCTTTGTGCGCGCCACCTACAAGGGCTATGAGTACATGCGCCAGAACCCTGCCGAAGCGGTGGACCTGATCGCCGCCAGCAACAAGCTGATGGCCAAGCCGATTCTGCTGGCGCAGATCAAGGAAACGCTGGCCATCATCAGCGACCCCGGCGCCGACAACAAAGCCACCGGCTACATCCGCGCCGACCGCATGCACGGCACCATCGAATTTGCCAAGCAGGCTTTTCAGGTCACCGCCGCTGTGCGCGGCGGCGAGGTCTACACCAATCGCTTCATCGTCGACTGACGGTGCGGCTCGAAGAACAAGGATTGAAGGAACTCCCATGAGCGACCGCATCAAGCCCCGCAAGCTCGGCCACCTGGTTCTGATGGTGCGCGACATCCACAAGTCGGTGCAGTTCTATACCGAGGTGATGGGGCTGACCGTTTCCGACTGGATCAGCGACCAGATGGTCTTCCTGCGCGCCGGCAGCGACCACCACGATCTGGCGCTCTCGCAACTGCCGGCCGGCTCAGACTTTGAAGACCTGCCGCGCTACAACCGCCCAGGGCTCGAGCACTTTTCCTACTTGGTGGATGACGTCGCCGAGATGGAGCGTGCGGTCAAAATTTTGCAGGCACGCGGCATCGAAATCGTGCGCGGCATCGGCAAGCATGGCCCCGGCGAGAACCTGTTTCTGGTCTTCAAAGACCCGGACGGCAACAACGTCGAGCTGTATTGCGAGATGACACAGATCACGCCCGAGCAGCCCTATGAGTCCAAGGTTTGGGAGCGCAATATCGACTCCTTTGACCAGTACCGCTTTGCTCGCTTTGTGGTGCCGCCACCGGCTGCCGTGGTGGCGGCCAAGAGCGGCCAGCCTGCCGTCGCCAACAGCACAGAGCCGGAAGCCACATGAAGCGCGGCCTCGAAACGCTGATCTTCTGGGGCCTGCTGGCCGCGCTGTGGGAATACGGCGTTGGCTACCTGGGTGTGCGCCGCTATCTGCTGCCGCCGCTGAGCGCGGTGCTGGCGGCCGGCTGGGAGCAACGCGAGATGCTGCTCAACGAAACTTGGGTCACGCTCTTGGAAGTGGTCGTGGGCTTTGCTGCCGCCGTGCTGGGCGGGGTGTTGATGGGAGTGCTGATTCACCTCAGCCCCTTGGCGCGGCGCACGCTGTACCCGCTGATCACCGCGCTGCAAAGCATGCCCAAGATCGCTTTGGCGCCACTGATGATTGTCTGGTTCGGCTATGGCTTTGCGTCCAAATTGGCCTCGACCTTTTTGTTCGCCTTCTTCCCGGTGGTGGTGGCCACGCTGGGCGGCATGGCCAATGTGCCCATCAATCTGGATGAGCATTTCCACGCGCTCGGTGCCTCGCGCTGGGACCGCTTCTGGCGCCTGCAAGTGCCGGCCGCCCTGCCCGCCTTTGTCGACGGCATCAAGATCGCCATGCCCTTGGCAGTGATTGGCGCCATCGTCGGTGAGTTCATCGGCGCCGAAGAAGGCCTGGGCCATTTGATGACCCTGGCCACCGCGAACGCGCAAACCGATTTGATGTTTGCCGCCATCTTGGTGATCACCGCCCTGGCCGTGTTCTTGTACTGGCTGGTCGAGCGCTTGGCGCGCGCCGTCTGGTGGCGTGGCATTTCCTTCTGAGTCATGCGTCCCATGAATATGGCATCCCCATCCCCCCAGACGCTCGCGGCGTCCGCAAGCTCCACAGCAGCACCTGCCATCGAGGTGCGCCAGGTCTTGAAAACCTTCGCGGGCAAGCAATTGGTCAAGGCCCTGGAAGAGGTGGACCTGACCGTTGCCCCGCGCGAGTTCGTCTCCATCCTCGGCCCCAGCGGCTGCGGCAAGAGCACGCTCTTGCGCATCGTCGCAGGGCTGACGCCCTACCAAGGCGGGCAGGTCCTGGTCAATCAACGCGTGGTCAAAGGCCCCAGCCCCGAGATCGGCGTGGTGTTCCAGAGCAGCAATATGCTGCCCTGGCTGACGGTAGCGCAAAACATGGCGCTGGGCGCCAAGCTGCGCAAACTGCCCGAGACCGAGCTGGCGGCCAAGCTGGCGCAGCTGACCGAAACCCTGGGCCTGAAGGGTTTTGAGAACCATCACCCGCACCAGCTGTCCGGCGGCATGCGCCAGCGCGCTGCCATCGGCCAGATCCTGGCGCTGGACCCGCAGATCCTGCTGATGGACGAACCCTTTGGCGCGCTCGACGCGCTGACCCGAGACCGCCTGAATGTCGAGTTACTGCGCATCTGGCAAGAACTGCGCCAGACCGTGCTGCTGGTCACCCACAGCATTGCCGAGGCGGTATTCCTGTCGGACCGCGTTGTCGTGATGTCGGGCCGGCCGGGCCGCGTCATCGAAGAAATCAAGATCGACCTGCCGCGCCCGCGCCACCCGGCCGAGATCAAGGCCGACCCGCGCTATGGCGAATACATCGCCAAACTCTCCAGCCTGATGGGCGTGTTTGCCGATGGGCACTGAAGCGCTCGCCGCTGAATCGCCGGCCACGCTCTTGCAGCGCATCGGCCCGATTTGGGCGCAAGACATCAATGCACACCGCGAGCAAGTGGTGCGCGCCTACACACCGCTGCTGGCGGCGCGGCCGCTGGCCGGCCTGCAGGTCAGCCGCGATCTGGCCTATGGCGAGCACGCCCGACAGGTGCTGGATGTGTATCAGCCGGCCGCCGCGCTTACCCCCGACGCCCGCTTGCCCATCATGGTCTTCGTCCATGGCGGAGCCTTCTTGCGCGGGCAAAAAGACAGCAATGCGCAGGTCTATGGCAATGTGCCGCGCCTCTTCGCCCGCCATGGCTATCTGGGGGTGAACGTTGAGTACCGGCTGGCGCCCGAGGCACCCTATCCGGCTGGCGCACAGGACGTGGCCGCGGCGGTGCGCTGGGTGCGCGCGCATGCAGAGCGCTTGGGCGGCGATGCACAGCGCATCGTCTTGATCGGCCATTCCTCCGGTGGCGCGCATGTGGCCAGTTATGTGTGCGATCCGCTGTGTGCGCCGCCACAAGCCGAGATTGCCGGCGCCGTCTTGATCAGTGCACGCCTGCGCGCCGATGTGCGCGCCGACAACCCGAACGCCGCTGGGGTGCGTGCCTACTTTGGCGATGACCCGGCCGCTTATGAGGCCGGCTCGGCCGTCAGCCATGCGGCGCGCCTGAAGGTACCCACGCTGCTGGCCGTGGCCGAGTTTGAGAACCCTTGGCTGGATGTGTATGCGGCCGAGTTCTGCCACCGCGCCGGCCTGGCGCTGGGGCGCATCCCGCGCCTGATCTGCGTGCCTGAACACAACCACACCTCCATCGTGGCGCATCTGGACATTGGCGACGAAGACCGCCTGTTCGGCCAGCAGCTGCTGGACTTTGCGGCCGGCCTGCCGCCCTGCCCTTCATAGGGGCCACAAGGCCGCGCGCCTGCCCTTTCTCTTTTTCCTCTTGGAGTCATCCCCATGCAATCAGACGCCCAGCTCTCAACGAGCGGCGGACTGACGGGCGCGTTCGCGCCTGTCGTTACGCCCTTCCTGCCCGACGGCAGCCCCGACGTGCCCCGCTTCATCCAGCATTGCCGCTGGCTGATCAGCGAAGGCGCGGGCCTGGCCCCTTTTGGTACCAATAGCGAAGCCAATTCAATGAGTGCCACCGAGCGCATGGGCCTGCTGGCCCAGCTGGTGGAAGCCGGACTGCCGCCCTCGCGCATGCTGCCCGGCACCGGCGCTTGCGCCGCGCCCGAAGCCGCTCATTTGAGCCGTCAGGCGCTACAGCTGGGTTGTGCCGGCGTGCTGATGCTGCCGCCTTTTTTCTACAAAGGCATCAGCGACGATGGCCTCTATAGCTACTACGCCGATGTGATCGCGCGCATTGGCGATTCGCGGCTCAAGCTCTACCTGTATCACATCCCCGCGCTCAGCGGCGTGCCCATCAGCCACGCGGTGATCGAGCGCCTGTTGCGCGACTTCCCCGGCACCGTGGTCGGCATCAAAGACAGCTCGGGCGACTGGGACAACCTGAACGCCATGCTGAGCCGCTTCCCCACGCTGGAAATCTTCCCAGCCTCCGAGAGCTTGATCTCCAAGACCCGGCCGCTGGGCGCGCGCGGCTGCATCTCGGCCACGGTCAATATCAACCCCGGCCGCATCAGCCGCTTGGTGACTGAGTGGAACAGCCCCAAGGGTGCAGCAATGCAGGCCGAGGTGGACGGCGTTCGCAAAATCGTCCAGGCCCTGCCGATGATTGCGGCCTTGAAGGAGGTGTTGGCCCGGGGCTTGAGCGATTCGGCCTGGCGGCGCGTGCGCCCGCCGCTGCAGCCGCTCTCGGCCGAGCAGGCCGCCCAGTTGCAGGCGGATCTGGCCGCTGTTGGCTTCTCCTTGGCGGCGCGCTGACATGATCGAAGACCGCATCCGCCCCTTGGGCGCCTACCCCAGCCTGCGCCGCTGCGGCGACTGGTTGTTCTTGTCCGGCATGAGCGCCCGCCAGGCCGATGGCGGCTGCGCCGGCGTGACGCAACTGACCGATGGCGAGCTGCAGATCGACGTCGCCCTGCAAACCCGCGTCGTGATCGAAAAGATGCGCAAGGCCTTGCAGGAGGCCGGCGCGGCGCTGAGCGACTGCGTCAGCCTGACCTGCTACCTGACCGATATGCGCGACTTCGAGGCCTATAACGGCGCTTATGCCGAGGTGTTCAACGAAGCCAGCGGCCCGGCCCGGACCACGGTGGCCGTGCACCAGCTGCCGCACCCGCATATGCGCATCGAAATCACCGCCACGGCGTTTTGCGCGGCGATGGACGTGGCAGCAACGCCATGAGCGAGTCAAGACTTGACCCCGCCGCCTGGCGCCAGCTGTTCAGTGAGGCTCGCAGCCACAACGGCTGGCTGGACCGGCCCGTGGCGCCCGAGCTGCTGCAGGAGCTCTATGCACAGCTGAAGATGGGGCCCACCAGCATGAACTGCGCGCCACTGCGCCTGCTGTTTTTGTGCACACCGCAAGCGCAGGCGCGGCTGTTGCCGCATCTGCTGCCCGGCAATGTGGAGAAGACCCGCTGCGCGCCGGTGACGGTGCTGCTGGCCTATGACCGGCAGTTTCAAAAGCGCCTGCCGGATCTGTTTCCGCACCGCCCCACGGCCCGCGGCATCTTTGACGCCAACCCCGCCCTGCGCGAGGCTACCGCCTTTCGCAACAGCAGCCTGCAAGGCGCTTACCTGATGCTGGCCGCGCGCGGCCTGGGGCTGGACTGCGGCCCCATGTCGGGCTTCGACGCCGAAGGGGTCGAGGCCGAGTTCTTCGGCACTGGCTCGGGTTCGAACAATGATGCGGGCGAGCAACTGGCGATCAATTTCATCTGCAATCTGGGCTATGGTGACCCTGCGGCGCTGTTTGGTCGCTTACCGCGCCTGAGTTTTGATCAAGCCTGCAAGGTGTTGTGAATGATGGAGATTGCGATGGGAGTTGGGATGAGCGAGCTGGCGGCCTATCTGGCCCTGGGGGCCTGCACCGGCGTCTTGGCCGGCCTCTTGGGCGTGGGCGGCGGCATTGTGATCGTGCCCATGCTGGTGTGGATCTTCAGCGCCCTGCCCTGGGGCGAGGCCCATGCGGCCAGCATTGCGCACCTGGCCCTGGGCACTTCACTGGCCAGCATTGTGTTCACCTCGGTCTCCAGCGTTCGCGCCCATCACCGGCGCGGCGCGGTGGACTGGGGCCTGGTCAAGCGCCTGAGCCCGGCGCTGCTGGTCGGCACCCTGGCCGGCACCTGGGTGGCCAGCCAGATGTCCACGCCGCTGCTGAAGGGGGTGTTCATCGTGTTTGCCTTCTATGTGGGCCTGCAGATGCTCTTCAACTTGAAGCCCTCGGCTGGCCGCGAGCTGCCGGGCACTTGGGGCTTGAGTGGCGTGGGCGCAGGCATTGGCGTGTTCTCCAGCCTGGTGGGCATAGGCGGCGGCTCGGTGTCGGTGCCCTTTATGAGCTGGTGCCGGGTGCCGCTGCACCGGGCCATTGCCACCTCGGCCGCACTGGGCTTCCCCATCGCCGTGGCCGGCGCCACCGGCTACATCCTCAACGGCCTGCATCTGGTCGAGCAACAAGGTTCCCAAGCCCTGCCCGCTCTTCATCTGGGTTATGTCTACCTGCCGGCCCTGGCCGGCGTGGCCCTAGGTTCGGTTTTGACCGCCCCCTTTGGCGCCAAGCTGGCCCATGCGCTGCCGGTGGCACGACTCAAGCAGTGCTTTGCGGTGTTGCTGCTTTTATTGGGCAGCCGGATGTTGTGGAGTATGTGGCGCTAATGGCTTGGCTAAACCGGATGACCGACCGTCGCTACCTGGGGTAACGACAACTCAGTCCCCATAGACCATCGCCAACACGTCCGGATTGCTTTCTTCCTGAATCTCGCGAAATCCGAGGGAACGATAGACCGCGACAGCTGGCGCATTGTCTCGGCGCACGCGCAGAAAAACTTCCGTCACCTTTGGCAAGAGCAATGCTTGCTCCAGCAACAAAGCGCACAAGCGCCTGCCTAGGCCTTGGCCACGCATCGCCGGATCGACAAGAATTCGAACCAAATTGGCTCTCCCATTTGGAGCGCACCAAATCTGCCCGAACCCAAAGGCCGGCAGTCCCTGCAGGCTGACAGCAAAGCTCATGTGCCCGGGGAGATGGAGGATGTTCGGAAACTCCTCTCGGGTCAGCGTGCTCCCTTTGACGAGGCCGGGCCAATGCTCAGCCTGTGCCCATGCACATACGAACTGTTGCTCGTCTGGGAGGAGATCGCGGAGTATCAAGTCCATGTCACGGAAGGTTAGAGTTGATCCTCCGCCACTGAGTGGCCGTGCGAGGCTGAGAAAAGCGAGTCAGTGGAATTAGGCCAGCTGGTGGAGGCCCGCTCGAGGAACAACTTAGCCGCCAAACCCCCAGCATATTGCCATAGGTCTCCGCCTTGACTCTGAGGCGCTACCAGCAAACTTCGCGTACCGCCCGGCAGCATTTGTTCGCCACAATCGGCAGGGGCCTGTCGCTGAAACTCGAGCGCCCCCGTACCTCCTAGGTCAACCAATAGCCGTCAAGCAATATGAGCGCTAAGCCACTGGCCCCACGGACAACACCGACAGCAAGACCTAGCA
Source organism: Paucibacter hankyongi (assembly GCF_037482915.1). NCBI lineage: Bacteria > Pseudomonadati > Pseudomonadota > Betaproteobacteria > Burkholderiales > Sphaerotilaceae > Roseateles > Paucibacter hankyongi. Next base: position 133,171 of record NZ_JBBHJX010000001.1, read on the forward strand.
CCTACGCCATCAAGACCGAAATCCGCGACCCGCAGGCCAAGGCATGGCAGTTCTTGCGCCAGAAGACCATGTACGGCGGCAAGGCCATCGCAGCCGGCGACACGATTTATATCTTCGACAGCGAGAACACTGCAGGCAAGGGTCTGGTGGCGAAAGGTCTCGTCATCAGTGTCGAGGCCATACCGCGCTTGCTCGGCGTGGAGCGGCAAACACCGCGCGTCAACCTCATCGTCGCGCGGACAGCGTTTGCTCGGCACGCGTTCGGACGGATGGAGCTCAAGGGCTTCACGCAATGGGACGACGGTCGCCCAGAGACGGAGCTGAACTTTAAGTTCTACCGGCAAGCCACTGACAAGATCATTGGCCTCTCTGACTTAGCGGCGGCGTATCTCGAAGGTTCTTTCACCTCGCCCTGAAACGCTTGTGAGCTGGCCTTGGACGCAGCCACCGCTTGCTATGCACCACGTCACAGCAAGCAGCGAACCTGCCCGCCAGCTGAATGGGTAGGCCAAGCAAGGAATCATTCATTCAACGACTCACGCGCACGCAACACTGGGCGATCGGGCCCTCGCGATCTGCAACTCTTGGCTCGGCGAAGACCGGCTAGCATCCGGAACTTCGACTTGCCGGGAAGCTATTCAACGTGCGAAACCTAGGTCTGTATCTTGGCGCCCTCACGGCCGCGCTCATTGCGGTCGCCGCACCGCGCGTCTCGGCGGCCGATCTGTCCGGCTCGGCCGCTGCTTCAGCGCCTGCCCAGGCATCGGAAGCGAGGAGCTTGGAGGATTTGCGCCAGGAACTTCGTCGTCGCAATCAGGCACTGGTGCAGCAGGGCTTCAATTTGACCCAAGGCATGGGGCTCAAAGGCAAGGGCGGCGAAGCGCTGCGGCTGAGCCTGATCTTGCCACCCTATGAGTCTGAACGGCGCTTGCAACTTTGGATGGCCACGCTTGGCGGTGAAGCCCGCTTCACACTTCGCGGCCCCGGCGCAGAAGGCCCTGTGCGACTGACTTGGGCCGCACAGCAGGGCGAGGTGGCTTTGCCACAAGACTTGCCTTCGGGTCGCTATGCGCTGGAGTTTGATGCCACCGCCAGCGACGGTGGTGTGGCGCTGCTGGGTGTCAAGGGACCGGCGCAGATTCCGCCAAAGCTCGACCCGGCGCGCACCCAAGAGTTTGCGGCCGATGCTGCGCGCGGCTTTCATTGGCCCTACTTCCTCTACACACCCAAGCTGATCAAAGCGCCGCATCTGCTGGTGGTGCCGAATAACAGCGGATTCGTCAGTGAAGACCTGGAATTGCTGCGGGGCGCTGCCGCCACCGAACTGAATCAGCAAATCGTACTTGCCGAGAACTTGGGCGTGGCGCTGCTGGTGCCGATGTTTCCGCGCCCGGCCGACGCCAGCGCCAACTCAGGAGAGAACCTCTACCTGCATGCGCTCAGCCGCGCAACGCTGCTCAATACCCAGCCCGCTTGGCAGCGCGTGGACCGGCAGTTGCTGGCGATGATCGACGAGGCCCGGCGAACGCTGGCACAGCGCGGCCAGGTGACGGCCCCTGAGGTGTTGATGTCTGGCTTTTCGGCTTCGGGCTCTTTCGTCAATCGGTTCGCGTTCCTGCATCCCGAGCGCGTCCTAGCCTTGGCCAGCGGCTCGCCCGGTGGCTGGCCTTTGGCGCCGGTGACCAAGTTCAAAGGTCAGCACTTGAACTATCCGGTTGGCTTGAACGATTGGGCCAAAGTCAGCGGCGAGCCTTTGCGCTTGAAAGCGCTGAAGTCCGTTGCTGCCTTGATCTATATGGGCGATCAAGATGAGAACGATGCCGTCATCTACAGGGACAGTTTTTCCAGCGCTGACGAGCGGCTGATCTTCAAGAACTTCGGCAGCACCCCCCTGGCCCGCTGGCAGGGCATACGCCAGCTTTATGCTGCGCAGGGTCTGAACGCCAAGTTTGTCTTGTACCCCGGTGCCGCCCACAGCGTCACGCCAGAGATGCGAGCCGACATTGAGGCTTTCTTCAAACAAAGACTGGCAGCAGCCACTCCACCTCGTTGAACCGAATGCGCCCCCAGGCTGGCGGGAGTGCAAGCCTTCGATCCACTGCCCCAAGACGGCCTGATCGATAGGCTCGGCCGCCGGCGCCGGGCACAGCCGGCCACTCAAGGTTCTGCCTGAAAGCTAACCCGCGCGGGCTCGCGCGTTTGCTGCAAAAGCCGACCATAGGCGTAGTGGTAGATGGCTTGCTGCTCGCCGCGCCGAATTCGCACTTGCTGCGATTCACACGGGTTGTTGATCAGCGAGATACCCAAACCCTGCATTTGCACGGCGCCGAGCGTGCTCAGGCCAAAGGGGTAAGCCAGATGCTCGTAGATGAAGGACAGAGAGGGTGCGCCGTAATGGTCTTGCCTATCGAGTGGCTTCGGCCACCGAGTACAAAACAAGGCTGTGCACGACGGCGCCGCCCAAAACCGGGCCGTTGAGAAGAATCCTTCGGTCATTGCTCATCGATGACTCATCCTTGATCCGGCGGACTCCAAAGAGGACGCGAGCGAAGGCCGAATTCACTCCGGAATCGGCATCCCATCCAGACCCTTGACCTCTTGCATCGAGAAGCTGGTGCGCATCATCTTCACGCCCGGCAGGCGACGTAGCTTGGTTTGCATCAGCTGCGAATAGCTGTCCAGGTCTTGCGCCACCACCACCAACACAAAGTCCTCCGGACCAGAGACACCGTGACACATCACCACTTCGGGGATGTCGCGCACCGCGCGCTCGAATTCGAGCGAATGGTCTTCGTCCTGGCTGTCGATGCTGATGGTCACGAAAGCCATCACGCCATAGCCCAGGGCGCGGCGGTCCAGCCGTGCGTTGTAGCCGGCGATCAGGCCAGCGTCTTCAAGGCGTTTGATGCGTCGCCAACAGGGCGACTGCGACATGCCGGTTAGCTGCGCCAGCTCCGACGTCGTGAGGCGTGCGTTGTCTTGCAGCGCTTTCAACAACACCCGATCGGTCGCATCGATCTCGATTTGCATAAGAAATTCCAATTTTCAGCAAAGTTGGAATGAATTTACCCCAAACGAGAGTGGGTAGGGTTAGCTTGGTAATAAATCTGAAAAACAAAACATAGACTGGCCTCGTTGTATACATGAAAGACTGTGCAGATACAGATGCGCAGCACCCAAAAACCATGACGCTTGCCTCCGCTGTTCCTCACTCTTTGATCTCTCGCGCTGACTGCCTGGCGCTCGACGCGAACGACCCACTGGCCGCCTGCCGCGAGCGCTTCGCCCTGCCGCCCGGCGTGATCTACCTGGACGGCAATTCGCTCGGCGCCATGCCGCGCGCCGTGCCCGGCCGCATGCAGCAGGCCATCGAGCAGGAATGGGCCGTCGGCCTGATCCGCAGCTGGAACGATGCCGACTGGTACCCGGCGCCGCAGCGCGTGGGCGCCCGCATCTCGGCGCTGATTGGCGCCAAGCCCAACGAAGTGATCGTGGCCGACTCGACCTCGGTCAATCTGTTCAAGCTGCTGGTGGCGGCGCTGCGCCTGCGCCCCGGTCGCAAGATCATCTTGGGCGAGAACGGCAACTTCCCCACCGACGCCTATGTGGCCGGCGGCGTGGCCGAGTTGTGCGGTGTGCAGCACCGCCCGGTGGCGCCTGCGGATGTGATGGCCGCGCTGAATGAAGACGTGGCGGTGCTGACGCTGACCCATGTCAACTACAAGAGCGGCCAGACCTTTGATATGGCGGCCATCACCCGCCGTGCCCATGAAGTGGGCGCGCTGGTAATCTGGGACCTGGCCCACACGGCAGGCGCCATGCCATGCGATCTGAACGGCTGCGAGGCGGACTTTGCCGTCGGCTGCGGCTACAAGTATTTGAACGGCGGCCCCGGCGCACCGTCCTTCGCCTTTGTGGCCGAACGGCATCACGAAGCACTGCGTCAGCCCATCACGGGCTGGCATGGTCACGCCAAGCCTTTTGCCTTTGGTCAGACCTATGAGCCAGCGCCCGGCATCGACCGCATGCTGGTTGGCACCGCGCCGCAGATGGGCTTGTTCGCGCTGGAAGCCGCACTGACCGCCTTCGACGGCGTGGACCTGCAGGCGCTGCGCGCCAAGAGCCTGGCGCTGACTTCGCTTTTCATCCGCTTGGTCGACCAGGAACTGAGCACCTACGGCTTTGGTTTGGCCACACCGCGCGAAGACGCGTTGCGCGGCAGCCAGGTGTCGCTGACGCATGAGCAGGGTTACGCCATCGTGCAGGCCTTGATCGCCCGCGGCGTGATCGGCGACTTCCGCGCGCCCGACATCCTGCGCTTCGGCTTTGCCGCGCTCTACCTGAGCCACGCCGATGTCTGGGACGCCATCGCCTTGCTGAAGGACGTGATGTCCAGCGGCGACTGGCAAAAGCCCGAGTTCATGGCCAAGAAGGCCGTGACCTGAGTCGCCTGAACAAGTTTTTACCGCACCGCAAAGAGTTCCCCCCCTAGTCCCTACCGCTCCCCCGGCAGACCAACGTTCCAGATCCTCAAAGGAGACCCCCGTGAGAGAGAACCTGTCCATGCTTCGTACCCCCCTGGCCCTGGCGGCCGCTTCGCTGCTGGCCTGCGCGCCGGCGATAGCGCAAGTGAGCATTTCTGGCTATGTCGATGCCGCGCTTGAGCACATCAGCTCGGGCGGCAAGACACTGAACCGCCTCAGTTCCGGCGGCCTGACCACCTCGCGCCTGGAGTTCACCGCCAAAGAAGACCTGGGTGACGGCCTGTCCGCCAAGATCCGCCACGAGATGATCCTCAAGCCCGACACCGGCGCCATGGACGCCAACTCGCGCGAAACCTATATCCAGCTGGCGCATAAGGACTGGGGCGACATCAATCTGGGCCGCCTGAACCTGTCGTCCTACAACCTCTACGGTTACGCCGACCCAAGCTATGGCTCGGCCTACAGCCCGGTCAACAACATGATGGTGTTCTACGCGCCCTGGCGCGAGTCGAATGCCATCTCCTTCAACTCGGCCAAGTTCGCCGGCGGCTTCCAGGTCCGCGCCACGGTGACCGCAGGCAAGGAAGAAAGCGACAACAGCAAGAACGGCCGCGTCATCAGCTTCGGCGCCTCGTACTGGGGCGGCCCACTGTTCCTGAGTGTGGCCAATGACATCCACAACAAGAGCAATATCTGGGACAAAACCAAGAAGACGAACGAGACCTCGCGCGACACCTATGTCTCGGGCGTCTACCGCATTGGCCAGTTCGACCTCACCGCCATCCTGCACGACTACAACGGCTACTACGCCTACCCGCCCTACGTGGATTTCAAGACCCACGGCAAGAGCCTGCAGCTCGGCACACGTATTTCGGTGAACGAACAGATCCGCCTGTTCGCCAGCGTGGTGCGCCGGGATGACGCCACCGGCGCCTTGGCTGACGCCACCGGCGTGACGCTGGGCGCGACCTATCACTTCTCCAAGCGCACCACGCTGTACGCCACCTACGGCAGCGTGCACAACGGCACGCCCGGCAGCGCCGGCGCCGAGTACCCGATCGACTGGGGCCTGTCGCCCAAGTCTGGTGAAAACCCAGCGGGCTATATGTTCGGCCTGCGCCACGCCTTCTGACAGCAGTTAACTCACAGGGTCGGCGGCATACGTGGCCGACCCCATTTTCCGAAAGCACACCCCACGCCATGAATCGCTCTCTCATCAGCACCCTGCTGGCGGCCAGCCTGGCTGCCTGCGCGACGGCCCAGCCCGTCATCATTCCCGGCCCGGCCGATGCGCCGCGCATCCCCGTCAAGGAAAACCTCGACGAACCCAAGCGCGCCCCCGGCGAGCCAGCCCATGTCGACGCCTCTCAGTACGGCCTGGACCCCGCCACCGGCAAGTTCAAGCACCCGGCTGAAGTGCCGGCCATCCCCGGCACACGTCCGATCAAGGGCAGCCTCGACTATCTGGACCAGAACGCCTATCTGGAGAACACCAAGATCGAGGCCTATCAGGCCCAGATGTTCATCAGCCCCTACCACTCGTGGCAGACCACGGTGGACATGGACGGCCGCCGCTACATGATTCAGCATGAGAAGACCATCTACAAAGTCTTCGACATCACCGACCCGCGCGCCGTCACGCAAATCGCCGCCAAGGACTGGGGCTGGACCAGCAAGGAACATCCTTTCGGCCCGCTGACCATTCAGTGGAACGAAAGCCTGAAGAAGAACATCGCGGTGCAGTGCTACGAAGTCACCCGCTTCGGCATCTTGAAGAACAAGTACCTGCCCGAAGAGCAAAGCAAGATCGCCAGCATCAAGAACGCGCAGCTGCTGCGTGGCTTCCGCGTGTTTGAGATCGACAGCCCCGATCCAGCCAAGTGGAAGAAGATCTCCGAGCTGCCGCTGGACGCCTACGGCTCGGCCGACAAGATGCCCCAGCAAGGCTCGGGCTGCGGCGACATCCCGGTTTATTGGGGTGGCAAATACCTGTTCGTCTCCGGCGCACCGGACGACACCTTTGTGAACCAGGAATATCCAAACTACCTGTACAACCAGGCGCAAATGGCCTTTGACTTGTCGGACCCCTACAAGCCCAAGCGCCTGGCCACCTGGTGGGTGCCGGGTTCGCGCCTGGGCGAAGAAGAGGAATACAAGAAAAACCCGCGCGTCGGCAAGAAGACCGCCTGGATGGGCGCGCGCATGCCGCTGTTCATCCCCAAGGATCCTGAGAAGGGCGGCAAGTACGGCTACGCCGCGATGGGTGGCATGGGCTTCCATGTGATGGACATCAGCGACCCAGCCAAGATGCGTCCGCTAGGCAAGATCGACATGCCCGTCAGCCAAGCCGGCACCGAAGGCGACAACATCGACGTCACCAAGGTCGAGAAGACCGGCATCGTCTACTACAGCGGCTATCCGCTCAACGACGACTGCTACGAGCCCTACAAGGAGATCTACTCGATCGACGTGAAGGACCCGGCCAATCCCAAGATCATCAACACCTTGCCGCGCCCAACACCGCCCAAGGCCGCGCCCTTCACCGATTACTGCCAGCGCCGTGGCAGCTTCGGCCCCAAGCGCAGCGGCTACTGGCATCAGCCCGGCACGCCGAGCGACAAGTACCTGATCTACGCGTTCTACAACGCAGGCGCCCAGATCTATGACGTGAGCAACCCTGCCGCGCCCAAGATCGCAGGCTACTTCGTGCCCAAGACCGTGGATCCCAAGATGAACCTCAGCTTCGGTGACCAGACGCACGGCGTATTCATCGAGTGGGACCGCAACATCATCTGGGTCTTCACCAACCACGGGGCTTACGCCGTCTCCAGCTCGCTGCTGGGCGCCCCGAAGTTTGACCTGAAGAAGTAAGGCACGTTCGCTTCCTGCCTGGATCTCTGGAATGAAACACCGCCTGAGCGTTTTGACCCTGCTGTGCTCGGCAGCTGCCTTGTTGACTGCGCCCGACTTGTCGGCGCAAGAGCGCCCAGCTTGGGCCCAACACTGCATCTACTGCCACAGCCTGGATGAGCCTCAGGCGGGCCCCGCGTTTCGGCAGATTGCCGCCCGCTATCGGGGGAATTCAGACCAGAGCCAGGCAGCGAACCAGCTCAAGAAAAGCATTCTCGAAGGCAGCAGCGGGCGCTGGGGTGTCGCCCGCATGCCGGCCAATGTGCAGATCAGCGAGGCTGAGGCCAAGTTGATCGCCCAGTGGCTCCTCTCTTTGTCCACACCCTGAGCCAAGCTAACGCACGGCTCCCACTCACGGAGATTTTTCATTGATGCAAAAGAAGATGAACGTCATTGCTTGCGCCGCCCTGAGCCTGTTGGGCCTGGCCTCCACCGCCGCCCTGGCACAAGAAGTCGTGAAGATCGGCCACGTTGGCCCGACCAGCGGCGCTATCGCCCACCTGGGCAAGGACAATGAACTCGGCGCCCGCATGGCCATCGACGAACTAAACGCCAAGGGCGTGGTCATCGGCGGCAAGAAGGTCAAGCTCGAACTGCTGGGCGAAGACGATGCTGGCGATCCGAAGCAAGGCACCCAGGCCGCCCAAAAGCTGGTGGACTCCAAGGTCAACGGTGTGGTCGGGCATCTGAACTCGGGCACCTCCATCCCCGCCTCCAAGGTCTATTCGGATGCCGGCGTGCCGCAGATTTCGCCCTCCAGCACCAACCCCAAGTTCACCCGCAATGGCTACAAGACCACCTTCCGCGTGGTGGCGGACGACGTGCACCTGGGCGGCACGCTGGGCCGCTACGCCGCCAAGGACTTGAAGGGCCAGTCGATCGCCGTCATCGACGACCGCACGGCCTATGGCCAGGGCGTGGCCGATGAGTTCGAAAAAGGCGTGAAGGGCGCGGGCGGCAAGATCGCCGGCCGCGAGTTCACCAATGACAAGGCCACGGACTTCACCGCCATCCTGACCAGCTTGAAGGCCAAGAAGCCCGATGTGATCTTCTTCGGCGGCATGGACGCTGTGGCCGGCCCCATCCTGCGCCAGATGAAGCAGTTGGGCATCAACGCCAAGCTGATCGGCGGCGATGGCATCTGCACCGCCGAGCTGCCCAAGCTGGCGGCCGGCACCATGGCCGATGGACAGGTTTACTGCGCCGAAGCCGGCGGTGTGGACGCTGCGCAGAAGCAGGCAATGGAAGACTTCCGCGCGCGCTTCCGCAACGCCACCAAGCTGGAAGTGCAGGTGTACGCGCCTTACTCCTATGACGCCGTAGGCGTGCTGGTGGCCGCCATGGTGAAGGCCGGCTCGGCCGACCCGGTGAAGTACCTCCCGGTGCTGGCCAAGACCGAGAACTACAAGGGCGTGACCGGCAACATCAGTTTCGATGCCAAGGGTGACATCAAGAACGGCGCCCTGACGCTCTACACCTACAAGGGCGGCGCTCGCGAAGCGCTGTCGGTGGTCCGCTAATTCTTGAATTGAACGGACAGGCTCGGCCGCGAGGACCAGCCTTCCGCACACCGGAGTTCATGGGCCCGACCCTGGCGCGCATGGGGAGAGCGTGCAAGCCCGGGTCGGCGCTCATGGACGCCACCGGTTGAATTATTCGTTAGACGATTGAGTTGTTGGCAGCCTTGAAGCCCAGTGCGGTTTCAGGCTGCTTTTTTTCGGCTGTTCTTTTCAGCTGCCTGTGATCGACGGTCTGGGGTGCGGGTATGCGGCTTCGCGCCGGCCTCCTGCGCCCCATAACCCAAGACAGGCAAGACAATGTCCGGATAAGCAACTGAACTCCCGCTCAGTTCACGCGTTCGCCCAAATTCGCACCACAGTTGAACGAAAGGGCGGCCTTATTTCACGGACTGGCACAGCGACAGGCTTCGTACATTCTTCGAACGAGAAATCCAAAACTTGAGAGGATTTTTCGAATCGGAGTTTCAGATGTCTTCCATCCCGTCTTTGTCAACCAGCCAGATTGCCGCATTGAGCACGGCCACCATCGCCGCCTTTGGCAGCACGGACTGGCTGGCCTTCAGCGGCGAGCAAATGGCCGCATTGACGGCCGCGCAGCTCAGCGCGATGTCGGTCACGGCATGGAACACCATTAGTACCAGCCAGCTGACCAGCCTGAACGACGATTCGCTGCACGGCATGAACGCGCATGCGATCTCGCTGTGGCCGGTCAAGCTGCTGAGCGCACTGCAGGCCGATCAAATGGCCGCGCTCGACACCAGCGCCTTCCGGGCACTGACCGCCAGCCAGGCGCCGGCCCTGCAGCCCACGTGGCTGCAAGCCTTGAGCACCCCGCAGGTGCAGGCTCTCAGCAGCAGCGCGCTGACGGCGATGGCAACGACGCAGATCAACGAGCTCAAGCTCGAAACCGTGCAGGCCCTGGCCAGCTCGCAGATTCAGCTGCTGCGCACTCAGCAAGTGGCAGCTCTCAGCACCGACAACGTGGCCGCGCTCAGCGTCGATCAACTGCATGCCGTGAGCACGGCACAGATCATCGCCATGAGCAGCAGTCAGGTGCAAAGCCTGGGGCTGGAGCAGGTGCAAGGCTTGGTCAGTCAGCAAGTGGCCGCGCTCAGCAGCACGCAGCTCAACACCTTCTCGGACCTCGAACTGCAAGGCCTGGGCAGCGCGCAGCTGCGCGGGCTGAGCGGCCAACAGCTCAATGCCTTAGGCTCGGGTCGCCTGGCCAACTTCGATGAAAGCCAGGTCTCGCTGATGGGCTCGCGCCAGCTCAGCGGATTGACCTCCGACACACTGGCGGCCTTCAGCACCGATCAATTTCAGGCCTTCAGCACCGCGGCCCTGCATGTCTTGAGCAGCAGCCAGTTGCAAGGGCTGGACGCCGGCCAGGCGACCGCGTTGACGCCCGAGCAACTGGCCTCGCTCAGCAGCCAAGCGATACGCGGTTTGTCTGACAAGGCCTTGGGCGGGCTGGAAGTGAGCGACCTCGGCTCGCTGACCTCCAGCCAGCTCAATGCGATGAGCACACATCAGTTGCAACAGCTGAGCCCGGAGCAAATCGGTGCGCTCAGCACCAGCGCGCTGCGGGGCCTGGCCACCTTGGGTGCAGCGTCGCTGACCACCTTGCAGCTGGGCGCACTCGACTCCGATCAGCTCGGCGCCTTCAGCACCCAGGCACTGCGAGCTTTCCAGCTCAGTCAGCTGAATGCACTCAGCGCCGATCAGCTGGACGGTCTGACCGGCACCCAGGTGGGTGCGCTCAGCACGGCGCAGCTGCAGGGCATGAATGCAGCCGCCATTGACAGCTTCTCGGTCAAACAGCTGCAGTCGCTGAGTTCCGCTCAGTTTGGACGTTTGAGCAGTGCGGCGATCGAAGGCTTCACGGCCGAGCAGTTCGCTGGTTTGAGCAGCAAACAATTGCAGGGCTTGAACAGCGCGCAATTCAGCCTGCTCAGCGCGGACGAGGTGGCGGCACTCAGCATGAGTGCCTTACGCGGCCTGAGCAGCGCCCAGGTGGCCGGCTTCAACGCCGAGGATTTCGCCGCGCTCAGCAGCAGCCAGATGCAAGCCCTGAATGCCAGCAGTCTGCGGGCCTTGGGAGATGGTTTGCTCGACAAACTCGGCCTGGACCAAGTGGGCGAGCTGAGTTCGGCGCAATTAGCGGCATTGACCATCAGCCAGATTCGCCACCTGAGCCCCGACCAGATGGGCGCGCTGAGTACCTCGGCCCTGGCCGGCCTGGGCGCCACCACGGCTGCCGCGCTGTCAACGGCGCAGATCGCGGCGCTGGACCATGATCATCTGCGTGCCCTCTCGCCCGCAGCCTTGAATGCGCTGAGCAGCGCCGCCGTGGGCGGCCTCACGCCGGCCCAGTTGGCCAGCCTCAGCACCAGCCAAATCGCAGCCTTGGGCAGTGCCCAGATTGCCGCCTTGGACGGCGGCCAGATCGACGCGCTCAGCGCCCCCCAGGTGGCCGCGATGAGCAGCCAACAGATCAGCCGCCTCAATGACCAAGCCTTGGCCGCGCTGAATGCCGACCAGCTGGGCGCGCTCAGCGCGCGCCAAATCGCGGGCATGACCGCCCACCAGATTGGCACGCTCAGCCCTGACCAGTTCCGCTTCATTGCGCCACAGGCCTTCTCGTCCCTGAACAATGCCCAGTTGGCCGCCTTGAGCAGCGCCGACATGGCCGCCCTCAGCGGCGCCCAGATTGGCGCCCTCGGTGCGAGCCAGTTGCGCGCCCTGCCCGACGCCACCTTGGCCGCCCTCAGCATCGACCAACTGGCCGGCATCAGCGCGGCCCAAGCGGCCGGCCTGGGCGCGAAGCAAATCCAAGCACTCAGTCCCAACCAACTTGCGGCCCTGCCCCAGGCGGCCTTACATGCCCTGAGTGCGGCCGCCGGTGGCGCGATGAGCGTGGCGCAGATCCAGGCCTTGAGCCCTGAGCAAGTCGCGACGCTGCCCAATATCGCCATGAGCGGCTGGACTTCCACTCAGCTGCATGCCTTGAACGCAGACCAGTGGGCCGGTTTGGGAACCAGCCATATCAGTGCGCTCAGCCTGGCTCAAGTGGCCACGCTGGACGGCGGCCAGTTACAGCAGTTCAGCACCGCCGAACTGGCTGCGCTGAGCGCCAGCCAGATGGCCAAGCTCGGCACCCAAGCGCTGCAAGGCCTGGAAAGCGAACAGCTGGGCGCACTGAGCGCTCGCCATCTGCAAGCGATGACAGCAAACCAGCTGCAAGCCTTCAGCAAGGATCAGTTGGGCGCGTTGACGCCCGCGGCGCTGAGTGGTTTGTCCGTGGCCACGGTGGCCGGTTTGAGCACGACACAGCTGTCGGCCTTCAGCCCCAGCCAGCTGGCCGGACTCAGTGCAGCCCAGTTGCATGCACTCAGCGATAGCAATCTGGCGGCCTTGAGCACGCAGCAGGTCAATGGCTTGCTGGGCAGCCAGCTGGCCAGCCTGACAACGCAGCAGTTCGCACAGTTCACACCCGCTCAAGTGGCGGCCATCAGCGTGACGGCCTTTGCGGCCCTGCCCAGCAACGCGGCCGCCGCCTTGGCTCCCGCCCAGGTCAGCGCCATCAAGGCCGAGCAATGGGCTGTCTTGAGCACCCAGGCGGCACATGCGATGACGGCATCCAACTGGGGCCAGCTCGGCAGCGCGCAAGCCGCGGCGCTGAGCACCGCAGCGCTGGGCGCACTCAACAGCGCGCAGTTCAGCAATTTGTCGGCCGATGCCTTGCACGCCTTCGGCTCCGCCCAACTAATCTCTTTGAACAACGCCGAAATGCGCAGCCTCGGCACCCAAGGCCTCGCCGCTTTCAGCGATACGCAATGGGCCAACATGGGCTCGCGCCAGCTACAAGCACTCAGCAGCAGCCAGCTTTCGGCCCTCAGCGAAGGGGAAATGAAGGCCCTGAACAGCGGCGCTCTGGCAGGCCTGAGCAGCCAGCAATGGCTGAGCCTGAGCACCGCCCAGGTCCACGCCTTGAACACCGCGGCGGTGCAAGCGCTCAATGGCAGCGCACTCGCGGGACTCAGTATTGACCAAGTGCACGCCCTTGATTCGGCGCAGGTCCGAGCCCTCTCAGGCGCTGCCTTGCAAAAACTCGACAGCCAGCAGCTGCAAGAATTCAGCAGTGCGCAGTTCCAAGCCTTCAGCAGCAATCAGATTGGCGCCTTGAGCGCTAGCGTCTTCCCCGCACTGACAGCACAGCTGGGCTGGCTGGGCAGCGACCAGGTCGCCGGCTTGAGCGCAAGCCAAGTGGCCGCCTTCAGCAGCACCGACTTGCTGGCACTGAATAGCAGCCAACTGGGCGCCCTCAGCGTCGGCGCGATTGCTGCCATCAGCACTGCCAACATTGGCGTGCTGAGCTCTGCGCAGCTGGCGGGCTTGAGCACCGGACAGATGCAGGCCCTGACGGTGGCCGAGGTGCAGTCCTTGAGCACCGCCCAGCTCGACGCCCTGAGCAGCCGGCAGATCAGCGCCATGGCGCCGGCCACCATCGCCGCCCTCAACAGCGACCAGCTGGCGGTCGTCGCCGCCCATGACCTCGCCGCCATCAGCCCCACCGCCTTCGCCACGCTGGGCAGTGCGGCGATTGCGCAGCTGACCTCGATCGCCCGGCCGGAGCTCAGCACCGAGCAACTCGGCGCCCTGACAGCAGCCCAGGCTCCAGGCTTGGGCACGGCCGAGCTGGCCAGCCTCAGCGCAACCCAGATGGCCGCGCTGTCGGTCGCGGCGCTGCAAAACCTCAGCAGCGCGCAATTCAGCGTTTTCAACAGCACCCAGACCCTCGCCCTCAGCACCGCGCAGATCGGCGCCCTGAATGCCAAAGAACTGCAGATCTTGGACAGCGCCACCTTGCAAGGGCTGAGCCCGGCCCAGGTGCATGCGCTGAGCAACAGCCAGGTGCAGCAGCTCAGCGATGCGCAGTTGCAGGCGATCAGCCCGGACAGCATGGCCGCCCTCACGCCCGCAGCGCTGCATGCGCTGGGCGCCGCCCACATTGGCGCCTTGCGCCCAGCGCAGATTGCAGCCTTGGGGACCGAGCAACTGGCCGAGCTGGACAGCAGCCAGATTCGCGCCCTCTCCAGCGCGGCCTTGCAAGCGATGAATCTGGTGCAGATCTCGCAGCTAAGCGCTGCCCAGGCGCAGGCGCTGAGCGTGAGCCAGATCTCAGCCCTGCTGCCGCAACAGGTCGTGGCCCTGAGCGTGCCCGCCGTGGCCGCGCTCAACCTGGACCAATTGCAGGCCCTCAGCCCTGAGCAATTGGGCAGCCTGAGCGCGCCCCAACTGGGTTCACTCTCGGCTTTTCATCTCAGCAACTTGGGCACCGTGGCGATTGCGGCACTGAGTGTCGAGCAACTCGGCGGCCTCAGCGTCCTGCAGGTGCTCAGCCTCAAGCCAGAGCAACTGGCGGCGCTGAGCCCCGAACAAATGCCAGGCCTCAGCACGGCGGCCCTGCATGCGATGGCGCCCAGCCAGTTTGATGATTTCAGGCCCGAGCAAGTGGCGGGGCTGAGCTCAGCACAGTTCGCAGCGCTGACGCCGGCCGAAGTTCATGCCCTCAGCACCAGCCACATCACGGCCTTGGAGGCGCAACATCTGCAAGCCATGACGCCCGCGCAGATCGCCATGCTGAGCGTGGATCAGGTGCAGGCCATTGGCGCCCAGGAGCTGGCCCTCTTCTCCACCAAGCAGATCGCTGCGCTGGGTCCGGACGAAGTGGGAGCCTTGTCGGTCGGGCAATTGAATGCCTTGCCCTTGACCAATGTCGCAGCCTTCACTCAGGCGCAGATAGCGGCCATGAGCACCGCGACGCTCTCCAGCATGGACATGACCCATGTGGCCGCCTTCACAGGCTTGCAGCGCGAGGCGATGACGCCGGCCCAGTTGGCCGCCCTCAGCGCCGCCTCCCCGCTGGTGCTGGACCTCAGCGGCATTGGCGTGCAGACGGTCGATGCCGCGCATGGCGTCAGCTTTGACATCAATGCCACCGGCCACGCCACCCAGATTGGTTGGGTGGACCAGGGCAGCGGCCTCTTGGCGCTGGACCGCAATGGCAATGGGCAGATCGACAGTGGCGCCGAGCTCTTTGGCACGGCCACCCGCCTGGCCGATGGTCATCTGGCCGACAACGGCTTCCAGGCATTGGCCCAGCTAGACAGCAATCACGACGGCAAGATCAGCGCCGCCGATGCCGAGTTCCAACATCTGAAGGTCTGGGTCGACAGCGGCCATGGCGCTGCCGGCAAGTTGCTCAGCCTGAAGGAGCTCGATGTGGTGGAGCTGGACCTGCACGCGACCGCGCAAGACAAGATCCAGAACGGCAACCTGATCGGCCTGGAAGGCGCCTACAAAACCAGCGACGGCAAGAGCCACGAGCTGGCCGATGTGTGGTTTGGCCAGACTTCAAGCAGCAGCGCCACCGGCCATGCGTCCGCGCCGCTGTTGAGCGATTTGCTGCATGCCCCTAGCGGCCCGCTGCTGGCAGAGCCCAACGGCGCCGCCCAAGCGGACCCACAGCTGAGCCACAGCCGCGTACAAGCCGGCGAGGGCTGGCTCAGCAGCTACGGCATGGAGCAACTCAAGCACCACCAAGACCAGCAGCAAGGCAATAACTGGCTGATCTGAGGCCAGCCAGACTTGGGCTCGGGTTCAGGCCGCTGCGGCAGCGCGATCCCGAATCCGCCGAATCGGCGTGAGGCTCAAGCCCAGCAGCACGATCAAGAGCAGCGCAGCACCGCTGGCCGTGAACAGGCCGGCCGGACTCAACACCCGCAAGGCCGCCCCAGCCGCTGCGGCCGCCAGCGGCGCCAGGCCCATGAAGATGAACATGAAAACACTCATGGCCCGGCCCAACATGGCCGGTGGCACGCGCTGCTGCATCCAGGTGAACACCGCCACCTGAACAAAGCCGCCCAGGGCACCGAGCGGCGCCAACAGGGCGATGCCCTGCCAGGTGGCCGAGATATGGCCAAAGGGCAGAAAGACCAAGCCGGCAATGCCATCGATGGCCAGCACCGTCAGGCCCAAGGTCTTGAGCCGCCAGTTCGGCCGCATCCCGCCCAGCGCCATGCCCAGCAAAGCGCCCACGCCATGGCCGCCCAGCAAAAGTCCCAGAGACGCGGCCCCATCCGGCAACTGACTATTGGCCAGCACCGGCAAGGCCACCTGAATCGGCCCGCCAACGAAGAAACCGATGGCCGCAAAGTACAGGCACAGCGTGCGCAACTCAGCATCGCGCCACATCGTCGTTATCGCCTCGCGCACGGCGCTCAGCACCGACTGGGCCGCTCCTTGCGCCGCGGATGCCGCCATCTGCACCCGGCTCAGCGTCCAGGCGGAGATGAAGAAGCTGGCCGCATCGAAGGCGAATGCCAGCCCCAAGCCCCGGGCATTCTCCAAACGCGCCTGAGCCGCGGCAGGCGCATCACCAAAGGCGGCGATCAACAAGCCGGCCATCAGCGGGCCGATCAAGACCGAGAGCTGGCGCAAACCCATCAACGCACCATTGGCGGGCTGCAGCATCTCGGCCGGCACGGTGCGCGGCATGATGGCGCTGCCGGCGGGATAGCTGAAGGCCGTCACCAGGCCGATCGCCAGCGACAGCGCATAGACCATCCACAGCTCGACCGAGCCGCTCCACACCAGCAGCGCCAGCGCGCCGATCAAGCCGCCGTTAAGCAGCTTGGTCATGAACAAAACCCACTTGGGTGAATAGCGATCGACGATGGCGCCGCCGACCAGAATAAAGACCGCGCGCGGCAGGCCGACGATGGCCAGCACCAGGCCCAGGCTGAGCGGATCACCCGTCAGCTTCAAGACCAACCAGGGCAAGGCGATCAGGGTGAACTGATCGCCCAACATCGACAGCGCGCCGCCGCCCAGCAACCAGCGAAAATTGGCGTTAGCAAACAGCCGACCGCGGGCCGCCTTGGCGGCGCTTTTGGCCTCGTCGTTCGGGGTCGGCCCGGCCTCGGCGGGCACGCTTTGTGACTGACTATTCATTGTTTTCTTTCTTTTGATTTGAAACATCGCTCTGCAGCGCGGCACGCAAATAGCCGATCAACTCCGGTGTGACGCCGGTGTCGCGCTGCAGGCCGGGCTCGCTGGCCCACATGGTCTGGAACTTGTTCTTGACCTCCTGGTCCTCGCCGGTGAACTGCGCCACCAGGGCTTGCCAGCGCTGGGCCAAGGCCTTGACTCGCGGTGAATGCGGGTCGGTGCCGCGACTCATCTCTTGCTGCACGGCCTGGATCAGGGCCGGCCACTCGGACTCGGTCGCCTTGATGACTTCCTCGCCCAGCTCGGCGCGGCGCCCGTCCATGCGCTGCAAATCGGCCTCGTCGAAGTATTTTTCGTAGCTGCGCATCAGGCCCATGGTGCGCAGCAGATGCTCGGTCAACCCCTCTTCGTCATGGGCGGCGCGCTCGGCCACGCGTTGCAGCGCCTCCAGCAAACGCTGCTGACGACGCAACTGCGCCTGCACCTCGCCGATATGACGCTGCAGCACCTCCAGCACCGGCGGGCTCTCGGCATCCAGCAAGGGCGCGATGTCTTTCAAGGCCAGACCCGAATGCCGATACGCCAACAAGCGGTGCAGGCGCAGCACATCGGCATCGTTGTAGAGGCGATAGCCCGCCTCGCTGCGGCCGGACGGCGTCAGCAAGCCCAGTTTTTCATAGTGATGCAAGGCCCGCACGGTCAGCCCGCAGCGTTTGGCCAGATCACCGACGGTGTATTCCATGGCAGAGATCGTTTTCCAAAGACAAGGCCGGCATGATGAACCCTAACCTTGCGTCAGGGTCAAGCACTTTGTCAGGCCCCGGCTGCCGAGCACAATCGGCTATGGTTGCGTGCTGGCGGACTGTTCCGCGGAGTGGCTCACGGTGAACCCAAGCGATCGCTCGTTTTTCAACACCCTGCAGCCGAGGCTGCTGCAGGAGCTTTGCCGGCTGCAGCTTGGCCAGCTGGCAGCGCTCGCCTGCGTGGCTGGGCTGTTGGGCGTGGCGGGTGAAGCTGCGGCGCAGCCTGTGGCAATGCCGGCCTGCAGTCATCCGATACGGCTGGCCGCCAGCGATTGGCCGCCCTATTTGGTCTATCAAAGCAATGGTCAACACCATGGTCTGGACTATGAGGTGCTGAGTGCCATGGTGGCCGAGGCCGGCTGCAGCCTGCAGTGGCTGGAGGCCTTGCCGCGCCGGCGCCGGTCCATCATGTTGCGAGACGGCGAGGTGGACCTGATCCCGGCGGCCAGCCTGAGAGCCAAATCCAATTCCGGCGCCCGCTACACCCGCCCCTACCGTGATGAGGTGATGGGCGTGATGCGCATCAGCGGCGTTTCGCGTGCGACAGCGCTGTCTGGCCCCACCCAAACCACCCCGCCCAGCGTGCCCAATTTGCCGGCGCGCCTGAGCAGCTTTTCGGACCTGTTCAATACCCGCACCCCGCTGCTGTTCATCAACGCCGGGCCCTTGAGCGCTGACTTTGAAGCCTGGCGCCCGCGTCTGCAGGCGGCCGGCCTGCTTGAGCCGTTCGAGTCGCACAGCAAGGGCATCAGCATGTTGCAGCGACAGCGCGCGCCCTTGATCCTCGGTGATGTCGGCACCCTGCTGCATCTGGCCCATCTTCAGGGGCTGGAGCTGCAGCAACTGCCCTTCGGCAGCAGCAGGGAGCCGGTCGGCTTCATGCTGAGCCCGCAAAGCGTCAGCGAGCAGGAGTTCCAAGCGCTCGACCAAGCGCTGGGGCGACTGGAGCTGCGAGGAGTCTTGAAGGACATCCGGCGGCGCTACGGCGTGGACTGAGCGCAGAGCCAAAGCTGCGATCATGCAGCCATGCAAGACGGCAGCTTCGAACACCCCGACGACCAGGCCCGCTACCGCCGCCCCGCCCACCGCAGCGGGGTGGAGCTCTACCACGCCAGCATCTTGCGCCACCAGTTCGCACCCCACACCCATGAGGCTTACGGGCTCGGGTCCATCACCGGCGGGGTCGGGCGCTTTCGCTGGCGCGGTGGCGAGCATCTGGCGCCGCGCGCCACGCTGATGCTGATGAACCCGGAGGACATGCACACCGGCCAGGCCGACACTGCCGACGCCTGGGCTTACCGCATGGTCTATTTGGAGCCGGCGCTGCTGAGCGAACTCAGCGGCCAGCCGGCTTGGTTGTTCAAGGCCGCCGTGGCGCATGACAGTGCCAGCGCGACCGAGGCGGCCAGGCTGATTGCCGGTCTTTGGCGGGCGCGTGAGCCGCTCGCCTTCGACAGCCAGCTGCTCTTGCTGGTGCAGGCGCTGAGCCGCCATGCGCGCGCCCCCGAGCCGCAGCGTGAGCAGTTGGCCATGCGTTTCGCACCGGTGCTCGACTACATGCGTGCACATCTCGCAGAGAGCCTGTCGCTACAGCAACTGGCGGCGGTGGCCGGGCTCAGTCCATTTCACTTCTTGAGAGTCTTCAAGGCTCAAAAACATGCCACGCCGCAGCAGGTCTTGATGGCGCTGCGCCTGTTCGATGCCAAACGCAGGCTGGCCTTGGGTGAAACGCCGGCCAGCGTCGCGGCTGCCGTGGGCCTGAGCGATCAAGCCCATTTGAACCGAGGCTTTGTCAGCCGCTTCGGGGTCACCCCCGGTGCTTACCAGCGCCAGCTGGGGCTCAGCCGAGCCCCTGGCGTGCCGCCGTCAGCACCGCGGCGCTGAGCCGGTCCAACATCGGCAGCGGCTGACGGGTGGTTTGCCAATACAAGGGCAGCAGCAGCTCCGACTGGTCCGTCAACAGCTGCAAGCGCCCATCGGCCAACATCGCCGCCACCGAACTGGCGGGGTTCATGCCCCAACCCAGGCCGGCACAGGCCGCATCGACAAAGCCTTGGCTGGACGGCAACCAATGGGTGGGCAGACTGGGCTGCGCGCCAAAGGCCTGCTCGATCCAGCGCGACTGCAAACCGTCTTGGCGGTTGAAGCGCAGGCAGGGGGCGCTTGCCAGCGACTCAAGCGTCACGCCCGCCGAAAAGTAACGCCGAACAAAAGCAGGGCTGGCCGTGGCCAGATAGCGCATCGAGCCCAGCGGCAGGCTGCGGCAACCTTGCACCGGTTCAGCCAAATCGGTCACGGCGGCCAGCACTTCGCCGCTGCGCAAACGCTCGGCGGTGAAGGCCTGATCTTCCAGGCTGAGATCCAGCAAGGCCGGCTCGGCCTCAGCAAAGGCCGCGGCCGCGGGCATGAACCAGGTCGCTAGGCTGTCGGCATTGACCGCCACGCGCAGCGTGACCCGGCCCAGGCCATCGGGCGCCAGCGCCGGCACTCGGGCCAGCAGATCATGTTCCAACATGCCCACTTGCTCGACATGACGACACAGCAGCAGCCCTGCCTCGGTCGCCACACAGGGCGAACCGCGCACCACCAGCACCTGGCCGAGGCGCTGCTCCAGCAACTTGACGCGCTGCGACACCGCCGAGGGCGAGATGTGCAAGACGCGGGCCGCGCGCTCGAAGCTGCTCTCGCGCACCACCGCCGCCAGGGCGGCCAAAAGGGAATAGTCGAGCATGGGAGGCTGAAGGCAGAAAAAGGCGAAAACGGTGGCGCGATTCAGCAGGGCTTCATTCGGTGAAGCAAGTCTAACTGGCCGACATCGGAGACCTGCGTCATGCTTCGCCCCGATGAACGATTCCACCCCCCTGCTCGCCGCCCTGCCCATCTATGGGCAAGGCCTGACCCTCGGCCTCAGCCTGATCATGGCCATTGGCGCCCAAAACGCCTTTGTCTTGCGCCAAGGACTACGGCGCGAGCATGTGACGCTGATCGTGCTCTGCTGTGCGCTGGCCGACACCTTGTTGATGGGGGCTGGCATCTTCGGCCTGGCCGCCTTGATTGGCGAACGCGCTTGGCTGGCCAGCGCCTTGACTGGCGGCGGCGCCCTGTTCTTGACCGCGTATGGCTTGCAGGCGCTGCGGCGCGCCCGTCGCCCTGCCAGCCTTCTCGCCGGCGAAAGCCCGCGTCAGGGGCGGCGCCAGGTCTTGTTGCAACTGGCCGGCTTCACCTTGCTCAACCCGCATGTCTACTTGGACACGGTCCTGCTGGTCGGCTCACTCGGCGCTCGTCATGCGGGCTGGGCCAAGCTGGCCTTTATGGGCGGCGCGGCCAGCGGAAGCTTTTTGTGGTTCGTGGGCCTAGGCTATGGCGCGCGCTGGTTAGCACCCTTTTTTGCAAGGCCGCGCGCCTGGCAGATCCTCGACGTCTTGATCGGTCTGACCATGTTGGGCCTGGCCGCCATGCTGCTGCGCCAGCTCTTGAGCTGAAATTCGCCCCGAACAGCAATCCGGTACAAGACGCCGCATGCCGAGTGCCCGACACTGCCCCGATGTGGACAGGAATTGTTTTTGCACTCGCCGCCGGCCTGATGTGGGGCCTGGTCTTCGTCGCCCCCTTGATGCTGGCCGACTATCCGCCGCTGATGCTGACCATTGGACGCTACTTGGCTTTTGGCCTGATCGCACTGCCGCTGGGCTGGATGGACAGCCGCCAGCTGCGCCGCTTGAGTCGAAGCGACTGGCTGCAAGCCTTGCGGCTGAGCCTGATCGGCAATTTTCTCTACTACCTGCTCTTGTCCAGCGCCATCCAACTGGCCGGCGCGCCGCTGCCCACCGTCATCATCGGAACGCTGCCGGTGGTGATCGCCATCTGCGCCAATTTGCGCAGCCACCAGCCTCTGCCATGGCGCAAGTTGGCGCCCTCCTTGCTGCTCATCGTCATCGGCATTGCCTGCGTGAATCAAGACGAGTTGCAGCTGCTGCCACAAGTGAATAGTGGATCCGCCGCGCTGCGCAGTTATGGGCTCGGCGCTTTGCTGGCCTTGGGCGCCGTGGCCTGCTGGACCTGGTACCCGATTCGCAATGCCGATTGGCTGCAGGCTCACCCCGAAGCCAGCCCGCGCGTCTGGGCTACCGCGCAGGGACTGATGACCTTGCCGGTCGCCCTGCTAGGGCTTGGCCTGCTGCACTTAAGCCAAGCGCGAGGCTGGCCCTTGTTGGGCGCCAGCTTCCAACTGCCGCTCGGCCCGCGCGCACTCGACTACATCGGGTTGATGCTGGCCGTGGGCCTGTTTTCTTCCTGGCTGGGGACGCTGTGCTGGAATGAGGCCAGCCAACGCCTGCCGACCTCCTTGGTCGGGCAGCTGATCGTTTTCGAGTCGTTGGCCGCGCTGGCCTATGCCTTCATGTTGCGCGGTCAGATGCCGTCCATCCTGACCCTCACCGGAGTCGCCTTCTTGTTGGCGGGGGTGGTGTGGGCGCTGCGCGGTGGGCCATCGCGAGGCGGTTAAGCCATCACTTTGAGGGCACACCACGCCAAGTTGCGCAGTCAAAGCTCCAACTGCGGCATGGTGGGGCGGATCTGGTCGATGCCTACGCGGACGCCCTCGGGCGACAAGGCCGCTAGCCCCTTCAGCTGCTCGGGGTCGAGCCGGCCGGCCAGCAAGCCCAGCTCACTGAAACGCAGGCCTTGCCTCACCAGGTAGGCCAAATAGGTATGCCTCAAAGTCTCAGGGCTGATGGACTGTGCTTGCTCAAGTTGCGCGTCGTAGGCGCTGGCAGTCACTGCCAAGGCCACATCTCCGGCCTCCAGCCCGGTGCCGTCAGGCCTGGTAAACAAGGGCCGAGAAGGTTCTGCCGAGGCCCCCTGCTGCAAGGCAAAGTCCAATAGCCCCCGCGGCAACGGCAATTCGCGTGCGGCGCCCCCGCCTACAGAGAGCGAACGACGCTCGACGTTGACAGCTCCCAAGGGCAAACCCAGCAGTTCATCGGCCGTCAGCCCGCAAAGCAGGCCGGTCAATAAGGCCCGCTGCGAACTCGCAGCATGGGTGAGCAATCGCTCGATCTCATCCGGACTCAGCTCCCTGGGCAGTGGCGGCGCCAAGAAGCGATCACCCGCAGCAGACTCCGACGAGACATCCAGCATCAAATCCGGCGGCGCGCGTCGGGCAGACAAGGCGGCGTGATGCTGATCGCCGCTGAGCCAAGGCGGCGCAATCAACAGGGCGGAGGGCTGCACGGGCGGCGCCTGCTCACGACTGAGGAATTCGACCAGGCCGACCGACAAAAGAGCCACCACCAGGGCAGCAAGAAGGGCGATTCCGGCGTCCCTTACATACAGCGGCCGCCAAGCCTGCACAGGCGTTACAGCCGGTTCCAAGACCACCAGCCCGGGCCTTTGCAAAGCTTCACTGGCTTGCATGGCCAGCAGTTTCTGTCGTGCCGCCAGCTGCATTTTTTCCAGCCCTTGCAGTTCATCCTGCAAACCTTGGAATTCCCCGAAACGGCGATTGAAATTCTGCACGCCCTGGCGGTTTTCCGCAGATTGCTGCTGGAGTCGGTGAACGGTAGCCCTGGCGCTGGCGAGTTCTTCCTTGGCATCGGCCAAGGCCGACTGTTGCCCCTTGTGGCGCTCGGTTTCCAGTTGCTGCTCGAGATTGGCAATGCGCGTCTTCAAGGCCCGCACATTCGGGTCCATTTCAAGATACTGCTGCGTGAACTGGCGCTCCAGACCACGGAGATCCTCCCGCAACTGCGACAGACGTGCCTCGATATTGGCGACGGTTGGATTGTCTTTCGCTTGCGACAGCGGGCGCCCCGACTCCTTCAGGTCACTCGACTGTTCGAGCGAGCGGACCTTGCCCGCGGCAATCGCCTCGCGGTCGGTGGCCGCCTGCAATGACTGCGCCAAACCCTTCTGCCGTGCCAGCGAAGGATCATCTTCCCGCTCGGACGAGTCGATATTCGACTTGAGTCGAAACGCGTCCAAGGTTCGGCGCTTCTCAAGGACCTTGGACTCGATCACGCGCAACTCCTCGCTCGCTTGCTGCAATTGCGCTTCGACATTGACCTTGCCGGCATCCCCTTGCTCGTCCCGATAGACGGCGATCAAGGTATTGAGCAGCGGGGCGACCAAGGCCCGCTCACCGCTTTGCGCTTGCAAGTGCAGCACCTGGGTGCCTTCTAAGGGCGTCACCGTCAGCATCTGCTGCAAGGCTTGCGCATCCGTGGCCACGGGCCTGTCTGGTGCGTTTAGCCCTTGAGCCGATAAACGCTGGGCCACTTTTTCCAACAAGGGCCGGCTGCTCAAAACCTGCAGCTCGGTCAGATAGGCCGCGGACATCGCTTGCGCCTGCGCTGCTTCACTTGCCCCCGCGGGCTTGGCCGGGACAATTTGCAGACGCGCGGTCGCCATGTACTCGGGACTGCGGCCAAAGGTGAAACCCATACCGACAAGCAGGGCGAATAAAAACACGCCGAGAAAAACCCGCCAGCGCCGGCGCATCGTCGACGAGGGCAACTGCGCGGCCTCGCCAACATCAAAGCCAGTAACCGCGTGAGAGCCATAGCCACCCACCAAGATGCGCTGAGGCTGAGAGCTATGCGAGGGCATTGAGAGGGCTCCGGAACTGCAGAGCCACGACTATATCGACGCGCAGGCTCGACGGGTCAGTACAGACTTGGGGGGGCAACGATGCCTCGTCGACCAAGAGTCCGCGCATAAAAAAGCCCACCAAGCTTGCACTTGGCGGGCTGTCGTTAGCGCAGAAGCGCGGCTCGCGGCTTACTTCACCAACTGGTTCAGCTCGCCACGAGCGTAGGCTGCAGCGATGTCCACCAGGGTGCGCGGCTGGATCTTGCCGGCTTGGCCTTCGCAGCCGAACTCCACATAACGCTGTTTGCACACGGCCTTGGCGGCTTCACGGGCGGGCTTGAGCCATTCGCGGGCGTCGAACTTGTCGGGGTTCTCAAACAAGAACTTGCGCACCGCGCCGGTCATGGCCAGGCGGATGTCGGTGTCGATATTGATCTTGCGAACGCCATGCTTGATGGCTTCTTGGATCTCTTCGATCGGCACGCCGAAGGTTTCCTTCATCTGGCCGCCGTACTGGTTGATGATGGCCAGCAACTCTTGCGGCACGCTCGAGGAGCCGTGCATCACCAAGTGGGTGTTGGGAATGCGGGCGTGGATTTCCTTGACGCGGCTGATGGCCAGGATGTCGCCGGTGGGCTTGCGGCTGAACTTGTAGGCGCCGTGGCTAGTGCCGATGGCAATGGCCAGCGCGTCAAGCTGCGTAGCCTTGACGAAGGTGGCGGCTTCTTCGGGGTCGGTCAGCATCTGGCTGTGGTCCAACTTGCCTACGGCGCCGATGCCGTCTTCCTCGCCGGCGTCGCCGGTTTCCAGATTGCCCAGGCAGCCCAGCTCGCCCTCGACGGTGACGCCGACCTTGTGCGCCATCTCGACGACGCGGCGGGTCACGTCCATGTTGTACTCAAAAGAGGACGGGGTCTTGCCGTCTTCCATCAGCGAGCCGTCCATCATCACCGAGCCGAAGCCCAGGTCGATGGCGCCTTGGCAAATCTTGGGGCTGGTGCCATGGTCTTGGTGCATGACCAAGGGGATGTGCGGGTACATCTCGGCCGCGGCCTGGATCAAATGCTTGATGAAGGGCTCGCCAGCGTATTTGCGGGCGCCGGCCGAGGCCTGCAGGATGACCGGGGCGCCGACTTCATCGGCGGCAGACATCACGGCCTGCACTTGCTCCAGGTTGTTGACGTTGAAAGCCGGGATGCCGTAGCCGTGTTCGGCGGCATGGTCCAGCAGTTGGCGCATGGAAACGAGAGCCATGAGAGAGTCCCTTGGGAAGTTAAAAACCTTGAAAACCCTGCGAACGCAGCCTACCGCCAAACCAGCCCGGCGGGTCATGTAACCGCGTTGTAACTGGCGGCGATTCTAGCGGGGCCCTGTGGCAGCGAACCCCGGGCAGCCTCGCTTGCATGAGGGGGGTGTGAGCAATTAGGCTGAGAGCTGGGCTTTTTCGAGGTTTAGGCGACTCGCCTTTGCGCCCACACTCGACAGCCCAGGAGCCCACCGCATGACTCGTCTCGCCCTTGACCACCTGACCCTCTGGATCACCGCCGCTGCGCGCGAACACTCGCACGACCTGGCCAGCCATCTGGAGGAGCGCACCGGCTGCAGCCGCCGCTCGGCGCTGGCCGCACTGCGCCGCTTGGTCGACGCTCATTGGCTGACGCGCAGCGGCAGCGATCGCCGCCCGGTCTATGGCCCCGGCCTGCTGCGCCAGGTGGCGCGTACCTACAGCTTGCACGGTCTGCAGGAAGACATCCCCTGGCAGCGCGACTTTGCGCCCAACTTTGATCTGCCCAAGCATGTGGCGCGCATGGTTCAGCATGGTTTCACCGAACTGGTGAATAACGCGGCCGACCACAGCGGCGGCAGCAGCGTCACCGTCTCTCTGCGCCAAACGCCCAGCCATGTGCAATTGCTGGTGTCTGACGATGGCTGCGGCGTGTTCGACAAAATCTGTTCGGCTTTTGACATTGCCAATGCCCAGCACGCCATGCTGGAGCTGAGCAAGGGCCGCCTGACCAGCCAACCCGAGATGCACACCGGGCGCGGCCTCTTCTTCAGCTCGCAGCTGGCCGATGTGTTCGACATCCACGCCAATGGCACCGCCTTCCAGCGCCGTGCCTGGGAAAGCGGCGGCTGGCAGCCGGGTCGGCCAATGCCGCGCCAGGGCAGCTCGATCTATATGTCGATTTCCCTGGACACCAAGCGCACGCTGGACCAAGTGCTGGAGGCCTGGAGCCTGGACGGTAGCGGCATTGAGTTTGACCACACCACCATTGCCCTGCGCCTCTTGGCCGGGCCCGGCCAGCCGCTGGACTCCCGCGCGCAAGCGCGCCGTGTGGCGGCCAGACTGCCGATGTTCCGACGTGCCGAGATCAACTTTGACGGTGTGGAAGACGTGGGCCACGGCTTCACCGATGAGCTGTTTCGCGTCTTCGCCCGCGCGCACAAAGAGGTGGAACTTTTGCCGACGCATATGACGCCACGCATTGCTGCTCTGGTGAAAAGCGCTCAGAACGGGTAGTGCGTCATCCTGGCGCGAACCAACCCCAATACGAGACTAATTCACTCAGGGTTTTCTCGAGTTCTTCATAAACTTCCGACCGAGGCCAGTGGTCCCGGCCCAAGGAAGTTTGATGAACAGCCCCGATGGAAACAAGGTTTGGAGCGGCAGGGAGCGGCGCCAAGGCAAAG
The DNA here is from genome assembly GCF_037482915.1 of Paucibacter hankyongi. Taxonomy (NCBI): domain Bacteria; kingdom Pseudomonadati; phylum Pseudomonadota; class Betaproteobacteria; order Burkholderiales; family Sphaerotilaceae; genus Roseateles; species Paucibacter hankyongi. Next base: position 160,180 of record NZ_JBBHJX010000001.1, read on the forward strand.
ACAGAAGGCAAAGCGACAAGGAACTGCCCAAGGCGCTGGAGCGCCGCAAGGGCCTCGAGCCACGCCACCCCGAGGTGCAAGAGTTGGAACTGTCGGCAGAGGAATGGGCGCGCCTCAACGAACAGTTTCGCGCCTTTGGCTGACACACAGCGCTGCGGCTCGGCCGAGCTTCACAGATCACTATTGAGTAAGTCCTGAATCGCCCTGGCCTGCTGGCGCATCGCGGCATTCAGGCGCGGCATCAGTTGAGCCAGCGCATGCCCTCGAGCTGCAATGAAGTGAACGGGGTCGACCTGCATCGGTGTGGGCAGCACCATCAGTGCTGCCGAATGACCGGACTCCTCGCGCAGCCTGCGCTCAATCAACCAAGGCTGAGAACTGCGGTGCGAGTTCAGCATCACATCACAGCGCCCCGCCATCAGCATGCGAACCCGCGTCGTCAAGTCGCCGTCGGAGAGCTCGACCCGAAACACGACGCCCTTGGCCGCATCAAACACCGGCCCATAGCTGATCCCTCGCGCGAGACACAGCACCCGCCCCTGTAGGTCATTGAGGCTGCGAAACTCCAGGCCCTGATCGCGCCGCACCACCATCCACACATGGTTGTTGAAGGCCGGCTCGCTGAATTCAAACAGCAACTCTCGACTGGGTGTGCGGGAGGCGCCAAACACCACCACCTGGCCGCGCTCGGCCATCAGCAGCGCGCGCGACCAAGGCACCATATTCACCTGCCATTCGATATTTGCCGCCGCACCGACCAGCCGCAGCATCTCCAAGGTGAACGGTCGACGACTGGCCTCATTGACGGCCACCGGCACCAGCAAGCGGCTTGAAGCACTTGCCGCGCTGGCCACCGAGGGTGCTGCGGCTGCGGCCTTGGCCCGTTCAGTGGCATCCGCATGGCGCGCGGCCGGCGACAACGGCAGACCGGCGCCGACCAAGGCCTGCAGCAAACGTCGACGCAAGCTCCGCTGCCTGCTCAGGCCGTCTTCCGGAACGCTTGCACACGATTTCAATGGTTCACCCTGCACGTCGTCAGTGAAACTGCTGGGACAGGATAGCAGCGCCGACCGCCCTGCGACTCAAGGGCTGCCGGCCACAGCGGGCGCGGCCGTGAAGCCCCTCACAAATCGCTAGCCACCCAATCGACGATCGCCTTGCGCTGCTGCGCCATTGCCGCATTGATGCGCGGCAGCCATTGGGCGAGCGGGTGACCGCGCTGCACCGCGAAGTGAACGCCTTCCTCCAGCATAGGCTTGGGCAGCACCTCAAAAGCCAGCTCTTCCCCGATAGCCTTGCGCAGGGCCCGATCAACTGGGCCGGGCGTCTTGCTGCGATGGGTGGTCAAGGCCACGTCGCAGCGCTCGGCCATCAGCATGCGCACCCGCGCCACCGGACCGCCACCGACCGACTCAACCCGGAACAGCTTGCCCTTGGCCGCATCGAACTCGTCGCCGAAGCTGACGCTGCGCCCCATGCAGATGCTGCGGCCCTGCAGATCGGCCAGGCTCCGATAGACCAAGCCATGATTTTTGCGAACGATCATCCAGGCCTGTTGACGATAGATCGGCTCGCTGAATTCGAGCGTCCGCTCACGTTCGGCGTTACGCGACAAGCCATAAGCCAAGGCCTGCCCGGTCTCCGCCAGCAAGACCGAGCGCGCAAAAGGCACCGACTGGATCTGCCACTCAATGCCCGCGGCTTGACCGACCAGGTTCAGCAAAATCTGCGACAAAGCCTGGGAGGTCGGCGAATCGCTCAAGGCCAAAGGCACAGCGACCGTCGGCGCCGTGGCCGCAAGAGCGCCCATCGACCAACCCCCACCCACACCCAAAAGGCCAGCTGTCGCGAGCCAAGCTCGGCGCGAAGTCAATGCATCAACCATGACCGGAGCGTGCCAGAAGCGAGCAGAGCGGGCCGCCGCAGCGAACGCCTAACTGCCCGCGGCCCTAATGAGGCTTAACCGCCGACGCGGCAGACCTTCAGCATATTGGTGCCGCCCGGGTAGCCCATCGGCTCGCCGCAGGTGATGGCATAGGTGTCGCCGGGCATCAGCACGCCGCGGTCCACCAAGATCTTCTCGGCCGCCGCCAGCGCCGTGTCGCGATCTTCAAACTTGGGCATCAAGAGTGGCCGCACATTGCGGTACAGCGTCATCTTGCGCTGGCTGACTTCTTGGGTAGTCAGCGCGTAAATCGGCACCTGGATGCGATGGCGGCTCATCCACAAGGCGGTAGAGCCCGACTCGGTCAGCGCCAAGATTGCCTTGCACCCGAGGTGATGCGCAGTGAACAAAGCACCCATGGCGATGGACTGGTCGATGCGTCCGAACTGACGGCCGGCGAAGTCGGTGTCCAGGGTGACGAACTCGGCGCGCTCGGCTTCCAAGGCGATGGCGGCCATCTGCTCGATGGTTTCAACCGGGAACTTGCCGGCGGCGGTTTCGGCGCTCAGCATCACGGCATCGGTGCCATCAAGTACCGCGTTAGCCACATCGCTCACCTCGGCGCGGGTCGGCACCGGGTTGACGATCATGGACTCCATCATCTGCGTCGCGGTGATGGCCACCTTGTCCAGCGCCAGCGCCATCTTGATCATGCGCTTTTGCAACGCCGGCACGGCGGCATTGCCCACTTCAACGGCCAAGTCGCCGCGCGCCACCATGATGCCGTCGCTGGCCTTCAGGATCGCTTCGAGGTGAGGGATGGCCTCCGAGCGTTCGATCTTGGCGATCATGCTGGGCTTGTGGTTGTAGGGCTCGCCGGCCATATTGGCCAGTTGGCGCGCCATTTCCATATCGGTGGCATTCTTGGGGAAGCTGATCGCCAGGTACTCGCAGCGGAAGCTCATCGCGGTCTTGATGTCTTCCATGTCCTTGGACGTCAAGGCCGGGGCGGTCAGGCCGCCTCCCTGCTTGTTGATGCCCTTGTTATTGGACAACTCGCCGCCCAGCTTGACGATGGTGTGCACCGCCGCACCGCGCACTGCTTCCACCGTCAGCACCAAGAGGCCGTCGTTCAGCAGCAAGGTGTCACCGGGCTTCACATCGCGCGGCAGTTCCTTGTAATCAAGGCCCACGGCTTCTTCATTGCCGAGTTCGCTGCGGTCGGCATCCAAGATGAAGCGCGCGCCGTTGACCAGCTCGATCTTGCCGTTCTCGAACTTGCCGACGCGGATCTTGGGGCCTTGCATATCGGCCATGATGGCCACTTCTTTGCCAGCCGCCTTGGCGGCCTCGCGCACCAAGCGGGCGCGGTCGATGTGGTCTTGCGCCTTGCCGTGCGAGAAGTTCAGCCGCACCACATCGACGCCAGACCGGATCATCTGCTCCAGGATCTCCGGTGAAGAAGAAGCTGGGCCGAGGGTGGCAACGATCTTGGTGGCACGGGTCATGGCGGGCACTCGCTGAAATAAAGTTACAAGCGATGATTATGGCCCCCACTGAGGGCCATAAGTTTCAGAGAGTTACCGAAGCAACTCAGCTCTTGGCGGCCAAGACATCGGCCACCGCCAGCGCCGTCATATTGACGATGCGGCGCACCGTGGCCGAGGGCGTCAGGATGTGCACCGGCGCGGCCGTACCCAGCAAGATGGGGCCCACCGTCACGCCGTGGCCACTGGTCACCTTCAGCACATTGAAGAGGATGTTGGCCGCATCCAGCGAGGGCAGCACCAAGAGATTGGCCGCGCCCTTCAAGGTGCTGTCGGGCAAGAAGGTGTTGCGCACCGACTCGGACAAGGCCGCATCACCATGCATTTCGCCGTCACATTCGACATCGGGCGCATGCTGGGTGAACAGCTCACGCGCGCGGCGCATCTTCACCGCCGAGGGCCGCTTGCTGGAGCCGAACATCGAGTGCGACACAAAAGCCAGCTTGGGCGGTAAGCCAAAGCGCTTGACCTCCTCGGCGGCCATGGCGGCGATCTCGGCCAGTTGCTCGGCATCGGGCTGGTCGTTGACGAAGGTGTCGGTCAGGAAGAGCGTGTGCTCGTCCAGCATCAGCGCATTCATGGTGGCGAAATTGCGCGCGCCGGGTTTCAGGCCAATCAGGTCGGAGACATGTTCGAGGTGATTGTCGAAGCGGCCGACCATGCCGCAGATCATGGCGTCGGCATCACCGAGCTTGATGGCCAGGGCGCCGATGGTGGTGGCCGAGCGGCGCACCGCGGCCTTGGCCATTTCGGGCGTCACACCTTGGCGACCCATGGCTTGGTGGTAGGCCTCCCAGTACTGGCGGAAACGCGCGTCGTTATTGGGGTCGATGACGGCCACATCCTGGCCCAGTTTGAGGCGCAGCCCTGCGCGCTCGATGCGGCTGGCGATGACCTCAGGACGGCCGATCAGCGTTGGCTTGACGATGCCCTCATCCAGCGCCACCTGCACCGCGCGCAGCACGCGCTCGTCCTCGCCCTCGGCGTAGATCACGCGCGCCGGGTTGGCCTTGGCGGCGGTGAAAACCGGGCGCATGAACATGCCGGTTTGATAGACATAGCGCTCCAGCGACTGACGATAGGCCTCCATATCGGCAATCGGCCGCTCGGCCACGCCGGAGTCCGCCGCCGCTTGGGCCACGGCTGGCGCGATGCGCAGGATCAGGCGCGCATCAAAGGGCTTGGGAATCAGGTACTCGGGGCCGAAGTGCAACTCCTCGCCGGCATAGGCAGCGGCAACCTCGTCACTGGTCTCGGCCTTGGCCAGGGCGGCGATCTCGCGCACGCAGGCCAGCTTCATTTCCTCGGTGATCTTGCTGGCGCCACAGTCCAGCGCGCCACGGAAGATGTAGGGGAAGCACAGGACGTTGTTGACCTGGTTCGGGTAGTCCGAGCGACCGGTGGCGATGATGCAGTCCGGCCGCACCGCCTTGGCCAACTCGGGCCGGATCTCCGGCTCGGGGTTGGCCAGCGCCAGGATGATGGGGCTGGCGGCCATGGTTTTGACCATCTCGGCGGTCAGCACGCCGGCGGCCGAGCAACCAAGGAAGACATCGGCACCGCCCACCACATCGGCGAGCGTACGCGCCTCGGTCCGCTGGCAATAGCGCTGCTTCGATTCATCCAGCTTGCCGGCTTTCGCATCGTCGCGCTGATCCTGAATCACGCCCTTGGAGTCGCAGACAAAAATGTTCTCGCGCTTCACACCCAGGCCCACCATCACATCCAGGCAGGCAATCGCCGCCGCGCCCGCGCCGGACACCGCCAGTTTGACCTTGGCAATGTCCTTGCCCACCAGCTCCAGGCCGTTCAGCAGCGCGGCGCTGGAGATGATGGCCGTGCCATGTTGGTCGTCGTGGAAGACCGGGATGTTCATCCGCTCCTTCAGCTTCTTCTCGATGTAGAAGCACTCGGGCGCCTTGATGTCTTCCAGATTCACGCCGCCCAGCGTCGGCTCCATGGCGGCAATGATGTCGACCAGCTTGTCCGGGTCGCGCTCGGCCAACTCGATGTCAAACACATCGATGCCGGCGAACTTCTTGAACAAGCAGCCCTTGCCCTCCATCACCGGCTTGGCGGCCAAGGGGCCGATATCGCCGAGGCCCAGCACCGCCGTGCCATTGGTGATCACGCCAACCAGATTGGCGCGCGAGGTGTAGTCGGCCGCCATCGAGGGATCTTTCTCGATGTCCAAGCAGGGATAAGCCACACCGGGCGAGTAAGCCAGCGAGAGATCGCGCTGATTCGACAAGGCCTTGGTCGGCGTGACAGCGATCTTGCCGCGAGAGGGGCTGCGGTGGTATTCCAATGCAGCTTCACGCAGGGCCGCCTCGGCCGGCGACAGCAAAGCCTTGTCATTGCTCATTCGGTGCTCCAGGAAAAATTGAGTTCCGGGAGGTTACATCGGCAATTGGCGCATACCAATGCCGGGAGCTTTAACTGTTATGCAAAGATCGCAAGTCGCAGCCATGCTCAATACCGAGCCGGCGCCACGGTCTCGGCCTATTCCGCTGCGGCGCCTTCGGCCCCAGCCAGTTCAACCCGGTTGCGCCCTTCGCGCTTGGCCTTGTACATGGCCTGATCGGCCGCACGCATGGCGGCCTCGATGCCGGCCTCGCCCTCGCTGTGGCGACTGGCCTGCGCCACGCCGAAGCTGGCCGTTACTTTCAAGCCCCCCGGCCAAGCCTGTTCGATCAGCATCAAACGCAAGCGTTCGGCCACCGCAACGGCCTCTTCGGCCAGGGTCAACGGCATGAGCAGCACAAACTCTTCACCTCCCCAGCGCGCAAGCAAATCTTCGCGCTGGATATTGGCCTTCAGGTGTTGTGCGAACTGCCTCAACACCTCGTCGCCGGCATCGTGGCCCAAGGTGTCATTGATGTTCTTGAAATGGTCGATGTCGGCAAACACAACAGCCAAAGGGAACATCTGCTCTTCCTGCGCACGCATCAGCAGACTCAGATCATGCTTGAGGCCGAGACGATTGGAGGCGCCGGTCAGCGGGTCGTGATGGGCCTTGGCCTCGTACTCGCCCGAGCGCTGGGCCAAGCGCGCATTGGCTTGTTGCAACTCGCGCTTGCGACGCAAGGCGCGGCCAAGGCGCAGCCGTGAGCGACGCCAGTCCCAGAACAGAAATACCCCCATGCTGGCCAACCAGACCGCAATGATGGCCAGTCGGAAGGTCGCCGGATCAACCCAGACGCCAACGAACTCGATGGCGTCCAGTTCGATTGTGTGCGTGCCCGGTGTTACCAAACCCGAGGTGGTGAGACTCAGGAACACCGTGTTGTCGAGTTGAGGCCCCAGCAAATGTACCGGCAGTGGGTGCTCTTGCACCCACCAGGAGGCCACCATGAACTGCGCCAAACGGAACTCCACCGGCACCGACTCCGCAGCAGGCGCGAACACCACCTCGTGAGGTTTCATGTCCGCTTCTTTGCCGGAGTTCGAATAGGCGGGATCGAAATGGCGCAAGAACACCCGCACATGCTGAACCGGCTCCGGGCCGCTGGTGCGCACCCACAGGCGCACGCTGTCAAACTGGGTCAGATCTACGCCCCGCCCGAGCTCGGCCAGCCGCACTTGCAAATCACAGAAGGGCCATTCGTAGCCCGGCCGGATCTCGCAATGCAAGACCCAGCCATTGCCACGGCGCTCCAAGCGCCCTTCGCTGTTCCCGCCATCGACGCTGTCGTTGATGGCATTGACCCATTCCGCCCGATGCGAGGCCGCATCAATATGCCAGGTGCGCGTCATCCAATTGGCATTGGCATACAAAGCCAATAGCGTGGACAAGAGCAACAGCAACAAAAGCCGACGAAGAATCATGGGCCTGGGCGAAGAGTGGGCCACAAGGTCCGGCGCAAAGTCCGGTGCAAGTTCAGGGTCAGGGCGCGGAGATCAGCCCCCTTGCGCGCGCTGGCTCAAAATTTCAAAGGCCGGCAAGGTCTTGCCTTCCAGAATTTCCAGGAAGGCGCCACCGCCAGTGGAGATATAACCAACATCCTTCTCGATGCCGTACTTGGCAATCGCGGCCAAGGTGTCGCCGCCACCGGCAATGCTGAAGGCCGGAGAGGCCGCGATCGCTCGGGCGATGGTTTCGGTGCCATGCGCGAAGGCGTCGAACTCGAACACGCCCACCGGACCGTTCCAAACGATGGTGCCGGCCGCCTTCAGTTGCTCGGCCAAGATCGCCGCAGTTTGCGGGCCAATGTCCAGAATCAGGTCATCCTCGGCCACGTCGGCGGCCAGCTTGACGCTGGCTTCGGCGTCGGCCGCAAAGCGCTTGGCCACCACCACGTCGACAGGAATCGGCACCGCCGCGCCGCGTGCTTTCATGGCGTCGATGACGGCTTGCGCCTCGGCCACCAGATCCGGCTCGGCCAGCGACTTGCCGATCTTCAAACCGGCGGCCAGCATGAAGGTGTTGGCAATGCCGCCACCGACGATCAGACCGTCGACCTTCTCGGATAAAGCCTTCAGGATGGTCAGCTTGGTCGACACCTTGGAGCCAGCGACGATGGCCACCAGCGGGCGCTTCGGCGCGCTCAGGGCCTTGCTGATGGCGTCGATTTCGGCCGCCAGCAACGGGCCTGCGCAGGCGATCTTGGCGAACTGGGCGATGCCGTAGGTCGTGCCCTCGGCGCGGTGGGCGGTGCCAAAGGCGTCGTTGACGAAGATGTCGCACAGCGCCGCCATCTTCTTGGCCAACTCTTCGTTATTCTTCTTCTCGCCCTTGTTGACGCGGCAGTTCTCCAGCAGCACCAATTCGCCCGGTGCCACAGTGACGCCGTCGACCCAATTGGCCAGCAGCTTGACCTCGCGGCCCATCAGCTCGCCCATGCGCTTGGCGACCGGCGCCAGCGAGTCTTCGGGCTTGAATTCACCTTCGGTCGGGCGGCCCAGATGGGACGTGACCATCACCGCGGCGCCGGCCTTCAAGGCCTTCTCGATGCAGGGGATGGAAGCGCGGATGCGGGTGTCTTCGGTGATCTGGCCGGCATCGTCTTGCGGCACATTCAGGTCGGCGCGGATGAAGACGCGCTGGCCGCTGACTTTGCCCTGGTCGATCAGATCGGTGAAACGAATAACGTTCATGGGATGAAGCAATCAAGAGTTGGAAATCGAGGGCAGCCGGATCCGTCAAAGGAATCAGCGCTGCGATGCCCCTAGCTTACCAAGCCGCGCGGCAAGTCAAGACAACAAGGGAGTTACCAGCCCAGGCCAATGCGCAAAACCAGCATCACGACGGTGCCGCTGATGATGGTGCCGAGAATGCCTTGCTTCCAGAAGAAGTAGGCCGTTCCCACCGCCACTGCATAGAGGCGCGCGTCTTGCCAGGTGTGAATCAGCTGTCCCTGTGTCATCACGATTTCGGGGGCGATCACCGAGGCCAGGGCCGCCAGCGGCGCGTAGCGCAGGCCCTGCTTGACCCAATCGGGCAGCGGCAATTCCTGTTTGGGCAGCATGAAAAAGCTGCGTGTGATCAATGTGATCAGCCCCATGCCGATGATGGCCAGCGCGGTTGCCCAATCGCTCATGCGCCGGTCCTCCGCTCGGGCAGCCAATGCTCCATCAGCAAGCCCGCCGCCACCGCGACCGCAATCGCCACCAGAATATTGAGTCGCAAGGGCAGGCCATAAGCGGCCACTGCAGCGCAACAAGCCACCCCGCCAGAGACCCAGGCATTGCGGTCCTTCAGCAGCGACAGCGCCAGCCCCAACAGCGCCAGCACGCCAGCGAAACCGAGGCCCCATTCGGTCGGCACCCGGTCGGCCGCAAAGATGCCGATGATGGACGGCACTTGCCAAGACACCCAGGTCCAGATGGCCCCGCCCCAGAAGTAAGGCAGTTGATCCGCGCTGGGCTTGGGCTCGGGAAAGCGGCGCATAAAGGCCACATAGTTCAAATCAGCGGCGAAATAGCCGACGCTCATGCGCTGCAGCCGCGGCAAATGGCCGAAGTACATGCGCCACTGCACACTGAAAATGACAAAGCGCAGGTTGACGCAAAACGCCGTCGCCCACAGCACCCACATCGGGGCGCCGCTGGCGATCAAGGGCAAGGCGGCCAGCTGCGAGCTGCCGGCGAACACCACCAGACTCATCAGCAAGGCCATGGTGACCGACAGGCCACTCTTGACCATGGCCACGCCGGTGACCAGGCCCCAGGCTGAGATACCCAGGCCGATGGCCATCATCTCGCGCGCGGAATTCTTGAATTCGGGGTGGCGCCAAGTCGCCGCAATAGCACTGCTCATTGCATCATTGTCGCCCGGCAAGCACTGCGGCCCTGTCGCCGCCGCGTCTTGCCTATGCGGAAAGGGGCGCCATGCGCCCCTTTTCGACCTCAAGCTTGGCGTTTCAATTCAGCTTGCTGATATTGCCGTGGCCGGCCACCGAGCTGCTGACTTGCGGCGAACCGCGGTAGGCGATATCGCCAGAGCCGGCGATGGAAATCTTCAGCGTCTTGACCGCATACACGGTGGCGTTGCCGCTGCCGGCAATGCTGGCCCTGACCTCATCGGCCTGCAGCTCACGCGCATGCACGTCACCAGATCCGCCCACCGACAGGCTCAGGCTGCCAGTGCGGCCACTGGCCTTGACATCGCCGCTGCCACTGACCTGCACACCCAAACGGTCGCTGCTCAGGTCGACCAGATCAACTTCACCGGAGCCGCCAATGCTGACGTCGACCGAGGGAGTTTTCATCGCCTCGACCCGCACATCGCCCGATCCTGCGATGGCGATCATGCGCAGCTGCGCCACCTCAAGCGTGATCTGCGGCTCGGTTTTGCTGGACAGGCTAAAGCCCTTCTTAGGCGTAATCTCCAAGGTGCGGCCCTTGCTGCCCTCAACGACACGGGTTTCGATCAAGGGCAATAGATTCTTATCGGCCTTCAGCTCCAGCTTGGTTCCAGAGCCTTGGCGCACCAGCACCTTGAAAGAGCCCGCCAGGCTGATGCCATCAAAGGCACCCAAATCACGGACCTCGCTGACCACCTCGCCCGAGCCCTTGACCCGCTCGGACTTGCCCCAGCTCCAGGCCTGCGCCGTGGTCGCCAGGCTCAGACTGCCGATCAGGGCCAGCGCGGCAATGCGTCGATTCAACATGGTGGGAGATCTCCTGTGTGGGGCTGATGGGGCAATTGCAGCCATCATCGCGGCGATCCCCCCTGCTGCCTCAAGGCGAGCGACAGGATGCAGCGCGGGAGGGGCAGAAAGCAAAAAAGCCACGGCGAAGCGTCACCGTGGCTTGTCCCTGCTGGAGTCTCAATGGCCGCCGGCCTTGGGCTTGCTGTCCTTGGCGCCTTCTTTGGCTCCCTCTTTAGCGCCCTCTTTAGCTTTGGGCGGCGCTTCCTCTTCCTCATCACCCTTCGGCTTTACGGTCGAGGGGCGCGGCACGACCGGGGCCACACCCTCGATCTTGTTCTCGCGCATGTACTCGTCCATTTCCTTCCAGCCATTGAAGACGGCCGCCTTCTGGGCCTTCGGATTCAGCACATAGCAATCCTCAATGGCGCGCAGGGCATGGCGGCAAGCACTCCCGACCGCCTTGCCCTCGGCTTCCTTAGCCGCCATCACCTTGGCGGGGTCCTCGATACCCAATTGGTCGCAGCCCGCCAGCAAGGCAGCCAGCGACAACAGGGGCGGGAGCAGCAAGGAACGATGTGGCATCTTCATGCGGGTGATATCGGCGCCGACCCGTCGCTCTTGAGCGCAGCCCTGCATGGCCTCAGCGGCCCTGCGCCATGGCCATCAAACGATCCACCCGCTCTTCGGTGGCCGGATGGGTACTGAACAGACCCGCCAGGCCTTTGCCGGAGAGCGGATTCATGATCATCATCTGCGCCGTTTCAGGGTGGCGTTCGGCGCCTTCCATCGGGATGCGCTGGGCGAAATTGTGAATCTTGGTCAGGGCCGAGGCCAGCGCCTGCGGGTCACCCGAGATCTCGGCGCCACCACGGTCGGCCTCAAACTCACGCGCCCGGCTGATCGCCATCTGGATCACGCTGGCAGCCAGCGGCGCAAGAATCGCCACCAGCAGACCGACCAGCGGATTGCTGTGCCGGCCCTCGCTGTCGCGCCCGCCAAAAAACATGGCGAAATTCGCCAGCATCGAAATCGCGCCGGCCATCGTCGCACTGACGGTGCTGATCAAGATGTCGCGGTGCTTCACATGGGCCAACTCATGCGCCATCACGCCGCGCAACTCGGCCGAGGACAAGACCCGCATGATGCCGGTGGTGGCGGCGACCGCCGCATGCTCGGGGTTGCGGCCGGTGGCAAAGGCATTCGGCGCATCTTCATCAATGATGTAGACGCGCGGCATCGGCAGCTCGGCCTTGGCCGCCAGTTCCTTCACCATCGCGTAGTACTGTGGCGCCGAGGTCTCATCGACCTCACGTGCGTTGTACATCTTCAGCACCATCTGGTCTGAGAACCAGTAGCTGAAGAAGTTCATGCCCAGCGCGACCAGCAGCGCCAGCATCATGCCGCTCTGCCCGCCGATCATGCGCCCGAGCAGCATGAACAGCGCGGTGATTGCCGCCATCAGAACGGCGGTCTTCATCATATTGAACATCGAACTCTCCCCCATCGTGAGACGGATGGTAACGACAGATCAGATCGGGTCGTCGGGGTTGTTTTTCAAGGCCCGGGCGGGCGCGGCGCGGGCCCTCGCTCAGCTGCCGAATCGTCCACCCACCGCGATCGGTCGAGCCTGCAAAAAGGCCGCCGCGGGCAGACGCTTGCCGCCGGCACGCTGCAATTCCGTCAGCAACAGGGCCCGCTCGCCGCAAGCCACCAGCACACCGGACTCATCCGCCCGCAACACCGTGCCCGGCTCACCGGTGCCCTCGGCCACCACCCCGTGCCAGCATTTGATGGCTTCGCCATCGAGGCTGCTCAGTCCGCCCGGAAACGGGTCAAAAGCCCGCAGGCGGCGCGCAATCTGCGCGGCGTCCTGGCGCCAATCGATCTGCGCCTCAGCCTTTTCAATCTTGTGCGCGTAACTGATGCCTTCGGCCGGCTGCGGGGTAGCAGGCAAGGTTCCGCAACTACAGATCTCCAAGGCCTCGACGATCATGCGCCCCCCCAAGGTAGCCAGCTTGTCATGCAGGCGCGCGGTCGTATCGTCGGGCGCGATGGCCAGACGTTCGATCAGCAACATATCGCCGGTGTCCAGGCCCGCATCCATCTGCATGATGGTGATGCCGGTCTCGGCATCACCGGCCTCGATAGCTCGATGAATCGGCGCGGCGCCGCGCCAACGCGGCAACAGCGAGGCGTGGATATTCAGGCAACCCCGACGCGGCAGGTCGAGCACCCATTGCGGCAGGATCAGGCCGTAAGCGGCCACCACCATCACATCGGCATTGGCGTCCAGCAGCGCCTGGCGGGCCGCGGCAGCATCCTCCGGGTACTTGCCATCCAAGCGCAGGCTTTGTGGCTGAGCCACGGCAATGCCGTGTTGCAAGGCCAGTTGCTTGACCGGCGAGGCCTGCAGCTTCATGCCGCGGCCAGCCGGTCGATCGGGTTGACTCAGCACCAAGGGCACCGCGAAGCCGGCTTGCAACAAGGCGGCCAGGGCGGTGGCGGCGAACTCGGGAGTGCCGGCGAAAACGACGCGCATCGATTCAGTCATGGATTCAAGCAAGACCTGACCCTGCGGATCAGCGCTTGCGTCCCTCTTCTTCGCGGGTCTTCTTGACCATCTTGGTCTTGATGCGCTCACGCTTGAGCGGGCTCAAGTAGTCGACAAACACCTTGCCCATCAAATGATCCAACTCATGCTGAACGCAAACAGCCAATAGACCCTCGGCCTCGAACTCGTAGGCCAGGCCTTCGCGATCCAGCGCTCGCACGGTCACACGCGAGTGGCGCGGAATCTTGTCGTAGATTTGCGGCACCGACAGGCAGCCTTCTTCGCCCTCGGTGAATTCGGCGCTGGTCTTGACCAACTCCGGGTTGATCAAGACGCGTGGACTGTCGCGGTCTTCGGAAGTGTCCATGACGACCACACGCTCATGCACATCCACCTGGCTGGCCGCCAAGCCGACGCCCTCGGCCGCATACATGGTTTCCAGCATGTCATCGACCAATTGGCGGATGCGCTCGTCAACCTGCGCGACGGGCTTGGCCACGGTGTGCAGACGCGGATCGGGATATCGAAGAATATTCAGTTTCGCCATGGCTCTCGCGCTGTGGACTCGGCACAACGCCTGTTTGTAAGTGCTTGCAAGAGGGGTGAAAGCCCCCGTTATGTTCGTTGCGACGCCCTGTTTTTGGGGGCAGAATCGTCGCGACCCGGGGGGATTTTCGCCGAAGTGGCAAAACCCGGTCGGCCGCCGCCCAAACGGGGCGCCCATTCAATGCCATTTTCGTCCAACGTCCGCGCCCGGTTCTCGCCAACCGAGCGTCCAAACGACCCAGCCGGCCGCCTCCAGCGGCGCTAGAGAGTGCTCGATGCCTTTTTGTGAATGCCCGAAGAATCTGCCCCAGCATCCCGCCTCGGCTTGGCGTTTGCAGGCCGTCATGGCGACATTGCCGCTGGCCTTGTCGATGCTGAGCACGCCGAGTCTGGCGCAGACGGGCAACTACCCCATTACCGAACAGCAACGCGCCACCGCCAGCCAAGTCGCGCAGGCGGGTGTGCCTTTGAACGAACTGTCGCCAAATGCGCCCGAGACCTATACCGTCAAACGCGGTGACACGCTCTGGGACATCTCCAAGCTGTTCTTGACCAGTCCCTGGCGCTGGCCCGAGTTGTGGGGCATGAACCGCGAGCAGATCGCCAACCCCCACTTGATTTACCCCGGCCAAATGCTGGTCTTGGTGAAAAACAATGGTCGAGCACAGTTGCAAGTGGCACGCCCCGTCAGCAGTGCCGACTCGCCCATCAATGAGGACGGCAAGCTGTCGCCGCGCATCCGGGTCGCGCCATCGGATGAAAGCGGCATCGCCGCCATCCCTTTGAACCTGATCGAACCCTTTTTGAATGACGCGGTGGTCTTCGACACCGACGAATTGGCCACCGCACCGCGCATCGTTGCGACGACCGAGGGTCATGTCTTGCTCTCTCGCGGCGACCTCGCCTATGTGCGCGGCGAGTTGGGGCAGAACAATGACTTCCGGGTCTTCCGCAGCACCCGCCCCTTGGTCGACCCCAGCACCCGCGAAATTCTCGGCTACGAGGCGCCTTATCTGGGCACGGCGGAATTCATGCGCGCCGATCAGAGCCAGCAATTGGCCGATGGCAAGACCGAGATCGTGCCGGCCACCATCCGGATCAAGACAGTGCGTCAAGAAATCGGCGTGGGCGATCGACTCTCGCCCACCCCGCCGCGCAGCTTCTCACGCTACGTCCCCCATGCCCCCGCGACGCCGATGGCCGGCCAGATCATTTCGATCTATGGCGATGGCCTGCACGCCGGTCAAAACCAGATCGTCGCACTGAACCGGGGCAAGAACGACGGCATGGAGCGCGGCCATGTGCTGGCCCTGTGGCAACAGGGTCGGCGCGTGGTCGACAGCACCAGCGAGAAGCGCGAAGAGATGAAACTGCCGGATGAGCGCCACGGCGTGCTGTTCGTGTTCCAGGTCTATGCCCGCGTCTCCTATGCCCTGATCATCTCGGTCAAGGACCCCGTCAAGCCTGGGGACAGGTTCTCCCAGCCCTGAGCCGCCAGGGCCAGGTCTTGCCCGTCTTGGTAACCCATGCAGGCCCGCGAAGAATTGGCCGCATGGCTGCGGCTTCTTGAAACGCCGGGCATCGGGCTTGAAAGCGTCCGACGCCTGCTGAGCCGGCTGGGTACGCCACAAGATGTTTTCGATTGCCCTGGCGAGGCCTGGCAAGATCTGCTCGGCCCCAAACAGCGCTTGGCGCTAAGCCAGCCGCCAGCCCATTTAGAGCAGCAGCTGGACAAGACCTGGGCCTGGCTGCAAGCCGAGCCATCGCATCAACTACTGCTGCTGGGCGACCCCGACTACCCACCAGCGTTGCTACAGATTGCCGACCCACCGCTGCTGCTGTATCTGCACGGGCGCCGCGAGCTGCTGAGCCAACCCAGTCTGGCCATTGTGGGCAGCCGCAGCCCGACGGCCCAGGGCCGCGACAACGCCCGCCACTTCGGCCAAGCGCTGAGCGAAGCCGGGCTATGCATTGCTTCCGGACTGGCCTTGGGCATCGACGGCGCTGCGCATGAGGGCGCTTTGAAGGGCTCGGCCAAGACCATCGCCGTCTTGGGCACCGGCCTGGATCAGATCTACCCTAGCCGGCACCAAAAGCTGGCCCAACAGATTGCCGAGCAAGGCCTGCTGATCAGTGAATATGCGCTCGGCACGCCGCCTTTGCCGCCCAACTTTCCGCGCCGCAACCGCATCATCGCCGGGCATTCGCTGGGCTGCTTGGTGGTGGAGGCCGCCCTGCAATCCGGTTCGCTGATCACGGCAAGGCTGGCCAGCGAAGCCGGCCGCGAGGTGTTTGCCATCCCGGGCTCGATCCACTCCTCGCTCAGCCGCGGATGCCATGCCTTGATCCGCCAAGGCGCCAAGTTGGTGGAAGAGGCCCAAGACGTGCTGGACGAATTACCGAGCTTGTTGCCGAGGACCGGGGGGAAACACACCGAAACCGAGTCGCCGCCCGCCCTCGGCCGCCCCACCGAACACACGCAAGTGCTGGCCCTGATGGGCTTTGATCCGATCTCGCTGGACGCCTTGCAGCAGCGCGGCGGCTGGCCGGTGGCGGAGCTGAATGCCCTGCTGCTGCAACTCGAATTAGACGGCGCGGTGGCGCGGTTGGCCGGCCAGCTGTTTCAACGCCGGGGCTCGGCCTAGACCCTCGCTCTGCGGGCTTTCACCCCCACGGCGAGGGGCTTTTTCGCGCTTTCAGCGGCAAGGGCCTGGGTTATCATGAGCCCATGTTTGACGTGCTGGTCTACCTCTACGAAACCTATTGGCGTCCGGATGCCTGCCCGGATCACGCCCAGTTGACCCGCAAATTGTCGGCCGTTGGCTTTGAGCGTGACGAAATCCAGGAGGCCTTGTCCTGGCTGGATGGCTTGGCGGCCGGCGCTGCGTCCTACCATGGCGCTCAGGGCAGCCTGAGCCTGCGCGTCTATTCCGAAACCGAACTCGACCATCTGGGCGAACCCTCGGTGGGTTTCATCAGTTTCCTTGAATCGGCCGGCGTATTGCCACCGCCGATGCGCGAGATGGTGATCGACCGCGCCATGGCCATTCCTGGCGCCCCCATGGATCTGGAAGACCTGAAGATCATCGTGCTGATGGTGTTCTGGAGCCTGGGCGAAGAGCCCGATGCGCTGATCTTGGATGAGCTGTTTGTCGCTCCCGAAGATCGCTTGATCCACTGAGCGGCTTTCACCGGCGAGGTATCGGCCGGGCCACGCTCGAACGATCGCCCGCCGGCAAGCCGGCAAGCGATTAATTCAACAAACGTCCCGGATCAACGTCCAGCTTGGCCAGCGCATTGCGCGTGGCCTTCACCGTCAGCGACTCATCCTGAGCCGGCAAGAGCAAACCCGCCTGCAAGAAGGCGGCCATGCGTTTGAGCGGGAACAAGACGCCACGCCCACTGGCCGTCACAAACAAAGCCATCTGCCGGCGCGTCCCGCGCCAAGCCAGTTGCACGGCCTCGTTGCGGTTGCGGTAGTCGAGCATGTACCAGCCGCCCACTTGCAACTCGCGCGCCCAGGCCAGCATGGCCGGCGTTGGGTCTGAGCCGCCTCCGTCCACCACCTCCATCCCGTCCACCTCGTGGCCGGAGAGGTCGCGCACCATGGATTCGTCGATCTCGATTTCGTCGTCCGGCAGCATGGCCTCCAGTGTTTCCAACTGATCCATCAACTCTTCCAGACGCTCGCGCGGGATCTCGGCGCTCTTGGCGGTGAAGGCCGCTGCCAAAGCGTTGTTGAGAATCCGGATC
Organism: Paucibacter hankyongi; assembly: GCF_037482915.1. Classification (NCBI taxonomy): domain Bacteria; kingdom Pseudomonadati; phylum Pseudomonadota; class Betaproteobacteria; order Burkholderiales; family Sphaerotilaceae; genus Roseateles; species Paucibacter hankyongi. The sequence goes on from NZ_JBBHJX010000001.1 coordinate 177,556, forward strand.
TGCTCGTCTTGTTTGTCGGCAGCCAAGCCCGCTTGGCTCATGCCATCGCGCAGCGTTTTCAACAGCGGCGGCAGCCGCCTGATCACCTCGGCGCGCTCTTCGCGCGACACCTTGGCGCTGGCCGACCAGATCAGATCCGCCGCGGCGCGTTTCATCAGCCGCGTGGCCTCGGACTGAGCGCCGTCGCGTACCGCGGCCACCGCCAGCACATCGGCCCAGACATGGAACAAGAACTCACGCACACCGTCTTGTACCGGCACGGCATTGAGCATCTTGCGCAACTCGATCGTGTATTGAATCGCCAGCGTCTCGCGCTGTTCGACCTGCTGGGCCAGCGACACACCCAGGCGGCTGGCCTGGTTTTCATGCTCGAAATAGTTGTCAAGGAATTTGGCGAACTCGGTCAGCACGGTCTGAAACACGCGCCGGCCGGTGTCGGGATAGGCCTCAACCACCTGCACCACGCGCTTGATCTCGCGCTCGAGCGGGTCGCCACTGCCCGCGCTGGCGCCCGCATTGCTGCCGGCGCTGAAGCCCATCACGCAGGAACCCATGCGGTCGATCAGTTGACGAGCCGGATGGTCGGTGGTGGCAAAAAAGTCCGGCTCGCTCACCGCCACCCGCAGCACCGGCATCTGCAAGCGCGCAAACCACACCCGCACCGAAGCCGGGATGCGTTCTTCCATCAAGATGCTTTGGAACATCATCGCCACCAGTTCGATGGTGGCGCGTTCGGCCGGCGTGTCGGCCGCCTGCTTGAGCACTTGCTTGAAGGCCTGATTGCGGGCCCGCAAGTCTTCCAGCACCTGCGGCGCGGCCATCTCACCAGCCACCGCGGTTTGGGTGGGCGCGCGCTGCAGGGTTTCCTGCGCCTGCTTGATCGCGGCCGACAGGCGCTGGCCGGTCGGCCGGGCGGTCGCGGCTCCCATCAAGCCGGTGGCGGCCTTGGTGGGGTCCATGCGCGTGGCCGCGAATGAAGGGACCTGGCTGCCGACAATCTTTTGCAGCAGATGCAAGACTTCTTCGGCCTGGCTGCTGACCGGGCTGCGAGCCATCGCCGGAGACCCACTGGGCAAGCCAGACACGCCCGAGGACGCACGGATTTGCCCGGTCGTACGACCCTGGCCTTCGCTGCCATCACTGGCGCTGCTGCTATGACCCGCCCGGCGGATGAAGGGGCGCAAATCAACTTCGGGCAAAACGGCTTGGCCAATCAGCCAGCGGTTCACCTCGTGATAGGCCTCGCCCAGAATCTGCGCAAATTCCTCGTGCAGATCAGCGCGCAACATCTGCCATTCAGACACGCCCAGCCCACTGCGGGCCCAGGCGTCCAACACCAGCTTGGCCACCACATTGGCGCGCAGCAAATCGTGCGCTTGCAGATCGTCATGCTGTTCCAACTGCTGCAAACGGGTACGCAGGTCGGTGAACTCCCAGGTGGCCTTGTCCATCATGGCCAAGGCCAGGCGCGACGCGGTGATTTCACGCTCGATGATGTCATCATCGACCAAGGCCATCATCTCGCTATTGACCGGCGCCGAACTCGCGGCAGCCGAGCCGCCATGAGCGTCGATGATGCCGTAGACCGCGGCGTGGCGCAGGCCGCTGATCACACCCGCCTGCCAGGCCGGGCCATGCCGATTCCAGGACTGCACGCTATCGCGGCGCGCCACCATCACCGCATATTCGGCCGACTGCAAGAGCAGTTTGCCGGCGGCCTCATTGATCGCCTGCCCCAGACCCACCATGCCCTGCACCAGCGCATCGACGTAGATTCGCCGAGCCTGAGCGGCCAAGGCCTGGTTGCGCGCGTCGACGGTCATGGGTTCAAGAGGTCCTGGGCAGATTGAGCTTGATCTGGATGACTCTACACCACCGCCCCGGAGTTCGGATCATCCGGGTCGCCCTTGTTGGGCGCTGCCGTCACCAGATCTTCGCGCTTGACACCCAGCCACATGGCGATGGCGGCCGCCACAAAGACCGAGGAGTAAATACCGAACAAGATACCGATGGTCAGGGCCACTGCAAAGTAATGCAAAGTCGGGCCGCCGAAAATCAACATCGACAAGACCATCAGCTGGGTCGAGCCGTGAGTGATGATGGTGCGGCTCATGGTGCTGGTGATCGCGTGATCGATCACCTCTTGCGTGTTGAGCTTGCGGTACTTGCGGAAGGCTTCACGCACCCGGTCAAAGATCACCACCGACTCGTTCACCGAGTAGCCCAGCACGGCCAACACCGCCGCCAGCACCGAGAGCGAGAACTCCCACTGGAAGAAGGCGAAGAAGCCCAGAATGATGACCACGTCATGCAAGTTGGCGATGATGCCCGCCACCGCGAACTTCCACTCGAAGCGGAAGGCCAGGTAAATCATGATGCCGATGACGGTGACCAGCAGTGCCATGGCCGCGTCTGAAGCCAGTTCCGCTCCGACCGCCGGCCCCACCACTTCACTGCGCGACAGCTTGATGGGCTCTGCCCCCGCTGCATTGGTACAGACCTGCTTGCTGATGGCCTCGCCCTTGTCGCTGACGATCTGACGCTGGCTGATGCTGCCGCTCTCGGCCTTGCACAAGGCCCCAAAAACCATATCGACCTGCTCGGTCTGTTTGATGTCGGGGCGCAGCGGCAGACGGATCATCACATCGCGGGTGCTGCCGAAGTTCTGCACCTGGACTTCGCCGAAGCCGAGTTTCTCCACCAACTGACGCGTCTTCTCGATTTCGGCCGCTTGCGCGTACTCGGCCTCGATGACGGTACCGCCGGTGAATTCAATAGAGAAATGCAGCTGCCGAGTGATCAGGAAGAACACGGCTGCGGCGAAGGTGAGGAAGGAGATGACGTTGAAGATCAACGCATGCTTCATCAGCGGGAGATCCCGCTTGATACGGAAGAGTTCCATTTTTTCTCGACTCCCTAGGGCTTACTTGGCCGCAGGCTGTTCGGCCTCGGGTTCAGGTTTCCAGATCTGCCCGATCGACAGCGATTTGAGTTTCTTCTGACGGCCGTACCAAAGGTTAACCAAGGCGCGAGAGAACACCACCGAGGAGAACATCGAGGTCAAGATACCCAGGCAATGCACGATGGCAAAGCCCTTCACCGGACCCGAGCCGAAGGCTAGCAGCGCCAGGCCCGCGATCAAGGTGGTGACGTTGGAGTCCAGAATGGTGGCGAAGGCACGCTCGTAACCGACATTGATAGCCGCCTGTGGCGACATGCCGGCACGCAACTCCTCGCGGATGCGCTCATTGATCAGCACGTTGGAGTCAATCGCCATACCCAGCACCAGCGCAATCGCGGCAATGCCCGGCAGCGACAGCGTGGCCTGCAGCATGGACAAGACCGCCACCAACAGCAAGAGGTTGAAGCCCAGCGCCAGCGAAGAGAACACACCGAAGAGCATGTAGTAAATGCTCATGAAGATGGCCACGGCCACAAAGCCCCAGGTCACCGACAAGATGCCCTTCTCGATGTTTTCCTTGCCCAGGCTGGGGCCGACGGTCTTTTCTTCAATGATTTCCATCGGTGCGGCCAGGGAGCCGGCACGCAGCAGCAGCGCGGTGTCATTGGCTTCCTGGGTGCTCATAGCGCCCGAGATCTTGACGCGGCCGCCGCTGAGTTCGCTGCGGATCACCGGCGCCGTCACGACCTCGCCCTTGCCCTTCTCGAACAGGATTATGGCCATGCGCTTGCCAATGTTTTCGCGCGACATGTCCTTCATGATGCGGGCGCCCTTGGCGTCCAGCGTCAGGTCCACCGAAGGCTGATGGTTTTCATCAAAGCCGGGCTGCGCATCGGTCAGGTTCTCCCCGGTCAGCACCACCTGGCGCTTGACGATGATGGGGCCGTAGCCGCGGTCGATGAAACGCTCGGTACCGAAAGGCACCGGGCCGGAACCACCCAGCGCCGCTTGCGCTTCGGCGCCATCGTCCACCATGCGCAATTCCAACGTGGCGGTGCGGCCGATGATGTCCTTGGCCTTGGCGGTGTCTTGCACGCCAGGCAATTGCACGACCACGCGGTCGCGACCTTGCTTTTGGATCACCGGCTCAGCCACGCCGAGTTCGTTGACGCGGTTGTGCAAGGTGGTGATGTTTTGGTTCAGCGCCGCGTCTTGAACGGCGATTTCGGCCTTGGGCTTGAGGGTGCCGGTCAAGCGCAGATCCAGCCCTGCATTGCTGGGAACCCACTGCACATCGGGCAACTGGCCACTCAGGACATCCTCGGCTTGCTTGCGCACCGCTTCTTCACGGAAGGCGATCACCACCGCATTGCCATCGCGGCTGATGCCGGCGTGGCGGATGTTCTTGTCGCGCAGCATGGTGCGCGCATCGCCGGTCAGCGACTCGGCCTTCTTGGTCAGCGCGGACTTCATGTCCACCTGCATCAAAAAGTGCACGCCGCCGCGCAGATCCAGACCCAAATACATGGGGAAGGCATGCAGCTTGGACAACCACTGCGGCGAGCGCGACAGCAGATTCAAAGCGACGATGTAAGACGGTTCGGCCGGATCGGCGTTGATGGCCTTGTTGATCGCGTCTTTGGCCTTGATCTGGGTGTCCAGATCACCAAACCGGGCCTTGATGGAGTTGCCTTCCAACTGCACGAAGTCGGGCTTGATCTGGGCATCGGCCAGCGCCTTTTCGATACGCGCGCTCAGGGCGTCATCGACCTTCATGGTGACCTTGGCGCTAGACACCTGCACGGCCGGCGCTTCGCCGAACACATTGGGCAGGGTGTAGACAATGCCGATCAGCAAAGCGAGCACCAGGATCGCGTACTTCCACAGCGGATAACGGTTCATAGGAACATCCTCTCAGGCCCGGCATGGGCAAACCGGCGCCCGCTCAGGCGCCGGTTTCTAGTGGCCGGGGTGCCGCCCATCCGACTGGCGGCTTGGGGCGGCTTGGCAAAAATGCCGAATCTACGCTTGGCTTATGACTTGATGGTGCCCTTGGGCAACACCTGAACCACCGCACCACGCTGCACTTGCAACTCAACACCTGCGGCGACTTCCAGCGTCAGATAGCTCTCGCCCACCTTGCTGATCTTGCCCAGCAGACCGCCGGAAGTGACGACCTCGTCGCCCTTGGCGATGGCGTCGATCATGGCCTTGTGCTCCTTTTGACGCTTCATTTGCGGGCGAATCATCACAAAGTACAGCACCACAAACATCAAGACCAGCGGCAACATGCTCAACAGGCTGGACTCAGCACCACCGGCAGCGGCCGGGGCGGCCTGGGCAAAAGCATTGGAAATAAACACAGCAAATCCCTTTGGAATGAAAACGTCGCCCAGCGCAACCGGTCTTGCGACCCGAACGCAGCGGACGAACAAGCGGCGGATTGTAAGCGCCAGGGCCTAGAGCACTCGATCACCCCCGGCCCCCGACTTACCCGCAGCTATCTGGGGTTGACAGCGCGGCTTAGCAAGGCTATCGTTAAATATATTAACGGCATACCAACGGAGAAACCATGCAAATCAAGCCCCTGCCCCAAGCCCGCCCCGGACTGCCACGCTGGAAGGGCATCTTCCCGGCCGTGACCTCCAAATTCAAGCCCAACGAGGACCTTGATGTGGCCGAGATGGAGCGCCATTTTGAATTCTTGATCGCCAACGGCGTGGACGGCCTGGTCACCGGCGGCTCGCTGGGCGAGGCCAGCACGCTGTCGCTGGAAGAAAAGCTCGAAGTCGCCGCCACCGCGGTGCGCGTGTCGGCGGGCCGCGTGCCGGTCCTGGCCAATGTGTCGGAAACCAGCACCCGCAATGCGCTGCGCTATGTCGAAGGCGCCAACCGCATCGGCGTGCAGGGCCTGATGTTGATGCCCGCCGTGCTCTACCCGGCCGACACCCGTGAAGCCATCACCAATGTGCGCACCATCGCCGACGCCGCGCAACTGCCGGTGATGATCTACAACAACCCGGTGTCCTACCGCGTCGACCTCAAGCCGGAAGACATGGTGGAGTTGGCCGACTGCGAATGGTTGGTGGCCATCAAGGAGTCCACCGACAACATCCGCCGCGTCACCGATCTGCGCAATACAGTGGGCAGCCGCTACCAACTCTTCATTGGCGTCGATGACTTGAGCTTCGAAGCGCTGGCTCTGGGTTGCGACGGCCTGCTGGCCGGCCTGTGCACCGCCTTCCCGGCCGAGACCGTGGCCATCTACAAGCTGATGCAAGCCAAGCGCTATGACGAAGCGCTGAAGATTTATCAGTGGTTCATGCCTCTGCTGCACCTGGATGTGAGCGCCAAGCTGGTGCAAAACATCAAGCTGGCCGAGACCATGGCCGGCGTCGGCAACGAAAACGTGCGCCGCCCCCGCCTGCCTCTGGTTGGCGCCGAGCGTGAGCGCGTCATGGCCATCATCCAACACGGCCTGGACACACGCCCCGACCTCAGCCGCCTGTTCTGAGCGCCGCGCTGAGCCAAACCGGTGTAAGCCCGGGCCGTCACGGCGGTCCGGGCCTGCGATGATGTGCCCATGAAGAAAACCGCTGAACTCTCGGCCGCTTCCAAGGCCACGTCCAAGGCGCTGGCCAAGTTGCCTGCCAAGGAGCCCATCACCGCAGGCGAACCCGACAAGCGCCGTTTTGCCGACCAGGCCTATGACACGCTGGAGTCGATGATCTCGACGCTGGCCCTGCGTCCCGGCGCGCCTATCGTCGAAGCGGAGCTGATCGAACACACCGGCCTGGGGCGCACCCCCACCCGCGAGGCCTTGATGCGCCTGGTGGCTTGCGGCCTGATCGTGCAACAGCCGCGTCGCGGCCTGCTGGTCAGCGACATCCGCTTGGCCGAGCACCTCGACCTGCTGGAAGCCCGCCGTGTGCTCGAGCGTTTGATCGCCTCGACCTCGGCACGCCGTGCCACACCGCAGCAGCGGCAAGACTTGATGAGTTGCGCGCAAGCGATGCAGGCTGCCAGCAACGCCACCGATCTGGGCGCCTATATGGCCGCCGACCAGGCGCTCGACCATGTCAATCATGCGGCCTGCCGCAACCCGTTCGCAGTGGCCGCCGTCATTCCGATGGCGATCCAATGCCGTCGCTTCTGGTACGCCTATCAGCACCAGGGCGATATGAATGAAGGCGCGCGCTGCCACCTGGCCCTGGCCCAAGCGATTGCCGACGGCGAACCGGCCGCGGCCGCTGAAGCCTCGGACGCCCTGATGGACTATTTGCGCGCCTATGCCCAGGCGGTCATCGCCTGAACCCTTGACCCCATTCACCGCGCCACAGCCATGCGATTTATTGACTCTCACACCGGCGGCGAGCCGACCCGTATCCTGATCGACGGCGGCCCGGACCTCGGCTCGGGCAGCATGGCCGAACGCCTGAACCGGATGCGCGAGCAGCACGACGGCTGGCGCAGCGCCCTCGTCAACGAACCGCGCGGCTCCGATGTGTTGGTCGGCGCGCTGCTGTGCGCACCGGTCGACCCGGCCAATGCCTGCGGTGTGATTTTCTTCAACAATGTCGGCTACCTGGGCATGTGCGGCCACGGCACCATTGGCCTGGTGGCCACGCTGGCCTATTTGGGCCGCATTGCCCCCGGCGAACACCGCATTGAAACCCCGGTGGGCGTGGTCACGGCCCGCCTTGCGGCCGACGGCGGCGTGACAGTGGCGAATGTGCCGTCCTACCGCTATGCCAAAGCCGTGGCGGTCGAGGTACCGGGCCATGGCCGCGTGCACGGCGACGTGGCCTGGGGTGGCAATTGGTTCTTCCTCTGTGAGGACCATGGCCTACCACTGAATCTGGCGCACGCCGAAGCCTTGACCGATCTGTCCTGGCGCATCCGCCAGGCGCTGCAGGCCCAAGGCATCAGCGGTGCCGACGGCCAGGAGATCGACCACATCGAATTGATGGGCCCAGCACAAGACGCCGCCAACCATGGCCGCAACTTCGTGCTCTGCCCCGGCAAGGCCTATGACCGCTCGCCCTGCGGCACCGGCACCAGCGCCAAGATCGCTTGTCTGGCGGCCGCGGAAAAGCTGGCTCCGGGGCAGGTATGGCGCCAGGAAAGCGTCATCGGCAGCGTCTTCGAAGCCAGCTACCGCATTGATGACAAGACTGCGACCCCGGGCCATATCCTGCCCTCGATCTCCGGCCGCGCCTTTGTCAATATGGACGCCACGCTGGTGTTCCAGCCCGGCGATCCTTTTGCCTGGGGCATTGGGCGGGACGCCAGCACGGGCCAGCCGACTTGACCGCCGCCGCGCTGCAGCAGCGCCGCACGGCCGATGTCTTGATCGTCGGCGCCGGCATCATTGGCGCTGCCTGCGCGCGCGCTTTTGCTCGCCAAGGCCTGTCGGTGGCCGTGATTGAGCCCGCCGCACTGGGCGGTGGCGCCACGGCGGCCTCGATGGGCCACTTGCTGATCGTCGATGACGAAGCCGGCGGTGCTGACGCCGAATTCAAGCTGACACAGCGCAGCCAGCAGCTCTGGGCCGATTGGCTCGCACAAGCCCCCCAGCACGCCGAACAAGTCGAGCACCTGCGCTGCGGCACGCTCTGGATCGCAGCCGACGAGGAGGAGCTCGCGCTGGCCGAACGCAAGCAGGCCTGGTACCAAGCCCGTGGCATGGCGGCCGAAATGCTCAACAGTGCCCAACTGGCGCACGCCGAACCGATGCTGCGGCCCGGCCTGAGCGGCGCCTTGCATGTGCCCGCAGACGCCCGCGTCTACCCACCCAAGGTGGTGGCACGCTGGCTGGAGGAGGCGCGCGCCCACATCATCACCGGCGAGGTGATCAGCTTCGATGGCGCCAGTGTGAGCTTGAGCGATGGCCGCCAACTATGGGGCGCCATGACCGTGCTGTGCGCCGGTCTGGCCAGCCAGCGCTGGTTGCCCGAGGGCTGGTTGCTCCCCAAAAAAGGCCATCTGGCCATCACCCAGCGCGGCCCGCAAGCCGTGCATCACCAACTGGTGGAGCTGGGCTATATCAAGAAGGCCCATGTGCTGGACGCCGACACGGTGTCCTTCAATGTGCAGCCGCGCCCGGGCGGGCAGCTGTTCATCGGCTCCTCGCGCCAATTGGGCGCGCAAGCTTGCGCCGATCGCGCGCTCGACCCGCTGATGCTGAAACAAATGCTCGGCCTGGCTTGCGACTACATGCCTGCCCTGGCCGAGTTGAGCTTGCTGCGCTGCTGGACCGGCGTGCGCCCAGCCAGCCGCGACGGCCAGCCGCTGATCGGCGCCCACCCCGAACTGCCTCGGGTATGGCTGGCCTGCGGCCACGAAGGCCTAGGCATCACCACCTCCTTGGCCACGGCTGAATTGCTGGCTGAGTTGGCCCTGGGCCACAGTACGACATTGGACCCCGGCGCTTTTTCACCGGCGCGCTTCGCATGATTTCGACCATCCGCCTTCATATCAACGGCAAAACCTGCCAAGTCCCTGCCGGCGGCACCGTGGCCGCCGCGCTGGCCCACGCCGGTCTGGCCGGCACGCGCCGCTCCGTCAGCGGCCAGCCCCGTGCGGCTTTTTGCGGCATGGGTCAGTGTCAGGAATGCCGAGTCAGCATCGACGGCGTGCCGCATCGTTTGGCCTGCCTGACGCCGACGCTCGACGGCATGCGGATCGAGACCGAAGCATGAACGCACATCTGCTTGCCGATGTGATCATCGTTGGCGCCGGACCGGCCGGCATATCGGCCGTGACGCAATTGCTCCGCGCCCAGCGGCGCGTGATTTGGATTGACCAAGGACTGCGCCCCGGCGGCCAGATTTGGCGTGCCGGGCCGCCGAAACCCTGGGCCGATGCACTGAACCAGGCGCGCAGCAATCCGCTGCTGCAATTGCTCAGCGGCCACGCGGTGATTGCCGCGGAGGGCCGTGACGGCGAAGGCTACCGGCTGCGCCTGCAAAACCTGCAAGCGCCGGGCTCGGGCGGCATCCTGGTGCAGGCGCCGCAACTGCTCTTGGCCTTGGGCGCACGCGAGCGCTTCTTGCCCTTTCCGGGCTGGACGCTGCCCGGCGTCAGTGGCGCCGGCGGCCTGCAAGCCTTGATCAAAAACGGTTGGCCGATCGCAGGCAAGCGGGTCGTGCTGGCCGGCTCCGGCCCCTTGCTGCTGGCCTCGGCCGACACGGCAATGGCCGCCGGCGCCAAGGTGATGCTGCTGGCCGAACAGGCGCCACGCACGGCATTGGCCCGCTTCGGCGCCCGCCTGCCGCTGGCCAAGCTCGGCCAGGCCGCCGGTCTCGCTTGGCGCTTGCGCGGCATGCCCTACCGGCCCGGCACATGGGTCACACGTGCGCTCGGCGATGCCAAGGTCGAGGCCGTGCAACTGAGCAATGGTCTGCGCCAATGGGAGCTGCCCTGCGATGCACTGGGCGTCGGCTATGGCCTGCTGCCGAACACCGAGTTGGCGGAACTATTGGGCTGCCGCATCGAGGCCGGGGCCATCGCAGTGGACGGCGATCAGCAATGCTCCTTGCCCGGCGTATTTGCGGGCGGCGAATGCACCGGCATCGGCGGGGTCGACAAGGCCTTGGCCGAAGGCCATATCGCGGCGCTGCGAATGCTGGACCAAGCCACCGCACACCTGGCGCGCCGGCACCGCCAGACGCAACGCTTCGCCGCCAATCTCCAAGTCAGTTTTGCCCTGCGTCCCGAGTTGCTGCAATTGGCCGATGCGAAGACCTTGGTCTGCCGCTGCGAAGACGTGAGTCTGGGTGAATTGAAGAGCCAGCGCAGTTGGCGTGATGCGAAGTTGCAAACACGCTGCGGCATGGGCGCCTGCCAGGGAAGAATTTGTGGTCCTATTACCGAAAGCCTGTTGGCTTGGCCCCAGGCCAGCAGCGCTCGTGGCCTGCGCGCCCCTCTACAGCCGGCGCCGCTGCGTTGCCTGCTGGATGAATGAGTCGATCGACGCAGGCCGATTGACCCACGCCGTCATCGGCGCGTCACGCAAACAGTCCTTAATGACCGACTCGCTCGCGCAGCCCAATGACCAAGCCGGTCGGGCTGCGTTTGTGCCGCGCATTGACGATACAAGCCATGTGGACCCCAGAACGTCACGACAAGATCATTTCACTGCTGAATGAAAGACAACGCCTGACCACCGATGCCTTTGCGCTCGAGCTGGGCGTTTCCAAAGAGACGGTCCGGCGTGACCTGATCGAACTCGAGGCCCATGGCAAGCTCAGCCGCGTGCATGGTGGCGCCATCCCTTGCGCCCAGACCAGCGAAGCGCAAGCGGAAGCCAGCTACCAAGAACGCGTGCGCCAACAACAGCCCGAGAAGCAGGCCATTGCCCGCGCGGCGGCCAAGCTGATTCGCCCGGGCAGTTGCTGCTTTATCGATGCCGGCTCCACCACCCATGCATTGGCCCAGCAGCTGCTGCAATGCGGCCGCGAACTGCAGATCATCACCAATTCCGTTGAAATCGCGCGCACGCTGGCAGCCAGCCCGGAGATCGAAACGCATTTGCTCGGCGGCCAATTTCAGGCCGATGTGCCGGCCACCTCGGGTGACTTCACGCTCAGCGAGATCGCCCGCTATCACGCCGACTTTGCGCTGATCTCGCCAACGGCCTTGAACCCCGAACATGGCGCGCTCGACTACGCTTGGCACGAGGCCAATGTGGCGCGTGCGATGCTGGCTCGCTCACGCAGTTGTATCCTGCTGGCCGACGCTAGCAAGTTGGGCGCCAGCAGTCGGCTGCAGGTTTGCCCGGCCACCGCGATTGATGTGCTGGTCACCGACGACCGCGCCGAACCCGCCATGCTGGAGCGCCTGCGTAACGCCGGCGTCAAGCAGATGATTTGCGCGCCCGCCTAACACCGCACATCAGCGGAGCCGGCGAGCACGCCGGCAACGACGCTTACTGCGTCTCGACCGGTAGATTGGCGCCACGCCATTCCGGGAAGCCGCCGCGAAACCAATTCACTTTGGTATAGCCAGCCTTGACCGCGGCATGACTGGCCTTGAAGCTCTTCCAGCATTCCGGGCCATTGCAGGCGAAGACCAGCGCTGCGTTCTTGTCGGACGGCAGTTTGCTCAAGTCGAACTTGTCCTCGTCGGCCTTGAAGTCGGCTTCCTTGGCGCTCTTTTCCACATAGGGCACCAGCTTGGCCCCGGCCGCGTGGCCAGCCTTAAACTCGGCATCGTTGCGGGTGTCGATGTACTGCGCCCCCGACTTCATCAGTTGCGCCACCGCTGCGGCGTCGACCACCGTGGCGCCCGGCAGCATGCGCGGCGTGAAGTACCCCAGGGTCGACACATACTCAAACGCACCGGCCGCCACCGGCTGCAGCTTCAACCCAACGCTTGCCGACAAATTGCTGCCCAGCGCGGCGCGCAAGACCTCCGGCTGCAAGCTCGAACCTGGCTTCAGCGCCACCGCGATGCCCGGCACCACCTTGCTTTGCATCACCACCTTCAGTTGCTCGCCGGCAGCCTGCCAACGGTCGAAAACGGCACGCTCCACCGCCACCACATCGCAACGGCGAATCTGCAGGCAGACCAGCAGCGCATCTTGATAACGACTCTCGGTGACGGCACCAAAGTAGCGCTTGATGGTGCTGTTGCTGGCATTGACCTCACCGCGCAGCAGATAGGTCACGATGCTGTCTTGCAGCGGCAGCCCCAGGCGCTTGCCGGCTGCATCAGCCAAGCTGCTGACCGCGCTGTTGGCGGGCGCCACCAGCACTGCTTGCACCGGCTTTTCCAGGCTGCCAACCGGCACATAACCGTATCGCACCGCGCTGCCGATCACATGGGCAGGCGCCACAAACACATCATGCAGACGCGCGCGGGTCGCCCCAAGATCGGATGCGGCATCGGTGGACTGCATGACCTGCATGCCGGCCGCCCGCTCACGGCGCAGCGACTGTTCCACGGCCGTCTTCCAGACATTGAACACCGTGAAGCGCGATTGCTCGCCTTCATCGCCGGGGTTGACCAGCACGCTCAAGCCCTCGGCCTGCGCCGCACCAGGCATGAGCACCGCCAGCGCAGCCAGACTCAACAGCAGTCGAGCCCCGCAAACGCTCGGGCGCCAGTCACTCAAAGGCTGAGACTTTGTCAGTGAAACCCGGCGAGTTGCGGGGCGCGAGAAAGCGGTGGCGTCATCCATAGGCGCAGAGTCTAGGTCAAGCCACTGGCCTTGGCGCGCATGCAGCGGAAGGTCGTGAACTTCGTCACGCCAACGTGGTGCCAAGCGAAGGCCCGGATCCACCTGCTGGCACGGGCCGCCGACGAGGGCGGCACCACCGTCAATTCAAGCGCTGTCCTTCGGCTTAGCGCATGCCGGCTTGCACACCACTTCGGTGCGGCCCAGCACGCGCTTGGACTGCAGATTGCTCGGCGTGCGGTGCTTGCCGCATTTGAAGCAGGAGCGGGTGTGCCCGCTGCCCAAAAATGGTGACCCGCCCAATTTGGACTCGTAACGCAGGCCGTTGTCGCTGACGCTGGTGTAGGTGTCTTTGCTCATTGCCATCAATGGTTAGCCTTACCGACCCGCCACGCGAGGGGCGCAACAGATCCGGATGCCCTTTTGTGCTGCAAAGTCTTGCAGTCTCCTTACCCTCTGTTCAGATAGTAGGCGGCGAAACCAAGGTTTGGCTACCTCGCTTGCCCCAGGTTTTGTCACATTTGCTGTCAGACGACGCGCCGAATTAGGGGATTACCAGAGCCAATCCACCAAGTCGACGATGATTTCGAATGATTGCGACAATGGCGTGACATTCACGGCGAGTCCGCTCGCGCCACCCTGAGCCATGGCCAAACTATTTTTCCGTTACGCCGCAATGAACGCCGGCAAGTCCACCGCCCTGTTGCAGGTGGCGCATAACTACGAGGAGCGCGGACACCGGGTCCGCCTTTTCTCGGCCCAGGTCGATGACCGCTACGGCTTGGGGCAGATCACCTCACGACTGGGGCCGCAACGCGAGGCGGAGTTGTTCTCGGCCAACACCGATTTTCTGGCGCTGAACGCGGCGCAGCCCGGGGTGGCTTGTTTTCTGATCGATGAGGCGCAGTTCCTGGTCAAGTCGCAGGTCTGGGCCCTGCACGAGTTGGCCCATATGCACAATCTGCCGGTGATCTGCTACGGCCTGCGTACCGATTTCCAGGGCGAACTCTTCCCCGGATCGGCCAGCCTGCTGGCCCTGGCCGATGAAATGGACGAGATGAAGACCATCTGCGACTGCGGCCGCAAGGCGACGATGAATATGCGCGTCGACGCCAACAACCGCAAGGTCACCATCGGAGACCAGGTGGAAATCGGCGGCAACGCCCGCTACCGAGCGGTTTGCGGGCGCTGCTTCCGGCAGGTCTGAGTCTGATTCAAACGCAGACGGCCGAAATCCCAAGCATTGAATACGACAAGGCCGGGCGGCCTCGTGTCAAAGCGGAAGGCTCAGGGCTTGGCGAGTTGCTCGTCAAGTTCCTTGCAACTCGGTGCACACACCGGCTGCGACTTACCCAACAACTTCTTTGATTTGAGCATCGCGCGAGGGCGGTGCTTGCCGCACAAAAAGCACGACATGGTCGCTGCCCCAAAAGAAGAGGTTGCCGCGAACGGCGAACCCGGTGCTTTAGAGCGGTAACGCAGACCATCGGCTTCGATGGTCGTTTTAGTACTGTCCTTGGCCACGTCGGTCCCGATACTGAGTTAGTGAGAGCTCGCCTCGTGCTCCAAGTGCAATCTGACTCGATTGAACCCGGCGCCGGCTTGGCGAATGCGCTATTTTCCTCTATTTGGAGCGCTTGCTCTCACAAGCCGCGTACTTGACACCCTGAGAGCGAGGGAGGGGATTCCCCTATTTCCAGTCGCCAAGACCACAAACTCGCCCCAAAACCGCAATTTGAGAGCGACTCAAGCGCCAACAAAACGCGGTGGTCGGCGGGCCTGCCAGGCGGCCACGCCTTCGGCCAAGTCGTCGGAGGCATTGGCCCGCGCCAGGTCCTGTTGCAAAGCGGGCACATCCAGCGCACCGCGTGCAATCGCATTCAGGTGGCGTTTCATGCCCAGCAGCGCCAGCGGCGCCATGCCCAGCAGTTCGGCCAGCCAGGCCTCGGTGGCCCGGTCCAGTGCCGCACCGTCTTCCAACAACTGATCCAAGAAGCCGGATTCATGCATCTGCTGCGCGTCCAGGGTGGCGCCGGCCAGCAGCACCCGCTTGGCCCATTGCAAGCCCAGCCGCGTCACATAGCGCTCCAGGCCGCCGCGGTAGAAATGCAAGCCCAACCGAGCCGCCGGTACAAACATCTCGCAAGCACGCGTGCCCAAACGGAAGTCGCAGGCCAAGGCCAGATCGGTGGCGCCGCCATACACACCGCCTTGAATACGGGCCACCGTGATCGGGCGGGCGGCCTCCCAAGCATTGGCCAGCGATTCGAACAAGGCGCCGGCATCGACACCCGGCACCGAGTCGATATTGAAGCCGCTGCAGAAATGCTTGCCCTCGCCGCTGAGCAGCAAGACCCTGACCGCCGGGTCTTGATTGACCTGGGCCAGTTGCTCTTGCAGGGTCTGCAAATCAAGCAACTCCAGTCGATTGGCCAAGCGCGGCCGCCGCAGGGTGATACGGGCCAAGGCGCCGTCAATGTGAAGCAAAGGAGCAAGACCGGGCATGACAAGAACTCGAAGAAAGCTTGTCATGCAGTCTAGTCGCGCGCCGCACTCGCCCTGCCAGCAAGAGCAAGCGCGAGGGCGATCCCGAGCAAATTCGACCAGCCGGTCGAATAAAGCCGCACTTTGTCAATGCGGCAAGCCCCCGGCAGGCCAACACGATAGTTTTTAGTAGAGTGAATCGCGACACCACCCTCTTTGTGAAAGCCCGGCTCTCCATGGACCTTTCGATCGCCAGCATCCTGATGCTCGACGGCCTCACCAACGGGGCGATCTACGCCCTGCTGGCCCTGGCCACCGTGCTCGTGTTTGCCGTCACCCGCGTGATCTTCATCCCACAGGGCGAGTTCGTCGCCTTCGGTGCGTTGACATTGGCCGGCCTGCAACTCGGCCAGACGCCGGGGACGATCCCTTTCTTACTGGCGATGGCGGTCTTGGTCGCGCTGCTCGATCTGGTGGCCGGCTGGCGCGCAGGCCAGGCGATAGCGCCGCTGCTGGCCAACGCGCTGCGTGCGGCGACGCCGCCTGTGGCCATCGGCCTGCTGGCCCTGTGGGCAGCGCCGCAGCACTTGCCCTTGCTGGCGCAGGTGATGCTGACGCTGGCGCTCGTCACCGCCATGGGGCCGTTGGTCTACCGCCTGGCCTACCAGTCGCTGGCCGACGCCTCGGTGCTGGTCTTGCTGATTGTTTCGGTCGGCGTGCATCTGAGCCTGACCGGCCTGGGCCTGCTGTTTTTCGGCGCCGAGGGCTCGCGCAACCCGAGTTTCTGGGATGCCTCGTTCTCGCTCGGCCCCTTGATGCTGTCGGGCCAGACCCTGATCATCCTGCTCGCTTCCCTGGCCTTGATCGTGATGCTGTGGCTGTTCTTTGAGCGCAGCCTGTATGGCAAGGCCTTGCGCGCCACCGCGGTGAACCGCTTGGGCGCGCGACTGATGGGCATCTCCAGCACCTCGGCCGGCAAGCTCTCCTTCACGATGGCGGCCTTCATTGGCGCCTTGTCGGGCGTGTTGATCAGCCCGACGACGACGATTTTTTACGACAGCGGCTTCCTGATCGGCCTGAAAGGCTTTGTGGCCGCCGTCTTTGCCGGCTTGGCCAGCTACCCCGGCGCTGCGCTCGGCGCGGTGCTGGTCGGGCTGCTGGAATCGTTCAGCAGCTTCTGGGCCAGCGCCTTCAAGGAGGTGATCGTGTTCACCTCCATCTTGCCGGTGCTGCTGTGGCGCTCGCTGCGCGATCCCCATACAGAGGAGCACTGAGCCATGCGCGCCCTGACACCCTTTCTCCCCTGGGCCGGCGCGGCCCTGCTGTTCAGCCTGCCGCTTTTGCCGGTGCCCGAGTTCTGGATCACCCAGCTGAACTACATCGGCATGTTTGCCCTGGTCAGTCTGGGCCTGGTGCTGCTGACCGGCATCGGCGGCCTGACCTCTTTTGGCCAAGCCGCTTTTGTCGGCCTGGGCGCCTACAGCAGCGCCTTGCTGAGCACGCAATTCGGCCTCTCGCCCTGGCTGGGTCTGGCGGCCGGCCTGGCCCTCACCTGCGCCACCGCCCTGCTCTTGGCCTTGCTGACCTTGCGCATGTCGGGCCATTACCTGCCACTGGCCACCATTGCCTGGGCCTTGAGCCTGAACTACACGATGGCCAATATGGAGACGCTGGGCAAGTACGACGGCATTCTCGGCATTCCGCCGATTCAGTTGCTGGGCTGGAGCTTGCAAGATGGCAGGGCCATTTACTACCTGATCTGGATCATTGCGCTGCTGGCCGCCTTGGGGGTGCGCAACCTGCTGGACTCGCGCCCGGGCCGCGCCATCCGCGCGCTGAATGGCGCCACCACCATGGCCGAAGCCATGGGCGTCTCGACCTTCCGCTACAAGGTCATCATCTTCGTGCTGGCAGCCCTGCTGGCCTCGACCTCCGGCTGGCTGTTTGCGCATGTGCAGCGCACCGTCAACCCCAGCCCCTTCGCCTTGAAGATGGGCATCGAGTACCTGTTCATGGCGGTGATTGGCGGTGTCGCTACCGTTTGGGGTGCCTTCGTTGGCGCCGGCATCTTCAAGCTGATCGAGGACCAACTGAAGGAGGTGCTGCCGCGCCTCTTGGGCAGCAACGGCAACTTCGAAATCATCGTGCTCGGCATTGTGTTGGTGCTGATGCTGAAGTACGCCCCCAAGGGGCTGTGGCCGCAGGCCCAAGCCTTGTTGGCGCGCTGGTTTGAAACCAAGCCACGCGAGCGCAACTGGGCGGGCGCTGCCGCGCTGGTGTCGCGCGCCAAGCCGGTGCGCGGCGACTTGCTGCTGGAGGTGGACAAGCTACGCAAACAGTTTGGCGGTCTGGTGGCGGTCAATGATGTGAGCTTTCAGATCCACGCCGGCGAGATCATGGGCCTGATCGGCCCGAACGGCGCCGGCAAGTCGACCACCTTCAATCTGATCACCGGCGTCCTGCCCTTGAGCGCGGGTTCAGTCAAGTTCCGTGGCCAAGCGGTCGGCGGCCTGCCCTCGCGCGAGATTGCACGGCGCGGCATGTCGCGCACCTTCCAGCACGTGAAGGCCATCGCCGATATGACGGTGCTGGAGAACGTCGCCCTGGGCGCTTATCTGCGCAGCAATTGCGACAGCTTGCGCGCGATGCTGCGGCTCAATCGCGAAGAAGAGAAAAGCCTGTTCGCCGAGGCCGAGGCGCAGCTGCGTCGTATCGGCATGGCCGAGCAAATGCACGAGTTGGCCGGCAATCTGGCCCTGGGCCCGCAGCGGCTGATGGAGATTGCCCGCGCCCTCTGCACCGACCCCGCCCTGCTGCTGCTGGACGAACCGGCCGCCGGCCTGCGCCACAAGGAGAAAGAGGCGCTTGGCCAGGTCCTGCGCCAGCTTCGCCAAGAGGGCCTGAGCGTGCTGCTGGTTGAGCACGATATGGAGTTCGTGATGGGCCTGACCGACCGCATCGTGGTGATGGAGTTCGGCACCAAATTGATCGAAGGGCCACCCGAAGTCGTGCAAGCCAGCCCCGAGGTGCGGGCCGCCTACCTTGGCACGGAGCATTGAAAAAAACCATGAGCGAACACAGCCAAGATGATTTGTTGAAGGTCGAAGACCTGCACGCCGGCTATGGCCGCGCCGAGGTGCTCAGCGGCCTGAGCCTGCGCTTGCCGCAAGGCTCGGTGGTGACGGTGATCGGCCCCAACGGGGCCGGCAAGAGCACCACGCTGAATGCCTTGATGGGTGTGCTGCCGGCCAAGGGTCAGGTCTTGCTGGGTGGCGAAAACATCGCCAGCCTGGGCCTGGAAGAACGCGTCATGAAGGGCCTGGCCCTGGTGCCGGAAAAACGCGAGTTGTTCACCACCATGAGCGTGGCCGACAACCTGCTGCTGGGCGGCTACCGACCGATGCGCCTGGGCCAGCGCGACTGGCGTGAAGAGCTTGAGCGGGTCTACGCTCTGTTCCCGCGCCTGAGGGAGCGGCGCGAGCAACTCGCCGGCACCTTGTCCGGCGGCGAGCGCCAGATGCTGGCGGTGGGCCGTGCGCTGATGACCCGGCCGCGGGTGCTGATGTTGGACGAACCCAGCCTGGGCCTGGCCCCGCTGATCGTGCGCGAGATTTTTCGCATCGTCGCGCGCCTGCGCGACACCGGCGTGTCCATCTTGTTGATCGAGCAGAACGCCCGGGCTGCGCTGGAGGTGGCCGACTACGGCTATGTGATGGAAACCGGCAGCATCGGCCTACAAGGCCCGGCAGCCGAGCTGGCACGTGACCCGCGGGTCATCGACACCTACTTGGGCGCCGGCAAGAAGAATCAAAACGACTGAGGGCGCTTCGAGAAGGTTTGCGCGCCCCGCAATCGCCGCCCTTCATCAGGCCGCCAACTTAACCGGTTTGTAGCTGAAGCTGGCGCGGATGATGCCGTGGTCATTGCTGCCATCGGCCTTGTGATTGTCGAAGTTCAGGTGGTCGTTGTTAATGGCCAAGCCGTCGAACAACCATTGGCGCTTGCGGCTGTGGTCGTAGAACTGCTCGCTCACCAGGATGTGATCGAGCGACTCGCGCACATCCTGGTGCACATGGGTGTAGTAGACGTCGCGGGTGTCCCGGTACTCCTGCAGGGTTTGCGCGGTGTAGAGCGCCACATCGCTGCCACCCAAACTGTCACCGACCAGATACTGCGGCTGCTCGGTCAGCACATTGGCGGTGTTACTGTGCTGCGCGTCATTGATGTCCCCCAGCACGATCACCGGCGTGTCGTTACCTTTCATCTGCTCGGTCAGCAGCATGCGCAAAGCAGCCGCTTCCGCCGTGCGCCGGATGGTGGAGAGCGCCGAGCCCAAGGCGACCGCGTGGGGTGCGTAGCTGGCCTTGTCGGCCTTGAACCAAGCCTCGTTGAAAACCTGCGTCGGCCCCTTGGATTTGAAGTGGCAGACATACACATGCACCAAGGGCAACTTGTCGCGCAGCCTGACGGTGAAGTGCAGCACCGGGCGCGAAAAACCGGTGATGCTGACGTCGATGTGCGGCGTTTGCGGGTCATCGCCGCCGGAGTGCAATCTGAACTTGGGCGGAAAGTGGCTGATCCATTCGGGGTCGCCCACCAGCAGGCCCTTCTTCACCAGCGCGGCGCTGACGATCTGCGTGCCGGTGGCGTTGGCCGGCAGCAGCAGGTCGAGCTCGGCGCTCTGCCCCGCCGCCTCCACCGCGTGCTTCAGCGCATCGCCATGCCAAAGCTCCTGAAAGCCAAAAATATCGGACTTCAAGATGCTTAGCTGTCGCGCCGTCCAGGCGATCTTCAGTTCGTACTCCGCCTGCGTCCAGCCATTGCGATCGGTGTAGATCGGCCGCCCCGGCAGATTCAGGTTGTACAGATTGAAGGTCGCAACGGAGAACTGTCTCAGATTCATGCGCGGCTCCTGAGGGGAATGCAGCGCGTCATCTGAAACGATGCGGGCGCCTGCCGCCATCCCTTACTTCATAGCGTTGGGCAAAGGCTTGGCGCTACGCCTCAGGGGCAAGCCTCACCCAGCAAGCGCACCAAGGCGGTCTGCCCGCGCCGCGTAATGCGCAGCGCCCGGCTGTCCAACTCACCCTCCAGCCATTGCCGCTGCAACATCAACTGCAAGCACGCAGCGCCCAGCGCGCCACCCAGATGCGGGCTGCGCACACTCCAATCCATGCATGCGCAGGCCAGCCTGCGGCGGCGCTTGCTGGCCGCTAGCGCATCCATGTCCAAACCCAGCTGGGCAAAGGCGTCGCGGCCAACTTCGCTGAGTCTGTAGGCCCGCGCTTGATCGGCATCCTCCTGCAACCAGGCATGGCGAAGGGCATGGTCATGCAATCGCACCGCCCAGTCACCCGCCAGGTGGTCATAGCAACGGCGCGCTTCACGCAGATGCCTGGGCGTACTGGGCTCAAAAGGCTTGACGGCCACGGCGGAGCGGCCGGCCAACACCAGCAGCGCCTCCAAGGCCGCGGCCACTTCGGCATCGGCCAAGCGGAAGTAGCGGTGCCGCCCCTGAGCCAAACACAGCAGCAGGCCGGCACTGACCAGACGCTGTAGATGGGTGCTCGCGGTCGAGGTGGCGACCTCCGCCACGGCGGCCAACTCGGTGGCCGTGCGTGCATGGCCGTCCATCAGGCAGCACAGCATCCGTGCCCGAGCGGGCTCGGCCATGCTTTGGGCAATTGCGGCCAAAGCCGCATCAGCAAACCGCTGTTTGTCTTCCATATTTCGATGCTACCCGAAGCATGGACGCGGGCCGCCCCCGACACTTGCGGCCATGACCTGCCCTCACGCATCCCTCCACGCCCTGAACGTCCTAAACGCCGCGCAGACTGCTGACGCAGCGGCGATGCAGGCCTTTTATGAACATTTGCACGGCCAAACGCGGCTAAGCCATGAACCAGACTTGGGGCTTCGCTTGGCCGGCGCCCCGGAGTTGGCGCGCGCAGCGCTGCAGCACCGCGACCTGGGCCCGCGGCCGCCGGGGCAAGCCGTGCCTGCCACCCTGGAGGGCGGCACTATCGGCAGCGTCTTTGCGCAATGGCTGCGCATGCGCGACGATGCCGACCATGCGCGCGAAAAGACGGCCCTGCAGGCCGCACTGGACCAGTTGGAGCAGGATGTCGACCTGCTCGAGTCCTGCTCGCGCCAGCAGGCCCGGCTGGCGCTGAGCCTCGGCTGGCGCCACTGGCAATGGGCCAGCTTGCCCGCCAGCCTCGCCCAACTGCTGGGCCTGCAGATGCAAGATGCCGCCGCGCAGCAACTGCTGCTGCAACGCCTGCACGCCATCGCACTGGCACTGCGACCACAGGCCGAACCATCGACGGTGCAGGCAGCCAGCGATGCGTGCCTCGCCTTGGTAGAGGCCTTAGGTAAACACGGGCCGGCCCCCTTGTGGAGCGCCTTGAAGGCACAGGCCGCGGTGATCGCTGCGCCGCAGGCGCAGGCCCTGGGTTTGCTGTGGCAAAGCTATGAAGCAGGCGCCGGGATGTTGGGGCAGGCCTTGCTGGCGTCAAGCCAAGTCGGCGAACAAGACGAGACATTCGACGGTTCGGACCTGATGGCCGAGCTGGCGCGCGCGCCCGGCGCGATCCATCACACCCGCCGCTGGGCGCAGCGCGACTGCGAGTTCGCCGGCGCAAGTATGCGCGCCGGGGACGCCGTGCTGGTCTTGTTAACAGGCGCGCAGCCAAGGCTCGCCTTCGGCCATGGGCGGCATCAATGCCCGGGGGAAAACCTGGCACTGCGCATCGGCTCATGGGCCCTGCTGGAAGCGCGAACCGCCCGAGCAACAGCCGCCCCGCTTTTCGCGCCCCCGACCCTGCTCGGTTTTGAAGCCCTACCGAATGCACGCATTCCGGTTTTCGCGCCCGCAACGGCCAGCACCGCAACCCAGCAAAAGCCATGATCGCCGTCATCTTTGAAGTCGAACCTCGCGCCGGCCAATCGGCCCACTACCTGGAGCTGGCCGCAGAACTGCGCCCGCTGCTCGAGCAGATCGACGGATTCATCAGCATCGAGCGCTTCGGCAGCCTGAGCACACCGGGCAAGTTCTTGTCACTCTCGTTTTGGCGCGATGAGGCGGCCGTGCAGGCTTGGCGCAATCTGGAGGCACACCGCAATACCCAAGCGCTGGGCCGCAGCCAGGTGTTTGCCGACTACCGCCTGCGCGTGGCCGAGGTCCAGCGTGACTACGGTTTGCACGCGCGAGAACAAGCGCCCGACGACAGCCGTCGGGCGCACGGTTCACCCGAAGCCTGAGGCCGAGGGCTGGGTCAGCCCTGCTACCCTTTACCTTCACAGAGGAGAGCGCAATGCAAGTCAAATGGATCCCCCTGCTGGCACTGGCTTGGCCGGGCCTCGGGATGGCGGCGGATGCGGTGGGCGAAGTCGACACCGTGTTCAAGCTGATCGGCCCGGACCACAAAATCGTCGTCGACGCCTATGACGACCCCAAAGTTGCCGGGGTGAGCTGCTATGTGTCGCGGGCCAAGACCGGCGGCATCAAGGGCGGGCTGGGGCTGGCCGAGGACAAATCGGAGGCCTCGATCGCCTGTCGACAAACCGGGCCGCTGAGCTTTGCCAAGCCCTTGCCGCGCCAGGAAGAAGTGTTCAATGAACGCGCCTCCTTGATCTTCAAAAAACTGCGCGTCGTGCGCATGGTCGACATCAAGCGCAACACCTTGGTGTATCTGAGCTATTCAGACCGGCTGATCGAAGGCTCGCCCCAAAACAGCGTGTCCGCCGTGCCGGTCGATCGCAGCCTGACTATTCCGCTCAAGTAAGCAGCCCCACGCAGGCGGGATCTTCGCAGCCCAGGCTCTTGTAAGCGGGGCCGGCTTCCTCTACGCTGGGGGTCGCCGCCGGGCCGTTGGGGTGGCCGAGGTTCAGGTGTCCACACAGCCAGGAACAGCCAAGGAGCGAGCCATCATGCCCAACTCGAGCGACAGCATGCGCGATACCCCAGCCAACCGCGCGCCGATGGCCCCGGCCGCCAGCATGGCCGCCATACGCAGCCTGGCCCTGGTGGGCCCGGCCGGTGCGGGCAAAACGCAGTTGCTGGAGGCCTTGCTGCAACGAGCTGGCTGCATCAGCATGGCCGGCAGCATCGAGCGCGGCAACACGGTCAGCGACCATGATCCGCTGGAGCGCAAGCTGCAGCATTCGCTTTACACATCGCTGGTGCATATGGAGCACCAGGGCCTGCGCATTCACGCCGTTGACACCCCCGGCGCCCCGGACTTCATTGGCCAATCACTGCCGGCGCTGGAGGCGGTGGACACCGCCATATTGGTCATCAACGCGCAAAACGGGCTGGAGATGATGGCCGGCCGCATGCTGGAAGCGGCCGCGCAGCGCGGCCTGTGCCGACTGATCGTGATCAACAAGATCGACGCACCGGACCTGGATTTGCCCGCGCTATTGGAGCAAGTGCGAAGCGCCTTCGGGCGCGAATGCTTGCCCCTGAATTTGCCGGCCCAAGGCGGCAGCAAGGTGCTGGACTGTTTCTACAACATCATTGGGCAAGCCGATTTCTCCTCGGTGGGGCAAGCTCACCAAGCCTTGGTCGAGCAGGTTGTGGAGGTGGATGCCGCCTTTGTGGAGCGTTATCTGAGCGAAGGCGATGTCGACCCGCGCGAACTGCATGCGCCGCTGGAGCAGGCCTTGCGCGAGGGCCACTTGATTCCTGTCTGCTTCACCTCGGCGCGCAGCGGCGCCGGTGTGGCCGAATTGCTGGATGTGATCGAACGGCTGTTGCCGAATCCGGCCGAAGGCAATCCACCGCAATTCCTTCGCGGCGAAGGCGCGGACGCGCAGCCATTGCAAGCACTGCCCGACCCCTCGGCCCATGTGCTGGCGCATGTCTTCAAGATCAACAGCGACCCCTATTTGGGCAAGATGGGCCTGCTGCGGGTGCACCAGGGCACGCTGAACCGCAACAGCCAACTCTTCATCGGCCATGCGCGCAAGCCTTTCCGGGTCGGCCATCTGTTCATGCTGCAAGGGGCCAAGCATGTCGAGGTGGAGCAAGCCTTGCCGGGCGATCTGTGCGCCATCGCCAAGATCGAGGACCTGCACTACGACGCGGTGCTGCATGACGCGCCCGAGGACGAGCATATTCACCTCGCCCCACTGAATTTTCCCGTGCCTGTACACGGTCTGGCGATCAGCCCGGCACGTCACGGCGACGAGCAGCGCCTGTGGGAAATCCTCGGCCGCCTGGTGGACGAGGACCCTTGCCTGCGCATCGAAAACAGCACCCAGACCCAGGAAACCGTCATCTACGGCCTGGGTGAGTTGCATTTGCGCATGCTGATGGAGCGGCTGCGCGAGAACTACAAATTCGAAGTGTTGACTCAACCGCCACGGGTGGCCTACCGCGAGACGATCTCGTCCGCGGCCGAGGGCCATTACCGGCACAAAAAGCAAAGCGGTGGCGCCGGCCAATTCGGCGAGGTATATCTACGCGTGGAGCCACTGCCGCGCGGCCAGGGCATTGAGTTCGTTGACGCGGTCAAGGGCGGGACGATCCCCTCGCAATTCATGCCCGCGGTGGAAAAAGGCGTGCGCGCCGCGCTCGATCGCGGGGTGGTGGCGGGCTACCCCTTGATCGATCTGCGCGTGACCGTGTTCGATGGCAAGCACCATTCGGTCGACAGCAAGGAAATCGCCTTCGTCACCGCCGGCCAACGCGCGCTGATCGCGGCCGTCAAAGAGGCACGCCCACTGGTGCTGGAACCGCTGGTGCACATCGACATCAGCGCCCCGGACAGCGCCGTTGGCGACATCACCGGCGACCTGGCGGCACGGCGCGGCCAAGTCAATGGCACCAACACCGCCCTCCCCGGCACGCTCATCGTGCAGGGCCTGGCGCCGCTGGCCGAATTGACCAGCTACCAGACGCGCTTGAACGCAATGACCAGCGGGCAAGGGCGCTACACCATCTTGACGTCGCACTACGAGGCCGTGCCCCCGAACACCCAGAGCCAGTTGATGGCCGCCTACAAGGCGGCTGACGAAGACCAGTAGTTGCGCATACTGGGGCCTGTGATCACGCCAGAGCCTCGCCCGATCTTTTGATGATCGTTTCTTTATCAAGGCGCACCCTGACTTGGCGACTTGAGCGAGGCCATGCCAGCTCTCCCTGACTTGCCCTACAGGCGGAATTGCCGATGAGCCCCCGGATATCGAGCGCCAGAATCAGGTTCCTGGAGCCAGATCAAAGCTCTGCGGATCAACGGAGCTTTATCATACGCAGATGTTATCCGCGCCCCTGGACGTCGCGCAGGTCCGTTTGGACAATGCGCTACTCCTGTTCGAAGAATTCGTCACCGCCACCGTCAAGCACCCCGATGCAGCCACGCTGCGTGGGCTGGAGCGGCGTTTTGCTGAGCGGCTGCAAATCCAACCCAGCTACTGGAGCCAGATCAAGGGTCGCTCGCGCCAGATCGGCGAGCGCTTGGCGCGCCAGTTTGAACAGTTGTGCCACAAGCCCGCCGGCTGGATGGATCAGCCTCAGCAACCGCTCGCAGGCAAGGCGGGGACCAAGGCCCTCCCCGGCACCAGCGCCGAGCAAGACAGCGCTCCCAGCGTGCCGCAAGATGACGACGAGCGCTTCATCGTCGGGCTGGTCCTGACCTATTACCGGCGCCATCCGCAACGCGCCCGCACCCGTTTGCTCGATTTGCTGGGCGAAGTGCTGACCCCGACGACGGCTGCCGCCGCGCCACCGCCGGTACAGAACAAGCCCAGCGCCAATCTGACGAAGAGTGCACCCAAAGTGGCGGCACCGGCCTCCCCGGCCAACTCCGGCGGAGCCGCCGAGTTGGACGAGTGGCGGCGCCTGCAACAAGGCATTGCGCCCTTGAAACCCAAGAAACGGTAACCCCCTAGTTTCTTTATCATTTTTTGATAAAAGCACTTGCGCAAGATAAACAATCGTTTATCATTTGCACAAGTTGCGGCGTTCAAGCACGCAACGAGCCCCGCCCCATCAACGCCTAAACCGGGCGCCGCCGCTGTGACTACGCCATCAGGCGCCTGTGCAGCCGGCCCAGCTCCCACCCGACCCAGCTCCGCCGGGTCACACCCAAAAGTCGCAGCCCGCACGCCAGCCCGTTCTTCGGCCAGGTAAGCAGCTGCATGTCAGCAAGGGCCGCCCCAGAGGGCCCCAACGAGTCCCCGCACGCGGTTGAGCCCTTCAAGCTCGACCGTGAAGCCGCCGCATGGCCCCACACAGCGCGAGCTCGCTCGCCCAGGAGATTGTTATGCCCCAGTTCACTTCACCACGCCCGTCCGCCCTGAATCTGCGCAAGCCCCGCAACCCCCTGGTGGCCCACGCCCTGATGCGGCAAGCCGGCAAGCATGGCCAGCAAAAGCTGGGCAGCTCGCAGCGCCAAGCTGGCCGCCGAGATGTGCAGAGACAAAGCCTGGAATTGATGCTGCCCGACCGCAGCGCATGAAATCACCGGCCCCGCGGCCTTGCCCGGCGGCCCGCACGGAGAATCATCATGAGATTGAGAGACTTGCATGGCCCCGACACAAGCGCGGCCGAATTTGAAATCACCTGCGCAGCCTGGCGCGTGTGCCTGGGTCGCATGCTGTTAGTTAGCAGCGCCCTGCTGACGCGTCTGGCCTTGGGCTTGACACTGAGCCGCCGGCGCGCCAAACCCGAACTCGAGTTCTACGCCGAGGCGGGGGCGCCGGAAGGCGCGCTCTATGCCGACGGCCTTCGGGTTGGCTCGCTGCCTGGCGTCAAGCGGCTGTGAAAAAAGGGGGCACCAGCAGCCCAAGTCGTGAACGGCTGGGCATTGCTGGCGCTTTTCACTTGACCGCGCGGTCGCGGCAAGGAATAGGATGGGCTCAAGATCAACAGCAAGCTGCCATGACCGCGCCTATCGCCCTCCCCCCCTTGCGCCAAGCCCCTCCGGACTTGGGCAGATGGACGGCCTTGCTCTGCAACGCCGAAATCCCGGTGTTGGCCGAGACGGCCGAGGCCTTGGAGTTGCTGCGGGCGAACGAAGACGCAGCGGATGCCAACAGCCTCGGGGAGATGATCGCCACCGACCCGCTGATGACGCTGAAGGTCTTGGCCTATGCGGCGAATCACCGCTCCAGCCGGCTGTTGACCGACGCGGAAACAGTCACTGCTGCACTGGTGTTGATGGGCATCACGCCCTTCTTCCGTGAATTTGGCGAGCAGCCGACGGTCGAGGACAAACTGGCCGCGCAGCCTTATGCGCTCGATGGCCTGCAGCGCGTCTTACGCCGGGCTGATCGAGCCGCCCGTTTTGCACTGGCCTTCGCGGTGCACAGACTGGACCCTGACGCCGCGGTCATCCACAGCGCGGCCTTGCTGCACGACTTCGCCGAAATGCTGTTGTGGATCAACGCGCCCGAGTTGGCGCAACAAATACGGCTGCGCCAATTGGCCGACAAGCATTTGCGCAGCGCGGCGGTGCAACGCGAAATCTTGCACATCGAATTGAGTGATCTGGAGCAAGCGCTGATGCAGGCTTGGCACCTGCCCGAGTTGCTGCGCCACATCACCAACGACAAACGCGGCAATGATCCTCAGGTGCAATGCGTCAAACTGGCCGTGCGCCTGGCTCGCCACACAGCCGACGGCTGGGATGATGAGGCGGTGCCGGATGATTTGTGCGAGATCGCCAGTCTGCTGAATCTGAGTTCAGAAGCGACGCTGAAGCTGCTGCACGAGTTCGACTAATCCGACCCTAAGCGTCCCCTATATTGCTCCGATGGCAGGGCCCACACAAGAATTTTGGCAACAGCGGTTCAACACCGGGCAGACGCCCTGGGACCGCGGCGCGCCCCATCCTCAATTGCAAGTCTGGTTGGATGAGGGCCGAATACAGCCAGGGCATCGCGTCTTGGTGCCGGGCTGCGGACAAGGCCATGAATTGCTGGCGCTGGGACGCGCGGGGCATCAAGCCCTGGGCCTGGACTACGCCCCAGCAGCCGTCGAATTGGCTCGGCACAAGTTGGACCACGCGCAAATTTCGCTAGATCTTGTACAGGTCGAGCAAGCCGACGTACTGGCTTGGCAGGCGCCCGCCCCCGTTGACCGGGTTTATGAGCAAACCTGCTTGTGCGCCCTCCACCCCGACCATTGGCGGCGTTATGCCGATCAATTGCACGTCTGGCTCAAGCCGGGAGGCCTGCTACTGGCCCTCTTCATGCAGGCCAGGCGGGACAGCGCAGGGCAAGGCTTTGTTGAAGGCCCGCCCTACCATGGAGACATACAAGCGATGCGCGCCTTGTTCCCAGCCGACCGATGGGACTGGCCCGCTCCGCCTTACCCCACGCAAGCCCATCAACAAGGCTGGCACGAGTTGGCCGTGGTCTTGACTCGCCGCTGATTCGCACTCAAGCGTGCGTGCGGCCTTCTTGCGACTATTCAGGCAGCCTCAGATCGGCACCGCCGTGGTGTTCTTCAGGCGATCCAAGACAAAGCTGGTCTTGCAGTCTTGCACGCTAGGGTGCTTGAGCAGCGTCTCGGTAATGAAGCGGGCGTAGTGCGCCATGTCTTGCACCACCACCCGCAGCAGATAGTCCATATCGCCAGTCAATGCCGCGCACTCGACCACCTCCGGCCAGGCCTGCACCGCCACGCGGAACAGTTCCATCGGGTTGCGCTTGTGGCTTTCGGTATGTTTCTCCAGCCGCACATTGATATAGGCCGTCAAACCGAGGCCCACCCGCTCGGGCGGCACCAAAGCAACGTACGCCGAAATAGCGCCCGATTCCTCCAGCCGCCGCACACGCCTGAGCACCGCCGAGGCCGAGAGATTGACCTGGGCGGCGAGCGCGTCATACGTCACGCGGCCGTCAACCTGCAACGCCCTCAAAATGCGCCGATCGATCGTATCAAGCTGTATTCCATTTTCCATACCGAAAATTGTCGCAGTAATCCTGCGCATTTAGGGTACTCGACGCCTGAGTTCGCATGAATCCTGCGCAGCGAAGAGCCTACAGTCTTGACCCATCGCAAGACTTTGTTGGAGAAAACATGGCATTCACCCCCTGGGAAAATCCGATGGGCACCGCAGGCTTCGAATTCATTGAGTTCGCAGCCCCCGATCCTGCCGAACTCGGCAAGCTTTTCCTGACCATGGGCTTCACTGCCGTGGCCAAACATCGGCACAAGAACGTCACCCTGTACCGCCAAGGCGGAGTGAACTTCATCATCAACGCAGAAGTAGACTCCTTTGCGCAACGCTTCGCGCGCCTGCATGGCCCCTCCATCTGTGCCATCGCCTTCAGGGTCCAAGATGCGGCCTATGCCTATAGGCGTGCGCTGGAGTTGGGTGCCTGGGGCTTCGACAACAAGGCCGGCCCGATGGAGTTGAACATCCCGGCCATCAAAGGCATTGGCGACTCCCTGATCTATTTCGTCGACCGCTGGCAGGGCAAGAATGGCGCGACCACCGGTGACATCGGCAATATCAGCATCTATGACGTTGACTTTGTGCCTCTGCTCGACGCCGAAGGCAAGCCAGTCCCAGCCAACCCAGTCGGCTTGGGCCTGACCTATATCGACCACCTGACACATAACGTCTTCCGTGGCCGGATGAAGGAATGGGCGGACTTCTACGAGCGCTTCTTCAATTTCCGTGAAGTGCGCTACTTCGACATCGAAGGCAAACTGACCGGTCTAAAGAGCAAGGCAATGACCAGCCCCTGCGGCAATATTCGGATCCCCATCAACGAAAGCAGCGACGACAAGAGCCAAATCGCCGAGTACTTGGACATCTATCATGGCGAAGGCATTCAGCACGTCGCCATGGGCACGGACGATGTCTACAGCACGGTCGAGCGTATGCGCACGTCAGGTGTTGAGTTCCAAGACACCATCAACACCTATTTTGACCTGATCGACAAACGCCTGCCAGGCCATGGCGAGAACGTCGAAGAGCTCCGCCGCTTACGCATCCTGATCGACGGAGCGGCCCACCTGGATGCCCCGAATGAATTGCTGCTGCAGATTTTCACCAAGGAAGTGATCGGACCGATCTTCTTCGAGATCATTCAACGCAAAGGCAATGAAGGCTTCGGCGAGGGTAACTTCAAGGCCTTGTTCGAAAGTATCGAATTGGACCAAATCCGCCGAGGCGTCTTGAAGGACGAATCGAAAGCCTAATACTGTCGAGCCGAATCGTAAGCTCACCGTAAGCTCACCCACCAAGTAGACAACTGAAGTCAGAGAATGCGGCCCAACCCGAAAGGAAGAGGCCGATGAGGAAGAGCAAGTTCACGGAGAGCCAGATCGTGGCGATCCTCAAGGAAGGCGAGGCAGGCATGCCCGTGGCGGAGGTGTGCCGTAAACACGCCATCAGCGCGCCGACGTATTACGCGTGGAAGAGCAAGTACGCGGGCGCGACGGTGTCGGACCTGACTCACGGAGAGCCAGATCGTGGCGATCCTCAAGGAAGGCGAGGCAGGCATGCCCGTGGCGGAGGTGTGCCGTAAACACGCCATCAGCGCGCCGACGTATTACGCGTGGAAGAGCAAGTACGCGGGCGCGACGGTGTCGGACCTGACGCGCATGCGCGAGCTGGAGACGGAGAACGCGCGGCTCAAGCGCATGTACGCGGACTTGGCATTGGAGAACGCCGCGATCAAGGACGTACTGTCAAAAAAATTCTGACGCCGTCCGTGAAGCGGCAGGCGGTCGAGGTCATGGTGACCGAACACCGCTTGTCGATCACGCGAGCCTGCCACGCCGCAGGCTTGTCGCGGGCGGCGTACTACAAGGTGCCACCGTTACCTCAGGAGAAGGACGCCGAGGTCATTGAAGCGCTCAACGGCATCGTCGAGCGCAACGGTCGCTGGGGATTCTGGAAGTGCTTTGACCGGCTGCGCCTAGATGGTCGGCCATGGAACCACAAGCGAGTCTGGCGGGTGTACTGCGACTTGGGCCTGAACATTCCTCGGCGCACCAAGCGCCGCATTCCCAAGCGCGAACCCGTGCCTCTCGCTGCGGGATCGTTCGTCAATCAGGGGTGGGCCTTGGACTTCATGCATGACGTGCTCTACGACGGCCGGCGATTCCGAACCCTCAACGTCATCGACGAAGCCAATCGCGAGGCCCTGGCGATCCAGGTGGCCCAATCCCTGCCGGCTTCGATGTTGATTCGAACGATGGACCGTCTGGTGGATTGGTACGGTGCGCCGCAGTCGATTCGCATGGACAACGGCCCCGAGATGACCAGCCATGACTTCGTCGAATGGGCCCAGCGCAAAGGTATTGCCTTGAACTACATCGAGCCTGGCGAGCCCAACCAGAACGCCTACATCGAACGGTTCAACCGGACATTCCGAACGGAAGTGCTCGACGCCTACCTGTTCAGTTCCATCGAACAAGTCCAAGCCATCGCCGACGATTGGCTGACCCAATACAACGAGTACCGACCGCATGACGCACTGGGGGGGCGTACCGCCCAAGCAGTTCATGCCCAGATTGATCATCACAACCGCCGCAAACTCTAGAAATCAACTGTCTTCTTGACAGGGGAGCTTACGAGAGGCCTTCGTCCACGATGCGTTGCCTAGAGTCCCCGCGCGCTTGGCCGTTTGCCCTGAGCCACGAATATCGCCAATCCAGTCTCGGGTTTGCGCTTGTGGCGGTTTGCTCTTGTGATGCGATTGAACTAGGGGTAAGCGATTGTTGAATCCCCTGTTTGAGGGGGATTCCGTGCCAGTGCGATACGGCTGTCTTGAAGCTGTCATAACTGATTAGCTATGCTGCAAACTAGGAAGTATTTGAGGCAGGCGTAAGGCACCTAGACGTAAGGTTTTCGAGTCAGCGCTTGCCCAATGTCCCGGCTGAGTTGGGCTGAACACTCGACTTAGCTATCGGCAAAAATTTTTTGCCCCGATGCCAAACGTTTGCGCGCACTTTGTCGCTTGTTTGATTGGCTAGGCCGAGTACTGGTTTTGGGGTTGGTTTTTGCTGTCTAGTCTGTTCATCTGTCTTTAACCCGTTCGTTCACCCGATTCATCTTCATCATGTCCATGAAAAACACTTTAGCCCTGCATGCCGTAAAGAAAATTACGTCCTTGAGCTTATTGACCGCGGCCTCGCTGTTGAGCTTTGGTGCGCAAGCCGTAGTAGTGACTCAGTGGAACTTCAATGCCACATCTGGCACCTTGGTCGCATCAACCGGTACTGGTGCAGCATCTGTTGTCGGCGGGATCGCTGGATCCTTCGCCGGGGGCGGGGAGGCCGTTGGTACCGTGAATGACAAAGCATGGCAGACGACAACCTATGCAGCGCAAGGCGCGGACAACCTGTCCAAAGGGGTGCAGTTCACTATCAGTACGCTGGGATTTGAAGACATCGTTTTCAGCTACGACAACAGGCTGAGTGCCACCGCTTCAGCTAATGTGATGGTGCAGTATTCGCTGGACGGAGCGAACTTCACTGATGCTCAATTGGTGACCTCGCCGACCGCCCTCGTGTTTGCGCACAACGTTATCGATTTGTCTGCTGTTAGCGCTATCGACAATCAAGCAAGTGTCACGCTTCGTATCGTTTCCGCCTTCAAGCCAACAACCAGCCAGTACGCTACAACTGCTACGGGTGGTGGTGCTTACGCCCCTGGGGGCACGATGCGCTACGACTTGGTTACGGTAGAAGGAAGCGCTGTGGCCGCCGTCCCCGAGCCGCAAACCTACGCCATGCTGCTGGCCGGCTTGGCCGCTGTGGGCTTTGTCGCGCGCCGTCGCAAGGCCTCCTGAGGAGGGCTCCGACACCAGCGGCTGTGCAGGCGAAGCCAGCGCGGCTTTCTGGGGTTCGGAGTCCCTTTCTAGTTCGATGTACTTGCTGAGCTCCGCCGCTGTGCGGTGGGGCTTGCTGAGCTGTAGCCGCCTCGCATGCGGACGGCTCGCAACTTAGCCAATGGCGCAAGCCCTTTCTCGCTCCCTCCTCGTCGATTTATCCCCATGCAAAAACACACCCCGCAACGCGCCATAGCTCTGCTTTTGAGTGCATCCGCCGCCGGCTTGGCGGTGGGCAATGCTGTCAGTCCCGATCACCAGGAGTTCGAGGCAACGCTGCATGTGCCTTATCGCGCCGCGGCCGGCGCGATTGCCGAGGCGCGCAGCTTCACGCTGCGCTTTGAGTATCCGCAGGTGGCGCATGCGCAGACGGTGTCTTGGCGACTCGAGTTGCTCGACCCTGCCGGGGCCTTGGTGCAGCGCTGGTATGGCGTTGAATCCTTGGTCAAGGGTGACTTGTCCGTCAAGGTCGACTGGGCGGGGCGGCAATTCGGCATGGCCGCGGCCGACGGGATTTATCAAGTGCGCCTGACCGCCAGCTCCGCCGAGGCGACCGAGCTGCCCTCGACCGGCGTGATGGCCGATTTTGTCGAGCGCAGCTTGAGTGCGCCCGATGCCGAATTGGTGGAACAAAGCTGGGACATGCAGGTCGGCAAGCTTGCCGCGCCTAAGCTGCCTGCGTTCAAGCCCTTGGCGAACGCGCGCAGCGCCGCGCTCAATAACAAGCAGACTCAGCGTGCTGCTACGGCAGCCGTGACTGCGCAGGCGCCTGCAACTTTTGCGGCCGCCGCAGTCGGCAGCGCCGGTGGCTTGCCTTACACCGTCTATCTCGGCAATTTGCACAGCCAGACCGGCCACAGCGATGGCGGCGGCACCCTCGGCAACTGCAACGGTGAGCAGCAACCTCAGTCCAATCTGGGGCAGGGCCCAGCGCAGGCTTACCAATACGCGATGGATCGCGGGCTCGACATCTTGATGACCTCCGAGCACAACCATATGTTCGACGGGGACACCGGCACCAACACCGCGCAAACACCCGCATACGCCAAGAATCTGTATCAGGCCGGTTTGGCCGCGGCAGCCAATTTCAATGCAGCCCACCCGAACTTCTTGGGCGTGTATGGCATGGAGTGGGGCACCATCAGCGGCGGTGGCCACCTGAACATCTTCAACTCCAACGAGTTGCTGGGCTGGGAGTACAACGCCAAGGGCGAACTGCTGGCCGATACCTTCACCGAGAAGAACAATGCCGCCAAGCTCTACACCTTGATGGCGCAGCGCGGCCTAGTCGGTCAGTTCAACCACCCCGCCAGCAGCGGCCAATACCTGGTCAATGGCGTGGCTCTTGGCTACACCGAGGACGGCGAAAAGGCGATGGCCTTGTGTGAGGTGATGAACACGCCAGCCTTCTCCAACACCACCAATGAGTCCGACAACGGCAATAGTGGCTACGAGGGCGCTTGCAAGAAGGCGCTGGAGGCTGGTTTCAAGATCGCCTTCACGACCAATCAAGACAACCATTGCGCCAACTGGGGTGCCTCGGGCCCGAATCGCAATGGCATCTTGATCCCGACCGGCGTGCCCTTGTCCAAGGATGCCTTTGTCGAAGCGATCAAGGCGCGCCGCGTCTTCGCCACAATGGACAAAACCTCGCAGTTGGTCCTGACGGCAAACGGCCATGTGATGGGCGAGAGCTTCCGCAATGCCGGCCCGCTGAATCTGGTTGCGAATTACGCGCCCGGCACCGGCAAGGCCGCCTCCACGGTGCAGATCTGGGAGGGCGTGCCCAAGCGCAATGGCACGGTCAGCGTCTTCTCCAGCCAAGCCGTCAATAACTTCACGCCGGCACTGGGCGAGCACTTCTATTACGCCAAGGTCACACAGACCGACGGCAAGATTCTGTGGTCGGCGCCGGTTTGGGTCAGCCAAGTGGCCGACACCGAGGCGCCGGTAGTGACTGCCAGTGTCAGCGGTAACAGTGGGCAAATCAAATTGCAGGCCACTGCCAGCGACAACGTCGGTGTGAGCAAGGTGGAGTTCAAGGTGGACGGCCAGATCAAGGGCAGTGGCACTGCGGCGCCCTACGCCTTGAGTCTCGACTCGACCCAGCTGGCCAATGGCGCTCATGAACTGCTTGCCTTGGCTTATGACGCGGCCAACAACGTCGGTAGCTCAAGCGCCGTGGCCTTCTCGGTCAGCAATGTGCTCGATGTGACGGCTTCGACACGCGTTAGCAGCTCGGGTCTCTTGTTCAATCGGGTGACCCAGCGCTACACCGGCAACATCACGCTGACCAACCAAGGTTCTAGCGCCCTGATGGGCCCGCTGCAGTTGCAATTGGATGGCTTGCCCGCGGGTGTCAGCCTGGCCAATGCCAGCGGTAGCCATGCCGGTTCGCCTTACATCAGCATCGCTGCCACGGAGTTGGCGCCCGGTGCCAGCGTGACGGTGCCCGTCAGCTTCATCAATCCGGCCAAGCTCGCCGTGAGCTATAGCGCCAAGGTCTATTCCGGCAATTTCTAAGGACTGCCCCATCATGTTGAAAAAGAACTTTTCCTTGCTCGCCTTGCGACCTGCCGTGCTGGCCCTGGCCTTGCTGGGCCTCAGCCCTTGGGCCTCGGCGCTGACGACCCGCTACCACGCCGAAATC
The DNA here is from genome assembly GCF_037482915.1 of Paucibacter hankyongi. Classification (NCBI taxonomy): domain Bacteria; kingdom Pseudomonadati; phylum Pseudomonadota; class Betaproteobacteria; order Burkholderiales; family Sphaerotilaceae; genus Roseateles; species Paucibacter hankyongi. The sequence continues at coordinate 213,574 of NZ_JBBHJX010000001.1, forward strand.
AACACCGCAGGACTGGGCGCCAATGGCGCAAGCGGTTGGCTGGATGTGCAGTTCAATCCGGGCAACAGCCCGACGCTGGCTGCCACCGTTCGACTGGATCATTTCCAAGGCCAATTCGGCGGCGGCTATGTGGCGGAAGGCTTTGTCAGCGGCAGCTTGTCTGAGGGCTTTGTCTTGAGCAATGCCGGCTCATACAACGACCTGTTCCATTCGCTCACGCTGGGCGGCAAGCTGAGTTTTGACATCAGTTTTGACGGCCCCTTGCTGCAGGGCGAAGGAACCGTTGGCAGCAGCTTTGCCGTGGGACTCATGGCCGCCGATCAGCAAACGTATTTGGGTAACCCCAACGGCGATCTGTTTCGGATCGAGCTGATGCCCAAGCTCTTGAGCGCGCCGGCGACGATCGAGCCGACCATGTTGGCTGGCGATGTGGTCAGCTTGACCAGTGCCGTTCCAGAGCCGGCCAGCTACCTGTTGCTGGTGACGGGCTTGGGCCTGATGGGGGCCTTGGTCGGACGGCGCAGCGCTGCGCAGCGCGCTTGATGCTCGTCGGCATCGCCAGTCCCTGGTTGTGGCGCTGCGTCGCCAGACGCTAATGGATGTGAGTTGAGGGTAGGGAGAGGGGTCGATTCAATTGGAATCGGCCCTTTTTTTGCTTTGTCTGAGCGCTCACGCGGCGGCGGGTTCTCAGGAGCTTTGGTAGAAAACATCAGTCGAAAGAGCAGGAATCGGGCGCTGTGCAGCTTTGCAGTCGGCAAAATGGCCGAGTTGGCGTGGGTGCTCGCATTGGATTGGGGTTAGGCGACAAGTTGCCGGGCAAGCCCGGGCGGCTCTATGAACATTCATCTACCTCCGAGCATCGCCATGCCGCCACCATCAAACAAGGAAAAGCAGTGCAGTATTTTGTTGGCGCCTATGCCGCATCTCCCAATACCTCGGCTTGGGAGCCCGATCTGGAAGCGCGTTATTACCAGCGGCTGATGGACCTGCCGAACGTCAAAGGCCTTGAGCATCCCTTCACCGGCCGCTTGCATCCCCACGATGACAACTGGTTTATTCAGAATATCGACAAGCAGTGGCGCTTTGTATTCACCTGCATTCCCGGCGTCATGGCAGCGCTATCCCGGAATCCGCACTTTGGCATTGCCTCCGACAACGCCCAAGGTCGAGAAGAGGCTTTGCTCTTTCTGCGCAAGGCTTGTGAGGCAATTTCGACTTTGAATGCTGCTTGTGGCAAGCGGGTCGTGGACGCCATTCAAATCCATACCGCGCCAAACCGGGCGGTCGCGGCTTCTTCGGTCGGGGCTTTGAAGGAGTCTTTGGCGACCTTGGTGCAATGGGATTGGCAGGGTGCTCGGGTGGTCATCGAGCATTGCGATGCCTACCTTCCGAACCAGCTTCCGTCCAAGGGCTTTTTGAGCCTGAACGAGGAAATCGAGACCGTGTTGGACATCAATGCGCGCTTTGGCTGCAATCTGGGCGTGGTGATCAACTGGGGGCGCTCCGTCATCGAGGCTCGCGATCCAAGGGGCGCTCTGCAACACCTGCGCTTGGCGAAAGAAAAAGGCGTGCTGGCCGGCTTGATGTTCTCGGGCGCATCGGGGGCGGACACGCCGTATGGGTCATGGAGTGACAGCCATATGCCGCCGGCGAAAAAACTGTCGGATGGGGTGGGCGCCGATGGCTCTTTGATGACCGAAGCTGCTATGCATGAATGTCTACGCTTGGCGGACTACAAAAGCCTGCCCATCTTGGGTTTGAAGATCGGCATCCGGCCTCCTGACGCTTCACTGGACGATCGCGTGGCCTATATCCGCAGTGCTCTTGCCAGTTTGGATGCTCTGGCTTAAACGGGGTGCGGTTGCTTTTTGGCTGCCTGCTTGCGAGTTTTTCTTATGCCTCTAACCTTTTGCGCCTTAAGACATGCCCTTGCTCGTTTCGCTCGGCAGCTCAGTTCCGTTTTTTGAAAGTCCGTCAAAGCTGTTGCGACTTCGCCCTTGCGATCTAGCCAAACATCGACGCCTGTGCACATGTTTTTCGAGTGAACTTGAGCCGGTCTGAAAAACAAAAAAGCCCCGCAGCTCAAGAGCTTACGGGGCCTTTAGGGGATGGTTTTGGACTCATAAAGACTGTCAAAAACCTAGTTCTGGCGGAGAGGGCGGGATTCGAACCCGCGGTGGGGATAAACCCACACACGCTTTCCAGGCGTGCGACTTAAACCGCTCATCCACCTCTCCGAAGCCCGCCATCATAGCGCAGTTTTTATACGCAAAGGGAAAGTTGACTAAATATTGAAGTGAGTTTGCTGCCCAATCGCCGCTGGCAATGCAGTCGGAGGCGACGGGCTGTTCGAATCGCTGGAGCGAATTAGGTCTTGCTGCCGTTCTTCATTAACGCCATCGCGGTGCCAATCAAGCCGGAGACCTCGCTCATATTGCCGGGCACGATCATGGTGTTGTTGGTCTTGGCCAATTGCCCAAATGCATCAACCGCCTTCTCGGCCACCTTCAGTTGCACGGCTTGGTCGCCGCCCGGTTGTTGGATGGCTGCTGCGATCTTGCGGATGGCCTCGGAGGTCGCTTCCGCCACGGCGGTGATGGCCGCTGCCTCGCCTTGGGCCTTGTTGATCTCGGCCTGCTTTTCGCCTTCCGAGCGTGCGATGGCGGCCTCGCGTGCGCCGGTGGCAATATTGATCTGCTCTTGGCGACGGCCCTCGGAGGCGGCAATCAAGGCGCGCTTTTCACGCTCGGCAGTGATCTGGGCCTGCATTGCGTGCAGGATGACGGCGGGCGGTGTCAGGTCCTTGATTTCGTAGCGCAAAACCTTGACGCCCCAATTCAGCGCGGCCTCATCCAGCGCCTGCACCACCGAGCTGTTGATGATGTCGCGCTCCTCGAAGGTGCGGTCCAGTTCCATGCGGCCGATGACCGAGCGCAGCGTCGTTTGCGCCAGCTGGGTGATGGCGACGATGAAGTTGCTGGAGCCGTAGCTGGCGCGCATGGCGTCGGTGACTTGGAAGTACAGAATGCCGTCTACCGTCAGCTGGGTGTTGTCCTTGGTGATGCAGACCTGGCTGGGTACATCCAGGGGGATTTCCTTCAACGAATGCTTGTAGGCCAGCCGGTCAATGAAGGGGTAGAGGAAGTTCAAACCTGGCGTCAATGTCCCGTGGTATTTGCCTAGGCGTTCAACCACCCAGGCGTTTTGCTGCGGCACGACCTTGATCGATTGGATGATGAAGATGGCTGCGACAAACAGCAGGACCAAAGCAATTTCCATGAAGTTCTCCCTTTGCTGACTTATTGAATTCCTTGTCGAGGACTCGACAAACGGTTGTCGATGTGGGCTCAGGCGTCGAGCATCAAGCAACTGCCTTCGATGGCGCGAATCACGTGGCGCCCGGGTGCGGGGCTGCTGTTGCCGCGAAAGCGGGCCTGCCATTGCGCGCCGCGGTACTTGACCGTGGCCGTGCCGTCTGCGTTCCATTGCTCGACCTGAACCGACTGGCCAATGTCGATGTGCACGTCGGCATTGGCGTCGGCGGGCAGGGGGCTGGCGCGTTGATTGCGGAGCTTGCGGCACACCACCACGGCCACGCCGCCGATGAGGGCCGCAGTGAAAATCTGCTGCGAGCCGCTCAGGCCCAGATAGGCGGCCCCAGCGCCGGCGGCGCAGCCCAGCGCCAGCATCAACAAGTAAAACGTGCCGGTGGTCATTTCGACGGCGATCAGCGCGCCGCAAGCGATCCACCACGCATTGGCTTGAGTCATCTCCATGTCACTCCCCGCAGTTCATGATGTTGTTAAATCAGTGTAGCGCGCTGTATGGGTGCTGGTTTGGGGCCGATCGAGGCCGGCCGGTGTTCTGTTTGCGCGAAAAAGCCAGTCCGGCGCGACGCAGCCGGGCTTCTTGGCCCTACACTTCGCGCCTTTCATTTTTTTCTGTCCCAGCCCCTGGAGGCTCACGATGCTTCGCTTTCGTTTTCCCATCGTCATCATCGACGAGGACTATCGCTCCGAGAACACCTCGGGTTTGGGTATTCGCGCTCTGGCCGATGCGATCCAGAAAGAGGGCTTCGAGGTCTTGGGGGCCACCAGCTATGGTGACCTGAGTCAGTTTGCGCAGCAGCAAAGCCGCGCCAGCGCCTTCATCTTGTCCATCGACGATGAGGAGTTCACGCCTGGTCCCGAGCTGGACCCGGCGGTGCTGAGCCTGCGTAAGTTCATTGAAGAGATTCGCTTCAAGAACGCCGATATCCCGATCTACATCTACGGCGAAACGCGCACTTCGCAGCATTTGCCCAACGACATCCTGCGTGAGCTGCACGGCTTCATTCATATGTTTGAGGACACGCCGGAGTTCGTTGCGCGCCACATCATCCGCGAAGCCAAGAGCTATCTCGACGGCCTGGCGCCGCCGTTCTTCAAGGCGCTGATGGACTATGCGCAAGACGGCTCTTACAGCTGGCACTGCCCTGGTCACTCGGGCGGCGTGGCCTTCCTGAAGAGTCCGGTGGGCCAGATGTTTCACCAGTTCTTCGGTGAGAACATGCTGCGCGCGGACGTCTGCAATGCGGTCGAAGAGCTGGGCCAGTTGCTGGACCACACCGGCCCGGTGGCGGCCTCCGAGAAGAATGCCGCGCGCATCTTCAACGCCGACCATTGCTTCTTCGTCACCAACGGCACCAGCACCTCCAACAAAATGGTCTGGCACCACACAGTGGCGCCGGGTGATGTGGTGGTGGTGGATCGCAACTGCCACAAGAGCATCTTGCACAGCATCATCATGACCGGTGCTGTGCCGGTGTTCATGACGCCTACGCGCAATCACTACGGCATCATTGGCCCTATCCCCGAGAGCGAGTTTTCGCCCGAGACGATCAAGAAGAAGATCGCCAAGAACCCTTTGCTGAAGGGCGTGGACACCTCCAAGATCAAGCCGCGCATCATGACTTTGACCCAGTCAACCTATGACGGCGTGCTCTACAACACCGAGACCATCAAGAAGAAGCTGGACGGCTGGATCGATACCCTGCATTTCGACGAGGCTTGGTTGCCGCATGCGGCCTTCCATAACTTCTATGGCTCATACCATGCGATGGGCAAGAATCGCCCGCGCCCTAAGACCGCGATGGTCTATGCGACGCAGTCCACCCACAAATTGCTGGCGGGCCTGAGTCAGGCTTCGCAGGTGCTGGTGCAGGACTCTCAGAACGTCAAGTTGGACAAGCACTTGTTCAATGAGGCCTATCTGATGCACACCTCGACCAGCCCGCAGTACTCGATCATTGCCAGTTGCGATGTGGCGGCTGCGATGATGGAGCCGCCCGGCGGCACCGCGCTGGTGGAGGAGAGTATTTCTGAGGCGCTGGACTTCCGCCGCGCCATGCGCAAGGTCGACGAAGAGTACGGCAAGGACTGGTGGTTCAAGGTCTGGGGTCCGGACAAGCTGGTCGAGGAGGGCTACGGCAAGCCGGCTGACTGGATGCTGAAGGCCAACGAAAAGTGGCATGGCTTTGGCAAGATTGCGGCCGGCTTCAATATGCTGGACCCGATCAAGTCCACCATCATCACGCCCGGCATGGACATGAGCGGCAAATTTGCCGAGACCGGCATCCCTGCCTCCATCGTCACCAAGTTCCTGGCCGAGCATGGCGTGGTGGTCGAGAAGACGGGTCTGTATTCCTTCTTCATCCTGTTCACCATTGGCATCACCAAGGGGCGTTGGAATACCTTGTTGACTGCCTTGCAGCAGTTCAAGGATGACTACGACAAGAATGCGCCGATCTGGCGCATCCTGCCGGAGTTTGCGGCGGCAAATCCTCGTTATGAGCGCATGGGCTTGAAGGACTTGTGCCAGAGCATCCATGAGATGTATGCCAAGGGCGACATTGCGCGCTTGACCACTGACGTATATCTCTCCGATCTGCACCCGGCCATGAAGCCCAGTGATGCCTATGCGCATATCGCGCATCGCCGAACCGAGCGGGTGGCCATCGATGATCTGGAGGGGCGCGTCACAACGGTCTTGTTGACGCCTTATCCGCCCGGCATTCCTCTGTTGATTCCTGGTGAGCGTTTCAACAAGAAGATCGTCGACTATTTGAAATTCACGCGCGACTTTAACGCCAAGTTCCCTGGCTTTGCCACCGATGTGCATGGCTTGGTGGAAGAGAAGGGTGAGGATGGTCGCTCGCGCTATTTCGTTGATTGCGTGCGGGATTGATACTTTGCCGGTCGCTTTGACCGGACCATAAAAAACGGGACCCGCGGGTCCCGTTTTGCTATGCAGGCAAAAGCCGAGTCAGTGCTTTTGCCGCTTGGTGCTTAGCCTTGGTCTTCGTCGGTCAGCGCAACGTGGCTATAGCCGCCGTCCACATACATGATCTCGGCGCTGACGCCGGCGGCCAGGTCCGACAGCAAGAAGGCGGCGACATTGCCGACGTCTTCAATCGTGATGTTGCGGCGGATGGGCGTGTTGGCGGCGAATTGGGTCAACAGCTTGCCGAAGTCTTTGATGCCCGAGGCGGCCAAGGTTTTGATCGGGCCGGCCGACAGGCCGTTGACGCGCACGGCACGCTTGCCCATCGATTGAGCCAGATAGCGGACGCTGGCTTCGAGCGAGGCCTTGGCTAATCCCATGGTGTTGTAGTTCGGCACATAGCGTGCGGCACCCAGGTAGGACAAAGTCAGCAGCGAGCTGCCTGCGCGCAGGCGCGGCGCGGCCAACTTGGCCATAGCAGGGAAGCTGTAGGCCGAAATATCGTGGGCGATGCGGAAGTTTTCGCGCGTCAGGCCGTCGAGGAAATCTCCTGCGATGGCGTCGCGCGGCGCGAAACCGATCGAGTGCACAAAGCCATCAAACTCGGGCCAGGCTTGGCCCAGATCGGCAAACAGGGCTTCCATTTGCGCGTCATCGGACACGTCGCAATCGAAAACAAGTTTGGAATCAAACTCGGCGGCAAATTCGGTGATGCGATCCTTGAAACGTTCGCCTTGATAGCTGAACGCCAATTCCGCGCCCTCGCGGTGGCAGGCTTTTGCAATGCCGTAAGCGATGGATCGGTTGGACAGTAGGCCGGTGATCAGCAATCGCTTGCCTGCGAGAAATCCCATAGTGGCTCCTTTAATTTGAATCAGTTGGCGATTTTCGCATGGCATTGCGATGATGCAAGCCGCAAGCTTGTCGGCACGGTGCTTGCATAGTACAATCCCGGCTTCGCTAAGGCAGCTCGATGGGTATCACGCCCGGCGGGTGCTAACAGCAGGCTGGACAGGGTCGACAAAATATCGGCGTTTTGTCCGCTTGGGCGAGCAGGGGTTGGGCGGATTCATCCAGCCCATTTTTTTTGCTTGAACGTTCTTTGCATAAAATTTGAGCCGCTGACCTGAGTCGCCAGAAGCGATTTGTGAATACGCAAGAGAGATCGAAGAAATACCACGCATGAATTGGCAAGAAGCTGTTGAGAAAACGGTAACCGGTCTGGGTTACGACTTGGTGGACTGCGAGCGCAGTCCGGCTGGATTGCTGCGTGTGTATATTGACAAACTGCCGGAACAGGCTCTGGCCGGTGAGTTGATCAATGTCGAAGATTGCGAGCGCGTGACGCGCCAGTTGCAGTATTTGCTTGAGGTCGAGGCTTGTGCCTACGAGCGACTCGAAGTGTCCTCGCCCGGTCTTGATCGCCCCTTGAAAAAAGCTGCTGACTACGCGCGCTTTGTGGGTGAAGAGATTGAGTTGACCCTGCGCATGCCTTTTCAGGGGCGCAAGAAATACAGCGGCATTTTGAGCGCCCAGTTGGCGCTCGATGCACAGCCCGCTGACGCGGCAGAAACTGCGCCTCAAGTGGCGGCGCCGGTTGAGGTGGTGGCGCCCGCGGACGCTTGGCGTGTGATTTTCAATGATGGCAAGGCCGACCAGGCCTTAGATTTTTCTCTTGAAGAAGTTCGTGAGGCGCGTTTGGTGCCTGCGATCAGCTTCAAGGGTCGCGGCGTGAAGCCCGCTCCGGCCAAGAAGCCGGCTCGGACCAAGCCCGTGCGAAAAGATGACAAAGTAGACGGAGGTCCTGATCAATGAACCGCGAACTGTTGATGTTGGTGGACGCGATTTCTCGCGAGAAGAGCGTCGAGCTCGACGTCGTGTTTGGTGCTGTTGAGGCAGCGCTGGCTTCGGCCACCAAAAAGCTGTGTGGCGGCGAAGCCGATATTCGCGTCTCTGTTGATCGCGAGTCTGGCGCCTACGAGACCTTCCGTCGCTGGCATGTCGTGCCCAATGAGGCTGGCCTGCAAAACCCCGACGCTGAAATTCTGCTGTTCGAAGCTCAGGAACAAATTCCTGACATCGAGGTGGAAGACCACATCGAAGAGCCAATCGAATCGGTGCCAATCGGTCGCATTGGCGCGCAAGCCGCCAAGCAGGTCATTCTGCAAAAGATCCGTGACGCTGAGCGTGAGCAACTGCTGAACGACTTCTTGGCACGCGGCGAGCAAATTTTCGTCGGTACCGTCAAGCGTTTGGACAAAGGCGACATCATTGCCGAGTCTGGCCGCATCGAAGGTCGCCTGAAGCGCACCGAGATGATCCCCAAGGAAAACCTGCGCACCGGTGACCGAGTTCGCGCGGTGATCCTGGGTGTGGACCCCACGCAGCGTGGCCCGCAGATCATGCTGTCGCGCAGCGCGCCTCAGTTCATGACCGAGTTGTTCGCTCAGGAAGTGCCTGAGATCGAACAAGGCCTGCTGGAGATCAAGAGCTGCGCACGTGACGCCGGTTCGCGCGCCAAGCTGGCCGTGCTGTCGCACGACAAGCGTGTCGACCCCATCGGCACCTGCGTTGGCGTGCGTGGTTCGCGCGTCAACGGTGTGACCAATGAATTGGCCGGTGAGCGTGTGGACATCGTGCTGTGGTCGGAAGATCCGGCCCAGTTCGTGATCGGCGCCTTGGCACCGGCGAATGTGCAGTCCATCGTGGTGGACGAAGAACGTCATGCCATGGACGTGGTGGTGGACGAGGAAAACCTCGCTATCGCCATCGGCCGTGGCGGCCAGAACGTGCGGCTCGCTTCCGAGCTGACCGGCTGGCGTATCAACATCATGTCGGCCGAGGAATCGGCAGTGAAGCATGAGCAGGAATCGGAATCGGTGCGCAAGCTCTTCATCGAGAAACTCGATGTGGATGCCGAAGTCGCCGATATCCTGATCGCCGAGGGTTTTACCAGCCTGGAAGAAGTGGCCTACGTGCCTATGCAGGAAATGCTGGAAGTTGAGGCCTTCGACGAGGACACGGTCAATGAGCTGCGTACCCGCGCAAAAGATGCTCTGTTGACCATGGAGATTGCCCGCGAAGAGAAGGTCGAGGAAGTGTCCCAAGACCTGCGTGATCTGGAAGGCATGACGCCTGACCTGATCGCCAAACTCTCCGATGGCGACATCCACACTCGCGACGACCTGGCCGATCTGGCCGTCGACGAACTCGTTGAACTCGCTGGCATGGAAGAGGGCGCCGCCCGCACCATGATCATGAAGGCCCGCGAACATTGGTTCACTGCTTGAGGCCTTATGGCTTCTTTCAAAACCCATCATTCGCCCAGCACCGACCGCATAAGTTAAGGATTCAACAATGGCTGTGACCACCGTCGCCCAGTTTGCCGCAGAGCTGAATAGGCCTGCGAGCACGCTGCTTGAGCAGCTTCAAGCAGCAGGCGTCAAGACCGCGTCTCCTAATGACGCTTTGAACGAAGCCGACAAGGAGCGTCTGCTTGACTACCTGCGCACCTCGCACGGGACCGCAAGCGCCGACCGCAAGAAGATCACGCTGACCCGCAAGTCGACCAGCGAAATCAAGCAAGCCGATGCCAGTGGCAAGGCGCGCACCATTCAGGTGGAAGTTCGCAAGAAACGCACCTTCGTCAAGATGGACGGTGCTAGCGGCGTCGATGAGGCCGCCGCGGCTGCTGCCGAGGAAGCTGACCTGCAGCGTCGCGAAGAGGAAGCCAAGGCGCAAGCCGCTTCGCTGCGTCAGCAGGAAGAAGAATTGGCGGCCCGCGTTCGTGAGCGTGAAGAAGCCGATCGGTTGGCGCGTGAAGCGGAAGAAAAGCGTCGCCAAGAAAAGGCGGCTGCTGAGGCGCGTGCCGCTGAAGAAGCTGCCGCGCGCGCCGCTGCTGAAGCCGCCGAGGCCGCTGCTGCCAAGGCTGCCAGCAAGTCGACCAAGGCTCGCCCGACGGCTGAGTCCGTGGCACGCGAGGCTGCCGCCATCAACAAGGCGGCCGCTGCTGCTCGTGCACCGGCTCCAGCGCCTGCGCCCGCCCCTGTGGCAGCACCCGTTGCTGCTGCGCCCGTGGAAGCACCGGCCCCGGTCGCTGCGCCTGTTGCCGCAGCTGCCCCGGCCGAAGCACCGAAGCCCGCGCTGCGCGTGGTGAAGGCGGTTGACGTCGGTGCCGAAGAGAAACAAAAAGCCGTTGATTTGGAGCGCCGCCGCAAGGCCGCCGAAGCCGAAGCTGCTGCCATCCGCGCGATGATGAACGCACCGAAGAAGGTGATGGTCGCGAAGAAGGAAGAGCCGAAGCCGGCCGAAGCCGCCAAGGAAGCCATCACCGGTACGATTCACAAGAAGGCGGGCGCCCCAGGTGCCGCTGCTCCAGGTTCGGCCACGGCTGCCAAGCCGGGCGACAAGAAGTCGGTCAAGTCCGAGAAGCTGTCGTCGAGCTGGTCCGATGACAAGAAGCGTGGCGGTGTCAAGCCCGCCGGTGCCGCAGCGCCCGGTGGGGCTCGCCCTGCCGCAGGTGGCTGGCGTGCGCCTAGCCGCGGTGCGGCCGGTGGTCGTCGTGGTGCTGCTGATCGCGGCGCCGATCGTCGTGGCGGTGCACCGTCAACCTTCGTTGCTCCCGCTGAGATGCAGGTGCAAGAGGTCCACATTCCTGAGACCATCTCGGTGGCCGATTTGGCACACAAGATGTCCATCAAGGCCTCTGAGGTCATCAAGCATTTGATGAAGCTGGGCCAGATGTGCACCATCAACCAGCAGTTGGACCAAGAAACGGCCATGATTTTGGTCGAGGAAATGGGCCACAAGGCCTTTGCCGCCAAGCTGGATGATCCGGATGCCTTCCTCGAGGAAGAGGGCGCTGCTGCAGAGCAGGCCGAAGCCTTGCCGCGCGCACCCGTGGTCACCGTCATGGGTCACGTTGACCACGGCAAGACCTCGCTGCTGGACTATGTGCGTCGTGCCCGTGTGGCCGCTGGCGAAGCCGGTGGCATTACCCAGCACATCGGTGCCTACCACGTGGAAACTCCGCGCGGCATGATCACCTTCCTGGACACCCCGGGTCACGCGGCCTTTACCGCCATGCGTGCTCGTGGCGCCACGGCCACCGACATCGTCATCCTGGTGGTGGCGGCGGACGACGGCGTGATGCCTCAGACCAAGGAAGCGATTCACCACGCCAAGGCGGCAGGTGTGCCGCTGGTTGTGGCGATGAACAAGATCGACAAGCCGGGCGTCAACATCGAGCGCCTGAAGGGCGAATTGGTGGCCGAAGGCGTCGTGCCTGAGGACTTTGGTGGCGACACTCCGTTCGTGCCTGTGTCCGCCAAGACCGGCGAAGGCATGGATGCCTTGCTGGAACAAGTGCTGCTGCAAGCCGAAGTGCTGGAATTGACCGCGCCTGTGGCCTCGATGGCCAAGGGCCTGGTGATCGAAGCGCGTTTGGACAAGGGCCGTGGCCCTGTGGCCACCATCCTGGTGCAGTCGGGTACTTTGAAGCGCGGCGACGTGGTGTTGGCCGGTTCGACCTATGGCCGCGTTCGCGCCATGTTGGACGAAGACGGCAAGGCTGCGACCGAAGCTGGCCCGTCCATCCCGGTGGAAATTCAAGGTCTGACCGAAGTACCGCAGGCTGGTGATGAATTCATGGTTCTGGCCGATGAGCGCCGTGCCCGTGAAATCGCCACCTTCCGCTCGGGCAAGTACCGTGATGTGAAGCTCTCGCGTCAACAAGCCGCCAAGCTGGAGAATATGTTCTCCGACATGGCCGCTGGCGATGTGCAGACGCTGGGCATCATCATCAAGTCCGATGTGCAGGGTTCGCAAGAAGCGCTGGCTTCCTCGCTGCTCAAGTTGTCGACACCCGAAGTCAAGGTTCAGATCGTGCATGCCGCGGTCGGTGGCATCAGCGAGTCGGACGTCAACTTGGCGATCGCCTCCAAGGCCGTCATCATCGGCTTCAACGTCCGTGCTGACGCCGGCGCTCGCAAGCTGGCCGAAGGCAATGCGGTTGATCTGCGCTACTACAACATCATTTACGACGCCGTGGATGAGGTGAAGGCAGCGATGACCGGCATGCTGGCTCCTGAGCAGCGCGAAGAAGTTATCGGTATGGCCGAGATCCGCACCGTGTTCGTGGCGACCAAGATCGGCACGATTGCCGGCTGTATGGTCACTGCAGGTACGGTCAACCGCTCGGCCAAGTTCCGCTTGCTGCGCGACAACGTGGTGATCTACACCGGCGAGATCGACACACTCAAGCGCATGAAGGACGATGTGCGCGAAGTCCGCGAAGGCTTCGAGTGCGGTATCAAGCTGAAGAACTACAGCGACATCGCCGAGGGCGATCAGCTGGAATTCTTCGAGGTCAAGGAAGTGGCCCGAACGCTGTAAGGCGGATTTGCCCTCACCCAGAGCAAACCCCGCCCTCCCAAGAGTGGCGGGGTTTGTACTTGTGGGGCAGGGCAATGAGCACCGAGCAAGGAGTAGCTGAATATGCGACATAAACGAGTCATCCCTAACCGCAGCTTTCGTGTGGCCGACCAGATCCAACGCGATCTGGCCGAGTTGATCCGCGAGCTGAAAGATCCCCGCATCGGCATGGCCACGGTCAATGCCGTCGAGGTGACGCCTGACTATGCGCATGCCAAGGTGTTCTTTTCGGTGCTGGTGGGCGACCCGGTGGAAACCGGCGAAGCCTTGAACGAAGCGGCGGGCTTTTTGCGTAACGGCTTGTTCAAGCGTTTGCAAATCCACACCGTGCCCAGCCTGCATTTCCATTACGACCGGACCATTGAGCGTGCGGCCGAACTGAGCGCCTTGATCAACAAGGCCAATGCCACACGGGCTTTGGATGATGAGGCGCAAGCTGAGGCTCAAGGTGAGGCGCCTGCCGCTGAGGGCGAAGCGCCAGCGGCAGATGCCAAAGACCGCGCATCCGAGTAAATTCATCCGATGACGACCACCCAAGCCCCGCGCACCAGGATCCAGCGCCGTGCCGTGCACGGTGTGCTGCTCCTGGACAAGCCGCTGGGCCTGTCCAGCAACGACGCACTGCAAAAAGCCAAATGGCTGTTGCGGGCGGAGAAGGCCGGCCATACCGGCACGCTGGACCCCTTGGCCACCGGCCTGTTGCCGCTGTGCTTTGGCGCGGGGACCAAATTCAGCCAAGTCAGCCTGGATGCCGACAAAGCCTATGAGGCCACGCTGTTTCTCGGCCTGACCACCACAACCGGCGATGCCGAGGGTGAAGTGCTGGACCGCCAAGAAGCCGCGGCCCAAGCCGTGACGCGCGAGCAGATCGAAGCTGCTTGCGCCCAGTTCACTGGCGAAATCGATCAGGTGCCGCCAATGTATTCGGCGCTCAAGCATGAGGGCCGGCCGCTCTATGAGTACGCCCGCGCCGGCATCCATATCGAGCGGCCCTCGCGTCGCGTCACGATTCATTCCATTGACATTTTGGGCTGGCAAGCTGAGCAGTTGACTCTGGCGGTGCGCTGCAGCAAGGGCACCTATATCCGCACGCTGGCCGAAGATCTGGGCCGTGTCTTGGGTTGTGGTGCCTCGCTGAGTGCGCTGCGCCGTACCGGTTCTGGCCCTTTGAATGTTGAGCAAGCCATCAGTCTGGACGCCTTGGCGGCCTTGACCGAAGTTGAGCGGGAGGCTTTGCTGCGTCCGCCCGACGCCTTGTTGGCGGACTGGCCCGAGCTGCGACTCAGCAGTGACGAGGCCGCCCGCTTCTTGACCGGTCTGCGGCGCCGTGTTGCCGCCCCCGATGCGCCGCAGGTGCGGGTTTACGGACCTGAACCGCAAGCCTTTCTAGGCAGCGCCCATATCCAGGCCGGTGACTTGATCGCCGACCGACTGTTGAGCCCCGCGGAGGTGCAAAGTCTTTGCACCGCAGACGCCGCCTCAACCGTTTGAAGTCCAGAATTTTTTGAAAGTGTCGTATGAGCAAGCAGATTCGTAATATCGCCATCATCGCCCACGTTGACCATGGCAAAACCACCATGGTCGACCAATTGCTGCGTCAAAGCGGTACCTTCGCCGACCACGAAAAAGTCGTCGACACGGTGATGGACAACAACGCCATCGAACGTGAGCGCGGCATCACGATCTTGGCCAAGAACTGCGCCGTGTCTTGGGAAGGCACCCACATCAACATCGTGGACACCCCGGGCCACGCGGACTTCGGCGGTGAAGTCGAGCGCGCCCTGTCCATGGTGGACGGTGTGGTGCTGCTGATCGATGCGCAAGAAGGCCCGATGCCCCAGACTCGCTTCGTGACCAAGAAGGCCTTGGCCCTGGGCCTGAAGCCTATCGTCGTGGTCAACAAGGTCGACAAGCCGGGTGCCAAGCCTGACGCCGTCATCAACGCCGCTTTCGACCTGTTCGACAAGCTGGGCGCGACCGACGAGCAACTCGACTTCCCGGTGGTGTACGCCTCCGGCATCAACGGCTGGACCTCGCTGGAAGAGGGCACGCCCGGTGAGCAGTGGGGCCCGGACATGTCCGCCCTGTTCAACACCGTGCTGAAGCATGTGCCGGCCCAGTCGGGTGACCCGGCTGCTCCGCTGCAGTTGCAGATCTCGGCGCTGGACTTCTCGACTTTCGTTGGCCGTATCGGCGTGGGCCGTATCAGCCAAGGCACCATCAAGCCCGGCATGCAAGTCGCGGTGATGGAAGGTCCTGACGGCAAGTCCATCAATGGCCGTATCAACCAAGTGCTGACCTTCCAAGGTCTGGACCGCGTTCAAGTGACCGAAGCCGGCCCTGGCAACATCGTGTTGATCAACGGTATCGAGGACATCGGTATCGGCGTGACCGTCACCGACCAAGCCAACCCCAGCCCGCTGCCCATGCTGAAGGTGGACGAGCCGACGCTGACCATGAACTTCTGCGTCAACACCTCGCCGCTGGCCGGCCGTGAAGGCAAGTTCGTGACCAGCCGTCAAATCTGGGACCGCCTGCAAAAAGAACTGCAGCACAACGTGGCCCTGCGCGTGAAGGAGACCGACGAAGACGGTATCTTTGAAGTTTGCGGCCGCGGCGAATTGCACCTGACCATCTTGCTGGAAAACATGCGTCGTGAAGGCTATGAGCTGGCTGTGTCCAAGCCGCGCGTGATGTTCCAAGACATCGACGGCGTGAAGTGCGAGCCAATGGAATTGGTGACGGCCGACGTGGAAGAACTCCACCAAGGTGGCGTGATGCAGGCTCTGGGTCTGCGCAAGGGCGAAATGCTGAACATGGAGCCGGACGGCCATGGTCGCGTGCGCTTGGAATACCGCATTCCGGCTCGTGGCCTGATCGGGTTCTCCAACGAGTTCATGAACTTGACGCGTGGTTCCGGCCTGATCTCGTCGATCTTCGACGGCTACGAAGCCCATAAGGGTGAAATCGGCGGCCGCAAGAACGGCGTGCTGATCTCCATGGACGACGGCGAAATCTTCACCTATGCCCTGGGCAAGCTGGACGATCGCGGCCGTATGTTCGTGAAGCCGAATGACCCGGTGTACGAAGGCATGATCGTCGGCATCCACAGCCGCGACAACGATCTGGTGGTCAATGCCACCCGCACCAAGCAGCTGACCAACTTCCGCGTCAGCGGCAAGGAAGACGCGATCAAGATCACGCCTCCGATCGACCTGACCTTGGAATACGGCGTCGACTTCATTGACGACGATGAACTGGTCGAAATCACACCGAAGAGCGTGCGTCTGCGTAAGCGTCACTTGTCGGAAAACGAGCGTAAGCGCGCGTCGCGCTCCTAAGCAGCGCGGTGCTCGCTGGGCGAGTCGCAGTGAGCACCCTCCAGCCAGGTCCGGAGGCCCTGGCCTTCGCCAGGCAGAAACAGTCCTCAGGACTGTTCTAGTCCGGGCTCAGCCTCCCTCCAAGAGGGAGGCTCTAGTCAGTTAGACGCTCGCGGCCCTCTTGGGGCCGCACTCATTTCCTGCGTATGACCCATCGCAAGGCTGTCTTTTTGATGCTGTTGGTCACCCTGCTGTGGAGTTCGGCGGGGGTGGTCACGCGGCATATCGAGGCGGCACGCAGCTTTGAGTTGACCTTTTGGCGCAGTGCTTTCAATGCGCTGGCCTTGCTCATTTGCCTGTTCTGGCTGCGCGGCCCCGCCTTGTGGTCGCAATTGCGGCGGCCCTCGCGCCTGGTGATGTTGTCCGCCCTTTGCTGGGCCGTCATGTTCACCGCTTTCATGGTGGCGATCACGCTGACCAGCGTGGCCAATGTCTTGGTCACCATGGCCCTGAGTCCGTTACTGACCGCCTTGCTGGCACGGTTGTTCTTGCATCATCGCTTGGCGGCTCGCACCTGGGCCGCCATCGTGTTGGCTTCACTGGGCATTGCCTGGATGTTCGCGCATGAGGTCGGGCAGGGCGCTGCCTCAGCCGCCGGTACCGGCTTGTTGGGCATCGCCGTGGCCATGGGTGTGCCGATCGCTTCCGCCGTCAACTGGTGTGTGATGCAGTATGCCGGTCGCGCGCCCGTCTCACGAGAGGGGGCCGTGCAAGGTAGCGATGTCGGCAAGGACTTGCCCTTGGCCGTTCTGCTTGGTGCGCTGTTGTCTGCCCTTGTCACCTTGCCCTTGGCGTGGCCCTTGCAGGCATCAACTCATGACATGATCCTGCTGGCTGGTTTGGGTGCTTTTCAGTTGGCCTTGCCTTGCCTCTTGGTGGTTCATCTCAGTCGTGTGTTGTCGGGCCCCGAGGTCGCCCTGCTGGCGCAGTTAGAGGTCATCCTGGGCGTGCTGTGGGCTTGGCTATGGGCTGGTGAACAGCCCTCGTCGGCGGCCCTGCTGGGCGGCGCTTTGGTCTTGAGCGCGTTGGTGGCTAACGAGTTGCTGGCTTGGCGTGAACAGGCCCGCAAGTCAAACTTAAACTCGGCTGCGGGCCTGCCACTGCGGCCGGCAGCGAGTCAAATTTCGCAAGTCACAAAAAAATCATCCCGGAGAGAGGTATGACGTCGTCGTTAATTCCCACATTGCAATCCGAAGGCCAAGTGCTGGCCCAAGTGAATGGTTGTCTGGGCCTGATCACGCTGAACCGGCCCGAGGCCTTGAATGCGCTCTCGCTGGGCATGATTCGGGACCTGCATGCCTTGCTGTCCCACTGGGCTACAACGCCAGCCATCGAGGCGGTGGTGATCTTGGGTGCCGGGCGGCCGGGCAAGCCGGCGGCGTTTTGTGCCGGCGGCGACATTCGCTTTTTCCACCGCGCCGCCTTGGCCGGTGATGCAGCGCTGGGCGAATTCTTCACCGAAGAATATGCCCTCAATCACCTGATCCACAACTACAGCAAGCCCTATATCGCCTTGATGGACGGCGTGGTGATGGGCGGCGGCATGGGCATCAGCCAGGGCGCCAAGTTGCGCGTCTTGACCGACCACTCGAAGCTGGCCATGCCTGAGACCCATATCGGCCTGTTTCCCGATGTCGGCGGTGGCTATTTCCTCGGCCAGTGCCCCGGCCATGTCGGTGAATGGTTGGCCCTGACCGGCCAGCCTATTGGCGCCGGTGATGCCATCGAGTTGGGCCTGGGTGATGTCTATGTCCAGAGTGCCGCATTGCCCGCCTTGATCGAGGCCTTTACCCATGGCGATCAGCCGAGTGCCGAGCATGTGGTGGCTACGGTGATGGAGCATGTGGACCTGGCCCCGACAGCCGACCATGTGAGCCTGCGTGATCGCATCGACCGGCACTTTGGTCTGGCCGATGTGGCCGCCATCATGGACTCGCTGGCCAAGGCCGATGACGAGTGGTCGCGCCATCAACTGGCCACGCTGAACAAGCGTTCGCCCTTGATGATGGCCGTTACGCTGGAACAGTTGCGCCGCGCCCGCCGCATGAGTCTGGCCGAAGACTTGCGCATGGAGCGAGACATGGTGCACCACTGTTTCCATCTTCGTCCGGTCGCGCAGAGTGAAACGGTGGAGGGCATTCGTGCCCTGGCGGTGGACAAGGACCATACCCCGCGTTGGCAGCCGGCGCGTATCGAGGAGGTCAGCCGCGAGGAAGTCTTGCGTTTCTTTGCCTCGCCCTGGTCGGCCGAGCAACATCCCTTGCGCGGCTTGAAATAGCGCGGGCTTGCGCCCTCCATAATCACGGCAAGGTCTTACCGGACCTTGCCGTTTTTTTTCGTCTGCTAACCCCGCAAAGAAGGATGCACTGATGCCCACCGACATCGAGATTGCCCAGGCCGCGACGCTGCAAAAAATTCTTCCCTTGGCCAGCCACCGGTTGGACTTGCCCGATGACGCGCTGAGCCCCTACGGGCACTACAAGGCCAAGCTGAGCCTGGCGCAGATCGAGCGTTTGCAGGGACGGCCGAACGGCCATCTGGTGTTGGTGACCGCGATTTCACCGACGCCACCCGGCGAGGGCAAGACCACCACCACGGTCGGCCTTGGCGACGGTCTCAACCACATCGGCAAGCGCGCCATCATCTGCCTGCGCGAACCCTCGCTGGGCCCTTGTTTTGGCATGAAGGGTGGAGCGGCAGGCGGCGGCCGGGCTCAGGTGGTGCCGATGGAAGACATCAATCTGCACTTCACCGGTGACTTTCATGCCATTGCCTTGGCCAACAATTTGCTGGCGGCGCTGGTGGACAACCATATTCATCATGGCAATGCGCTCGGGCTCGATGTGCGGCGCATCACCTGGCGCCGCGTGGTCGACATGAACGACCGTGCGTTGCGCGAGATCACCGTGGCGCTGGGTGGACCCGGCAATGGTTATCCGCGCCAAGATGGTTTTGACATTGTGGTGGCGTCCGAGGTGATGGCCATCGTCTGCCTGGCTACCTCGCTGGCGGATCTGAAGCGCCGCCTGGGCAATATCGTGGTGGGCTACACCGCTGACAAGCAGCCGGTGACGGCGCGCGAACTGAAGGCCGACGGAGCGATGGCGGCCTTGTTGAAAGACGCCTTGGCACCCAACTTGGTTCAGACCTTGGAGGGCAATCTGGCCTTTGTGCACGGCGGCCCCTTTGCCAATATCGCGCATGGCTGCAATTCCTTGATTGCCACTCAGACGGCGCTCAAATTGGCCGACTATGTGGTCACCGAAGCCGGCTTCGGCGCCGACCTGGGGGCCGAGAAATTCATCGACATCAAGTGCCGCAAGGGTGGGCTTCAGCCGGCCTGCGCGGTATTGGTCGCCACGGTGCGTGCGCTCAAGCACCACGGCGGCGCCGATCCCAAAAAACCAGGCAGTGATGGGCTGAAGTCGCTGGACCTAGGCTTGGCGAACTTGAAACGCCATGTCGAGAATATCCAGACCCATTACGGCTTGCCGGTGATCGTTTCGATCAACCGTTTCGACAGCGATCATGCGGACGAAATCGCCCTGATCGAGGGTTTCTGTGCCGAGTTGGGCGTGGCTTGTGTGTTGGCCACCCATTGGGCCGACGGCGGCGCCGGCGCCGCGGACCTGGCCCGGCTGGTTGTGCAGTTATGTGAGCAGGGCAAAGCTAAGCCCGCCAGCCTGTATGCCGACAGTGAACCCTTGGCCGACAAGATCCGGGCGGTGGCCAGCAAGGTCTACCGAGCCAGCGAGGTGGTGTTTGAACCCAAGGCCATGGCGCAGATGCTGGAATGGCAGGCAGCGGGCTGGGGGCATTTGCCGGTCTGCATTGCCAAGACGCAGTATTCCTTCAGCACCGATCCGTCCCTGCGCGGGGCACCCACCGGTCATACCCTGCATGTGCGTGAATTGCGCCTGAACGCCGGGGCCGAATTCGTGGTGGCCATCTGCGGCGACATCATGACCATGCCCGGCTTGCCCAAGGTGCCCTCGGCGGAACGCATCGACGTCGATGCCGCGGGGCGCATCAGCGGCTTGTTCTGAGCGAATTCGACGCGTTTGTACTGTTCGGCGGATGGGCTTGCGCAGCCATCCGACCGCAGCAGGCTCCGGCCTGAGTACCAGCCGAGCTGCTGCTCGGCCAATCAAGTGGCTGTGCCGAGACATTTGCATGCAGGATGTCCGACTCGACGCGGGCTCCCGGCCTATGATGATTCGTCTTCTGTCATGCATCCTGCAGTCATGAGTCCTCCATGAGCAAGCCCGTCAGCATGTTCGCCGCGTCCAGCCATGGTTTCACGACCGCGCTGCGCTTGGGCGCTTTGTTGGTGTTTGCGCTGTTTGCGGTGTTTGCTGCGTATGTGCTGTCGGAGAAACAGGTCGATCTGGCCAATGAGCAACGCTTTCGGACCATCCAGGTAGGCGAGGAGTTACGGCAATCCTCGGATGATCTGACGCGCATGGTGCGCAGTTACGTGGTCACCGGCAACCCAAGCTTTCGGCAGCACTATCTGGATATCTTGGCCATCCGCGATGGTCGCTTGCCGCGGCCCGCGCCGATCGGCAGCATTTATTGGGACTTGCTGGATACGCCAGCCGGTGCTCCGGCATCCGCCGCATTACCGGCACAAGCCTTGTTGGACATCATCCGTGAGCAGGGTATCAGTCCTGAGGAATTGACCCATCTGACCCAGGCCAAGCAGCGCTCAGATGAACTGGCCAAGATTGAATTGCATGCCATCGGCATGGTGGATGGCCTGCAGGATGATCAAGCGGAGCGTCGCCAGCGCGCCAGCTTGATGCTCAACGATGCCAGCTACCTTCAGGCCAAGGCTGACATCATGGGCCATATCCAGGCCTATTACCGCCTGATCGATGCACGCACCCTGAACCAGGTTCAGGTGGCCGAGTGGCGGGCACGGATGTTGTGGCTGTTGCTGAGCGTCATCACCTTGGGGCTGCTGGGCTCGTTGATGTGGGTGTACCGCGCCCTCGCTCGCACGCTGGGCGCCAGCCCGGTTGAAATTCATGCGCAGATGACTCGCATCGGGCAGGGCGACTTTTCGCAGCCGATCCGAGTGTCGCCCGGATTGGGTCAGAGCGTGCTGGGTTGGCTGGCGCAGATGCAGGCCCAATTGCACAGTGCTGAACAGCACAAGGCCGAGGCGCAGTTCCAGCGCGATCAGATTTTGGCGCTGGATGCCTTGCGGGTGTTCATGATGGAACAGCTGACCAGCCCGGCCGCTTTGGCCGAGGTCTTGGAGGCCTTTATTCGCCGCATCGAGGCTATGTTGCCGGGCACCTTGTGCAGCATTCTGCTGTTGGATGACGACGGTGTGCATCTGCGAATGGGCGCGGCTCCCAGTCTGCCCGCTGCCTACAACCAGGCCATCGACGGCGTCAGCATCGGTCCGTCCGTGGGCTCTTGCGGCACCGCCGCTTACACCGGGCAACGTGTGATCGTCGAGGACATCGCCAGCCATCCCTTCTGGAAGGACTTTGCGGGCCTGGCGGCCCAGGCCGGTTTGGCCGCCTGCTGGTCCGAGCCGATACGCTCCGGTGAGCGCCCATTGCTGGGTACCTTCGCCATGTACCGGAGCGAGCCGAGCGCACCCAGTGCCTACGAGATTGCCATCATCGAAACCGCCGCCAGACTCACGGCCTTGGCCATCGAGCGCAAGCGCGCCGAAATGCAGTTGCAACTGCTGGCCAACGTCTTCGAGCATGGCAACGAGGTCATCATGATTGCCGACAGTGGCGGCAAGCTGCTGCGGGTAAACAAGGCCTTCAGCACGGTGACCGGCTACACCGATGCCGAGGTCCTGGGGCGCAATCCCCGCATGCTGTCTTCGGGCCGGCAGGACCGGGGCTTCTATCGCGCGATGTGGGAGACGATCCAAGCGGAGGGACAGTGGTCGGGCGAGGTGTTGAACCGACGCAAGGGTGGCGGTACCTATCCTCAATGGTTGTCGATCAGCGCGCTGCGTGATGCTCAGGGCGAGGTCAGTCATTACATCGCCATGGCCACCGACATCAGTCAGCGCAAAGAGGCCGAAGAGCGCATCCGCATGCTGGCCGAATTCGATCCTTTGACTCAGCTACCGAATCGTCGGCTGTTGCAGGACCGGGTGCACAACGCCATCCACCATGCTCGCCGCCACCAGGAACCGCTCGGGCTGATTTTTTTGGATTTGGACCGGTTCAAAAATGTCAACGACTCCTTGGGTCACCATGTCGGTGATGCCCTGCTGGTCGCTGCGGCGGAACGCTTCAGTGGCGCGCTGCGCGAAGAAGATACGGTCAGCCGGGTTGGCGGTGATGAGTTTGTGGTCCTGTGTCCGAACACCGATGCCAACGGGGTGGCCCATGTGGCCGGTAAGCTGTTGGCGGCCTGCGAGCCGCGCTACCACGTGGGTAACCACGAGCTGGCCGTGAGCTGCTCCTTAGGGATCGCCATGTTCCCGGCCGACGGCGAAAGCTACGCCAGCCTGTCGATGTGCGCCGACACCGCCATGTACCGGGCCAAGCAAGCCGGTCGCAACACCTATCGGTTTTTCACGCCCGAAATGCAGTCGCAGTCGGCGCGCACCCTGCTGCTGGAAAACGAGCTTAGGCAGGCGCTTGAGTTGGGACAGCTGCATCTGGTCTATCAACCGCAAGTCGATCTGGTGCAGGGCAGCTTGCGCGGCGCGGAGGTGCTGCTGCGTTGGACGCATCCGACCCTGGGAACCGTCAGCCCGGCCGAGTTCATCCCGATTGCTGAAGAGAGCGGCTTGATCGTGTCGATTGGCGCTTGGGTGATGCGCAGCGCCTGTGAGCAGCTGTGTGCTTGGCGCGCCGCCGGGCTGGCGCTGCCGCAGGTGGCTGTCAATCTCTCGGTGCTGCAGTTCCGCGAGGCTGCGCTGGCCGAACGGGTGAGCGCCATCTTGCGCGACACCGGTCTGCCGCCCGAGTGCCTGGAACTCGAGTTGACCGAGGGCATCGCCATGGATCATCCCGATGATGTGGTGGCCGCCTTGAATCGCCTGCACGAACTCGGGGTCTGCATCGCCATCGATGACTTCGGTACCGGCTATTCCTCGCTGAGCTATCTGAAACGATTCCGGATCGACCGGCTCAAGATTGACCAGTCCTTCGTCCGTGACATTCACAGCGACGCGGATGACCGGGCCATCGTCGCCACCATCATCGGCTTGGCGCGCAGCCTGGGATGTCAGACCATCGCCGAAGGGGTTGAAACTGAGCAGCAACTGGCGTTCTTGCGCCAACAGGGCTGCGATCAGGCGCAGGGCTATTTGATCAGCCGTCCGCTCGCCGCCCAGGACTTCGAACGCGTGGCCCGCGAGCTTGATGCGCGCTCCAAACTCGCTCCTCCTCTTGAGCCTTGACCGGACTTGGTCCATCCAACGTTGGGGCAGGCAACACAAGACCTCGAGCCTGGGATAATGGCGCGGTGCTACAAGACCTGAACAACCCCTGGCGCCTCTCGGTCGCCCCCATGCTCGACTGGACCGACAAACACTGCCGGTACTTCCATCGCCTCTTGACCCGCAAGACCCGGCTCTATACCGAAATGGTGACGACCGGCGCGCTCTTGCATGGCGACCAGCCGCGCCACTTGGACTTCAATCCTGAAGAGCATCCGGTTGCCTTGCAACTCGGTGGCTCCGAGCCGGCCGACCTGGCTGCCTGCGCCAAGCTGGCCGAGCAATGGGGCTATGACGAGGTCAACCTCAACTGCGGCTGTCCGAGTGAACGGGTGCAACGCGGGGCTTTTGGTGCCTGCCTGATGGCTGAGCCGGCCTTGGTGGCCGATGGCATCAAGGCGATGCTGGATGCGGTGAGCATCCCGGTCACGATCAAGCACCGCATCGGTATCGACCGCTTGGAAAGCTACGAATTCGTGCGCGATTTCGTCGGCGCAATTGCCGACGTGGGCTGCAAAGTTTTCATCGTGCATGCCCGCAATGCCTGGCTGCAAGGCATCTCTCCGAAAGAAAACCGCGAGCTGCCGCCGCTGCGCTACGAGTTGGTGCACCAACTCAAACGCGAGTTCCCTGGCCTGACCATCGTGCTGAACGGTGGCGTGAAGACGGACGAGCAAATCGCCGAACAGCTGCAGCATGTGGACGGCGTGATGGTGGGCCGTCAGGCCTATCACGAGCCCTGGCAGATGGCCGGCTGGGATGCGCGATTCTTCGCGGCTGAAAACCCCGCCGAGTCGCGGGAGCAACTGGAGTTGGCGTGGCTCAACTATCTGGATCGTCATGTCGCTGCCGGCCCGCATCACCATTGGCCGCAGGCCATGCGTCATGCCTTGGGCTTGTGGAACGGCCAGGCGGGCTCGCGTCGCTGGCGCCAGATTTGGTCCGATCACCAGTACAAGGCGATGGCACCGCGTGCTGTGGCTGAATTGGCGACCCAGTCGCGTGTTGGCATTGCCGCGCATGTGGCCGAGCACCAGGCGCACACCTTGGCGGAGCGGAGTGCGCTCGCCGCCAGTCCAAGCGCTTGATGGCGCCTCAGCTATTCTTTCATTGCTTTGACACCGCGCTGGGTTGCTGCGGCATCGCATGGAGCGAGCAGGGCATCAAGGGCTCTCAATTGCCGGAGGCCTCGGCCGCCTTGACGCGCGACCGCATGCGCGTGCGTTTTCCGAGCGCGCTCGAGCATGGCCCTTCGGCCGCGGTGTCTGAGGCGATACAAGCCATTCAGCGCTTGCTGGCAGGCGAGACCGCCGATGGCGCCGAGCTGCTGGCGGTGCAGCTGGATGAGTCTGAAGTCCCTGAATTCAATCGCCGGGTGCACGCGATCACAAGGCGAATCCCGGTGGGCCAAACGCTCAGCTATGGCGAAATTGCGCACCAGCTCGGCGCGGCCGGTGCCGCCCGTGCGGTCGGTCAGGCCGAGGGCAGCAATCCTTTTGCGCCCATCGTGCCGTGTCATCGCGTCTTGGGCGCGGGTGGCAAGAGCGGCGGGTTTTCGGCCCACGGTGGCGCCGACACAAAACTGAAGTTGCTGGCGATTGAAGCCCGTGCAAGTGGTCAGTTAGCGGCCGAGCAGGGCGATTTGTTCTGAAGGTCTGGGCAGGGCGCTGTAGCGCGGCCGTAAAATCTCGCCCTGTTCTCTGCCCAAGGCCCCGTCATGTCTTTCGCCACACTGGGCCTTTCGCCCGCTCTCATTCGCGCCGTGCGCGAGCAGGGCTACCACGCACCTACCGCCATCCAGGCCGCCGCCATTCCGGTGATTTTGCGTGGCGCTGATGTCTTGGGCCTGGCTCAAACCGGCTCCGGCAAGACCGCGGCCTTTGCCTTGCCGTTGTTGCAAAACGTGCTGCAGCAGCGCGGCAGCGGCGTACGCCAGACACGCGCCTTGGTGCTGGTGCCGACGCGTGAACTCGCGGTGCAGATTGGCGAGTCGCTGCAGGCCTTGGCGCATCAGTTGCCGGTGGCATTGCGGATTGCGACGGTCTATGGCGGCGTTTCGATCAACCCGCAGATGATGGGCCTGCGGGGTGGTGCCGATATTGTGGTGGCCACCCCCGGGCGCTTGCTCGATCTGCTGGAGCACAACGCGCTGCGCTTGTCGGCGGTCGCCACCTTGGTCTTGGACGAAGCCGATCGCCTGCTAGACATGGGCTTTGCCGATGAATTGCAGCGCGTCTTGGCCCTGTGTCCGAAGCAGCGGCAGAACCTGTTTTTCTCGGCCACCTTTGCGCCTGCCGTGCAGACCCTCGCCGACGGACTGTTGAAGGCGCCCGAGCGGATTGAAATTGCCGCCGAGCCGGAGCGCGCGGCGGCCATTCATCAGCGTTCAATTCAGGTCGATGAAAGTCGGCGGACGCCCTTGCTGCGGCACTTGCTGGAGACCGAGGCCTGGACCCGTGTACTGGTCTTTGTGGCAACCAAATACGCCACCGAGCATGTCTCCGACAAACTCTGGAAAAACGGCATCAAGGCCGCGGCGCTGCATGGTGAGTTGAGCCAAGGTGGGCGCAGCAAAGTCTTGGCGGCGCTGAAGAATTCGGAGATCCAGGTTCTGGTGGCGACCGATGTGGCGGCCCGCGGACTGGACATCCCGGACCTGCCGGTGGTGTTGAACTATGACCTGCCGCGTTCGGCGGCGGACTACACGCACCGCATTGGCCGCACCGGTCGCGCCGGGCAGAGTGGCGAGGCCATCAGCTTTGTCAGTGGCCACAGCAGCAATGGCGAGGCGCATTTCCGTCTGATCGAGAAGCGCCAGGGGCAGCGCGTCCCGCGTGAGCAGATTGCCGGTTTTGAGCCGACCGACTTGGCCACGGCGCCGCCGGCAAGCGGGGGCGTTAAGGGCCTGCGCAAGAGTAAGAAGGACAAGCTGCGCGAGGCCGCGGCGGCTGCAGCATTAGCGAATGCCGGTTAAGTTCAGCCAAGGCTGACGCCGGGTTTCAGCGGTAGCGCGACCACAGCAGCGTCGCCGAAAAGGCTTCGGCCACCGTGGGGTCGGTGCTGCCTGGGTCGAAGCCCGAGGGTAAGTTGCGCAAATCGATCTTGGTGCTGGCGCCGAGCGAGCTGTTGCCGGCGTTATTGCCCAGTCGCCCGGCCGACACATAACCGTGCACCACGGTGCTGCCGCCGGTGGTCACGATGTCTCCCGCTAAGACAGAGCCATAGATGTCATTGGAGGCACTCAGGTCAATCTTGCCGCCGCTATAGACCGTACCCACCAGCCCACCTGCGCCGAAGGCAATATTGCCGGCTGGCACCGACTGCAATTTGGTGTCGCCGACCTTGCAGAAATTGGTGGGGGCCAAGCTGGGGAAGGTGCTGTTGGTGCAGACATTGGCATAACCGGCATAGTTGACGGACCAGGTGATGTTGTTGCCCGCGGTGTTGATATTGCCGGTGGCAATCCAGCTGTTGTAGTAGTTGCCTGTGCCAGTTTCGAGGTCACCCTTGAACCAGACCACACCTGGCGCCATCGTTGTGCCAGCAACAGTCCACTTGGTGCCGCTATAGCTGAAGCAGCTGTTGTAGGCGGAATAGCCTGAGCAAATCTTGGTCTTGCAGGATGCGGCGCTGTAGCTACTGCTGGTGCAAAGGTAGTCTTGATTGCCGCTGCCGTCACCTTTCAGGAAATAGGTGCCATTGGTGACGCCATTCACATTGTTGACGGTGACCTTGGTGTCGTTGCTAACGCGCTCGAATACATAGTTAGCGATGCTTTTGTAGGCATAGGCGTCGAACTTGGGTGAACTGACTGTGCCGGCGGTGAGCGGGACGTAGTTGATGCTCAGCCCGGCCTGCCGGGTCATCTTGATTTGCGTGTTCCAGGCCGGGGAGATCAGGCTGCCGCCGTAGTTGCCGCTGGCCACGCTGCCATTGCTCTTTTCCTCGTAGTTGCCCACCACCAGGGCCTTGCCGCTGATTTGCACATTGCTGCCGACCACATTTCCACCGCTCTTCAGATTGACGAGCTTGGCGGCGCTGGTCATGGTGACGTTGCCCTGGGCCGTCAGGTCGGTGACGGTGTTGCTGCTCAGCGTGACCGTGCCATTGGCCGTCAAGGTGCCGACCCCGACGCCACCGCTGAGGGTGACGTTCTTCATCGCTTGAACGCTGCTGTAGATGCCGCTGCCGCTCAGATCGATCGAACCTTCGGAGAACAAGACATCGAGGTTATTGCCGCCGCCCAAGGTGATATCCCCTGTGGCGTAGAGATTGGAGATGCCGCTCAGGCTGCCGCTGCCAGTGACTTTGCCGTCCACCACCACCTTGGTCGTGGCGTCCCCTAAGACATCGAGCTTGCCGCCCAGATCCAAATTACCTTTGATATTGACGGCCGGTTGTTTGCTGCCGCCACCTGGCGTGCCGCCATTGCCCTTGGCGCAAAAGGTGGCGGCCAAGAGCGCATTGGCGCCGCCGCTGCTGCCGGTGATGTTGAAGCCGACCCGCGTGCCGCCGCCGCAGTTGGTGGAGTCTGCCGCGGTCACATCGGACACCGTGGCGGCAATGCCGCTGACGCCGGCAAAACTGACCGCCTGGTTGGGGCTCAATTTGGCGGCTTCTGCCGCCCCCAGTTGAAAGAGGTATTGACGCACCGCCTCGACCCCGCTCCAGGCTTTCAACTGGGCTTGGGTGAGGGCGTGAACGGTCACCGATTGCGACTGCAGGCCACGCACATAGTAGATGGCGCCAAACACCATTGCGCCCAAAGACAGCCCGCTCAGCAGCATGAATAACACCGAGGAGATGCCGCGCTGGCGGCTGCGGTGGGTTTGCTGGTCGCGGGCGGGCTTGTTCATGGAGGGCCTCAGGAACTCAAGTTGGCCAGGCAACTGGTGTAGGTGTTGCTGCTGCCGGTGACGCTGGAGCCGTAGCCGATTTTGATCATGACGGAGGCGGTCGGCGCAGCCACCTTGCTGATGGTTTGCGGTACCGCGCCATAGGGCCAGCAGGAGCTATCTTTTTGCACCGACAAGGTCACGGCCTGCGTCAACACACTGCTCTCCACCAGGGTGCGGCGCAGCCAGGTGATCTTGCTCCATTGGGTGCTCAAGGGGTTGCAGGCGCCGCTGGACTGAATCAGGTAGAAGGCGCGTGTGGATGCGTCCGAGACCAAACCGCTGCAGCGGTAGTCCGCCGTATTGGCCGACTGATTGGGGTTGCTGATCCAGACTACCGCGTTGCCGCTTTGCGCCGCCGCCGTGATGTTCACCACCGTGCCGCTGAGGGTCAAGGTATCGGGGTTCAACAAGGCATTGCTCAGCAGGAAGAAGTGTGTGCCGGTGGTGGGCAATGTCAGGCCATAACCGGCCCCTTGCAGGCCGATCTGAGCGCTCAGCAGGCCCGAGGCCAGTTGGCCGTCCTGTACCGAGTTGCGCACCAGACCGCTGTCACCAAAGACGGTTTGGGCGGTGCTGCGGTACAGCGCCAGCGCGCCCAACACCGCCATCATCGAGATCACCATGCCGACCATCAGACTGACCAGGCTCAGGCCGGACTGGTGTTGGCGATGGCTGGCTACGCGCATATTCAGTTCCCGACGGTGAGGGTGCCGGGACCCAGCAAGGTGTCGGCCGCCACCGCGTATTCCACGATGGGCAGGCTGGTCGCCTTGGCGACGCCATTGACGGTGATGGTGACCGGCGTCACCGTGCAACTCTTTTGCAAGCCTTGCACTTGCAGATTGGTTCCCATGGTCAGCACGCTGGTGACCGTGGCGTTGCCGCTGGCCGGGCAACCATTGGCGACACCATTGCCTTGCAGATCGGCACGGATGCCCTGAACCGCCAGACTCTGGCCCTTTTGATACTTCTGCGCGACCATCGCGCGACCCACGGCATATACCTGACCCAAGCCGATCACCCCAAGCAGGACGACCGCGACCAAGGCCTCGATCAGGGCATCGCCGCGTTGCGATCTGTCGCGACGCGCGGCGAAGGGCTTAGTTGAGCGTGCCATTGCTGCTCTCCGTGCCCTTGCTGATGACAAAATTCATCGCAGTGCCACAGTTCACACCGCCCACGGTTGCTACCACTGGCATACCAGTGCTATCCAAGGCAATGCATTGGCTGAGGGCGCCGTTCAAGGTGACGCCGGCCGGCGGCTGAGCCACCCATCCGCCCTGGTTGCAATTCAAGGCAGCCGGCAGGCCCGACAGTACGCAGAGTTGCCCAGGCACGCTGATCAATACCGCGGCCGCACTGGCGCTGACGCCACTGGGGTTGCGCAGGGCGTTGGCCTTCAGTTGGCTCATGGCTTGCTGCAGCATGTGCTGGGTTTGCCGTACGGCGGCTTGGCTGCCCCATGAGGATGCGAACGGTGCAACGGCCAGGGCGAGCAACATCATGATGGTGATGCTCACCATCATTTCGATCAAGCTCAGCCCTGATTGCGTGTGAACTACCATGTGGTGAATCCGCAGCTGCTGCTGGCCGTACGGGTGTTGAGGTTGTCCAGCGTGAGGTTGCAGCCGCTCAGCTTGTCCTTGCCCGTGGCGGTCAAGGTGTAGCTGCTGGCGGTGCTGACCAGGGTGTAGCTGAAGAAGCTCGATTGCGTTGGCGACCAGGCCGTGAACAGCGTGTTGTTGGCGACGGTGCCGGCTGCGTAGACGGTGTACTTGAGCTGCAGCTGGTATTGGTTTTCAAGGTTCAGCGCCAAGGCGGCCAAGTCGGCGCTGGCGCCTTTGGCCCGGCTCTTGTTCACGTAGCTGGAATACGAGGGCAGGGCGACCGCGGCCAGGATGGCCGTCACCGCCAGGGCAATCATCAATTCGATCAAAGTGAGACCCTGTTGCAGCGACCGAGTGCGGGGGTGTTGATCGTGTCTCAAGTTGAGTCCTTTGACTAAATTGATGTGTATTCCACTTTGATACCAATTATAAGAACTGGTCTGTGAAGCTGTTGTGCGCTTTGTCACGAAGCATGCGGGACTGCTCGCTGCGGTGTTTGTTTTCAGCCGAATCTGCGTGCTGTGAGGCGGCTTTTGCTGGTGGTCGGGCCGTTTGCGGGGCCGTTTGTCGGGCGCTTAACGGAGGCCAAGGCCGCAGGCGAGGGCTGGCGCCAATGATCGATCGCATCTGATTCCCTTCGCAATAGATTGCAGAAGGCCAGATGGCTTTGGCCGCGGCCGGTCGGTGTGTGGTCGGGCCATCAGCGTGGGCGACGTTCCAAGGCTCGGGCTTATTCATCCGGCGATTTCCTAGGCTTCGACAGGAACAGCTTAAATGTTGGGTGCACTAACGCTGCTGACAGACATCACGGTCTACTTGCAGTATGCGGCAGGAGTTCACGCCGTATCGGGGGAGTTTCGCGCGAAGATTGGCACAAATCCACTGGCAATAGCCCTCGCGAGTCCTTGTGTACTGTTGTGCGTCCAGTGACAAGGTTTCATAACGCCTGCTGTAAATCCCTAGGACAATGATCGCGCGGTGGCGGCTAGGCTTGCCATCACTCACTGGTTTGTTGAAGGGGATAGCGATGTCGAGCAAAAAAACTGACCTGACACTGGGTCGACGTCAATGGTTGGCCGGTAGCGCCAGTACGCTGGCCGCGGTGGGCTTGGGCTCTGTGGCCCCGGCTTTGCGCGCCCAAACGGCGCCGGCAGTCGCTTCGGCCCCAGTGGCCAAGCCCTTGCCCGCCTATGCGGCCTGGAAAGACAGCAACGCCATATTGGTTCACAGCAGCGCGACGCTGGAGACTAAACGCCAGGCCTTTGGCGCAGGCCTGATCACGCCGGCAGAACAGCTGTACGTGCGCAACAACCTCGGCGCGCCGGCCGCCAGCATCTTGGATGATCGCGATGGCTGGGAAGTCAGCATCGAAGGCGTAAAAAATCCCCGCCGCATCAGCTTGCGTGAACTGAAAACCATGGGCCTGGAGACGCTGCCGATGGTGCTGCAATGCTCCGGCAACGGGCGCGGCTTTTTCCCCAGCAAACCCAGTGGTACGCCCTGGACGGTTGGGGCTGCCGGTTGTGTGGTCTGGACCGGTGTACCGGTGCGGGTGGTGGTGGAGGCACTGGGCGGCGCGCTCCGCGGTCATGAGTTCATGACGGGCACTGGCGGTGAGGTCTTGCCCGAGGGGCTGGACCCGAAGAGCATCCTGGTCGAGCGTTCGGTGCCGGCCAAGGCCATGGCCGATGCGCTGCTGGCTTGGGAGATGAATGGTGTGCCCATTCCGCTGGCGCATGGCGGCCCGCTGCGCTTGGTGGTGCCGGGCTACCAGGGCGTCAATCAGATCAAGTATGTGAAGCGACTGGCCTTCACCGAGCAGGAGTCCGACGCCAAGATCATGGCTCATGGCTACCGCATCTCGCCACCGGGCAGCAAGGCCGACCCGAGTCAGCCCTCGGTGCTGGAGATGAACGTCAAGAGCTGGATCAACTCACCGCTGCCGGAGCGTGCGGCTGCGGCCGGTCAGCTGCAGATTCAGGGGGTGGCTTTTGGTGGCCTGCACGCGATCAAGCGGGTGGAGGTCTCGGTGGATGGCGGCAAGTCTTGGAAAGAGGCGCGCTTGGTGGGGCCGGATCTGGGCAAGTACGCGTGGCGCCAGTTTGTCTTGGCCGTCAAGCTGCCGGCCGGCAGCCATACGCTGGCCAGCCGGGCGACCGATATGGCGGGCAATGTTCAGCCCGAGCAGCGGATGGAGAACCTGGGCGGCTACAACAACAACAGCTGGGCCGACCACGCGGTCACGGTCAATCTGGCATGAGGCTCGAGGCGATGGCGGGGCGTGCGGCACTGAAGCTCCTGGGCCTATCGGCCCTGTCGGCCTTGCCCATGCTCGCCTCGGCGGCCGACCCCGAGTTTGACTTGGGCAAGCGCTTGTTCACCAAGGGGGCGGTGCCGGCCTGCGCGATCTGCCACACGCTGCGCGACGCAGGTTCAGAAGGCACCGTCGGACCGGTGCTGGACGAAATCAAGCCCGACGCCGAGCGGGTCGGCAAGGCCTTGCGCAATGGCCTGGGCGCCATGCCTTCCTTCTCCAAATCGCTCAGCGAGGCGGAGATCAAGGCATTGGCGCGCTACGTCTCGCAGGCCAGCGGCGCCGCAGCACCCAGATAATCGGCGCGAGAATCTCGCGCCCTGGCTCAGCCCAGTTCGACGACCACCGGTGCGTGGTCGCTGGGGCGCTCGTTTTTGCGCGGTAGCTTGTCGATGCTGCAGGCCCGCACCTGGGCCTTCAGCGCCTGGCTGACCAGGATATGGTCGATGCGCAGGCCTTGGTTTTTGCGGAAGGCGAGGTTGCGGTAGTCCCACCAACTCCAACTCTTGGGCGCTTGTTCGAACAAGCGGAAGGCATCCACCATGCCCTGGTCCAGCAGCGCTTGGAAATGGGCCCGCTCTTGCGGTGTGCAGTGGATCTGGCCGGCCCAGGCGACGGGGTCATACACATCAGCATCGGTCGGCGCGATATTGAAGTCCCCCATCAGCACCAGCTCGTCGTGCGACTTCAACTCCTCGGCTAACCAGCGCTGCAAACCATCCAGCCAAGCCATTTTGTAGACGAACTTGTCGCTGTCGGGAGCCTGCCCATTGGGGAAATAGGCGCCAATGCAGCGCACACCATCTACGGTGCCGGCGATCACGCGTGCCTGCTCATCGGCAAAGCCGGGGATGTTTTTGACGATGTCTACGGCCTCGCCCCGGCTCAGCAGTGCCACGCCGTTATAGGTCTTTTGTCCAAACCAGTGCACCCGGTAACCGGCGGCCTCGATCTCAGCGGCGGGGAACTTATCGTCGGTCAGCTTGGTCTCTTGCAACACCAAGGCGTCAACCGGGTTGGCCGCCAGCCAGTCGAGCAACTGCGGCAGTCGGACATTGAGGGAATTGACGTTCCAGGTGGCTAACCTCATGGGCACTCTCGGTAGGGCGGCGCCCGAAATGGGCCAAGGCGCCGGATTGTGCCTGTTTCGGCAAAGGCTTCGCTTGCATCCGGCCTTGGCCGCGCTGCTTGGTAGGCTCACCACATGTCCGAAAACGGCGCTTTGGACAGCCGGGCCTGCCTATGATGCCGGCATGCTCAAGCCTGATTCCCCTGCCACGCCGGTCAACACCGACTTGAACCCCGACGCCTGCTACACGGCCTTGCTGGCGCGAGATGCACGCTTCGATGGACGTTGGTTTGTCGGTGTGACCTCGACCGGTATTTACTGCCGCCCAGTCTGCCGTGTGCGCACGCCGATGCGAAAGAATTGCCAGTTCTATGCTTCAGCCGCCTTGGCCGAGGCGAACGCCTTCAGGCCCTGCATGAAGTGCCGCCCCGAGTTGGCACCCAAAGCTGGAGAGTCGGCCTGGTCGGTGATGGACGCCTCG
Organism: Paucibacter hankyongi; assembly: GCF_037482915.1. Taxonomy (NCBI): domain Bacteria; kingdom Pseudomonadati; phylum Pseudomonadota; class Betaproteobacteria; order Burkholderiales; family Sphaerotilaceae; genus Roseateles; species Paucibacter hankyongi. Next base: position 247,445 of record NZ_JBBHJX010000001.1, read on the forward strand.
CGCACCCTGGCCCGGCAGGCTGCCGAATGGCTGGATGGCTGTGATGATGCCGAGGCCAGCGTCGAGCATTTGGCCGATAGGCTGGGCATCAGCAGCCGGCATCTGCGGCGCATCTTCATGGCCGAGCATGGCGTTTCGCCCTTGCAATACCTGCTCACCCGCCGCCTGCTCCTGGCCAAGCATTTGCTGACCGACAGCGACCGGCCGGTCGGCGAGATCGCCCTTGCTTGCGGCTTTGGCAGCCAGCGCCGTTTCAACACGGCCTTCGTCAATCATTACCGCATGCCGCCCACGGCATTGCGGCGCGCCGACAAAGCACTGGCTAGCGATACGGGCGCCTCTTGCTTGCGGCTGAGTTTTCGTCAGCCCTATGACGTGATGGGCCTGTTGAGCTTCTTAGCGCCACGCGCGGTCCCCGGCGTTGAACAGGTGGATGTGGCCAGTGCCAGCGTGCAGCGCAGTGTGGCCGTGCACCATGCCGGCCAGCGCTACTGTGGCCATCTGCGAGCGTCCTTCAACAAGAGGCCGGGGCAGGTCGAGATTGAACTTTCGGCATCGCTGTGGCCGGCCGTGGCCAGCCTCTTGCCCTTGTTGCGGGCTTGGCTGGACCTGGACGCCGACCCGCAGGTGATAGCTGCCAGCTTAGCCGGCGCGGCGCAGGATGACTTGGCATCTTCGGCATCTTCGGCATCTTCGGCATCTGCGGTCTCAGCGGGCCTGCGGCTACCCGGTTGTTTAGATCGTTATGAGTTGGCGGTGCGGGCGGTATTGGGGCAGCAGGTCACGGTGGCGGCGGCGCGGACCTTGGCGGCCCGCTTTGTGAACCGATTTGGCGAAACCCTGGAGGGCGGGCCCGCCGGGGTTGAGCGCTTGTTCCCGTCGGCCGAGCGCATGGCGCAGGCCAGCCCTGAGCAGATCAGCGAGTTGGGCATCATCCGGCGCCGGGCAGAGAGCATTTTGGAGTTGGCTCGGCGCTGGCCCACGCTGGCTTATGCGCGCAAGCAGGGCTCCACTGAGGACGCGCTGGCCGAGCTGCAGAGCATTGCCGGCATTGGCCCCTGGACGGCCCACTACATGCTGATGCGGGGATGGAGTTGGCCCGACGCCTTTCCGCCCGGCGATGTGATCTTGCGCCAGCAATTGAGCCGCGATCAGCCTCAGTTGCTATCGCCCAAGGCTTATCTGGCCGCTGCCGAAACTTGGCGACCATTTCGTAGTTATGCTGTGCTGCTTTTGTGGCGCCAGGCAACACTTGCTGCGGCGCGTTGATTGCATTCGATGAAACCAATTGATCTGGGCGAGCTGGTGTTGCTGGCCGCCATCTGGGGCGCTTCTTTTTTGTTCATGCGACTGGGCGCGCATGAGTTCGGGCCAGTGGCCATGGCGGCTTTGCGGGTCAGCGGCGCCAGCTTGATGCTGCTGCCCTTGTTGGCCGCACGCCAAGGCTTGCAAGAGCTGGGTCGTGAGTGGCGGGCCTTGATGGTGATCGGCCTGCTCAACAGCGCCATTCCATTTGCCTTGTTCAGTTTTGCCGCCATGTCCATCACGGCGGGGCTGTCGAGCATCATGAATGCCACCACGCCGTTGTGGGGCGCCTTGATCGCCTGGGCATGGCTCGGTCAGCGTCTGACGCCTCTGCGCTCCCTGGGCTTGGGTCTGGGCTTTGCGGGCGTGGTGTATCTGGCCTGGGACAAAGCCGGCTTCAAGCCGGGTGCCGATCATGCCGCCGAACTGAGCGCGGTCTGGGCCGTGTTGGCCTGCTTGGGGGCGACTTTTTGTTACGGCCTGGCGGCCAATTTCAGCAAGCGTTACACCGCGCATATCGCGCCGCTGACGGTGGCCACCGGGAGTCAGTGCTATGCCGCCTTGATGCTGTGTCTGCCCGCCTTTTGGATGTGGCCTAGCGAGGCACCCAGCGGCCAGGCCTGGGCCTCGGTGACCGCCTTGTCGCTGCTCTGTTCGGCTTTGGCCTATATCTTGTATTTCCGGCTGATGCAGCGCATCGGCCCGACCAACACCATTGCGGTGACCTTTTTGATCCCGGTCTTTGCGGTGCTGTGGGGCTATTTGTTTCTGGGTGAGTTGTTCACCCTGAAGATGGCCGCCGGTTGCGCCGTCGTGCTGCTCGGCACGGCCATGGCGCTGGGCTTGTTCAAACGCAGCTGAAGGGCCTGGGGGGCGGTCAGCTGATCTGAGGCGCGTCTCGCCCCAGGGCCTCAAGCTGGGTCGCTCGAGTCCCTGATCAGGCGGGGTCGCTGGTGCCCTTGAGCTTGCGGTACAAGGTACTGCGCCCAATGCCCAATTGCCGGGCTGCTAGGGCCAGATTGCCGTGGCAACCCCTGACTGCCGCCTGAATCGCTTGCAACTCGGTTTGACGCAGGCTGACCAGCGAGGCTGCCTCATTGCCGGGCCTGTGCGCCTGAGGGACTGACGCGCGGTACATGCTGGGCTCGATTCGGCCCGCGTCTGGCTTTGCCGCGATGGCCGAGACAGGGCAGGGCCCTGGCGCGGTGACGGCGATGTGCTGCGAGCCCAATTCAGTGTGTGCGGCCGCTGCTGAGAGGTCGGCCGTCCCCTGAGGCGCAGCGGCCTGCGCTTCGACACGGCTTGTTGACCGCTCCAGTTGGCTGCGTCCCAAGCTCAAACTGGCGTGTACCTGGGTCGCGCCTCCGGTCTTGGTCAATTGCAGAGGCTGCTCGGGTTGGCTTTTGCTCAAGACCAGCAATTGTTCGAGGTCGGTGCCGAACAAGGACTGCAAGCCATTGCGCCGCAGCTGTGTCGCGCTTTCGCCCAGCATTTCAATGGCGCAGCGGTTGGCGCCCAAGACGCGGCCCGCCTCATCCAAGGCGAGCACTCCTTCTTGCAGGGTGCCCAGGCTGAACGCCTGCGGGTGAATGTGCAGGCGAAGGCTTTGCCGGAATTGGTCGTTGAACCATTGGTTCTCGATCAGTCGCGCCGACAAGGTGGCCAGTGCCAAGGTGTGCGGGTGGTAACTGCGACGATCACCGGACACATTGATCACGCCCAGCAAGGCGCCCTTGTGATCAAAGATCGGGGCGGCCGAACAGGTTAGGAAATGAAACTCGCGCAGGTAGTGATCCTGCCCGTTTACGACGGTGGGCGCTTCATTCATCAAGGCGGTGCCGACGGCGTTGGTGCCCTTGGCGGCTTCTGACCAGACGGCGCCAGGCGCAAGGGCGACCTGCTGCGCGCGCTCCAGGAATCCGGCATCGCCGAGCGCATGCAAGACCACGCCACTGGCATCGCTGAGCAAGACCATGCTGTGCGAATGCGTCAGTTGCTGATAGAGCATGTCCATCACCGGCAGCGCTTGCGCGCAAAGCCTGGCATTGCGTGCCTGCAGTTCTTGCAAGCTGCTGCTGCTGAGGCAAGTCAAATCCGCCTTGTGATGCGGCGAGAGTCCGAAGACTTGGCAGCGCTCATGCGAGTGCAACATCGAGCGCTGATGCTCGGCCGCACCCAGCATGGCGACCGTTGATGCCGTGTGTTTAGACGGGTAACTTGTTGTGATCATCCCTTCCTCCCCTGCAAGCGCTTAGCCTATCACCGGCTGCCCGGAGTTCTCGGGGGGAGTTAGGGATGGTGGCCTGGGATTTGCCCTAGGTGCCCTGGGTTTTGACCGAGATGGTGTACCCCAGATGGGCTACCTTGGAGGGGGCCTTACGCATTGCTGGTGGCGCGCACCTCGCCCATGGTGGTGACGCCTTGCAGCACCTTGGCGATGCCGTCTTGGCGCAGCGAACGCATGCCTTCCTGCAGGGCAGTCTGAAGCAGCTCTTCGGCGCGGGCGCCGGTTTGAATCTGGCGCCGAACTGCCTTGCTCACCATCAGCAACTCATGCAGACCAGCGCGCCCCTTGAAGCCGCTTTGTTCGCAGGCCTCGCAGCCGGGGCTGTGGAAATGCATCAAGCGGCCGTTCTCGCCATAGTTGCCCAGCCATTCGCTCAGCACCGCTTCGCGCTGCGGGGCGTGCTCTTGGCCGAAGACATGCAGGTAGTCATCCAGCCATTCGTTTTGATCGGCCTCGCTCAAGGGACTGCTGACCCGACATTGCGAACACAGGCGCCGCACCAGACGCTGCGCCAGCACCGCCAGCAGCGAATCGGCGAAGTTGAAGGGGTCCATGCCCATGTCCAACAGGCGGGTGACGGTTTCGGCCGCGCTATTGGTGTGCAGGGTGCTCATCACCAAGTGACCGGTCAGCGAGGCTTCCACGGCGATTTCGGCGGTTTCTTCATCGCGAATTTCGCCGACCATGATGACGTCTGGGTCGGCGCGCAAGAAGGCCCGCAAGGCCTTGGCAAAGGTCCAGTCAATGCGTGGATTGACTTGCACCTGGCGCAGGCCGTTCTGGGTGATTTCGATCGGATCCTCGGCGGTCCAGATCTTGCGCTCCGGGGTGTTGATCTGGGCCAGGGCCGAGTGCAGGGTGGTGGTCTTGCCGGAGCCGGTGGGGCCCACGCACAAGACCATGCCGTACGGGCGGTTGATGGCGTGTTTGAGTTGCTTCAGATTGCTGGGCGACAGGCCCAGTTTCTCGAGCGCGATCGGCTTGCTGGACGACAGCAGACGCATCACCACATCTTCAAGCCCATTGTTGGTGGGGATGGTGGCGACCCGCAACTCAAGGCGATGCTGCGGCGAGAAACGAGAGAAGTTGATCTTGCCGTCTTGCGGTTTGCGGCGCTCCGAGATGTCCAGATCGCACATGATCTTGATGCGCGCGATCATGGCGTTACGGTAGGTGTTGGGCAGCTCCAGATAGGGCTTGAGCACACCGTCGCGGCGGAAGCGAATCTTCAGCTTCTCGGTGCCAGGGTGGGTTTCGATGTGGATGTCAGAGACACCCTGGCTGCTGGCGTCGATGATCATGGTGTTGATCAAGCGCACCAGCGAGTTGTCGCTCTGCTCGATCGGCGTGTCGTCCTCGCGCAGGCTCAGCTCTTGGCCTTCGCGCTCCAGCGTTTCCATCAGCTTGTCGGCATTGTCGAGCGCGAACTCGGACTGGAATGAAGGCTGGTGCATATCGCGCGAAACGGCTTCGTTGCCGTAACGCTCGAACGCATTGGGAATGGCAAATTGCAGCGAGCCAATCTTGGTCAGCGTTGGCGTGACCTTGAGTTGGGAGATGAACTCGATCTCGTCGAGCGCATCGCGCCGGGTTGGGTCTTCCATGGCGACGATGAGTCGTCCATCGCGCACCAACAGGGGCAGCACCTCCAGTCGCTTGGCCACCGCATAGGGCAGCTTGGCGACGGCATCGGGCTCGATGGCGAAGTTCTCGACATCGACCAAGGGGTAGCCCATCTTGCGTGCCAAGGCCGATTGCAAGGCCTGGCGTGTGATAACGCCCTTGCGCACCAGCAACTCGCCCAGTGGCACCGAGCGGTCAGTGCGCTGCATTTCCAGGGCCTGGTCCAGCTGCGCTTGTGAAATCAGGTCGAGGGCCAACAAGGCTTCGCCGATACGCACCATCGGCATGCGCGCTTGCTGCTCGATGGCCAGCACCAACTGCTCGGCACTGACAATTTGCTGCGCCACCAGGATGTCACCGACCCGGCGCGAGCGCAGGCCTTGCTGTTCGGAGGCCGCCTCATTGATCTGGTCGGGGGTGACCAGGTTTTCCTTGAGCAGCAGCTCGCCGATGCGCTCGCCGATTTCGAAATGGGCCAGCACCTCGCGCGGCACAAAAATCCGCAGCACCGAGTCATCGGTGTCGCTCAAGGGCGGGAACAGGAACAGGCCCAAGTCGTCTTGGCAATGACCGATGGTCATGCCCTTCAGTTCGCCGCCGCCGACGAAAAAGAGCTTGAATTCGTTGCGCGGCCGGTGGTCCAGTTGCAGCCCAAGTCCGCCGGCATCGGGCTCCCGGGGTGGCACGAGGATGGGGCGGAGCAGCTTCAGGGCTCTGAACTGGCTGAACTTCAGCGGCATGGCGCTGCGTGCCGGCGGCACCATGATGTGGGCGCAGCGCTCGGACGCCGACATGGCCGTGATTTGGCCGCTGCTGCGGCTGTTGTTCAGGCCCAGTACCTCGGCCGGTTCGGGAGCTGTTTGCGGCTGCGGTCTGGGGTAGGCCGCATAGGGCGGCAGCGGCCAGCTGAAACCTTGGTCTGAGGACTCGGCGGACGCGTACATGCCAGACGTGGGGCTGTTGTCGTCATAGGGCCAGCTCAGCGGTGTAGACAGGTCGGGCATGCAGTTCTCCGGATTCTTTGGAGCAGGCGCGAACGGCGCGGCCCATACTCCTCGTTTCCCGCATGCTAACGTTAGGCGCGCTGGGCATAAGCTCGAAATAACTGCCAGCAACCGCTTATATGCCCATCGCCGCCTCTTCGGTCATGCCCGTGAGCGGCCTTTTTTCAACCACAAGCTCGGTAGCCCCTGTGGCAGACAGTCTGGCGACCCCTTTGATGAATAAGAAAATTTTGTTGACAGGCTTTGAGCCTTTTGGTGGCGAGAGCATCAATCCCGCGTGGGAGATTGCCCGCAGCCTGGATGGCGAGAGCATCGCCGGTGCCAGGCTTGTGGCGCATTGCCTGCCTTGCGAGTTCGGCACTGCGCTGGAGAGTTTGCGGGCCGCCTTGGCCCAACACCGGCCTAGCTTGGTGCTGGCCTTGGGGCAGGCGGCCGGGCGTGCCAGCTTGTCTTTGGAGCGCGTGGCCATCAATGTCGACGATGCCCGCATCCCTGACAACGCCGGCCGCCAGCCGATTGATGAACCGGTGTTGGCCGGTGCCCCGGCGGCCTATTTTTCGACCTTGCCACTGAAGGCCATGGTGGCCGGCTTGCGGGAGGCCGGCTTTCCAAGCGAGGTGTCTCAGACGGCGGGCACGTTTGTCTGCAACCATGTGTTCTTTGGCCTGCAACATCAGCTGAGCGGGCAGGGCGTTCGCAGCGGCTTTATGCATGTGCCGCTCCTGCCCGAGCAGGCCTCTCACATGCCCAATCAGCCCAGCATGAGCTTGCCGACCATGGTGGCCGGCGTCCGCTTGGCCTTGCAACTGGCGTTGTGCACCGGTGCCGATTTGCGCCAGACCGGTGGCAGTTTGAACTGAGCGGGGCGGCCCGTCTGATGGCCCCGGGTTCAGGAACCCTGATCGGTTTCTGAGTAACGCCGCCAGCGTTGGCTGGCTTGGCGCATCAAGGCCACCTGCTCGACAAAGATCGGGCAGGCCTTGCAAATCATGAGATGCATGCGCATCTTGAAGCGCTCACCCAGCGAAAGCTCGCGGTCCTCGCCTTGAAGGACCAGCTGAGTGATATCACGGCAGCTCGGTAGGACTTTCTTGCGACTCATGCTTTTGCTCCAGCCCTTGCGGCCTGAGTCTTGTTGTCAAACCAGTTTTGTTGCAGGCATTCGCGCAAACGCAGACGAGCGCGGTGCAGCATGACCCAGAGATTGGTCGGGCTGAGCTGCAACTCCTTACAGATTTCGTCGGTGTCCAGCTCCAGCCACTCGCGCATCATGAAGAGGCGCCCTTGCTGACCCGGCAGGTGCTCTACGCAGGCCTCTAGTACGCGCATGAAATCGACCTGGGTCAGGCAATGGTCGGGGTCGCCCCAGTGTTTCGGGCTGTCGCGCCAATGGCCGTCGGGTTTGAAGAGGTCTTCATCCAGATCCTCGCCGTCTTCGGCCGTGGTTGACATTTCGCGGCAGTTGCGTCGGATCTGGTCGATCAGCTTGTGCTTGAGGATGCCGACCAGCCAGGTTTTCAGCTGCGAGCCGCCGCTGAAACTCTGCGGCTTCTCAAGCGCGGCCAACAGGGTCTCTGACACCGCGTCCTCCGCCCAACTGCTGTTGCGCAACTGCATCTGGGCGTACTTCAGCAATTGCGGGCGCAGGGCGTTCAGCGCTTGAGCGAATTCGGACATGGGTGCAGAAAATTTTTTTGAGACCGCAGTGTAAGGACTGACCCTGTGCTTGCGACAGAGTGCTGTCGGCGGCATGATCCGTCGGCCCTGACTCCAGGGGGACCTTGCTTTTCGCGGTTCATTATCTGGGTGAGGGTCTCTTTCTCGTCAACTTTCATCGTGCTTGCACAGGAGTTTCTTCCATGAATTCAAAGATCATCGTCAGTTCCGCCGTGGCTGCTGCCCTGTCCATGGGACTGCTCGGTCAAGCCGCAGCTCAAGACAAGACTGCCAAGGAAAAGTGCTTCGGTATCGCCAAGGCTGGCGAGAATGATTGCGCCAATCTGAGCGGCTCCCATTCCTGTGCGGGGCAGGCAAAAACAGACATGGCGCCGGAAGAGTGGAAATACGTCCCCAAAGGCAGCTGCAAGAGCATGAACGGCCTGAGCGCTGAAGAAGCCAAGTCCAAGCTGAAGAAGTAAGGCCGAGTCACCGCTATTTGCCAATTGCCCAAGATGCACCGCATGGACTCCTCAACCGACACCGTCACGGCTTTTGCGCCCACGCAGCGGCAAACCGCTTCGGCGCCTTCGCAAGCTGTGGTTAAGGCTCTGTCAAGCGAATCGGACATGCGTCAGCTCTTGGGAATTGGTTGGCGCCAGCCTCATTACCAAGAACTGTTGCAGACCTTGCCGCCCGTCGGCTTCTTGGAGGTTCACTCCGAGAATTTCTTTGCTGAAGGCGGCGCCAGTCTGGCGGTGCTGATGGCGGCGCGCGAGCACTATCCCATCAGCTTGCATGGGGTGGGCCTTTCCTTGGGGTCGGCTTGTGGCTTGGACCCCTGGCACTTGGATCATTTGGCGGCTTTGGTGGAGCGGGTGGATCCGCTGCGGGTGTCGGATCACGCCAGTTTTGCCCGCGTCGCCGGTCTGATCGGCGATCCCTCGCGCTTTGTGCATGCCAGTGACCTCTTGCCCGTTCCCTTCAATGAGACCAGCCTGAACTTGATGGTGGCTCATGTGCAGCAGGTGCAGGAGCGCCTACGCAGGCCCATTCTGGTCGAGAACCTGAGTGCCTATGTGGGCTGGGAGGGTGACACCTTGAGCGAGCCCGAGTTTTTCAATCAGCTCTGCGAGCGCAGTGGTTGCGGCTTGCTCTTGGACGTCAACAATCTGTTTGTGAATGCCCGCAACCAGGGTGCCGACAAGGCTACCGCGGCCTTGCAGGCTTGTGCCTGGATCGATGCGCTGCGGCCCGGCCTGGCGGGTGAAATTCATCTGGCAGGCCATGCCGAGTTGCCCGGCATCGTCATTGATGATCATGGCAGCCGCGTCTCGCCCGAGGTCTGGCAGGTCTATGCCCACGCGCTAAGTCGTTTTGGTCCCGTGCCCAGCTTGATTGAGTGGGACACCGATGTGCCCGAGTTGTCAGTGCTGTTGAGCGAGGCCGAGTTGGCGTCTCGGCTGATGGCGGCACGGCCTGCCAAGAGCGGGAGCTTGGCATGAAGACGGAACAGGCGGCGTTTGTGGCCGCGGTGCAGGGCTTGCGTGAAGGGCCTGCAGTGCAGCAAGCTCAGCCAGTGCCAGATGCGAGGAGCCTTGGAACCAAACTTGGACTTAAAGCGCTGCCCGGCGTTCGATGTTCAAGTGGCGAAGGCGGCGACTCAGCCGCAGCGGGCCTTGAGCGCGGTCTACAGGCCTATCGTCTGAATGCGCAGGCCTTGTCTGCCAAGGCCTTGGCCAGTGTGTATGGGCGAGTGGAGGCCGAGTTGGGGGCCGAATCGTTTCGCGCCATGGCGTGGGCTTTTTGGCGCAGCAGCCCGCCCGAGTTGGGTGATTTGGCCTGTTGGGGCGCAGATCTGGCGGATTTTTTGGATGCGCAAGAGGGTATGGATGCCTGGCTGATCGACCTGGCTCGTTTGGAATGGGCTGCGCATCAGGTCGAGCAATCGGCCGATGAAGAGCCGGATGCGCAGTCTTGGCCTTTGCTGGCAAGACTTGACCCCGCGGTGCTGGGTCTGCGCTTGCCAGCCGCCTTGCAGTTGCTGCGCATCGATGAGCAGGCCTGGCAACGCTGGCAAGGAGAGGGCGGCCTGACCGATCAGCTGCCGCGCATGGTCTCGGTGCTGCTATGGCGTCAAGGGTGGCGCGTACAGGCGCGGGTCTCGCCCGACGCGGAGCGGCCCTTCATTGCAGCCTTGCAGTCGGGCGCAAGCCTGGATGCGGCCTTGCAGCAGGCTGGACCAGAGTTTGATTTTTCGCTGTTCCTGCAAGACGCCCTGCGACTGGGCTTTTTGCAGGCGGTTTATGAAATTCCCTTGGCCCATCCTCAAGCCTGATGTTTGTCATTCAAAGGCGCTGAGGCCATGAGAAAGCTGGAAGCTATGAAAGCCCTGTCGACGCTCGCGCTGCGAGCCTTTTGTGACCCCGGACTCGATGTGGGGGTGGCCTCGTCTGTAAGCCCAGTTCTGCGGCCCGGTGGCGCAGCGCAAGGGTCGCTGCCCGGTTGGCTGCGCGCTCTGTTGGGTCAAGCCCAATCCTTGGGCCTGTTGCTGGCCAGGCTCTATGTGGCGCAAGTGTTCTTCCTGTCCGGGCTGACCAAAATTCGTGACTGGTCGACCACCCTGGCCTTGTTTGCGGATGAATACCAGGTGCCGCTTTTGCCACCCGAGGTGGCGGCCTATGCGGGCACGGCCGGAGAGTTGGTTTTGCCGGTGTTACTGGCCCTGGGCCTGGGTGGGCGCTTTGCTGCGCTGGGCTTGTCGGTGATGAATGTGGTGGCGGTGCTGAGCTTGGCCGAGATTGCGCCCGCCGCCTTGCTGGGCCACCAACTGTGGGGCGTTTTGCTTTTGATGGTGGCACTCTGGGGCGCGGGGCGCTGGTCGCTGGATGCGCTGATCCGCGCTATTCGCCGCTAAGGCCTCGTGTTCTGAGCGACTTAGCGACTACAAGCACTACAGCGACTGCTCGCGCGGGTCGAAGCTGAACACCATCAAGGGCGGTACCCGGCCATCGGTGTCGCGCGGCAAGGTCTCGGTCTTGTCGATGGCGCGCAGCACCGCCTTGTCCCACTCGGCATCGCCACTGGGTTTGAGCAGCTTGCGCGAGATGATGTTGCCATCCGGCGCCACGCGCACTTCCACTTCAGCCACAGGGTTGCCGCTCGGCGCACCGTTGTAAATGATGTTGGGGCGAATGCGCGCCATGATGCGGCCCGCATAACTGGCAGAAGGGCCGGAGCTTTTCAGGGCCGTGCCGGTGGCATTGGCGCCGCCGCTGGCGCCGGCCATGCCCTGAATGCGCTTGAGATTTTCTTGACGCTGCGCCTCTAATTTGGCCTCACGCTTGGCCTCGGCCTCTTTGTTTTCCTTGGCCTGCTTGAGTTTGTCCTGCTTTTCTTTTTCCAGCTTTTGCTGCTGTTCAAGCTTGGCTTGTTTGAGCTTCTCTTCTTTTTCGCGCTCGAGCTTTTCCTTGGCAGCCAACTGCTTTTTGCGTTCGGTTTCTTCGGCCAGGCGTTTGGCTTCTTGCTCGCGCTTGATTTTCTGTTCGCGCGCCTTGGCGATGGCGATCTCGGCATCGCGCTCGGCCTGCAGTTCTTCCGGTGGCGGGGTTGGCGCGGGCTTGGGCTGCGGCTTGGCGACTTCTGGTTCGGGCTCGGGTTCGGGCGGAATGACTTCTTTGGGCGCGGCCGCCTGCGGCACGGCCGACCACAACTCGGCCTCAAACGCCGGCGGGGCCTTGGTGCGCCATTGCACACCGGCACTCAAGGCGGCTAGCAAAGCCGCATGGGCGATGACGGCAAACAGCAGCCCGCGCCCCAGACCAGGCGCCTCGGGTGGCCGTAAGGGATCGGCGTTACGTAAGAAAAGCGTGGATGCCATCGGGTCGATCAGCCACCGCTATTGCGCACGGCCAGACCAACGCGTTGCACGCCTGACGTTTGCAGGATGTCCATTACCTTGACCACGGCTTCGTACTTGACCGCCTTGTCAGCCGAAATCACCACCGGTGTATTGGCCTGACCGTCTTGTGCCTGTTTGACTCGTTCGGCCAAACGATTCAGCGCGACGGACTGAGCTTCGTCTTTGTCGAGTTTTAGTTTCAGCTTTTCGTCGGCCCCGACGATGACATGAATCACATGCTCGGGCTGGGCGCGGCTCTTGCCGACGCTGGGCAGATCGACCAGGCCGGTGGTGATCATTGGCGCGCTGACCATGAAGATGATCAGGAGCACCAGCATCACGTCGATGAAGGGCACCATATTGATTTCATTGATGGTGCGGCGGCGTCGTGAGCCGCGGGCGCTGATGGCTGCCATCTGCGAACTCCGCGCTTCAGCGTGCCGCCGTGCCCGCGGCCTGGGCGGGCGGCTGGCTGGCGTTGCGCTGCAAGATGTTGGAGAACTCTTCGATGAAGGACTCCAAGGTGATGGCGCTGCGGTCGATCTGGCGGGCGAAGCGGTTGTAAGCCAGCACCGCGGGAATCGCGGCAAACAAACCGATGGCGGTGGCGACCAGGGCTTCGGCAATGCCCGGTGCCACGGTGGCCAGCGTCACCTGTTGCACGTTCGACAGGCCCACGAAGGCGTGCATGATGCCCCAGATGGTGCCGAACAAGCCCACATAGGGCGAGACCGAACCGACCGAGGCCAGGAAAGACAAATTGCTTTCCATCGCATCGAGTTCGCGCTGAAAGCTCGCCCGCATGGCGCGGCGGGCGCCGTCCAGCAAGGCGCCAGCTTCCGTGACGCGGCGTTCCCGCAGCTTCAAAAACTCGCGCATGCCGGAGGCAAAGATGCGCTCCAGCGGCGCGCCATTGGTCTTGGTGGCGACGCCGTTGTAGAGGTCATTGAGGTTTTTGCCGGACCAGAACTCCTGCTCAAAGGTCTCATTGCCCGTCTTGATGCGCGACAGCGAAATCAGTTTGCCGAAGATCACACTCCAACTGGCCAAAGACACGATCAGCAGCGCCGCAATCACCAACTGCACGGCCAGGCTGGCATGGGCAATCAAGGAAACAATCGATAAATCTTGATTCATGAATCCAAACAGTCTTTGTTAAGCGCCTCAATCAGCGCGGCAGGAATTCGGGTCGGTTTCAGGTCGGCATGGGCGGAGCCGGCGCTGGCCAGGCTGCCCACGCAGCCGATGCGGATCTCGCCCTCGGCCAGCAGACGGTCGCCGCAGAAGGCTTGTTGGAACAGCAGCATGCTGGCGCGTCCAACCTCGCGTGCCTCGACGCTGACCCGCAGCATGTCGTCCAGTCGGGCTGGGCTCAGGTAGCGCACCTGGGTGTTGCTGACGACGAACATCACGCCGTCTTGGTGGCGCATCGCTTCTTGCGAGAAACCAAGCGCGCGCAACCACTCGGTGCGGGCGCGTTCAAAGAACTTCAGGTAGTTGGCGTAAAACACCACGCCGCCGGCGTCGGTGTCCTCCCAATAGACGCGCATCTCGCGTTCAAAACGGTGCAAGGCCGGCTTCATCGTTGCAGCACCTGAGCCAGCCTGGCGATGGTTTCGCGTAAATCTTCCATGCTGCTGGCGAAGGACAAGCGCATCCAGCGCTGGGCATCCTGGCGGCCGAAGTCGCGTCCCGGCGTCAAGGCGATTTGCGCCTTGTGCATCAACTCAAAGGCAAAGTCCCAGCTGTTTTCGCAGAAGTCCGACACGTCGATCCAGGCGTAAAAGGCGCCATCCGGCAGCACCGGGACCTTCAGCCCCAAGGCCTGTAGCGCCGGCACGATGTAGTCGCGCCGCTCGCGAAACGCTTGACGCCGCGCTTCGTATTCGGTCAGTGAGGCCGTGTCGAAACAGGCCAGCGCGGCATGCTGGGCAATGCTGGAAGGGCAGATGAACAGGTTTTGGCTGAGCTTCTCGACCGGCGTCACCAACTCGGTCGGCAGCACCAACCAGCCGAGCCGCCATCCGGTCATGCCGAAATATTTTGAAAAGCTGTTGACCGAGATGACATCCGGCCCCAGCTCCAACACGCTGTGCTCAAAGCGGCTGTCATAGCTGAGGCCCAGATAGATTTCGTCGACCAGCGTGACACCGCCCTTGGCTCGCACTGTGGCGACGATGTCGCGCAACTCGGCGGCTTCGATCGAGGCGCCGGTCGGGTTGCTGGGCGAGGCCAGCAAGACACCGCGGGTGTGCACATTCCAAGCCGCTTCGACTTGCGCGCGGCTGGGTTGAAAGCGTTGCTCCGCCCCGCAGTGCAGCAAGACGGCTTCGGCATCCGCCGCGGCCACAAAGTGGCGATTGCAGGGATAGCAGGGGTCCGGCATCAGCACCTGATCACCGCGCTCGAACAGGGCCAGGCAAGCCAGCTGCAACGCGGCCGAAGCGCCGGCGGTGATGACGATGCGATCCGCTGCGATGTCGAGATCAAAACGTTGCCGGTACCAATCCGACAAGGCCTGGCGCAGTTGCGGCAGGCCCAAGGCGGGGGTGTATTGGGTCAGGCCGGCATCGATACAGGCCTTGGCTGCGGCTTGCACGGCCGGGGGGGCGACAAAGTCTGGCTCGCCAATGTTCAGGTAAATCATGCGCCGGCCGCCCTGTGCCGGATCGCAAAGTGGGCCGCGGGCAATCTCCGCGGCCGCCTTGGCGCACTCCATCACATAGAAGGGCTCAATCTGTTGGAGCCGGCCGGCCAGCCTCATTTGGCCTTGCTGTCGCCGCTGGCCTTGGCGCTGTTGCGGGCGGCGACCTCGGTGGGGCGCAGATCGCTGGCGGCGCGGTCCAGCACGCCGTTCACGTACTTGTGACCGTCGGTGCCGCCAAAGGCCTTGGCCAGTTCGACCGCCTCATTGATCGCGACGCGATAGGGGATGTCGATGCAGTGCTTCAGTTCGTAGGCACCAATCATCAGCACACCGTGCTCGATCGGCGACAGGTCGGTGGTCTTGCGGTCCACATGGCGGGCCAGCACCGCGTCGAGGTCGGCAGCTTCCAGAATGCAGCCGTTCAACAGCGCATCGAAATGGGCTTGGTCAACCTTGCTGAAATCGTCCTGTTCGCGCATATGGCTGTCGATGGTGGCGACATCGTCACCGGTGATCAACCATTGGTAGAGCCCTTGCAGGGCCGCTTCGCGCGAACGCCGACGTGCCGATTTCGGCTGGCTGCGTTTGCCTGCAGGTTTGGCCGCGGGCTTGCCGGCGGCCGTGCTATTGCTCTTCGGGCTGGCCGGGGCGTTCTCGTTCGTGCTCACTGCAGTTCTTCCATCAAATTGGCCATCTCGACCGCCACACGCGCCGCGTCACGGCCTTTTTCCTCGGCACGCGCCCAGGCTTGTTCTTCGTTTTCCACCGTCAGAATGGCGTTGGCGATCGGGATGTTGTGATCCAGCCCAACGCGCGTCACCGCGGCGCCGCTCTCGTTGGCCACCAGTTCGAAGTGGTAGGTCTCGCCGCGAATGATGCAGCCCAAGGCCACCAAGGCGTCGTAGTCTTCGCTGTCGGCCATCGCTTGCAGCGCAATCGGCACCTCCAGTGCACCGGGCACCGTGACGTGGCGAATATGACGATCGGTCACGCCGAGCTCTTGCAACTCGGTGATGCAGGCTTCGGCCAAGCGACTGGTGATGGCGTCGTTGAAACGGGCCTGCACGATGCCGATGCGCAGGTCTTCGCCGTTCAGAGAAGCCTGTGCCTTGCCGTGGCCCTTGTCGGATCCTTGCATGAGCTCTGTCCTTCAGTTCTTGTTGTGGGGGCGGGCATTTTGGACCTGGTCGGCGGCCACAAAACCAGTGACCTCCAGGCCATAGCCGGTCATGCTGGGCATGCGACGCGGGCTGCCGAGCAGGCGCATTTTCTGCACGCCGAGGTCGCGCAGGATCTGGGCGCCAACGCCGTAGGTGCGCAGATCCATGATCTTGGTGGCGGGCTCTTGGCGCTGGCCTGCCGGGGCCGCTTGCAGACGCTCCAGCAATGCCGCAGCTTCTTCGCCGCAGTTCAGCAGCACGGCCACGCCCCGCGGGGCCTGTTGCAGGGCGGCCAGCGCGGCCGGCAGGGGCCAGGAGTGGCCGGATGGGTCGGCCTCCAGCAGGTCCAGCACCGACAGCGGCTCGTGCACACGCACCAGTACTTCATCGGTCGGCGTCCAGCTGCCGTGGGTCAAGGCCAGATGAATGGCGCCGGTGCGATCACGGAAGACGGTGCAATCGAATTCGCCCTGGGCGGTCTGCAGTTTGCGCTCGGTCACGCGCGTGACCAGCGATTCATTGCGGCTGCGATGCTCGATCAAATCTGCAATCGTGCCGATCTTCAGGCCATGTTCTTTGGCGAACTCGACCAGGTCCGGCAAGCGGGCCATGGTGCCGTCGTCCTTCATGATCTCGCAGATGACCGCGGCTGGTTCAAGGCCGGCCATTCGGGCGAAATCGCAACCGGCTTCGGTATGGCCGGCGCGCATCAACACGCCGCCGTCTTGGGCCTGCAAGGGGAAGATGTGACCGGGTTGGACCAGATCACGGGCTTCGGCGCCGCGGGCCACGGCAGCCTGCACGGTGCGCGCCCGGTCGGCGGCCGAGATGCCGGTTGTGACGCCGGTGGCGGCTTCGATCGAGACGGTGAAGGCGGTGGCGTGCTTGGTGCCGTTGCGGCTGGCCATCGGCGGCAGCTGTAGGCGTTCGCAGCGTTCGCGCGTCAGCGTCAGGCAGATCAGACCGCGGCCATACTTGGCCATGAAGTTGATGGCTTCGGGCGTGACATGTTCGGCCGCCAGCACAAGGTCGCCCTCGTTTTCGCGATCTTCTTCGTCAACCAGAATAACCATGCGGCCGGCCGCGAGTTCAGCGACCAGCTCGGGAACAGATGATATGGGCATGCCCCGATTGTAGAGGCCCTGGGGTCAGGCTTTGCGTCAAGTCACACAGGCCTTGCGCGCAGTCGGAGGTCTTCGCCCACCATTTGGCTGTCGACCCAGTGCCACTGCAAGGCTTGGTCGAGGTCTTCCAGCGGGCCAAATGCGGCCATCTCGCGGCCCAGGCCCAGCAGCTTGGGGGCTAAATAGACCAGCAACTCGTCGACCAAACCCTCGCGCAACATCGAACCATTCAGCTTGTGGCCGGCCTCGACATGCAACTCGTTGATGCCTCGCCGGCCCAGGTCCAGCATGACCGCCGCCAGGTCAACCTTGTTCTGCGGGCCCGCCAGTTGTACCAACTCGGCACCGGCCGCCCGTAGCGCTGCGGCCTGCTCGGGCTTGCTGAGCGGATCGAGTGCGCAATAGATCAGGACTTGGCCCGGCGGCGCGAGCAGACGGGCTTGCGGCGAGATCTCCAGGCGCGAATCAATCACCACCCGCAGTGGCTGCAAGGTGGCCTCGACCAGCCGGACATCCAGGCGCGGGTCATCGTCCTTGACCGTGCCGATGCCGGTCAGCACCGCGCCGGCGCGGCGTCGCCAAGCGTGACCATCGCTGCGCGCCGCTGCGGCGGTGATCCATTGACTCTTGCCATTTTGCAAGGCGGTGCGGCCGTCCAGGGAGGCGGCGATCTTCAGCCGCACAAAAGGGCGGCCTCTTTGCATGCGCGAGAAAAATCCTAGATTCAACTCTCTAACCTCATCGGCCAGCAGGCCCAGCTCGGTTTGAATGCCGGCGGCCTGTATGCGTGCCAGACCTTGGCCGGCCACCAAGGGGTTGGGATCCTGATTGGCAGCAAGCACGCGCCGCAGACCGGCGGCGATCAGCGCGTCGCAACAAGGCGGCGTGCGGCCGTGGTGGGCGCAGGGCTCCAGCGTGACATAGGCGGTGGCGCCGCGCACATCGGCACCACGTTGCTGCGCATCGCGCAGTGCCATCACTTCCGCATGGGCGTGGCCCGCGGCTTGGGTGTGGCCGGCTCCGAGCAACTGGCCCGCCGCGTTGACGATCACGCAGCCTACGCGGGGGTTTGGGTCGCTCAGGCCAATGGCGCGTACGGCCAAGGCCAGCGCGTGGCGCATGGCGCTCACATCATCTGGAAAACCTGTGGGGGCCATGGCCGACATGGTTCAGTCCCAGGGCGCCGGTTCGGCCGCGCCGCTGGACGGCTCGGCGGGCGTGGTCAACACCAGCTCGGCCGGCTGGGGCAGAGCGGCCAAGGCGGCGCCCGCGGCCAAGAAGTCGTGCTCGCCGCCGAGTCCGTCGATCAACTCCGGGATCAGCTTGCACAACTCGCCGGTGGCCAGCGCGGCGTCGGCGTCGAAGGCTTCGTCCTTCTCGGGCGAGTCGCGGCCCTCAAATACCAGGTCCAGGAAGCTGATCTTCTTGATCTGCAGCGTGTCAGTCAGCATGAAGGAGACGCGGTCGCGCCAGGTCATGGCCAGCCGGGTTGGTGACTTGCCGCCGGCCAAATGCTGGCGCACCTCTTCGATGTCGAGCGCGTGGCGGGCATAGCGCACCACCGATTTCATTTCGTCCGCGCTCTTCAGCTCGCATTCGCGGTCAATGCTGAAACCTTCCGGTGGCACGCCGTCCATCAGCCAAGCAGCCATGCAGGTGGCGGGTGCTTCGGCGGTCTGGATCAGGTGCAGGTTCAGGCCTGGCAGTTCCTTGATCAGCAGGGTCACCACTTCTTCGGCGCGGCTGGCACTGCCGGCGTCGATCATCAGCAAATGCTGGGCCGGCGCAATCCAGACGCGAATGGCCGACTGCTTGGTGAAGGCCATCGGCAGCAACTCCAGCGTGGCTTGCTCCTTCAGGTCCTTGGTCTGCTTCTTGCCGGGCTTGCGGCCAGTCTCGGCTTCAATGCGGGCGGCCATTTCCTCGGTCTTGCGCTTGACCACCGAGCCCGGCAGCACGCGCTGCTCGATCACCAGCTTGAGCAACCAATGGCCGCCGACGTCTTCGATCAAGGGGGCATGGTCAATGCCGCGCGGCGGCGCCCAGCCCATGGACTGCTGCTGCGTCGCGCCACATTCAACAAAAACTGTCTTGGCCAGTTGGTCTTCGATCTGCTCAACCGTGGGCTGCCAGTCTGGCCCGACCCGGTACACCATCAAATTCTTGAACACTGCAATCCTTGCTCGCTGAACCCGCCGCCAATATGGGCATGGGCGGGTAAAGCGCGGATTGTCTCAGGCTTGCGGTGGGTTTCGGCTGAGTTCTTGTCTTGGTTCGACGCTCGGCCCCCACCTGTGACTCGCGGCTTAGGGCGGCGCCGGCGTCTCGAGGCCCAGCGCTTGGTGCAATACGGTGACACTATTGCGGAATACACCATGGGCCGGGTCGACGGGAACGCCGGCCGGGCAGGTGGCTGAGGCCCGCAATACCAAGAAGTTCTGCCTGGACAACGGGCCGCTGACGCGGGTGTAGTCTAAGGGGTGCTCGGCGTTGTCGATCTTGTGGTCAGCGTTGTAGTCGGCACTGTAGCGACAGACCTTCACGGCGATGCTGCTTGCCGCCGGAGTTCCAGGCGGCAACGGCGGTGCGCTCAGCAGCAGTTGTGGGGCCAATAAGTCGATATGCTTGGCGGGCGCAGGGAGTTCGTCGCCGACGTCCCTGAGGATCAAGCGGCCGTACCAGCTGCTGTTGGCATCGGCGTTCGGATAGACGATGCAGTAAAAATTGATCGCTTTTGCTGTGCTGGGATTTAAGCCCACGGGGTAGCACTCATGGTTGGGGGCTGTCACGGGCGCCGCGGCCGGTGGCTTTTGCGGGGAACTGGCGAGTCGGAGTGCAAAAGGCAGGGAGGCCAAGCTCGATGCTTGGGCATAGGGCGGTGGGTCGAGTGCGAAGTTGACGGTGCCACTGAGCAGATAGGCAAAGGTGCTTTGGCAATTGCTCAGGTCCGCCGCCTCGATCTGCGCATTCGGCTTGCCCATGGCGATGGCGCATTTGCTGGTGATCACGCCCGTCAGATTGTCAAATAGCCAGGCCACGGTATCGATGGGCGAGGGCGCGAAGACGCTGCGTCCATTGCCCAGGTCTTTGGCTGCGAGGGGAATCGAGGCCTCTCGACCGGCGGGGCGCTGGGTGTTTGGGGAGGCGGGTGCAATGCCTAGGGAGCCACTCAAACTGGGATCGACACCGGCGATAAAGCTGTCCAGCAGTACGTATTGCGCATCATCCGTGCGGTCTTTCCAGTCGACGCGAATGCGCACCGCTGCCAAGGCCGGCAAGCCTGGCGGGGCGTTCGTGACGGTGCGCGTCAACAAGAAGCTGGCATTGCTGTTGGGGTCGCCCAAATTGGCATCGGGTGCTTGACTGGTGATCTGGCTGAAGGCCAACAGGCCGGGGCTTGTGTTGGCCGGATCAGGGTGCGTCAACAGCGCGTAGGAACGCAATGTCTCCATTTGTTGCTGTGCCAACCGAATCGCTTCGCCGCGTTGTTTCGAGAGGTCGGCGCTTCGTCGCAGGCCGCTTTGCAGTTTGACCAAGGCCACCATGCCGAAGGCCATGATGAGCAAGGCGACCAAAGCCTCGATCAAGGCCATGCCGCGCCGTGGGCTTGGCGACTTACTTCGCCAAAGGACGCAGCGCGGCTCCACTTCAGTTCCACCAACTGCCGGGGACGCGCACAAGGCTGCCGGTCGCGTTCTTCAATTGTTCCAGCACATCCCAGCGATACCAGAGGTCGACGTTGCCGGTGATGCTTAAATCGCCTTCCACCACCAAGGCGCCACTCAACAGGGCTTGCATGCCGCCGGTATTGTTCCAACTGCTTGGGCCTCGGCTGTAGAGCAGGCCTGTCATTTGTAAGGGGGCGTCAATGTCTACCGAGCCGTCGACCACCAGCAGCATGGGCCTGTTGAGCGAGCCCAGCACGGTGTTGGTGTTGATGTGCATGGGGCCGTCGACCCAAACCATGCGCACGCCGCGGGCGTAAGCTGCAGCCAGGGACGGGCCGCAGTCACCGGCACAGACGATTTTGCGTATGGCTGGTTGCTGGCTGTAATGCTCGGCCGACATGCCAAAGAACATGGCAAACAACTGCGCAGGCCCTGCGGCCTGTAGCACCGGGTCGGCCACCAGCAAGGTCAATTCGATGGGTGTCCCCGGAGTACTGTCGAGCCGCGTGGCCTGTAGGTTGGGAATGTTGGCTGCGCCCGTCTGTAGCAGCAGGCCATGGCTAGCTTTGGGGTCGCTGTTGTGCAGGCCAATGCCATTGGCATCCAGGTTGATGTTGCCCTTGACCGTCAGCGGTGAGGCCGGCGGTATTTTGAGTGCGCTGAGTAAGGCGGCGTCGACTGACACGACGGCCTGTCCTTCAACCGCATCACGCGCAACTTCGGTGCCGTCGCAGTCCGCCAGGGTGCTGCTTGTGCAAGCGGTCGCCACGAGGCGCACGATGCCGGGGCGATTACCCACAATGGGCTTGGGAAAGCTCAGCTGAAAACTGGGCTGCATTTGTGTGCCGGCCGCTGGCGCGGCGGGCGGCGCCCACGCGCCCACAGGGCAGCGACATACCCAGCTCTGTGCTTCGCTGCGCATGCAGTCGGCAGATGGTTTGTTATCAAGCCTGAGCGGGCTGACCACGCGGCTGGCCGCGGCGATGGCGAGATAGCGCTCCCTGAAGCTATTGCCGATGGCAGCGTCGGGCGCACAGGCTTCGTTGATGGCGTCGCCGTTGAGCATGGCCAATGCCCATTCGGCGCCGGCTTCCGCCGTCTCAAGCGCGACCCCGGCGCGGTAGTAGTTTCCGCCAATGCGCTGCTCGAACACCAAATTGCGATTGGCGACGGCCGCCATCATGGCCATGATCAAGAAGAGCAGCATCACCGTGACCAAGGTGGCCGCGCCTTGTTGCCCGGGTGCTGGAGCTGTTGACGTCTGGCTGGGCGGGGTCATGCACAGGCCCCAATAATTTGATCGTTGCGTATCCGGCTGCTGAGCCTGATCGTGCGCACCACCACGGGGTCATGAACCGCCTGGGCTGTGACAGAGATATCGACTCGACGCAGTACTTGCCTCGGCGGGCAGTTGGCATTGCCGGCATCACAGGGCTTGCTGCAGAAGTCGAGCAGACTCAAGGATTGCTCGTTCATCTGCACGTTGAATGCGGTCACGCGTAAGGTATTGGGGTCGGTCAGCGGCTGGTAGGCGTCGCCGAGGCGGAACTTCAAGACGCCGCCATCGAGTTTGAAGCCAAAGCGCTCTGTGCTGGGGGTCACGAGGTTGTCTTCGGGTGACACGGGCGGCGGTGCATTGGGGTAGAGCCTATCCTGGTGGCGGGAATAGCTGTACTCCAGCATCGAGCTGCCCGGGAGTTGTGTCAGAGTGGGCTCTGCATAGGCATTCGGGATTGGGGCGGCGTCCGTTGCAGCAGGGCTCCAGACGCCACGCATGGGCACGGCCCATGAACCGCTGCGGCGCAGATCACGCAGCATCAAGTCGGCCGCGGCGCGCAGGTCTTGCTGAACTTGGCTCTCCAGCAAGAGGCGCCGGTGCTCAGCCAACTGGCTGCTCATCATCAAGCTCGCGCCGGCCACCACAATCATGCCGACGGTGATACCCACCATTAACTCGACCAGGCTGATGCCACGCATCCTGCGGACCGCGTGTAAGGCGGTGCGATGCGTTTCAAAGAGTCCCAATTGCTTGGCCGAGTTCGCGCTCAGATATTTGAACTTTGCTAAAAAGTAGGTTCGAACCCTGGCTTGAAATGGCGCGGGAGCGGTCGTCGATGCAGTTGGACCCGAGTGCCTGCTGGCGACTTCGCCCCGTGTGAAATGGGTGGCAGCTTGAGTTTTCATTGCGGCCAGCATTGGCTAGAGGTGTCGGTGGCGCTGCTGTCTTGGGCTTGATAAAGCACATTGCCACCATCGACCTTGACCGACATCTCTGCACATTGCGAATCTCGGCTTTGCGCACTTTGCGTCGCAGGGGTGGCTTTGGCGATATAGCCAAAAGCAAAACTTGACGGTTGCCGAATACCGGCAAGACTCAATTCGTAATGTCTGCCACCAGACTGCGTGCCCAGCTTCAAACCGTCGTCGCCCAGTGATGCCGCGTAGCTGCCCCGGTTGCTGCGCCAACGCTCCTGCGCTTGCATCACGGCGCTCAGCGCTGCGATGGCATCCGCTCGCCGCCCCTTGGCCATTTGTCTTTGGTAGGTCGGCAGGGCCACCAGTGCCAAGATCGCCACAATCAGGCCCACTACGGCCAACTCAATCAAGGTGAATCCGCGGTTGATCCGGGCAGGTGTTTCCGCCTTGAGCAGATGAACAAGCGCGGCCCCGTAGAGCGAGTGATGCGTGGACTTCGGCTCTCCCGGTGGAACAGCGTGGCCGCTGCCCGGCGAGCTCTCAATTTGCGGCTGCATGGGCAAATGCTTTGGATGTGTTCAGCAGCGAGGGTATTGGCCCATATTGCTGCTGGGCGTACAGCTACGAATTCGGCCCGCAACGCTGACGATGTGGCGGATGGTCTCGCCGCTGCTGGCATTGATGTCGATGCTGCCGGTGCTGGTTACCGCCCCTTGGCGGGCTTGGAAGCTCATGTTCGCAACATTCGACCGGACTTCGATCTTTTGATAGCTGGGAATCCATGCCAGCTTCAGCACCCGATCGGTGTTGGTGCAAGTGGCTTGGCCACCGGCCTCGCACTGGCATTCGCCGTTGGCACCGGTGTAGAGCACATAGCAAGAGCCATTCGGATGGCGGCTGAAGCGTACCTGCACTGTGTCGGCTCGACTGACCGCTTGACTGCGGGCCTCTTGCAGATCGGTCATCAGAACTTCTGCGGTGGCTTCTAGGCGTTGCCGCAACCTGATTCGCTCGAGCGATGGCAGGGCCAGACCCAGCAAGATGCCGGTGATCGCGGTACAGACGATCAACTCGACCAAGCTGTAGCCGTACTGCTGATGTGGGCTGTATCGCATGACGCTCCCTGTCTGTCCACCGTGGGTTGCCTGCTGTGGCAACAACACAATTTAGGCGGACGGAGCGGCCCTTGCAGCAATACTCAAACGGGCAAGACCGTACTCCCCTAATACAAAGTGGGGATGAGTCTTGCGGAGGGCGTTCAGATGTCCCGGATCAGTTTTCTGAACTCATCGACGTCTTCGAAGCTGCGGTAAACCGAAGCGAAACGGACGTAAGCGACCTTGTCAATGCGCTTGAGTTCACGCATGACCAGTTCGCCGAGTCGATTGGACGGCAATTCGCGCGCGCCGCTGGTCAGCAGCGTGTCCTCTATTTTGGCCAGGGCGGCATCGATCTGTTCAATGCTGACCGGGCGCTTGCGCAGCGCCAGTTGCATGGAGGCACGCAGCTTCTTGGGGTCGAAGTCTGCGCGCGTTCCATCTTTCTTGACGATCACCGGTAGGGCGATTTCCGCCCGTTCATAGGTGGTGAATCGCTTGTCACAGCCTAAGCATCGACGCCGGCGCCGCACCACATCGCCTTCGTCGGATTCCCGCGTCTCGGCGACCTGGGTTTCGGCGTGGCTACAAAAGGGGCAGCGCATGGCGTCGGGGACTGGGTCGGTTTAGCGGTAAACCGGGAAGTCGCGGGTCAAGGCGGCAACCTTGGCGCGTACCGCTTCCAGATTGGCTTCGTCGTTGGGATTGTCCAAGACGTCGGCAATCAGATTGGCGGTCAGACGAACCTGCTCTTCCTTGAAACCACGCGTGGTCATGGCCGGTGTGCCCAGGCGGATGCCGCTGGTGACCATGGGCTTTTGCGGGTCGTTGGGGATGCCGTTCTTGTTGCAAGTCATGTGGGCGCGGCCCAGCACGGCTTCGGCTTCCTTGCCGGTCATGTTCTTAGGACGCAGGTCCACCAACATCACGTGGCTCTCGGTGCGGCCGGAGACGATGCGCAGACCGCGCTTGGTCAACTCTTCGGCCAAGACCACTGCATTCTTCAAGACCTGCTCTTGGTAGGCCTTGAACTCGGGCGTCAGTGCTTCCTTGAAAGCAACAGCCTTGCCTGCGATCACATGCATCAAGGGGCCGCCTTGGATACCCGGGAAGATGGCGCTGTTGATCTGCTTCGCGACATGGTCCTTCATCAGGATGATGCCGCCACGCGGGCCGCGCAGGCTCTTGTGGGTGGTGGAGGTGACCACATCGGCGTGTGGTACTGGGTTGGGGTACACGCCCGCAGCGATCAAGCCGGCGTAGTGAGCCATGTCCACCATGAAATAGGCGCCGACTTCCTTCGCGATCTTGGCGAAACGCTCGAAGTCAATGCGCAGGCTGTAGGCCGAAGCGCCGGCGATGATCAGCTTGGGCTTGTGCTCACGCGCGGTGCGCTCCATGGCCTCGTAGTCAATCTCTTCGCGCTCGTTCAGGCCGTAGCTGACGACCTTGAACCACTTGCCGCTCATGTTCAGCGGCATGCCGTGGGTCAGGTGACCGCCTTCCGACAGGCTCATGCCCATGATGGTGTCACCCGGTTGAAGCAGGGCGAAGAAAACGCCCTGATTGGCTTGCGAGCCGGAGTTGGGCTGCACATTGGCGTTTTCAGCGCCGAACAACTGCTTCAGACGGTCAATGGCCAATTGCTCAACCACATCCACATATTCGCAACCACCGTAGTAGCGCTTGCCTGGGTAACCCTCAGCGTATTTATTGGTCAGCTGGCTGCCTTGCGCCTGCATGACGGCCGGCGAGGTGTAGTTCTCGGAAGCGATCAGCTCGATATGTTCTTCTTGGCGCTGGTTCTCGTTTTGAACGGCGGCCCAGAGATCGGGATCGACAAGGGCGAGGGTGGAAGTGCTACGGTCAAACATGGTGGATGGCAGTGCTCAAATAGTGGAGTCCCGGCGACAAGCCACTTGTGGTTAGTAAGTGGACTGCGGGGCTGCCCAGGCGAACGGCTGGATTCCACCCGGGGCTGAAATAGGACCCAAGTGGTTCGCGCTTCCCGGTGGTCGACCACCTCGGACTGCCTCTCTATCAGGGCAGCCATCATCGCCAGTCGCGCGAAGTTTGCAGTGTAGCGTCTGCGCCGGCCCAACTCGTTGTGGGCCAGCGACTCTTCATCAGCGCGCCAGGGCGACGCGCTGGTCTTCCTTGCCGGTGGACTCGATGTCGACGGGCATCAGTCCTGTGCCGGGCGCAGCGGCTTCGCGCAAGGGTTTGACGACTGGCGCGGCGGGCGCGGGGCGACCGGCTACCACGGCCTTCATCTGTTCATGGATGGTCAGCACGCGCAAGGCATAGCCCGCGTCGTCGCCCAAATTGGCCGCACCGACGTAAAAACGCAAGCCTTCTTCGACGCTGCCGGCACGCTGAATGCACTCTTTCAGCACCTGTACGCCGACGCGCAGATTGGTCACAGGGTCAAAGGCAGCCAAGTTGCCGCCAAAAGCCTCGTACTTGTCGTTGTGTACCCGGGTCATCACCTGCATCAGCCCTTGCGCCCCGACGTTGCTCTGGGCAAATGGGTTGAAGCTGGATTCAATGGCCATGATGGCCAGAATCAAGGTGGGCTCCACCTGAGCGCGCTGACCCACTGCCCAGGCTTCTTGAACCAGGCGGCTGATGGGCTCGGGGGCGACCTTGTATCGATTGGCCAGCCAATGCGCGACGGCGGCCTGTTGACGCGGCAAATCCTTTGGATCTGAGGCAGTTGCCCGGCTGATTGCGTCCGGGTCATTGCTGTTGAACAAGATATTGCCCTGCGCCAGGGCCCGAGCTTCCTCACGCTCATGCAGCCAGCCCAAGGCATGGCCTTCCAAACGATGACGCAGATCGGCTTGACTGACAAAGGTAAGAACGACGGCTACGACGGCCAAGCCCACCAAAGCCAAGGTGTTGTGGCTGACAACCAGTAAACCTTGACCAATGTCCTTGAAAAACAAGGATGTAGCGGCTCCGGTATTGCGAGCCAGGGATAAAAGATCACGACGCGCTGTCATGCGACTCCTTTCTTCTCTGCAGCATTTGGCCGTCGGGCAAGGGTGCTCGGCGGCTTCGGTGCGGCAGTGATAATGGGCCGGTCCGTTAAGTTCGCGCCGACCTAAGGTCAGGCTTGCTTCGGAACGCCGTCCATCGGCAGCGGGGTGCCATTGCCCTCCCAAGGCAGTGGCACGGGTAAACCCTGAATCAACAGGATGGGCGGATTTTAGGTGGCAAAAATAACCCGTCAAGCTTATAAACACATTTCAATATAACAACAGGTTATGAAGTACCGAGATTTGCGTGAATTCATCCACGGTCTGGAAGCCATGGGGGAACTTCGTCGCGTGAGCGAACCCGTCTCTCCCGTGCTCGAAATGACGGCTCTGAGTGACCTGGTCTTGCGTGACGAAGGCCCAGCCTTGTTGTTCGAGAACCCACAGGGCCACTCGGTGCCTGTGTTGTCCAATTTGTTTGGCACCACGCGCCGCGTTGCCCTAGGCATGGGGGCAAAGAGCCTGCAGGACCTGCGCGATGTCGGTCATGTGCTCGCCAGCCTGAAGGAACCCGAGCCGCCAAAAAGTTTGAAGGACGCCGGGCGTTTGATGCACATGCTGAAGTCCCTGTGGGACATGAAGCCGAATGTGCTGCGGCGTGGACCTTGCCAACAAGAAGTGTTGGAGGGCCAGGATGTCAACCTGAAATATTTACCGATTCAAACCTGCTGGCCGGGAGACATTGGCCCTTTGATCACTTGGGGCTTGGTGATCACGCGCGGCCCGCAATCGGTGCCAAATCCACGGCTGCGTCAGAATCTGGGCATCTATCGTCAGCAATTGATCGGCCGAAACCGACTGATCATGCGCTGGTTGGCGCATCGCGGTGGTGCTTTGGATTTTCGTGATTTCGCTCTCGCCAATCCGGGTCGTGACTTCCCCATTGCCGTGGCATTGGGCGCTGATCCCGCCACGATCCTGGGTGCGGTCACGCCGGTGCCCGATAGCTTGTCCGAATATCAATTTGCCGGGCTTCTGCGCGGATCAAGAACGGAGTTGGTGGACAGTGGCGTGGGGGAGGCGGGCCGCATGTTGCAGGTACCAGCCAGCGCCGAAATCGTGCTGGAGGGCTGCATCCCAACAGCGGCGGCCGGCTACACCGGCTTTAGCGAAGACGGCGTTCCCTTGAAGGAAAAGGGCGGCTATCTGCACGCGCAGGAGGGGCCATTCGGCGACCATACGGGCTATTACAACGAGCAGGATTGGTTCCCGGTCTTCGAGGTCAGGCGCTTGACGCGGCGGAGCGAGCCGATTTACCACTCAACCTACACCGGCAAGCCGCCCGATGAGCCAGCCATTTTGGGTGTGGCTTTGAACGAGGTGTTTGTGCCGATTTTGCAAAAGCAGTTCACCGAAATCGTTGACTTCTATCTTCCACCGGAGGGGTGTAGCTACCGAATGGCGGTTATTTCGATCAAAAAGGCCTATCCGGGCCACGCCAAGCGCCTGATGTTTGGTTTGTGGAGCTATCTGCGCCAATTCATGTATACCAAGTTCATCGTCGTGGTTGACGAAGACATCAATATCCGCGATTGGAAGGAAGTTGTCTGGGCGATCACGACGCGTATGGACCCTGTCCGCGACACCACGCTGGTGGATGGCACGCCCATCGATTATTTGGACTTCGCATCGCCGATCAGCGGCCTGGGTGGCAAGATGGGCTTGGACGCGACCAATAAGTGGCCCGGAGAATCCTCTCGAGAATGGGGCCGGACCATCACGATGCCGGAGGATGTGCAGCGTCGGGCCGATGCGCTCTTTGCGGAACTGTTTGCATCCTCAGCTTCGGGTTAATACGGGGCTTGTAAGCGCAGGTCGCGTCGCCTAAATTTGTTTTGCCTTTTGAAGGCATAACCTCTGGCGCAGTCTCTGCGCGCCAGGAGCCCTTGGGCAAATCGCCCTAGAGCCCCAAAGGTGGCGTAAGCCACCCACCCCTCGCGGTCTTTTCGACCCCGGGGGGTTTCTCTTTTTTGGGTGGCTTTTCTACTGGCCTACCTTGGTGGCAAGTGAGTCGAGGCAAAACGTACGCTATCGGTCCATGGGCAATCAATGCCCCGTGAGACGGCCGATCAATTCGTACATGGCGTAATGGACGCGCGCCATGCCCGAAGCGCTGGGGCACCAGTCACTCCATTTGGACACTGCGTCGCGGCGCAGTCCAACCGGCGCGGCAATGATACTGATGTCCTCGCCGGCTTCCCGATTGAAGGCGCTGATGGCTCTGGGCATATGCATGTCGTGGGTCACCAGCACCACGGTTTTGATGCCGTCTTGCTTGAGTAGCGGCAAGCTCAGCGCAGCGTTTTCCCGCGTGTCACGCGAGCTTCCTTCCGCCCACTTGAGCGGCAGGGCATAGTCATCGCGCGTCATGGCCGAGGCGACTTCGGATTCCGTGTTGCGCTGCCGGGTGGCCGTCCATCCGATGCCGCCAGAATAGCCCAGCGGCGCATTCAGGCGTTTGGCCAGCCAGACCCCGAAACGCAGACGTTCCTGGCTGGTCGAGTTCGGGCGGGGACCTTCATATTCCGGCACATCCTGCCGAATGCCGCCGCCCAGCACCAGCACGGCCAAGGCATGATGCCGATCCGACTCTGCCTTCAAGGCTTCGATTTGTTGTGCGCTCAGCGCAGGCGGGGTGCCTACAACGTGCAGCGCCAGCAATTGCCCAAGCGCATCACTGCAACTCAGCCAACTGCCGGCGAATCCCAGCAGCAGTAACCCGCGGCTCAAGGCCGGATGCGCGCGCAACTGTTGGGAACCCAGCAGCATCAGCCCCAGAAATGGCACCGGCGGCTGGATCAGCAGCATCAAAACTGGCTTTACGGCGTAGAGAAGGGAGTTGAGATCCAAGTGAGCTTTCTTTCAGGCGGTAGCCGGGTCTGACCGGGCGCCATCATCGCTGTTATTCGGTGCGGCAACGTCAAAACTCCGACCATGCTCGCGTTTGATAATGTCCTCTCAAGAGACTGACTTCGCGCCGAACTTAACTATGTCTGTAAATACACTGTCAAACGCTCGCACGCAGTTTCGGACTTGGAAGTTTTGGGTTGTGGGCGGAATGGGCGGCCTGCTCGTTTTGCTGTTGGCGCTCCTGTTGGGCCTGTTCTTGTGGCTGCCTAGTTGGGTGAAGGGTGATGGTGCCCGGCTGGCTTCAGAGGCTTTGGGCCGACAAGTGACGATCACCGAGTTTGAGTTTGCGCCTTGGCGAATGGGCGTGGCCTTGGGTGGCTTGCGGGTGGCGGGGGCGTCGGGGCAAACCGAACCGATGCTTGAAGTGCAGCGCATTGAGGCCGCCCTGTCCCTGCGTTCGCTGTGGTTTCGCAGTCCGGTCTTGGAGTTTTTAACTGTCACTCGCCCGGTCGTCCGTCTTACGCGGCTCGCGGAGGGACATTACGACGTCGATGACTTGTTGGCGCGCTTCTCAGCACCCAAGGCTGCCGGAGATGCGCAGTCGCCGCCGCCTTCGCTGGCGCTTTACAACATCAGCCTTAAGCAGGGTCAGGTCTTGCTGAATGACAAGCCACTGGGCCGTCAGCATCAGCTGAGCGATTTGGCTATGGAACTTCCCTTTATCTCCACGCTGGACGCCGACGTGAAGGTGCATGTCCAACCTCAATTGTCGGGCCGCCTCAATGGAGTGGCGTTTGGGGGCAAAGGCAGTGGTTTGCCTTTTGCCGAGCATCGCGAAGCCAAGCTGGATTTCAAACTCGACGGTTTTGAGTTGGCACCCTACATCGGTTATTTGCCCAAGTCATTGCCGCTGCAATTGAAGCAAGGGCGGGTCGACGCGCAATTGGTTCTGCAATTCCAGCAGCCCAAGGGTCAAGTGCCGCAGCTGGGACTCAGTGGCACCATCGACTTGGCGAATTTCGCCCTACAGACGCCGCGCGGCGAGCCCTGGCTGGCTTGGCGAGGCCTGCACCTTGACTTGCGTGATATTCAGCCGTTGCGGCGCCTGGTCAATCTGGGGGGCATCACTTGGACGGGCCCGGAGTTGGCTTTGGCGCGTGACGCTCGAGGGCAAATTTGGCAGCTTGGGGACAGTGCCCCAGCCCAACCATCATCGGCGCCAAGCAAACCTGCAGGGGCGAGCGGCGCATCGGTACCCGCGCCAACGGCATCGCCGGACGCTCAGGCTTGGCGCGTCGCTCTCGCAGGCATGACGCTCAGTGACGGGCGTTTGACCTGGCGGGATGCCTCCACCGCGGCGCCATTGGCGCTCAGCGTGTCAGAGTTGAGTGCCAAGCTCGGTGCGGTGGCGTGGCCCTTGAAGGGGGCCATGCCGATCGAGTGGTCCTTGGCCCTGCGGCCACAGGGAAATACCACCCAGGCTGCGGCTCAAATGAGCGGAGAAGGGAGCTTGAGCCCAGAATCGCTGGCCATGGCCTGGCGGACTCAAGGCTTGGAGTTGCAGTGGTTCGAGCCTTATGTCCGGCCTTTTGTCGCCGCGCGGCTGAAAGGCAATTTGGCAGTCGAGGGGCAAGTGGCGCTGGCCGAACCGCTGGCGGCCGAACCTGCTGCTCGCCTGCAACTGGGCTTGCGCAACCTTGAATTGAAGAGCTTTGCCTTGACGCCACTGAGCAGTCGCGACGAGATGGTGCGCCTGGCCGCTTTGACCCTCGATCGTGTTGATATTGAACTAGGCGCGCAGCGCTTGGACGCTGGGCAGTTGACCCTGCGGCGCCCGGCGCTGGACGTCTGGCGGGATTTGCAAGGACGCTGGAGCTACCTGTCTATGCTGCCTGCCGAGCCCGCGCGCACTAGGCTTGCGGGACGCAGTGACGCGGCTAAGCCGGCTAGTTAAGTGCAGGCCGGGCGTCCTTGGTCACTGCGCCTGAAGAAACTGGAGCTGGATCAGGGCGCCGTGAATTTCTCGGATGCCGCGGCCATCAACGCTGCCGTGGGCGTCAGGCTTGAGCAGATCGGGCTGAGCTTGGGTGAATTGGCTTGGCCGGCCGCGCGGGGCGCAATGCCGGTGAACTTGAGTTTGAAAATGGGGGCCTTGCAGCTGCGATCGCTTAAGGGGGGAGGGAACCTTGATAAGTCCGCTGCCGCCGTCGACAACAGGACGCTGGCGAGCATGCAATGGCAAGGCCAAGTTCATCTGGCACCCTTGGGCGTGAATGGGCGTTTGCGCCTGGACCGGCTGCCGCTGCACCTGGGTAATGCCTATCTCGACCCTGCCTGGGGACTGCATCTGCAGCGTCTCGAAATGGGTTTGCGCAGCCAATTCGACCTGAGTCTCGCGCCGGAAGGCCTGCAAGCCCAGGCCAGCGGCGATGTGCTCTTGGCCCAGCTGCAATTGCAACAGGCACGCCGGGTTGGCGGGCAACAGCAACTGGGCGAGGACTTGCTGGATTGGCAGGCCTTGAAGCTGAATGGCTTCAAGCTCGGTGTTCATCCGGGGCAGGTGCCGCAGCTGTCGGTCGCCGAAGCCAGCCTGAGCGACTTCTATGCCCGCATCATCATCAACGAGGCCGGCCAGATCAATTTGCGCGAGTTGGGTGCGGCGGAGCCGGACAACAAGGCGCTTGCGGGCAAGGCGTCAGCGCCTGCTGTGCAGGCAGCGCAGGCTGCTGCGCCGGCCTCGGTTTCGGCGGCTGGGGTTGGTCCCGAGCCCGGCTCAGTGTCGACCGCAGCGCCGCCCTTGGCCTTGAGCATTGGGCAGTTCCTGCTCGAAAAGGGGCGGGTTGATTTCACCGATCGCTTCGTCCGTCCTAACTACAGCGCTCGGCTGACCGAGTTGCAGGGTAGTTTGGGTGCCGTCAGTTCCAGCAAAACAGAGCTTGCTCCGCTGAGTCTGCAGGGGCGGGTGGCGGGTACCGGTTTGCTTGACATTCAAGGGCAAGTGAATCCACTCGGCAAGCCTTTGATGTTGGACCTGACGGCTTCCGCTACTGATATCGAATTGGCTCCCTTGTCCACCTATGCGGCCAAATACGTTGGCTACGCGCTCGAGCGCGGCAAGTTCTCCAGCAAGGTGCGTTACAAGATCGAACCCAACGGATCCCTTTCCGCCAACAACCAGATCATCCTGAATCAGCTGACTTTTGGCGAAAAGGTGAACAGTCCCGATGCGACGCAATTGCCGGTGTTGTTTGCGGTGGCGCTGTTGAAGGACCGGAATGGGGTGATCGATGTCGATCTGCCCATCACCGGCTCGATCAACGAGCCGCAATTCAGCCTGGGTGGCCTGATCTGGAAGGTGATCATCAATCTGTTCGGCAAGGCCCTCAGTTCGCCGTTCTCGCTGCTTTCCGGTGGTGACAGCGCCGACCTCAGTCGGCTGGAATTCGCTCCTGGCTCGGCCAAGGCAGTGGCTCCCGAAGCTTTGGACAAAGTGGCCAAGATGCTGGCCGAACGGCCCGGCTTGGCCCTGACCATCACCCCTTGGGCCGACGCGGCCGCCGAGCGCGGGGCTTTGCAACAACGTCTACTCGACGAGGCCTTGTTGGCCGAGCGCAGGCGCGAACTGCAGCGACAGCGAACGACCGCCACCTTTGCCTCGACTCAAGAGGAGTCCAAAGAATTGACAGTGTTCAGCGAGGCCGAGAGCGCCCGCCTGTTGAAGGCACTGTACGAAAACACCAAGCTGCCGAACAAGCCGCGCAATGTCTTGGGCTTCGCCAAAGACATCCCCTCCGCCGAGATGCGGCGGTTGCTGCTCGACAGCTTTGCCGTTCCAGAGGAGCGGGTGCGGCAACTGGCCTTGGAGCGCGGCGTGGTGGTGCGCGATGCCTTGATTGCCAAGGGTTTGAAGAATGACCGATTGTTCCTGGGTGCGCCGCACCTGGCGCGCGTTCAAGCTGAGCGGCCGCAGCCCGAGCAGTCGCAGCCCGGCGGAGCGGGCAATGGCAGCTCGTCTGCCGCCGAGTCGAGCGCCGGCGCAGCCGGCTGGACACCGTATGCCGAGTTGAAGTTGAGCAGCCATTGAACGGGGCTCGGCTATGCTCCGCGCGAACGGCGCCCCAGGCGGGCCCCAATGAATAAGGTGCGACACCCATCATGAGTACATCAGCAGAAACAGCCCCGCAAGTCGAGCGCATCACCCTTGGGGGCGGGTGCTTCTGGTGCACAGAGGCCGTCTTTGAGCGGGTCCGAGGGGTGTTGCGGGTCGAATCCGGCTACTGCAATGGCGATGTGGTGCAGCCCGCTTACGAGCAAGTGTGTGGCGGCAAGACCGGCCATGCGGAGGTGGTGCGCCTGGACTTTGACCCGCATGTGGTCAGCTTGCGTGAATTGTTGGAGGTGTTCTTCGCCATTCACGATCCGACCAGCCTGAACCGACAAGGCGCCGATGTGGGCACCCAATACCGTTCGGGCATTTACGTTCACCAGCCCGAGCAAGAGGCGGTGGCCCGCCAGGTCTTGGCCGAGGCGCAGGTGGCCCATCGAGGGCAGGTCGTGACCGAGTTGCTGCCCGAGCGCAATTACTGGCCGGCCGAGGCTTATCACCAGCAGTACTACGCGCGCAACCCTGAACAAGGCTATTGCGCCTTTGTGGTCGCGGCAAAGGTGGACAAATTTCTGGCCACCTTTGCGCGTTTGACCGCTGCGGCTTGAGACGGTGGCGATGCTGATGGAGTGGCGCGGCCTACGCTACCGCTATGCCCAGGGCACGGCCTTGAGCTTTGAGGACTTTCAGTTGCCTGCCGGCGGGCTTCTTTTGCTGCGCGGCAAATCGGGCAGCGGCAAGTCCAGTTTGCTGGCTTTGATGGCGGGCTTGCTCAGTCCGACCGAAGGGCAGCTTACGATCGCGGGTACCGCGCTGCACGCGCTGAGTCCGCGACAACGAGATGCGTGGCGCGGTTCGCATCTGGGTTTTGTGCCGCAACGTTTGCATTTGAGCCCCTCCTTGACGGTGCTGGAGAACCTCGCCCTGCCTTTCATCAGCGCGGGCCTGCCCCCCGATCCGGTGCGGGCCGGGGACCTGCTGCGACGGCTTGATCTGGGCGAGGCCTTGGCGCAGCGCCGCCCGCATCAACTCAGTCTGGGGCAGGCGCAGCGGGTGGCTTTGGCGCGCGCCTTGATGCGCCGACCCAGCCTCTTGCTGGCCGATGAGCCGAGCGCCAATTTGGATGATGAAAGCATGCAGCAGATGCTGGACCTGCTGCTGCAGAGTGCCGCCGAAAATGGCGCCGGCCTGGTGCTGGCCACCCATGATCAGCGCATTGCGGACTTGCTGGCGCGCAGCCCCAATGCTGCGGCTTGGTGTGAGCATCGTTTAGCGGCTGTGAACTCGCACGGGGTGCAAACATGAATAGCCTGGCGCGTTTGGCCTGGCGCTATCTGTGGGCGCAACCTTTGACGGCGGCGCTGAACCTGCTGCTGCTGAGCCTGGGGCTGGCCGCCATCAGCTTTGTGCTCTTGGTCAGTGAGCAGATTGAAGCCGGTGTGCAGCGTGATTTGGCCGGTATTGATTTGGTGGTGGGCGCCAAGGGCAGCCCGATGCAAATCATGTTGTCGGGCGTGTTTCATCTGGATGTGCCGACCGGCAATATCCCCTTTGAAACCTTGCAGACGCTGCGCGCTCAGGCCTTGGTGGCGCGGGTGATACCGCTGTCCTTGGGCGATAGCCTGAGTGGCTACCGCATTGTGGGTACCACGCCCGACTATCTTGAGTTGTACCGCGCCAAACTGGCTGAGGGCGAGGTTTGGCACGCGCCCATGCAAGCGGTGTTGGGCGCCGAGGTGGCCCGGCAGCTCGGCCTGCGGCCGGGGCAGCAATTCAACGGCAGCCATGGTTTGGCCGAGCAGGGCGATGCCCATGAGCGCCAGCCCTATACGGTGCTTGGGGTGTTGGCGCCCACCGGCGGCGTGCTGGATCGTTTGGTGCTGACTGATTTGGCATCGGTGTGGGCCGTGCATGAAGCCCATCATGGCGCTGCTGCAGCGGCTGATGGCCATGGGCGGGATGAAGGAGCCAATGAGGAGCATGGCGACGGCCGCGGCGTTACGCCGGCTACGCCGCCTATGCCGAGCGGGCGCGAGATCACACTCGCCCTGGTCAGCTATCGCAGTCCTTTGGGGGCCATGATGTTGCCGCGCTGGGTCAATGCCCAGCCGGGCTTGCAAGCCGCAGCACCCGCCTTGGAGAGCGCGCGGCTGCTGCGCATGGTGGGTGTCGGCACCGAGGTCTTGCGTGGCTTTGGCCTGATGCTGCTGCTGGCTGCGGCAGGCTCGGTGTTTGTGACCTTGTTGCACTCGGTACGGGCGCGGCAGGGCGATCTGGCCATGCTTCGCATGTTGGGGGCGCCGCCCTGGCGTGTGGCCGCCTTGGTTAGCCTGGAGGCCTTGTTCCTGGCCTTGTTGGCCAGCGCCTTGGGCCTGTTGCTGGGCCATGGCTTGACCAGTTTGTTGGGCAGTGGCTTGGCGGCCGAGCGTTCGTTGCGGGTCAGTGGGCTCTGGTTCTCGCCTTGGGAGGCCTTGGTGCCCGTGTCGGCACTCGGCCTGAGCCTGTTGGCCTCGGCCTGGCCTGCACTTGCGGCGTTTCGGCTTGACGTCAGTGAGTTGCTGCAAGCGCCGCGTTAGAGACGCTTATGCGAGCCGCCATGGAGCCAAATGCTCTTGGGCGGGCACAATGGCCGCTTGTACAAGCACAAGCCGTATTTTGGAAAACAGAGCTTTGGATGAAGAGCGTCACATGAAGAGCCCCCTGAACCTTGCTGCCTTGCTCTTGAGCGCCGTCCTGGGCCTGGGGCTGTCCTCGAGCGCCTTGGCGCAGCCGGCGATCGGCAGCGGCCCGGGCTTTCATGATCCACGCAGCCCTTTCAAGCCGCTGCAGGAACGCGAGGGCGTGCTGTCCTGGAGCTTGTTGTCCTCGGTCACGACCAAGGCCGACAAGAATCGCCTGCTGCCGACGTTCCCGAGCCAAGTGCTGGCCTTGGACAAGAAAACGGTCAAGGTGCAGGGCTTCATGATGCCGCTGGAGCCGGGGGATAAACAGCGCCACTTCCTGCTGTCTTCGGTGCCGACCAGTTGTTCATTCTGTGTGCCGGCGGGCCCGGAAGGGCTGGTTGAAGTGCGAACCAAGCAGCCGGTGCGCTACAGCCTAGAGCCCGTCGTGGTCGAAGGCATCTTGGCGGTGCTGACGGATGATGCCTACGGTATGTTTTACCGTGTGGTCGATGCGCAGGGCGTCAGCAGCCGCTGAACCCGCCGGCATAACGCCCTGATCAAACGGTTAAAAAACGGCGATCAAGGCGCCAGCCGCTCCTTCAGCCACTGGCCATCCGCTTGTTGGCGGTAGCTCAGACGGTCATGCAGGCGCGACTTGCGGCCTTGCCAGAATTCCCAGCGCTCGGGCTTGAGTCGAAAGCCACCCCAGTGCGGTGGTCGCTCCGGGCTCAGACCATGTTGCAAGGCCGCCTTGGCCGCATTGGCCACCAGCACGGCGCGCGAAGCAATCACCTGGCTCTGCGGCGAAGCCCAAGCTCCCAGGCGCGAGTCCAAGGGGCGGGTTTGGTAATAGGCATCCGACTCACTCGGGTCGACCCGCTCGACGCGGCCTTCGATCCGCACCACCCGTTCCAAATCGACCCAATGAAACTGCAGGGCAGCAAAGGGATTGGCGAGGAGCTCCTGGCCCTTGCGACTGTCGTAGTTGGTGAACCACACAATACCGCGCGCATCAAAACCCTTGATCAGCACGATGCGGGTCGAGGGGCGCTGATCGGCGCCAACTGTGGCCAGCGTCATCGCATTTGGCTCGGGCACCGCGCTGGCCAAGGCATGGTCAAGCCATTGCTTGAACTGGCTCAAGGGCTCATCAGCGGCCAGGCTCTCGTCGAGTTCGCCTTGTTCGTAACTTTTTCTAAGGTCGGATAGCTTGTTCATGACGTGAGTATGGCGCTTTCTGTGCGCTGAGGGTTTTGTCTCAGCGGTAGTTCACCTTAGGTGAAGGCCCCACTGTTGCAGCAAGGGTTCGCACGGCATGCTATGCGCACAAGTGCCAGCCCGGCATGAAGGCTGCAATGCCGAGCAAGGTCTCATCGGATCTTGCGCAATGATCGGGCGTCACCGAGGGAAGTTTTGAAGGATGTAGGGCATGATGAAACGGCGACCAGCGGTCCTGGTGCTGGCGGCGGGCCGAGGTCAACGATTTCTCGGCGAGGGTCACAAGCTGGCACAAAGGCTGGGTGAACCCGGAGAAAGCGGGTTTGAGAGCGAGCGAGGCCTGCCCGACACTGTATTGGCATCCACCGTGGCCCATGCGATTGAGACGGGCCTGCGGGTGGTGGTGGTTTCTACCGAGGCACTGGCACCCTTGGTGCTGGGCTTGGTGGCCGCACGTGACGTGGTCATCTTGCCTGAGTTAGACAGCCAAGGTCGACCTGCCCCGGTGGGCATGGGCTACTCCATTGCGGCCGGTGTTGGCGCCAGTGGCGATGCAAACGGTTGGTTGATCCTGCCCGGCGACATGCCGCTGCTGCAGCCGTCCAGCATCTTGGCGGTGGCGGCGGCGCTCGAGCAACACACCGTGGCCTATGCCCAGCACCATGGCCGGCGCGGCCACCCGGTCGGCTTCAGTGCCGAACTATTCTCCGAGTTGGTTGATCTGCATGGCGACGAAGGCGCACGTCGTGTGGTGGCGCGCTACCCCTCGCAGGCAATTGAGGTGGATGATCCCGGCGTGCTGATCGACGTGGACACGGTGGAAGACTTGGCGCATCTGAAGGACATGCAGCAGGCTTTGCTGAAGACCTGAAGTTCTGTGTACCGGTGCTGCGCTCACTCAAGCGGTGGGCATAGGCCGTGGCGAGCGGCGAGCCGCCATTGCCGCTCAAGATCGGCGTCATGCAGGCCGCGCTCGTGCAGGCTTTTTACGGTGCGGATCAGGTAGTCCAAGGTCGTGCCATAGCGACCGCTCGCATGCCTGAAGATGTGAAGCAGCGCCGCCTCGCTGAGCGCCCCAACATGGCCGGCGCTGGCCCGTGACAAGGTGAAGCCAAGTGCGCGGCGAGGCCCATCCGGCGTGAGGCAGTTCAACCAGCGCGGCTGGTAGGAGCCCACCACCATTTCGCGCGCCCATAAGATGTTCAGCAGCGCCTCGCTTTCGGAGGGCTGGACTCGGTAGACCAGTCCCTGGCAACTGCCACCCGACAATAGCGTGAGCACCAAGCCTGGTTGTTCGGCACTGCCGCGGTTGACCAGCGAGCGCAAGCGCAAGGCCCGGTGATAGCCATGCACCCGCGCCGGCCAGGTTTGCGCCGGCACGAAGCCAGGCTTCCAGATCAAGGATCCGTAGGCAAACAGCAGCAGCCCATGCTGGCGGTCCCAGGCTTGTTGAGCGACTTGCAGCAAGTCGCGGCTGCGCTGCGGCAGGCGAGCCAAGGCGTCGGCGATGTTGTCTGCCGAGCTTTCGGGTGTGCTTTCAGCCTGGGCTCTGTTTGGCACCTCGTCCTTCATTTCGCCGCTGGCATTGCGGCTATTGCTGTGTTGATCCATGCTTTATGGGGACTGATGGCAACTCATGGTCCTGCCATGCTGCCACAGCCTGCGAGCTTGGTGCTTCTACGCTTGTCAGCGCTGGGCCAGCGGGGACAATGCTGCGCAGGGCGATGGGGACTCTTCCTGCGCCATCCGCTGCCAAGGTCCGGTGTCTGTGTTGTCGATTTCTCTGAGAACTTTCCTGCTTGTGTTTGTGCCTTGCTGCAGCTTGCTGGGCCGAGGAGGGCCCAAGGCCTGGGTACTTGGCTGCTCGCTCTTGGCCGGGGCCTCTTGGGCCAATCCAAGCCAGACCGCACCCGCGGCGCCGCAGCTTGCCGCAACGCCGATGGCCGTCTCCGAGTCCGCCACGCTGCGAAAAATCCTCGACACTGGCGTGCTGGTGATGGGCCACCGGGTCGCCTCGGCGCCGTTTTCCTATTTGAACGCGCAGCTCAAACCGATCGGCTATTCGGTCGACATTTGCCAACAGGTGATCGAGGCGGTCAAGCGCCGCCTGGCGATGCCGGAGTTAGAGCTGAAAATGCTGGCGGTCACCTCGGCCACGCGCATGCCGCTGGTGGCCAATGGTTCGGTCGACCTGGAGTGCGGCATTACCACCAACACGCCGGAGCGGCAAAAGACTCAGGCTTTTTCGCTGACCACCTTTGTGGCCGAGACGCGCTTGCTGTCCAAGCGCGCCAGCGGCCTGCGTACGCTGGCCGATCTGCGCGGCAAGCCGGTGGCCAGCACCATCGCCACTACCAGCATTCAGTTTCTGCATCAAGCCAATCTCAGCGAGGGCTTGAATATGAAGATCCTGGTCGGCCAGGACGACCGCGACGCGTTCCGATTGTTGGAGACCGACCGCGCCCTGGCCTATGCGATGGACGATGTGCTCTTGCGCATGTCGCTGCTGGGCGCCGCGCGACCCGGCGACTACCAAATCTCCGAGGAGGCCTTCTCGGTCGAACCGTATGCCATCGGCCTGCCGGCCGGTGACCCGGTTTTCAAGGCCTTGGTGGATGGTGTGATCGCCGACCTGTACCGACAGGGCGAGATCCAGGCCATCTATCGTAAGTGGTTCCAGTCGCCGATTCCGCCCAAGGGGCAGAACCTGCAACTGCCGATGAGTGAGGCTTTCAAACGGGTGATCGCCAAGCCGATTGACTCGGCCGATCCCGGCCACTATCGCTGAGTTTCAGCTGACTGAAAACTCGGCTGCGAGCCGAGTTCAGCGGAATCGCTCCAGCTCGATGCCGTGCCGGTTCAGCTTGTCGTAAAGGGTTTTCTTCGCCGTGCCCAGCATTTCCATCGCCGCCGGCACGCGCCCCTGACAACGCCGCAAGGCCTGCTCAATCAGCGCCTTTTCCACTTGATCCATTTGCTGGGCCAGCGTGCTGGCCGCTGCCGGGTCAAGCTTGCCGCTGCTGCCCTCGTCACCGGCGATATCGAGCACAAATCGGTCGGCTGCGTTGCGTACCTCGCGCACATTGCCGGGCCAGTCGTGGGCCATCAACTCACGCAGCCGCTGTGGACTGAGCTCGGGCGCGCTGCGCTCATAGCGGCTGCAAGCCTGGGCGACGAAATGCTCGAACAGCAGCGGAATGTCCTCGCGCCGCTCGCGCAGCGGCGGCAGCATCAAGATGGCCACATTGAGCCGGTAATACAAGTCGCCGCGGAATTTCTGCTGCTCGCTCAAAGCGCGCAGATCGGCCTTGGTGGCCGCAATCACCCGCACATTGATCGGCAATTCTTCATTCGAACCGAGCCGCTCGACGCGGCGCTCCTGCAGCACCCGCAGCAGCTTGATCTGCAGCGCCATCGGCATGGTCTCGATCTCGTCCAGCAACAAGGTGCCGCCGTTGGCGTGCTCGATCTTTCCGATGCGGCGCTTGCCGGCCGAGGTGAAGGAGCCCGCCTCATGGCCAAACAACTCGCTCTCGAACAAGGCCTCGGGCAGCCCGCCGCAGTTGATGGCCACAAAGTTGCGGTCGCGCCGCAGGCTCTGGTCATGCAGGCAGCGCGCCACCAGCTCCTTGCCGGTGCCGGTCTCGCCCAGAATCATCACGTCGGCCGAGGTGTCGGCCAAGTTCAGCACTTGGCGGCGCACTTGCTGCATCGCCGGCGAGTCGCCCAAGAGCACCGCCTCCATGCCGCTGCGCCGCTGCAGCTGACCGCGCAACTCGTCCACGGCCACGCGCAACACGCGCTTGTCCAGCGCCCGCACGATGGCGTCGACAAAGCGCTCCGGTGCAAACGGCTTTTCAATGAAGTCATAGGCGCCGGTCTGCATGGCGCGCACCGCCATCGCCACATCGCCATGTGCGGTCATCAAGACCACCGGAATATCGGCATCGGTGGCCACCACATGGTCGAGCAGGCCCAGGCCGTCCATGCCCGGCAAACGCACATCGGTGGCCACCACCAGTTGCGCGCCGGCCTGGATGTGGGGCAAGGCTTCTTCGGCCGATCCGCACGCCAAGACCTCCAGTCCGGCCAATTCCAGGGTTTGCGTCAGGCTGGCCCGCACCGGCGGATCATCCTCAACAAACAAGACCTTGAATCCCTCAAACATTGATGCCATCCCTTGTGCTGACTTCCAGATCGAATTCGAACGTCATGCCGCCGCCCTGATCGGCCGGCCGCGCATGGGCGCGCAAGCTGCCGCCAAATTCGTGGACGATTTTCGACGATATGACCAGGCCCAAGCCCAGGCCTTGGCCGGCCGGCTTGGTGGTGAAGAAGGGTTCAAACAGGCGTGGCAACAAATCGGCCGGCATGCCGGCGCCGCTGTCGCTGACACGCAGGATGACCCGCTTTGCGGAGCCTGCCGAACCTCCCGAACCTCCAGCGTTGTCCGGTTGCGGCGCTGTGCTGATCTCCAAACGCCTGCTGGCCGCGTCTTTCATCGCGTCCAGGGCATTGGCGAACAGATTGACCAAGACTTGCTCCAGCCGGTTCGGCTCGCAACGCACCCAGACGCGTTCGAGTTCGTCGGCCATCTTGAAGTCCACCGCCTCGGCCTGCAGCCGGTGCTCGATCAAGAGCCTGGCGCCCTTGACCGCCGCCGCCAAGGACACCGGCGCATGCACCGACTCGGCCTTGCGGGCGAAGCTCTTCAGCTGACGGGTGATGCCGGTCATGCGTTCGACCATGGCGTCGATGGTGCGCAGGTTTTCGCCCACCGTGGCGTTGCGGCCCTTTTCCAAGAGCAGCAGGCTGTTGCGTGACAAGGCGCGCAGCGCGGTCAGTGGCTGGTTCACCTCATGCGCAATGCCGGCCGACATCTGGCCCAGCACCGCCAGTTTGGCGGCCTGCATCAGCTCGTCTTCGGCCTGCAGGCGCTGGGCGATCTGGCGCTTCAACTCCTCGTTGGTATGGCTCAGTTCCTGGGTACGCTCGGCCACCTGCGCCTCCAGCTGAGCGTGGGCCAGTCGCAAAGCTTCGCTGGCTTGCAGCAGCTGCGTGTGGGCGCGCCGGCGCGAGGCCAGGTACAGCGCCAGCAAGCCGATCAAGGCGCCCACCGCGCCACCTGCCCAAGCGGCGTAGCGCGACTGACGCCATACCTCAGCGGGGTCCGACAAGGTCACCAGGCGCAAGGCCAGGGGGAGCAGGGCGCGTTGCTGGGCCAGCAGCTTTTGGCTGGGGGCGGGGCTGCCATCGGGGCGGGCCTGCAGGGCTGGCACATCGACCAACAAGGCTTCGTCTTGCAAACCGTCGGCGCCGAACAGATTCAAGGCACCGCGTAAAGGCCCGGCATAGCGCCCCGAAGTCTGCAACTCGCTGCGCTCGGCCGGGCTGCGCTCACTCAGCAATTGGTACTTCCAGTTCGGTACCGACGACATGATGACGACCTCGTTGTCGTCCACCACCAGCA
Source organism: Paucibacter hankyongi (assembly GCF_037482915.1). Classification (NCBI taxonomy): domain Bacteria; kingdom Pseudomonadati; phylum Pseudomonadota; class Betaproteobacteria; order Burkholderiales; family Sphaerotilaceae; genus Roseateles; species Paucibacter hankyongi. The sequence continues at coordinate 290,460 of NZ_JBBHJX010000001.1, forward strand.
GCTTTTCGCCTTGCGAACGCAGACCTTGGTCCACCCAGGTGGCTTCCAGTGGCGCCAGGTTCAGGCGCAACACAATTTGGCCCAGCAACCGGCCTCCCCGGTTGATGTTGTGCAGCAAGAAGTAGTCGGTGCTGCCATTGGCTTCATTGGCGGCGAAGAAATGCGTATTGCTGGAGCGCAGATGGGCACCCAGCCTGCGCACCACGGCCTCGGCCGCACTCAACTCGGCGCCACTCGCCGCTGCGGCGGCTGGCCGTGGGCTGCTTTCGCTGCTGGCCAAAACCCGGCCATCGGCATCGGTCACAAAGCTCAGGCTCAGACCCGATCGCACCTTGATGCCGGCCAGCTTGCGAGCGGCCCGCTGCTGCAGCGCCACGTCATCGGGTGCGGCCAGCAAGGCCTGCAGGTCGGCGTCAATCGCCATCAGGCTGGGCAAGTAGGCGTGGCGTGCCAATTCGGCTTCCAGGCTGGCGGCGTACAACTCCAGCCGCTCGGCCGCCACTGCTGCCAACTGCTCGGTCCCGGCACGCTCGCTCCAGCGCTGACCCAGGGCCATGCCCGCGGCGATCAGCAGCAGCGTCAGGTAGACGATGGAACTGGTGCGAGGCAAGCGCTCAATCAGGCGCTGAACGAGGCGCTGAAGGAGGGGCAGGGGCAAGCCCGGCGCCGCGGGCGGCGATGGGCTGTGGGGAGGCGTGGTCATGGTGCAGGAGGATTCGGGCTGCGTAGTGTGCCCAAAGCCAAGCCTTCTGTCCCGGGCTCTTGCAAGAAGTTTTTTGCCTTGCGCTGGTGGTGGGCCGTGGCTGCTCTCGGCTTTGTGCCGAAGTCCGCGCAGTCCAGCTAGCGCTGGTGCGGAATTCCGCTCAGGCGCGGATGTCGAGCGCTTGTGATGCGTGGCTTCCCCATGGGCGCGTCTCGGTGCTTACCCGGGGAGGCTGACTTTTGGCATATGGCTTGCGTGCTTCAAGCGCAGTTCGACGACAGATTCGCACGTAAAGGAAGACAAACGATGGAAACTTTTTTGCAACAGATCATCAACGGTCTGGTGCTGGGCAGCATGTATGCCTTGGTGGCCCTGGGCTACACCATGGTCTACGGCATCATCAACCTGATCAACTTCGCCCACGGCGAGATCTTGATGGTGGGTGGCCTGGTCAGTTGGACCGTCGTCAGCGCGCTGGCCGATAGCGGCCTGCCGGGCTGGCTGATGATGTTGATCGCCCTGGCTTGCGCGGTGGTGGTCTGCGTGGTCCTGAATCTGCTGGTCGAAAAGATCGCCTACCGGCCGCTTCGCAATGCGCCGCGTCTGGCGCCGCTGATCACGGCCATGGGCATGTCGCTGCTCTTGCAGACCCTGGCCATGATCATCTGGAAGCCGAACCCCAAACCTTTCCCGCTGCTCTTGCCGACCACGCCGATCGATCTGGGCGGCCCGGTCATCACCGTCACGCAATGCGTCATTCTCGGCTCCACCGTGATGATCCTGGCCACGCTGATGTGGCTGGTCAATCACACCAAGCTGGGCCGCGCGATGCGGGCTACCGCCGAAAACCCACGGGTTGCCGGCCTGATGGGTGTGAAGCCCGATTTCATCATCTCCACCACCTTTGTGATTGGTGCTGCCTTGGCGGCGGTGGCCGGCCTGATGTGGGCGGCCAACTACGGCACGGTGCAGCACACGATGGGCTTTATGCCGGGGCTGAAGGCCTTCACGGCCGCGGTCTTGGGCGGGGTGGGCAACTTGGCGGGCGCCATGGTGGGTGGCGTGCTGCTTGGCCTGATCGAGGCGATCGGCGCCGGCTATTTGGGTGAGCTGACCGGCGGTGTACTGGGCAGCCATTACGCCGACATCTTTGCCTTTGTGGCATTGATCCTGGTGCTGACCTTGCGGCCCTCGGGCTTGCTGGGTGAGCGTGTGGCTGACCGTGCTTGATCGAGCAAGGAGATAAACATGCAACAACAGAAAAACAAAATCTTCGTTTTCCTGCTCGCGGCGCTCGGCCTCTTGGTCGTGCCCTTGATCGCGCAGCAGTTTGGCAACGGCCCGGTGCGCATCATCGATCTGGCCTTGCTCTATGTGATGCTGGCCCTGGGCCTGAACATCGTGGTCGGCTATGCCGGTCTTCTGGACCTGGGCTATGTGGCGTTTTACGCCGTGGGCTCTTATATGTTCGCGCTCTTGGCCAGCCCGCACCTGAGTGAAAACTTCGAGGCCTTCCGCGCCGCTTTTCCCGAAGGATTGCATTCGCCACTGTGGCTGATCATTCCCCTGGGCGCCGGTGTTGCCGGTATTTTTGGCGTGCTGCTGGGTGCCCCAACGCTGAAACTGCGCGGTGACTATCTGGCCATCGTCACCTTGGGCTTTGGCGAAATCATCCGGGTGTTCTTGAACAACCTGGAGTACCCGATCAACGTGACCAACGGCCCTCGCGGCATCGGCCAGATCGACGCGATCCACTTCTTTGGTCTGGATCTGGGCAAGGGCCTGGAAGTGTTCGGCTACAAGCTGCCTTCGGTGACGCTGTACTACTACCTCTTTTTGACCCTGGTCGTGTTCAGCGTGATCATCTGCTATCGCCTCGAGAACAGCCGCATCGGCCGCGCCTGGATGGCGATTCGTGAAGACGAGATCGCCGCGAAGGCCATGGGCATCAACACCCGCAATATGAAGCTCTTGGCCTTCGGCATGGGTGCGACCTTCGGCGGTGTGTCCGGCACCATGTTCGCTTCCTTCCAGGGCTTCGTCAGCCCCGAGTCCTTCAGCCTGCAAGAGTCGGTGATGATCGTGGCGATGGTGGTCTTGGGCGGCATTGGTCACATTCCCGGTGTGATCCTCGGCGCCTTGTTGCTGTCGGCCTTGCCAGAAGTACTGCGTTATGTCGCCGGTCCCTTGCAAGAGATGACGGGTGGTCGACTTGATGCGTCCATCCTGCGCCAGTTGCTGGTGGCCTTGGCCATGATCGGCATCATGCTGGTGCGTCCGCGCGGCCTCTGGCCCTCGCCGGAGCACGGCAAGGCCGCTCCACAACCGGTTCGTCTGTGAACGCGAGGGAATCAAGCATGAGCATGCAAGACGTCATTCTGAAAGTCGCCGGTGTTTCCAAACGATTCGGCGGCCTGCAAGCGCTGTCCGATGTGGGCATCCAGATCAACAAGGGTCAGGTTTACGGCCTGATCGGCCCCAACGGTGCCGGCAAGACCACCTTCTTCAATGTGATCACCGGGCTCTACACCCCGGATGCAGGGACCTTTGAGTTAGGTGGCGCGCCTTATGCGCCGACCGCGGTGCACGAGGTGGCCAAGACCGGCATTGCGCGCACCTTCCAGAACATCCGGCTGTTTGCCGAGATGACGGCGCTGGAGAACGTGATGGTCGGCCGCCACATCCGCACCGGCTCAGGCCTGCTGGGGGCGGTGTTCCGCACCCCCGGCTTCAAGGCCGAGGAGGCCGCCATTGCCAAGCGCGCCCTGGAGTTGCTCGACTATGTGGGCATTGGCAAGTACGCGGAGTACAAGGCCCGCACGCTGAGCTATGGCGACCAACGCCGCCTGGAAATCGCCCGCGCCCTGGCTACGGATCCGAAGCTGATCGCCCTGGATGAGCCCGCCGCCGGCATGAACGCGACCGAAAAGGTGGTGCTGCGCGAATTGATCGACCGCATCCGCAAGGACGGCCGCACGATCTTGCTGATCGAGCATGACGTCAAGTTGGTGATGGGCTTGTGCGACCGTGTCACCGTGCTGGACTACGGCAAGCAAATCGCCGAGGGCACGCCTTATGACGTGCAGCGCAACGAGAAGGTGATCGAGGCCTACCTCGGCGCCGGCCACAGCAACGCGTAAGCAGCGCAGGAGACAGAAAAAATCATGGCACAGAAAAATACCCTGCTGAAGGTCAAGGACCTGAAGGTCGCGTATGGCGGCATCCAGGCCGTCAAGGGCGTGGATTTCGAGGTCGTCGAAGGGCAGTTGGTCAGCCTGATCGGTGCCAACGGCGCCGGCAAAAGCACCACGCTGAAGGCCGTGACCGGCTTGCAGCCGGTGGCCGACGGCTCGATTGAATATTTGGGCAAAGCGATCAAGGGCCAAGGCGCTTGGGATCTGGTCAAGCAAGGCCTGGTGATGGTGCCGGAAGGGCGTGGCACCTTCACCCGCATGACCATCACCGAGAACCTCTTGATGGGCGCCTATATCCGCAGCGACAAGGCTCAGATCGCGGCCGATATCGAGCGCATCTTCGGCATCTTCCCGCGCCTGAAGGAGCGTCGCAATCAGTTGGCCGGCACCATGTCCGGGGGCGAGCAGCAGATGTTGGCGATGGGCCGTGCCTTGATGACCCAACCCAAGGTGCTGCTGCTGGATGAGCCGTCGATGGGCCTGTCACCGATCATGGTGGACAAGATCTTCGAGGTGGTGAACGACATCCATGCGCAGGGCGTGACGATCTTGCTGGTGGAGCAAAACGCCAGCCGGGCGCTGCAGATCGCCGATCGCGGCTATGTGATGGAGTCGGGTGTGATCAGCATGAGCGGTGACGGCAAGACCTTGCTGAACGACCCGAAGGTGAGGGCGGCCTATCTGGGCGAATAAGCCCGCCCTGTGGCACTAAATCTGGCTCGGCGGGCTGGCACAACAGGTGCAGTTCCTGCCAAGCCAGTGACGCCGAGCGGTTCAGCGATTACTTCTTCTTTTTGTAATTGAACTTCTGCCCGCTGACCGTGGCCTCATACATCAGGCCACCGTGCGGCAGGGTGAAGACCGCCATGCCGTGGTTGTAGGCGCCGACCGATTTGGCGTTGTCTCTATCACCGCTGATCTGGGCCGATGAACCGGTGGTGCTGGTCTTGGCGCCAGCGCCTGCCGTTATGGCGACAGCCGAGGCCTCGGCTCCGAACTCAAATTCGCCCTTGGTGAAGGTCTTCAAGGCGGCTTGATCTTCGAAGTAGATGATCTGGCTGAAGCCCTGGCCGCCGAGTTGGAAGCCCACGCTGACCTGCGTCATCGAGGTGTTGCCGATGTACTTGCCCTGCTCATAGACGCGGCCCTTGCCGTAGGCGCCGCCGATGCCGATGCCGGCCTTGCCGATGGTGGGGAAAACGGCATAACCGTAGGCGTTCTTGGCGATCTTGCCGCTTTCTTCCGCCTTGGCGAAGGCCTTGACGGTGTTTTGGTACGAGTCTGCCCAGGCCGGGGCGGCGGCCACCGTCAGCATGGATAAGCCCAGTGCGGAAATGAAAATGCGTTTGTTCATAGAGATTCCTTGTCAGTGAAAAGACTGAAGGGGGAGGGAACGTCGTGGCGCAGGCCTGGCCTCACTTGCCGCTGTTGGTGACGCCAAGCTGCAAGATGTAATTGCTGTGTTCATTGCGTCGCGCGGCGTTGCGCATCAGGTAGACGCGCACGGTGTAGTCACCGGCCACGGTGTTGTTGAGCTTGAAGTCGTTGCCGGCGCTCGAACCAATGTGGATGGCCTCGCCTTCCGAACCCGGCGGCAGCAAATTGAAATAGCTGGACGGGTTGCTCGGCTTGAAGGCCACCTGCAAGACCTGGCCGGCACCGGTGCGCAGCTTGTAGTCAATCGTTTCATCGCCTTTGATGCTGCCCTTGATGGTGGTGCTGGAAGCGCCCTTTTTGAAATGCACCTGCTGAACCTTGATGCCGGCTTCCGCTGCATTTGCCGCTTGCGGGACGGACATCAGGGCGGTTGTAACAGCGCTGGCAACGATGACGGTGAGGCAGGCGTTTTTCATCATGGGTGGATGCCTTTGCAAATGAACTGATGAGCTGAAGGGCTGAGTTGCGGATGACAAAAACCGCCAGCCGCGTTGTTGCATTGACTTTAGTCCTGTTCGAGGCCGGCGCTATGACAGTCGTGCCTTGGCTGTGTAACAAAAAGGTTAGGGACTGGTCCCCAGGGTCCACTTGACCATGCTGCGGAACAAGGCCTCGCGCGGATAGCCTCGCTCACTGGTGCTGGCGCGCATCCAAGCGCTGGGGTGGCGTTCGCGCGGCAGGGCGATGTCCCAATGGTCGGCGCGGGCCTCGGCGAGCAAGCTGCTACCGGGCAGTATGGCGTCGCGGCTGAGCAACTGGCCGTCATTGCGCGGGTCGATATTGTTCAGCGCGCTGTGGAAGGGGCGCAGTGAAATGCCAACCTCATGGCTTGGCACAAAGCCGACCACCGAGTGATAGCGCATGCTCGCCGGCGGCGGATTGGCGACCAGCCAGGCCACGCTCTCGCGCTGCGTCACGCTGCTGACCTCTTGCCCGTCGGAGGCGGAGCAGCCAAAGGGATCCACCCGGGTCGAGAGGCTTTCAAAAATGTCCTCAAAATGGTCGGCCAAACGGGTTCCCATCACCACACCGGCCACCGACACCAGGTCGGTTACGGCCTTGGGCAGGCCATCCGCATCGGCCTGCAGCAGGGCCAGCGCCCGCAAGGTGTCCGGTACCCCTTTGGAATAGGCCACCAAGACGATCCGTTGCACGCCGGGGCGTGCTGCGGCTTGGCGAATCGCCTCGGCCACTCGCTTGGCATTGGCCGCGCTGGATTCACGGCCGGGCACGGCCACGGCGCGGATATCGGCCAGGCCTAAATCGGCATACTGACGGTAGGCTTCGGTGCGGCTCAGCGTGCGTTCGCGCACCAAACCGTCGCCAAAGGGCACCGACTGATCGTCAAAACAGTCGGAGAACAAACCAGGAACCAGCAGTACTGTGCTGCTGGACGCGCGCTCCGCGAATCGCTGTTGGATCAGTCGCAGTTGCTCGGATGAGCCATTGCCTGCGGCCTGCTGAGTTTTGGCGTCAATGCCATGCAGCCAGGCCTCGAAGGCCTGCGGCTTGTCCCCAGGGTGCTCTCGCAGTTCTTGGGCAAACAAAGCTCCAAAGGCTTGGCGCTGGTCGCTGATGCCGGCCGCGGCGATGGGCAGGTTGACGATGGGCCAGGGACTCATCACCGGCGGCGGTGCCACCCAACTCGCACAGGCGCTGAGCAATAAAGGTAGTGTGGGCCAAAGAAGGGCCAGTTTCGAGATCTTCACGGTTCAGTCCATGCCCACGGTGGCTTCGCTCAGAAAGAAGCGTTCGGTGCGGCGTTTCGCTTCGCTGCGGTTTTCGTTGCGGGTGTCTTCGGTAGCGTCGAAGTCGATCTTGGCGGCTTGCACGGCCCGGCAAGTCATATAGGCCTTGGCGCGCGGTTCGGCCAGGTCGTCCAGATGGTTGCCCAGCAGGTCGACCAGTTTGGCCTTGCGCCTGAACAAGTCCACCTGCGCGGCGTAGTCGCTCGGCTGTTCGGCCCGCAGCGCGCTGATGCATTCATCAAAGCTGCTGCCCTTGCACCACTTGGGGAATTCGGCCTTGATCTGGGCGCGGGTGTCGGTGCTGACGAATTGCTTGACCTGCAAAATAGCGTCCAGCATCGCATCTTGGTAGGCCTGCGCATGCTCATACAGCGTTGCATCGCAGCCTTCGCAATCGGGGCCAAAGCGTTTCAGCAACCAGCCGATCAAATTGCCACGCGACTCGCGTTGCTTGTGCACCAGTTCATGGTCCACCGCCCGAATGGCCTCGACAGGCATGTCCAACGTGCCGCAGGTCTGCGCTTCCCAGGCGGCCAACAACTCGGCATCGCTTTGCACCGCTTGCTCGCCGCGTGGCATCAATTCGCCGCGCACCTTGATGCGGTTGGCGGCCTCATCGTAGGCAAAGCTGATGCGGCGATAGGCGATCGGCCAGTCGGACAGCGAACTGACATTCAACTCCAGCACCGGCCGGATATCGAGTTCTCGGTGGGCGGCCCAAAAACCCCGGTGGGTATGCGCCGACAAATACACCAGCGGATGCGTGACCTGCGACATCAGGTTGCGCAGCAGCAGGCGTGACGGCAGCCCGAGGGCGCGCCAATTGTGGTGGCCCGCAAAGATCACCAAATCGCCCTGCCGCATGGCCTCGGTCACCCAATGGGTGAGTGCGCGCACCTGATCGAGGTTGACGTGACCGATGCTGCCTGGGCTGCGTCCCATCAAGGTGTCCCAACTGCTGACCAAGGGGCCGGCCTGATTGGTGTCTAGACCGATCACAAACACATCCCGCGTGGCACCGGGGGCGCGCGGCAGCTTGATGCGCTGGGCCAGAAAAGAGTCGGCATAGGCATAACCGTCCAATACATGGGCTTCGATGCCGCTCAAAAAAGCCTCGGCATTGGGGTTGCTCCAGCTGACGCGGTGTGAGCCCTTGGGCGGGGGCAGCTTGATGCCGGGCTGCGAGGGAACGGCCGCCTGGCCCGCCAGGTACATCTGGATGAAGTCGCGCTTGCTGAAGGCCTCGTTTTCGCTCTTGTGGGCCTTGTCTTCCAGGCTTGCGCCGCGCCGGCAGGCTTGGTTCCACTTCTGCGCGTCCCGGTTCAGCACATCATCGAGGATGCTGTAGCCATAGATGCCAAACATCAGCCCATCATGATTGCCTGGCAGGATGGCGCCGGCCCGGCCGGCGGCATTGAAGACCCGGCTCATGCGCTGGGCTTCCGAGCGGCAGGACATGTCCAACACATCGCCCAGATGAAGAAAGTGCTCGTCCGGGTGCGCCTGCAGCGCCCATTCCATGATGCGGCGGCCAAACAGCGGCTGTTCCGGCGGGCGCTGCGCGACCTCTACGTAGGCATCGACGGCGCTGTCGTTGTCGTACAGCGGCCAGCCGGTGGGCTCATGCTCCTGCGTGTCGCCCAGCGCCACGATCGGCGTGGTCAGCGTTTGATAGGCGGCCGCGGCCTCGCTGCCGGCATCGGGGGCGGGCTGCGGCGCGAAGCTTGCGCAAGCGCTCAAGGCGGCCGTGCTGGCGAGTGTGCAGAGTCGAAGCATCATTGAGTGCATGAAGCGTTGAGTCACTGTGTTCAGTAATAACTGGACGGCATCAGTTTGAAGAACCAACTCTGCAGGCGTTGCCATGGGCTGCGCGCAGGGGCTTGGTCCAACACCGGGCCTTCGCCGTGCCAGCGAATCTGTTGACCCGGCTCCAGCATCAACTGCCAGCTGTTGGCCGGGCTCATGTCGCGCTCCATGCGCTGCGCCAGTTCGGTGGCGAGCGCCGGGCTGTCGATGATGACGCCCATCTCGGAGTTGATGATCTCGGAGCGCGGGTCGAGGTTCATCGATCCGATGAAGCTGCGCGTTCGGTCAATCACCATGGCCTTGGTGTGCAGGCCGGCAAAGCCGGAGCGCACCGGTGCGGTGTCGACCCAGTCCTTCTTGATGGCGGGGTCAGGTCTTAACTCATGCAAGGCCGCCCCGGTCTTCAGGATCGGCGCGCGCCAGTCTTCGTAATGGGCGTTCACCGCCGGCACATCGTGCGAGGCCAGCGAGTTGGTCAAGATGCGCACGCGGACACCTCGCGCCTGCAGCTCGGCCAGATCGTTCATGAAGTTGGCGTCTGGAATGATGTAGGCATTGGTGATCAAGACTTCGGCCTGTGCCGAGCGCATCAGCGCCCGGAAGGCTTCAGGCGTGTGATTGCGCACGCCCTCGGCCCGCGATGGTGAGTCGGTGTGCACCACACTGCGTCCGGGCATCAGCGAGGGGCCAAGCTGGGCCTGTTCGGCCGACCAGTCGCGGCGCCCGGCGAGCAAGTCCTGCATCGCGGGGTGTGCAGCTGCGGCCTCGGGAAGCTCGATCTCCGCCGCCGTGATGCGTTTCTTTTTGTTGATGTCGGGCGTGGTCGGGATTGCTTGGACCCAGTCGCTGTTCCAGTAGCGGTCAAAGACCGCGCTGGCCTGGCGTGCCACCGGCCCGACACCGAGCACATCAAGGTCATGGAAATTGAACTCGGCGTCCAGACCAAAATACTCGTCACCGATATTGCGCCCGCCGATGATGGCCACGCGGTTGTCCACCACCATCTGCTTGTTGTGCATGCGCCGATTGATGCGGCTGAATTCGCTGGCCCCTTCGATGACGCGGCCGAACCAGTCGCGCTGTTGCCAAGCATTGAAGGTTCGGACCTGAATATTCGGGTGCGAATCGATATGGGCCAAGATCTCGTCGCGCAACTCGGGCGCTGTCATGCGGCGCAGCATGGTGCTCAAGTCATCGAACAAGAGGCGCACCTTGACGCCGCGCTCGGCCGCGGCAATCACGCGGGCCATCAGCAGTTGGCCACTGGCATCACCAAACCAGACGTAGTACTGCAAATCGAGGCTGTGGCTGGCTTGGTCAATCAGCGCCAGGCGCCACCGCAGCCCTTCCGAGTTCTTTTCCAGCAAGCGAAAGCCTGAGACCTCGGGCCCATGGCGCGCCGCGACCTGTGCCTCGGTCTGCGCCCATGCGCCCGAGGCTTTCGCATCCATGGCATAGGCTGCGGGCGGCTTGGGGCCGTGCGGGGGCGCGCTGGCACATGCCGCCAACAGGAGCAGCAGCCCCCCGCACATGGACAGCCGCAAACAGCGCGAGCGCATCAGCCACTTGGCAGGCAAAGAGAACATGGGTAAACCACTCAAAACAAGCCTTGGGGTGGATTGTGAGGGCAAAACAAGCCAGGCTTGCTAACGTCAAGAACAGGGGGTGCCGAGGGTGTGGAGCGTCAGCCTTGGCGCCAGGGCATCACATGCACAAAGGCCATGTCCAGGCGCACGCCAAGTCGCGCGCCCAAGGTCAATTGCCTGCGTTCGCTGCCCGACAGGGTCAACAAGAGGCTGATGCCTGGCGCCCGGTCCAGGCTGAGGGTGCAAAGACTGATCTCGCCGAGCTGGCGCGCCTGCACCACGGTGGCCGCAAACTCGTTGGGCATGGCCTCATCCACCTTGTCGAGCAAGGCGATGCCATCGCCCGGAATCACCCAATGCACCGCCTGGCCGGCGGGCAGCTTGCCCTTGTCACGCACCTTCAGAATCGGTGCCGGGTGGGTATTCGAGGCGTCAACAGACCATTGCAACAGGCCCCAGCCGGGTTCCTCGGCCGGGCCCAACCAACGGCCTTGAAAACGATTGTGGATGCCCACCAGATCGGCCACCCGGGCATTGCGGGGGGCGCGGTGGATTTGCGCTGGCGTGCCGGTTTGCAGCACCACGCCTGCGTCCATCACCACCAGGCGGTCGGCTAGCAAGCGGGCTTCATTCAAATCGTGTGTGACCAGCACGATGGGGATGTTCAAGTCACGGCGCAGATCGGCCAGCAAGGGATAGAGCGCCTGGCGGTTCATCTGATCGACGGCCGAGAAAGGCTCATCCAGCAGCAGCAGCCTGGGCTCGCGCGCCAGTGCCCGCGCCACCGCAACCCGCTGCTGCTCGCCGCCGGACAATTGCGCCGGCTTGCGGGCCTGCTGCGCCGCCCCCAGTCGCACATGCTCCAGCCAATGTTTGGCTTGTGCCAGTCGTTGCGTCAGGGGCAGGTGCAGCAGCGACAGTGCCACATTGTGCAGGGCGTTCAGATGCGGCATCAGGGCATAGTTCTGGAACACCAGGCCCACATGACGCTGCTGCGGCGGCACAAAGAGGCCCGACTCGCTGTCGGACCAAAGTTGAGCGCCGACACTGACGCGCCCCTGCTGTGGCCGCATCAGCCCGGCCAGCACCCGCAACATCGAACTCTTGCCGGCACCCGAGGGCCCGACGATCGCCAGCAACTCGCCGGCCTCGCAGCGCAAGGCGCCGGACAGCCGCATTGGCTGCGTCTGCTCGATACGGGCCTGCAAGGCCAGATCTTCGCGCTGCGCGGCCATCAGCGTCGCACCGCCAGTCGCGCCGAGGCAAAGAAGGACGCGCCGACCGCCAGCAAGGACAGCATCAGCAGCAGCGCCGACATGCGATCTGCGCCCGCCAGATCAAAGGCCTGCACGCGGTCATAAATGGCAATCGCGATGGTCTTGGTTTCGCCGGGGATGCTGCCGCCCATCATCAAAACGACGCCAAATTCACCCAGCGTGTGCACAAAAGTCAGCACCATGGCGGACAGCACGCCGGGCCAGGCCAGTGGCAACTCGACCCGCCAAAAGGTCTGCCAATTGCTCAGGCCGCTGACCGCCGCGGCCTCGGCCAATTGGCTGGGAATGGCCTCGAAAGCGCGCTGCACCGGCTGCACCAGGAAGGGAATATTGAAGATCAAGGAGGCCAGCACCAGACCCAGGAAATTGAAGCTCAGCCGGATGTTCAGATGCTCGGCCATGAACTGCCCGATGCTGGAACTGGCACCCAGGTTGACCAGCAGGTAGTAACCCAGCACGGTGGGCGGCAAGACCAGCGGCAGCACCACCAGCGCCTCGATCGCTGACTTGCCGGCGAAGCGGGTTTGGGCCAGCCAGCGCCCCAGCCAAAGTCCCAGCGGCAGCAACACCAGCAGGGTGACCGCGGCCAGTTGCAGCGAAAGTGAGAAGGCTTGCCAGTCCATCGGTGGGTGTCGACCTCAGTCTTTCGGCAGCGCAAAACCGTGGCGCTTCAAGACCTCTTGCGCTGTGGGTGTGCCCAGGTAGTCAAAAAAAGTACGAGCGGCCGGCGCTGCTCCCTTGATCAACACCATGCGCTGCCGCAGCGGCTGATGCCAGGCTTCCGGAATCAGCACAAAGCTCCCCGATTTGGCCAGTGCTGGCGCCAGCGCCAGCGAATGCGCAATGATGCCGCCTTGGCTAGCCCCAGACAGGGCAAACTGCGCCGCCTGCGCCACGTTCTCCCCCAAGACCAGCTTGCCCTGCAGGCCATCCCAGAGCTTGGCGTGCTGCAAGGCTTCCTTGGCGCGTGCGCCATAGGGGGCGTGCTCCGGGTTGGCGATGGCAAATTTTTGCAAGCGGCCATCGCTGAGTGCCGCCGCCAAGTCCTTCAGTTCGGCGTCGGCCTTCAGCGGCGAGCCTTTCGGCACGATCAGGGCCAGCCGGCCCAGCGCATAGGCGCGGCCGCGGTCTTCGGTCTTGCCGGCTTCGGCAAGGCGGAACACCCAGCTTTCATCGGCGGACAGATACAGATGAAACGGGGCGCCTTGCAAGATCTGCGTGTAGAGGTTGCCCGATGAGCCAAACACCAGGCGCAGCGTCTGACCCGTCTCGGCTTGAAACCGGCTCGCCAACTCCTCCAGCGCAAACTTCAGATCGGCGGCGGCGGCAATGGTCGGCGCGGCCGTGACCGCGTTTTGCGCTTGCAGCGGTGTTGTCAGTCCGCCCAGCAGCATGCAGGCGCCGAGGGCGAGCAGTCGTGCGGCTTTCAGCATAGGTCGACGGGCCAGTTGTTTTTGCATTTCGCGGTCAGTGGGCGGCATGGGCTGCGTGCATCGTAAGGGCTTGTTGGCCGGGCTTGGGTGCCAGCGGCTCAAGCTTGGGGCGCAGTAGATGCCAAAGACGCCGGCGACACGCGTTGCAATTCCACCTTGAGCGGCGCGGCCATGTCCAAATGCACATCCCGTTGCGGGAAGGCGATCGCAATGCCTGCCGCGGCCAGTGCGTCGTTGATGGCAAAGCGCAGATCACTGTCCACACCGGCACCACTGCGGGGACCATTCAGGCGGAACCAATAGAGCAGGCGCAGGTTCAAGGCATCGGCCGCAAAATCGTCGAAGAACACCTCCGGCGGCGGCTCGGGCAAAACGCTGGAGTGGGCGGCCGCGCATTCGGTGATCAGCTGGGTGGCGCGGCGCACGTCGGAACCATAGGCCACGCCGACCTGGATGACACGGCGCACATCCGGGCTGCTGCCGCTCCAGTTGCTGACTTGGTTTTCCAGCAGATTGGAGTTGGGCACGATGGCATCAATGCCGTCAAATCCGCGCACCGTGGTGGCTCGCAGGTCCACGGTTTGCACCGTGCCCGAGATGCCGCCGACGGAGACGATGTCGCCGACGCGGATCTTGCGCTCGAACAAGATGATGATGCCGCTGATCAAATTCTTGATGACGTTTTGCGCCCCAAAGCCGACCCCGATCGCCAGCGCGCCGCCCAGGAAGGCAAAGGCCGTGATGGGGATGCGCGCCAGTTTGAGCACGATCATCAAGACCACCAGCAGCAAGATGGTGTTCAACCAGCGCCGCAGCACCCGCGCCAAGGCCGCAGACAGATGCAGCCGCCGGGCCATCTGGTTGATCATCGCGTGCGACAACCAACGCGCCAGCCAGTAGCCGGCGGCCAGCATGATCAAGATGCCTATGCTTTTGCCAACGGTCACGCCGTAGTCGACGGTGACAATGCGGCCGTCGATCTGGGTGTTTTCGGTGGCGCTGAACAGCTCGTAATTCCAGGCCGATGAGGCCCACTCGCGGGCCAGGCCGCCGAACTGGCTCAGCCAGTCGCGTGCATTGTCGGGGCGGTGCCTGAGACCGAGGTCGCCGAGGCTGCGCGCTAACAGCACCTGGCTGCGGCTGAGCGCGCCGAACAGTCGCTCCTGAACATTCAGCTGGGTTTGCAAGGCGCTCAGCAGTCGCTGCTGTTCGGCTCGGTTCGGGTCTTCGGGCAGCAGGTCTTGTACGCGGGCTTCCTGGGCGCGCAACTCGGCGCGCAGAAAGTCGCCGTACTTGGCGGTGATCTGCAAGCGGCTTTGCACTTGGTCGGCGCTGTGATTCAACGCGTCCATCGCGAGTTGCTTCTTCTCGGCGTCGCCGTCGGCGCTCAAGGCCGTTTGACGCGACTGCCACAAATTGGCGCGTTCGCGCGCCAGCGCTTCCAGTTCACGCAGGCCGGTGATGGTCAGGCGCACCGTCTCCAACTCAAAACCTTGCGGCTCGAGCCGGGCTTTGCTGTTGACTGCGGTGGGTGAGCTGAGCTCCTGGCGGCCAAGTCGCGCTTCGAGTCGAATCCGTTCTGCGCTGACGCGCTCTTTGTCGCGCGCAAACTCCTTCAGCAAGCGGGCCAAGTCGGCTTCGGACAGTTGCTGATGCGCACTGACCCGCGCCACCTCGCGCTGGAAGGATTCGATCGGCGCGCTGAGTCGGCTCAGCTCCTCGCGGATGCGGGCGCGAGCCTGGTCCGCTTGCAAGACTTCCAGCTCGGCCACTTCGGTCTGAATTTGGCTCAGTTCCAGCTGCGGGTGTGCCTTTTTCAGCGCATCGGCCTGGTGCAGCAAACCCATCTGATCCTGGCGCCTGCGCAAATTTGCTTCGGCGTCGATGCGGGCATCGACGGCCGACTCCACCTCGGCGTCGAGCGACTTGCTCAACATCTTCAGCGCCGCCTGGCGTACCAACAAGGCATCGAGCTGGTCGCGCAATTCGTCGACCTCGATCATATTGAAGGGCGGCTGGCCACTCAGCGTGCGCGCCTGCACTGGGGCCTGCGAGTTCGCCTGGGGATTGGCTTGATCGCCTTGCGCTTGCAACTGCGTTGACAGCAGCATCAGGCGGCGCGCCGAGGCCAGCTTGCGTTCCGCCACCAAGGGCTCGCTGTCGGGCGCGATCAGTTGCAGCTTTTGGTGCTGAGCGCGGGCCTTGTCAAGCCGCCGAGTCCATTCATCGACGGACCCTGTGTTGGCGCTCGCTGCTGCCTCGGGGCGATTGTTCAAGGGGGCAGTGGATAGCTGTGCACGCACGACTTCGGGCACAACGCCCTTGGGCAGTTCCAGCGCAGCGGCCAGCAAGGAGCACAAGGGCAAGAGGAGGAGCAGGACGGAGTTGCGAACTTGGCGGCGCGGCATGACGTTGGGCTATGGGGCGGGCAGGGGCGGGCAGGGGCGGGCAGGGGCGGGCGGGGCGGGCGGGGCGGTAGCGGGCGGATTTGAGCTTGGCATTGTGGGGCATGACACGGGGCCTACTCTTGCGGTCCCTGTAGGCGAACCGGCAAGTCGTGTCAGCGGCGGCACGGCTGGAAGTTGCGTGCTTTGTACCCCTGATGTAACCCGCAAGGGCGACTAATCTTGTAATATGGTTACCAACTTTCACCCCGCCGAGTTACACGGCCGAGCGTATGAACAAGACCCTAGTTGCTGTCACCGAACGGATTCGCCTGCGCAGTGCCGCCTCCCGCGACGCTTATCTGGAGCGGCTTGACCGTATGGGCGGCCGCAAGCGTGGTGTTGAACGCATGGGTTGCGCCAATGTGGCGCATGCGGTGGCGGCCATGCCGGTCAATGACAAGCTGCGCATCGTGGCCGAGAAGGCGCCGCACCTGGCCATCATCACCGCTTACAACGATATGTTGTCGGCGCACCAGCCTTATGAGGTCTACCCGGCGCTGATTCGCGACGAGGCCCATAAGCAAGGTGCAACCGTGCAGGTGGCCGGTGGCGTGCCGGCCATGTGCGATGGCGTGACGCAGGGCCTGCCGGGCATGGAGTTGAGCCTGTTCTCGCGCGACAACATCGCGATGAGCACGGCCATTGGCCTGAGCCACGATGTGTTCGACGCGGCGCTGCTGCTGGGCATCTGCGACAAGATTGTGCCGGGCCTGTTGATTGGTGCCCTGCATTTTGGCCACCTGCCTTGTATCTTTGTGCCCGCAGGGCCGATGAGCAGCGGCTTGCCGAACAACGAAAAAGCCAAGGTGCGCGAGCTGTTTGCGCAGGGCAAGGTTGGCCGCGAAGAATTGTTGAAGGCCGAGTCTGCCGCCTACCATGGCGCCGGCACCTGCACCTTCTACGGCACCGCCAACAGCAATCAAATGCTGCTGGAGGCCATGGGCCTGCATGTGCCGGGTGCAGCCTTTGTGCACCCGCATGACCCGCTGCGCGAGGCGCTGACCCGCGAGGCGGTGCGCAATGCTTTGGCCATCACTCACAAGACGCGTTACACCCCGATCGGCCGCTTGGTGGACGAGCGCTGCATCGTCAATGCGATGGTGGCCTTGTTGGCCACCGGTGGCTCGACCAATCACCTGATTCACTGGGTGGCGGTGGCACGTTCGGCCGGCATCTTGATTGATTGGACCGATTTCTCTGAGTTGTCGGCCGTGGTGCCTTTGCTGAGTCGCGTCTACCCGAATGGTTCGGCCGATGTGAACCAATTCCAGGCCGCGGGCGGCCCGGCTTTCGTGATCCGCGAGCTTTTGGACGCCGGCTTGATGCATGCCGACGTCTTGAGCGTGGCCGGTGATTCGCTGCGCCCCTTTGGCCGTTTGCCCAGCCTCGGCGAGGGCGGCGCGGTGCAATGGCAAGACCTGGCCCCTGAGAGCGGCGATGACACCGTGGTGCGCAAGGCCTCAGCGCCTTTCAGCAGCAGTGGTGGTCTGAAGCTGCTGGACGGCAATCTGGGCCGCGCGGTCATCAAGACCTCGGCCGTGCCGGAAGATCGTCATATCGTCGAAGCGCCGGCGCGTATCTTCAGCGATCAAGAGTCAATGCTGGCGGCCTTCAAGGCCGGTGAGTTGGAGCGCGATGTGGTGGTCGTGGTGCGCTTCCAAGGCCCACAGGCGAATGGCATGCCCGAGTTGCACAAGCTGACGCCACCCTTGGCCGTCTTGCAAGGCAAGGGCTTCAAGGTGGCCTTGGTGACCGATGGCCGCATGAGCGGCGCCTCCGGCAAGGTGCCGGCCGCGATTCATGTCTCGCCCGAGGCCTTGGCCGGTGGCCCCTTGGCCAAGCTGCGTGATGGCGACATCGTTCGCATGGACGCGGTCAGCGGCGAGTTGCTGGCCCTGGTGCCGGCGTCCGAATGGGCAGCCCGTGAACTGGCGCAGATCAGCCCGGAGCAAGTGGATGAGAACGGCCACGGCTTGGGTCGCGACTTGTTTACCGGCCTGCGCCGCAATGTGAAGAGCGCCGAAGAAGGCGCCGTCAGCTGGCTCTGAGCGCCGGCTTGGCACCTCGACTATTTCGCTTCAATCCTCACTCAAAGAACTCTCCATGATCAACACCCTCAGCTTGGCCAGCCATGGCCCCGTCATCCCTGTCATCGTGATCCAGCGACTGGAAGATGCGGTGCCGCTGGCACAAGCGCTGGTGGCCGGTGGCGTGCGCGTTTTGGAGGTGACGCTGCGCACCGCCTGCGCCTTGCAGGCCATGGAAGCGATGGCGCGCGCCGTGCCCGAGGCGATTGTGGGTGCGGGCACCTTGCGTACCGCGGCCGATGTGCAGGCCGCCAAGAACGCCGGCTGTCAGTTCGGCGTCAGCCCTGGTTTCACCGAGGAAATTGGCGCGGCCTGCCAGCAGCATGGGCTGCCGCTGTTGCCCGGCGTGTCGACTGCCAGCGAGGTGATGCAGGCGAATGCAGCGGGCTATGGCTTCTTGAAGCTGTTCCCCGCCGTGGCCGTGGGCGGCATCAATTTGCTGAAGGCCTTGAGTGGCCCCTTCCCCGATGTGGCGTTTTGCCCCACCGGTGGCATCAGCCTTGAAACCGCGCCGCAGTTCCTGAGTCTGCCGAATGTGAAGGTCTGCGGCGGCTCTTGGTTGACGCCGCAAGACGCGGTAGATGCCGGCGACTGGGCCCTTATCACCCGTTTGGCCGCCGAGGCGGCTGCGATCAAGCGCTGAGTTGTCGCTTGTAGCGGAGGAGCCGCGCAGGCTCCTGCATACCTTGCAGGGCCGCTGCTAGGCGGGCAATTCAAACACCAGGCAGGTAGTGCTGGCGTGGGCGTAGAGGCGCCCGTCATGGCCGAGCAAATCGGCCTCGGCGGTAGCCACTTGTTTGCCCACATGCACGACCTTGCCAATCGCGCGCACCAGAGGCACTTGATCGCTCAGGCCTCGCACCAGATTGACCTTGAACTCAAGCGTGGTGTAGCCCCGGCCCGCCGGCAAGGCGGTATGCACCGCGCAGCCCAGGGCAGAGTCCAGCAGCGTTGCGAACCAACCCCCGTGTACGCCGCCCAAGGGGTTGTAGTGGCGTCGCAAGGGGCGGCCCTGGAAGACCGCCTCGCCATGCGCCACCGAGATCAAACCGAAGTCCAAGGTTTCGGCAATCGGTGGCGGCGGCAAGTCGCCGGCCAACATCGCCTGCATCACCTGCAAACCCGTCAGGCCACGCACTTGCTCGGGCGATGCGATACCGCTGCGGGACTGCACCGTTTGGCGCACGCGCGCCTCATCCTCCAGCCACTGCGCGAGCCGGTCTGCGTGGCCAGCTTGGCCAGTTGGAATTTGGGCAGAGGGGCTCATTCGGCCGCGTCACTGTTGCTCTGCAGGCCTTGCTCTGCCAGCCAGGCCAGGCCCTCATCAACGGACGCGCTCAGTTGGTAACGAGCCAATTGCCCGGCGCGGTCGGCCAGTGCCTTGACCATGGCTTCGTGGAATTGCGTGGGCAGCACATCGGTGACCGCCACCATGCCGTGGCGAACGCCATCCTCAAAAAACTTCCACCACAAGTCCAAGGCCTCGGGCGTGCCGCCTTCCCAATCCAAGGCGTCGCTCAAGAGCCCCCAAGGCTTGGCCCTGCCGTCGGACTGCAGGCCGCGCTGGGCCCACAATTCGCGCGCTTCTTGATGCAGATTGCGCGAGGCAATCTCGTTCCAGGTGCCGCCATACCGGGCCAAAAGAACGTCGCCTTGCCAGCTCAAGGAATAACTGCCGTGTTGTGCCCAGTCGGTCATATTGGATCTTGCCGTGAAGGTGTGCGCCCAGAAGCCTGCAGCAAGTGTAGATGGCCGGCAGCCTTGCAGGCCTCTCAGGCTCAGCTTGCAGCGGCGATTTGCCGCAGCGCCTGTTCGAACACTTCGGGGGGCTGGCCACCGGAAATCAGGTGTCGCTTGTTGATGATGATGGCCGGCACCGATTGAATGCCCTGGGCCTGCCAGAAGCTCTCGGCTTGGCGGACCTCATCCGCAAATTGATTCGAGGCCAAGACCTCGGCGGCGGCTTGCGCATCCAGGCCAACTTGTACGGCAGCGGCCAGCAGCACCTCGTGCGAGCCGGGGTTTTGCCCCTCGGTGAAATAGGCTTTCAGCAAGGCCAGTTTCAAGTCGCGTTGGAAGTGGCCGCCTTGCAGCTCGGCCCAGTGCAGCAGGCGATGCGCATCAAAGGTGTTGTAGATGCGGTCCCGGGCGCCCTTGGTGAAAGTAAAACCCAGCTCGGCGCCGCGCTGGCGGATCGCTTCACGGGTCTGCTCCAGTTGGGCTGGTGCGGCGCCATATTTGCGCGCCAGATGGGCGTTGATCTCTTCGCCCTCGGGCACCATTTGCGGGTTCAGCTCAAAGGGCTGGAAGTGCAGTTCGACTTGCAAGTCGGGCAGGCGTTCAAGAGCCTGCTCCAGCGACTTGAGGCCAATGGCACACCAGGGACAGGAAACGTCGGAAACGAAATCGATACGCATGGTCTGCACTCTAGCCGAGTCAACAAGGCCTTGCAGCGCGGGGCGGCAAGGCCTTGTTCAGCGATGCCTTAGTTGTTGATGCGCAGCCAGGTGGTCTTCAGTTCGGTGTACTTGTCAAAGGCATGCAGCGACTTGTCGCGCCCGTTGCCGCTTTGCTTGTAACCCCCAAAGGGTACGGTGAGGTCATCTTCATCGTACTGGTTCACATGCACGGTGCCGGCGCGCAGTGCGCGCGCGACCCGGTGGGCCCGGTCGATGTGATTGCTCCAGACGCTGGCTTGCAAGCCGTAAGGGCTGTCATTGGCGATGCGCACCGCCTCGGCCTCATCCTTGAAGCGCAGCACGCTCATCACCGGGCCGAAGATTTCCTCGCGGGCGATCTTCATCTGCGGCGTCACGCCGTCAAACACAGTTGGCTGGACAAAGTAGCCGCCGCTGTCGATGCGGGTCTGCTGCCCGCCAGCGACCGCCTGGGCGCCTTCGCTTTGGCCCGAGGCGATATAGCCCATCACCGTGCCGAGTTGGCCGGCGTCCACCAGGGCGCCCATCACCGTGCCTGGGTCCAGCGGATCACCGGCTTGATAACTGGGCGTCTCGGCGGCAAGCAGGGCCACAAATTCGTCGGCGATGCTCTCGTGCACCAGCACGCGCGATGGCGCATTGCAGGACTCACCCTGGTTGAAGAACATGCTGCCGGCCACGGTCTGCGCGGCGCGTTGGAGGTCGTCGAAGTCCGGGAAGACCAGAAAGGCCGACTTGCCGCCCAGCTCGTTGTAGACACGTTTCAGATTGGAGCGCCCGGCGTACTCCAACATCTTGCGGCCGACCCGGGTGGAGCCGGTGAAACCGACCGCATCGACATCCATGTGCAAGGCCAAGGCTTCACCGGCCTCATGGCCAAAGCCAGGCACCACATTGAAAACACCATCTGGCAAGCCGGCCTCCAGCGCCAACTCGGCCAGGCGCAGCGCCGTCAGCGGTGACTTTTCACTCGGCTTTAAGACCACCGAGTTGCCCGCGGCCAGGGCCGGCCCGAGCTTCCAGGCGGCCATGATCATCGGATAGTTCCAGGGCACGATGGCGCCGATCACGCCCATCGCCTCGCGCTGGATCAGGGCCAGGGCATTGCGGCCGGTGGGGGCAATCTCGTCATAGACCTTGTCAATGGCCTCGGCATACCAGGCGATGCAGCGGGCCGTCGAGGGCACATCGACACCAAGCGAATACTGAATCGGCTTGCCCATGTCCAGCGTTTCCAGCAGGGCCAGTTCCTCTTTGGCCTTGAGGATCTTGTCGGCAAAGTTTTGCAGCACGCGCTTGCGCTGCGCCGGTGAGCGCCCGGACCAGCGTCCATCAGCAAAGGCGGTGCGGGCGCTCAGCACGGCCGCGTCCACATCGGCGGTTTGGCCGCGCGACACCATGCCGAGACTGCGACCATCCAGCGGTGAAATGCAATCGAACTGCAGGCCGTCCGCCGTGTTGACACGGCGCCCGCCGATCACCGGGCGGCCGTCGATCTTCAGGGACTTGGCACGCGCCTGCCAGTCGATGCTGTTCTTGGGGCTGTCACTCATACATCAGGACCTTAGAAGCTGACCACCATCGAGGTGCCCAGCAGGTGGTTGCGTTTGCTCCAGCTATTGTCTGCGCGGTTCAAGAACACGGCCTGGTTGGCCGCGTCGAGGCGGTATTCCAGCTTGAAGATCGTGTATTGGTTGAACAGATAGTTCACGCCGAAGGTCAAGGCATAACGGTCAGCGCCCTTGGATGCTGCGCTCGGGTCTGGGTTGGCTTCGTCCCAGCTGAAGCCATTGCCACGCCCCAGGCCATTGCGGCTGTCGTTGTCGCTATAGCCAAACAAGCCGCCGCCGTTCTTGCTGTTGTTCAGGTAGTCGAATCGCGCCACCGCTTCCCAGCGCGGGATGAATTTGTAGGCTGCCAGGGCGGACACGCCGGTCCAGGTGGCATCGCGCAACTGACCATCGTCGTGGAAGATGGCGCTGCCGGTCTGCCGGCCCCAGCTGACTTGGCCTTGCAGGGTCAGGTCGCCGCGGATGAAGTAGGCATCGGCCTCCAGCAGATCAACGCGGCTGTCGCGCGGGCGCTCGCCCTCGGCCAGGAGCGCGTCGGCGGCGTAGTTGTAGGCCTTGCCATGCAGACCGCTGAAGCCAAAGCCCTGGAACTCGCCCTTGGCGTAGTCAACCCGGTAGATCAGGGCCGGGCTGGTGTTGCCGCTGCTCTTGCGCGCGTTGTTGACGTTGGCCAGGCCGGCCTTGACCATCCACTTGCCCATGGTCAGATCCAGCACAGCGCCGGTGTACGCGGTGGGCGCGGTGTAATCAAACAAGAGGTTATGGGTGATCAGCTTGTTGACCGGAGAGAGCGTCAGCTCGTAGCCAGTCCAGTCGGGGATCTGCCCCACCCAAAGGCGGGTTTGCAAGTCGGTCAACGGGATGTTCACCGAAGCCTCATGCACGATGGAGCCGCCGTTGAAGACCGAGCCGGTGCCACGCTCGGGCGCCAGGGTCAGGCGCCATTTGGTGCCGCCGTCCATTTCTTTTTGGAAGTCGATCAAGGCCATGCCGAAATAGCCGTTGTCGTAGGCGTAGGCGTCCTTGTTAAGGAGCTGGAAGCCGGCGGTATCCTGGGCGCGGTTGTAGAGGAAGGTCGGGTCAATGAAGCCGCTGATCTTCAGGTTCTTGGTGCCCAGCGCCTCGGTTGCGTCCTCAAGCGCCTCGGTCTTCATCGCGATGCGGTTGAAGTCTTGCACTTGTTGTGGCGTCATGCCCCATTGCGGCGTGGTGGCGGCCGGCTTGGCCTCGGCCGCCTTGAGTTTTTCTTCCAGCTGATTGACGCGTTCGCGCAGCGCGCGCAGTTCTTTCAGCACTTCATCATTGGACTGAGCCAGGGCGACCCCAGGGAAGGCCGAGGCAAGAGCAATCGTCAGCGCAGCGAGCGTGAATGGATGTTTCAAGGGCGTCTTCCTTTTTTCTAAGGTGCTGGTAGGGGCGGATAGGGGATTGATAGGAGAAGGGGGAATCTGAGTCTTGGCTTCAATCAGGAGGCGCCGCGCATGGCCGCGGCCATTTCCGCACTGCGGCGCCGTTCGGCTCTGGCAATCAAGTAACTGGCCAGCACCACGCCAATCGCGACGATCACGATGATGACGGTGGCCACTGCATTGATGCTGGGGCTGACGCCGAGACGGGCACGCGAAAAAATCACCAAGGGCAGAGTGGTCGAACCCGGCCCCGAGAGAAAGGCGGACAGCACCACATCGTCCAGCGACAGCGAGAAGGTCAAGAGCCAAGCCGACAGCATGGACTGCGAAATCATCGGCAGGGTCACCAGATAGAACACCTGGTGTGGGCGTGCGCCCAGGTTCATGGCGGCCTCTTCGAGCTGCGGGTTCAATTCGCTCAGCCGGGCCTGTATCACCACGGTGGCGTAGGCCATTCCCAGCAGCAGGTGGCCGAACCAGATCGTCAGCATGCCGCGCTCGGGGAAACCCAGCGCCCGCTGCATCGACACCAACATCAGCAGCAGCGACAGACCAACGATCACCTCCGGCATCACCAGCGGGGCATTGATCATGCCGGCGAACAAAGTACGGCCGGTGAAACGCTTGTACTTCACCAGCGCAAAGGCGGCGAAGCAGCCGAGCAGCACCGAGGCGCTGGCGGTGGCAAAGGCAATCTCCAACGACAGCTTCAAACCGTTCAGCAACTCGGTGTCGCTGCTCAGCGCGGCATACCACTTGAGGGTGAAGCCACCCCAAATCGAGGGCAGCTTCGAGTCATTGAAAGAGTAAAGAACCAGGGTCAGGATGGGCAGGTAGAGGAAGGCAAAGGCCAGCAGCATCCAGCCGAGTCCAAACCAGCGTGCGGCCTTGGGGCCGAGCAGTGCGCGCTTCATGGCCTGCCTCCTGGCCGGTCGGCGCGGTCGCCCTGGCTTTCGGCCT
Source organism: Paucibacter hankyongi (assembly GCF_037482915.1). NCBI lineage: Bacteria > Pseudomonadati > Pseudomonadota > Betaproteobacteria > Burkholderiales > Sphaerotilaceae > Roseateles > Paucibacter hankyongi. The sequence continues at coordinate 314,556 of NZ_JBBHJX010000001.1, forward strand.
GGTATTTGTTGAACAAGGCCAGCGGCACGATGATCAAGAGCACCATCACCGCGGCCACCGCCGAAGCCATCGGCCAGTCGTTATTGCTGAAGAACTCGTCCCACAAGACGCGGCCAATCATCAAGGTTTGCGGGCCGCCCAGCAGTTCGGGGATGACGAACTCACCGACGCAGGGAATGAAGACCAACATCGAGCCGGCAATGATGCCGGCCTTAGAGAGCGGCACGGTGATGCGCCAAAAGGCCAGCCAGGGCGTAGCGCCCAAATCGCTGGCCGCTTCCAGCAGGCGCAGATCCATCTTGGCCAAGTTGGCATAGAGTGGCAAGACCATGAAGGGCAGGTAGGTGTAGACCATGCCAACCACCAAGGAGAAGGGCGTGTTGAGCAGCTTGCCCAGCGCCGGGATCATGCCGGCCGCCAGCAGCAGCTGATCCAGTCCAAGCGCCTCGATGGCCTCGGCCACCCAGCCATGCTCACCCAAGAGGCCCTTCCAGGCATAGACCCGTAGCAAAAAGCTGGTCCAAAAGGGCAGCATCACCAGCATCAGCAAGACCGGCTGCAGCGACGCCTTGGCGCGCGCCATGAAGTAGGCAAAGGGGTAGCCGATCAGCAGGCAACCGGCGGTGGTGATGGCCGCGTACTTGAGGCTGGCCAGATAGGCCTTGATATAGAGATCGTCCTCGGTGATGAAGACATAGTTGCTGGTCTTGATGGCCAAGCGCCAGACGCCGTCTGCATAACTGATCAGGTCCTTGAAATGGACCGTCTCCATTTCCGAGACGCTGATCTTCAAGACGATCAGAAACGGCAGGGCAAAAAACAGCAGCAACCAGCCGTAGGGCAGCGCGATCACCGCATTGCGGCCCGAGAACAGGCGCGCTAAAAGGGATAGGGGGGAGCGCATGCGAATCGGGCCTGCTTCAGAGGGTCAGCACGACTTGGGAGCTGGGCGACCAAGAGGCCCAGACCTCTTGGTCCCAGGTCAGGGGATCCGCACGGTAACGCGCCAGGTTGCTCTCGCTGACCTTGACCATCTGCCCGCTGGGCATCTGCAGGTGATAGACGGTGAAGGCGCCGAAATAGGACAACTCGCGTACCTTGGCGCGCACCTGGTTGAACTCGCCCTCGGGCTTGTCGGTCGAGAGGCGGATCTTCTCGGGCCGCAGCGCCACGCTGACGGCCATGCCCGCCGTGCCGGTGATGCCGTGTCCGACGTAATGCCGACAGTCGGCACAATCAATCACCACATGGTCGGGTTCATCGACGCTGAGGGTGCCTTCCATCAGATTGACGTTGCCGATGAAGTCGGCCACGAAGCGGGTGGCCGGCGTTTCGTAAATCTCGGCCGGTGCGCCGACCTGCAGGATGCGGCCTTCGCTCATCACCGCGATGCGCGTGGCCATGGTCATCGCTTCTTCCTGGTCGTGCGTGACCATGACGCAGGTGACGCCGACGCTCTCGATGATGTTGACCAACTCGATCTGGGTTTGCTCGCGCAGCTTTTTGTCCAGCGCGCCGAGCGGCTCATCGAGCAGCAGCAATTGCGGCTTCTTGGCCAAGCTGCGCGCCAGCGCCACGCGTTGCTGCTGGCCGCCAGACAGTTGGTGCGGTTTGCGCTGGGCAAATTTGCTCAGTTGCACCAGCTTCAACATGGCCTCGACCTGGCTGGCGATTTGGTCCTTGGGCAAGCCGTCACGGCGCAGGCCAAAGGCGATGTTGTCCCAGACCGTCAGGTGCGGAAACAGCGCATAGCTCTGGAACATCATATTGATCGGCCGCGCGTAGGGCGGCAGGCCCGCCAGGTCCTGGCCGTTCAAGACAATGCGGCCGCTGCTTGGGGTCTCGAAGCCGGCCAACATGCGCAGCAGGGTGGTCTTGCCGCAGCCGGAGGAACCCAGCAGCGCAAAGATCTCGCCCTTGGCAATATCGATGGAGACGCGGTCCACCGCGACCGCGCCGCCGCCGAAGTCCTTCACCACATTGTCGATTTGTAGGTAGTTGCTGCTCATCGGCGGGCTTGCATGTGGAGGTGGTTGGCGCGGCGGGTCATGTTCAGAGCCGGCTCACAGCCCCGTTTTGAACGAGGTGTAGATGCGGGTCATCTGGCGTCGGATGTCGTTGTTGATCGAGTCCGGCGCGGCCATGCGCTTCATATCGGCTTCGCTCAGGAAGACGCTCGGATTGCTGGCCACCTCGGGCTTGACGAACTTCTTGGCCTCCTTGTTCGGGTTGGCATAGAAGACCTTGTTGGTCAGGCCGGCATGTACCTCGGGACGCAGAATGTAGTTGATGAATTTGTGCGCATTGCCGGGGCGCGGCGCGTCAGCTGGGATCACCATCACATCCATGAAGATGATGCCGCCGGTCTTGGGAATCATGGCCTCGATCTTTTGGCCGGTCTTGCCGTCGATAGCGCGTTGGCGGGCGATATTGATGTCGCCCGAGTAGCCCAGGGCCACGCAGATGGAGCCGTTCGCCAGGTCATTGATATAACCCGAGGAACTGAACAAGGTGATGTGCGGGCGGATGGCCTTCAGCAGGGCCGGCACCGCAGCAAAGTCTCCGATGTTTTTGGTGTAGGGCGGCTTGCCCAGGTAATGCAGGGCGGTGGGCACCACCTCGGTGGCCGAGTCGAGGAAGCTGACACCGCAGCTCTTCAGCTTGGAGATGTACTCGGGCTTGAAGAGCAGGTCCCAGGCGTTGTCGGGCATCGGCATGCCGCCCAGCGCCGCCTTGACCTTGTCGACATTGATGCCGACCGTGGTGTAGCCCCACAGCCAGTTGACGAAGAACTCATTGCCCGGGTCAAGCTTGGCCAGTTGGGCCTGTACATCGGGATCGAGGTTTTTGTAATTGGGGATCTGGCTCTTGTCGATCTTGCGCAGCAAGCCGCCGTCGGCCTGCAGCTTGGCCCAGTAGCTCGAGGGCACAACCACGTCGTAGCCGGTCTTGCCCGCCACCAGCTTGGCATGCACGATCTCGTTGTTGTCGAAGATGTCGTAGCGGACCTTGATGCCGGTTTCTTTCTCAAAGTTCTTGATCGTGTCTTCGGCGATGTAGTCGGACCAGTTGTAGACGTTGAGGATTTTTTCCTCTTCCTGTGCTTGGGCGCTGGGGCTCAACAGGCAGCCCGCTGAAACCAGCAAAGCGGCCGAAGCCAGTGAGCCGAGGAGCGCGCCACAAGGCTTGCCAAAGTCACGCAAAGCGTTCAAGTTCATGAAAGGTTTCCTCTCAAAAAGAAGCCAGGAAGTTGGATGCGAAATCTGCAAACAGTCTAGGGTTTGCTGGGCTGGCGCCCATACGCCGAAACCCGCGGTTGTGGCGAGCGCGACACCGAAGGCCTAGCCCAGACGGCCTTGCTTACCGCAAGCCTCGACGCATCAACTCCTCCTGCGTCAGATCCAGGCAGCGGCGGATCAAGGCCACCATTTCGTCGATCTGCGGCCGCGTCATCACCAGAGGGGGCGCCACGATCATGCGGTCGCCCACGGCCCGCATGATCAAGCCATTGCCGAAACAATGGGCGCGACACATCATGCCGACCTCGAGCGCCGGGTCGAAGACCTCCGCACGCTGGTGTTCCGCGGCCTTGTGCTTCACCAACTGCACGGCCGCCAACATGCCGCAAGTCTGGGTTTCGCCGACCAAGGGGTGATCGTTCAGCTCGGCCACGCGCTGCGCCAGATAGGGGCCGATGTCCTCGCGCACCTGCTCGACGATTCTGCGCTCGCGCAGCAGCTTTAAATTGGCCAAGGCCACCGCGCAGGCGGTCGGGTGGCCCGAGTAGGTGAAGCCGTGGTTGAACTCGCCGCCTTGCTCAATCAAGACCTTGGCCACCCGTTCTCCGACCAGAACGCCGCCGAGCGGGATATAGCCCGAGGTCACGCCCTTGGCGAAGGTGATCAAGTCGGGCTTGAAGCCCATGGTTTCGCAGCCAAACCAACGGCCGGTGCGGCCAAATCCGCAGATCACCTCATCGCTGACCAGCAGGATGCCGTATTTGTCGCAGATACGTTGAATTTCCGGCCAATAGGTGGACGGGGGCACGATCACGCCGCCGGCGCCTTGAATCGGCTCACCGATGAAGGCGGCCACCCGGTTGGCGCCCAGGGCCAGGATCTTGTCTTCCAGCCAGCGTGCCGCCTTGATGCCGAAGTCCTCCCGGCTCATGTCCTGGCCCAGTTCGAACCAATGCGGCTGCTCGATATGGCTGATATTGGGAATCGGCAGACCACCTTGTGCGTGCATGCCGCTCATGCCGCCCAAGGATGCGCCGGCCATGGTGGAGCCGTGATAGCCGTTGTGGCGGCCAATGATGACCTGCCGCTCGGGCTGGCCTTGCAGATCCCAGTAGCGCCGCACCATCCGCACAATGGTGTCGTTACCTTCCGAGCCTGAACTGGTGAAGAACACATGCTCAAAGCCGGGCGGGCTCAGCTCGGCCAGCAATTCGGCCAACTCGATTGCCGGCATCGTGGCGGTCTGGAAGAAGGCGTTGTAGAAGGGCAGTTCCTTCATTTGCCGTGTGGCTGCGTCGATCAGGCTTTGCTCGCCATAGCCGATGTTGACGCACCACAGGCCGCTCATGCCGTCGAGGATCTTGTGCCCCTCGCTGTCCCAGAGGTAGATGTTTTCGGCACGGGTGATGATGCGCGAGCCTTTTTTCGCCAGGCCCTGGAAGTCGGTGAACGGGTGCAGGAAGTGGCTGGCATCTGCGGCCTGCCAGGCCTGGGTGCTACGTGTGGTGGTGCTCATGACGGGTCCTCGTTTTTTTGTCAGACGTGCAGCAGCAGATGCTCGCGCTCCCAGGGCGAAATCACCTTCATGAATTCCGCGTATTCGATTTCCTTGATCTCCGAATAGACGGTGACAAAGGATTCGCCCAGCACCGCCGCCAGGTCTTTCTCGGCCCGCAGCAGATTGAGCGCCTCGCCGAGGCTGCGCGGCAATTGGAAGTCGCCCAAATAGGCGTCACCCTTGCATTCGGGCGAGGGCTCGACTTTGTTCTTGATGCCCAGATAGCCGCAGGCCAGTGTGGCGGCCAGCGCCACATAGGGGTTGGCGTCGGCGCCAATCACGCGGTTCTCGATCCGTCGGGCGCTGGGTTCGGCCAGCGGTGAGCGGATGCCGACGGTGCGGTTGTCGGTGCCCCATTGGATGTTGATGGGCGCGGCGGTAAAACGGGCCAGGCGCCGGTAGCTGTTCACATAGGGCGCAAACAGCGCCATGGCGGCGGGGATGTACTTTTGCAGGCCGCCGATGTACCAGAAGAATTCCTGGCTGGGTGAGCCATCCTCATTGCTGAACAGGTTGCGGCCGGTCTTTTTGTTGATGACGCTCTGGTGGATGTGCATGGCGCTGCCGGGCTCACCGGCAATCGGCTTGGCCATGAAGGTGGCAAACATATCGTGGCGCAGGGCCGCCTCACGCACCGTGCGTTTGAAGAAAAAAACCTCATCCGCCAGGCCCATCGGATGGGCGTGGAAGAAGTTGATCTCCATCTGCCCGGCGCCCACCTCGTGAATCAGCGTGTCGACGTTCAGCTCCATCTTTTCGCAGTAGTCGTAGACATCTTCGAAGAGGGGGTCGAACTCATTCACCGCATCGATTGAGTAGGCCTGGCGCGAGGTTTCGGCCCGACCCGAGCGGCCGATCGGCGGCTTCAGCGGCATGTCGGGGTCGCTGTTGCGGGCCACCAGATAAAACTCCAACTCCGGCGCCACCACCGGCTCCCAGCCTTCGGCCTCAAACAGACCACAAACCCGGCGCAGCACCGAGCGCGGTGCAAACGGCACCAAGTCGCCATTGCGATCAAAACAGTCGTGGATGATCTGTGCCGTCGGGTCAATCGCCCAGGGTACCAAGCGCGCGGTGGTCGGGTCGGCGCGCAGATGCATATCGCGGTCGTTCGGGCTGATGACGTCGTAGTAAGGCCCTTCCTCAGGGAATTCGCCGGTCACTCCCATCGCCACCACCGCCTCGGGCAGGCGCATGCCGCGGTCCTCGGTGAACTTTTGGCGCGGCAAGATCTTGCCGCGCGCCACCCCGGTCAGGTCGGGCACCAGGCATTCGATTTCGGTCACCCTTTGCTGCTGCAACCACTGTTCCAATTCGCTGAAAGTAAATTGCGTTCTGTTCACCATCGAGATTCACCTTGAAGCTAAGTTCTTGAGACCGAATTCAGTGGGCGCTGGGCGCTAGGTCTCCGGGATCAATCGCTGCTTGGCAGCTTGGTAGTCTTGGCAGGCCTGACCGAAGGCCTTCAGCAAGGCCATCGAAACCGGGTTGCTGGCTGCCCGCCATTCCGGATGCCACTGCACGCAGAGATTGAAGCCGGCGGACGGTGCGTGCGAGAAGGCTTCGACCAGACCGTCTTCGGCCACCGCTTCGATGCGCAGGCCCGGTGCTAACTGCTTCACGCCTTGACCATGCAGGGAATTGACGGCGAAGCCATCGCGCCCCAGCAGTTCGGCCAGGAGGCCGCCGGGCAGTACCTGCACCCGGTGTTGATCGGCGTATTGCTGCTCCGGCGCTTGGCCCTCAGGCGCACGGTGGTCGTTCAGCCCGGCTTGCTCTTGCACGGCCTGATGCAGCGAGCCGCCCAGCGCCACATTGGCCTCTTGAAAACCGCGGCAGATGGCGAACAGCGGCATGCCCAGCGTCAGCGCCTTGGGCACCAGGGCCAGCGTCCAGGCGTCGCGTTCGGGGTCGAGCGGCAGGGCGGGGTTGTGCACCGCTTCGTCGAAATGACTGGGGTGCACATTGGAGGGGGAGCCGGTCAGCAGCACGCCGTCGGCCAGCGCCAGCAGTTCTTCCAGTTCCTGCGGTGTGCTCGAGGGCACGATCAGCGGCAAGCAACCGGCCAGGCGCACCGCATCGATGTATTTTTTGCCGGCAATATGGAAGGGGTGCTCGCCGACCGGGCGGTTGCAGGCCGGTACCAGCACGACCGGCTTGCGCTGGCTGGCTGCGGTGCCAGGGGTGGTGGCGGTGACTGTGACGTTAGCTTCTGGCATGGGCAGGCTCACAACATATCCCTCAGTCGATAGTAAGCCATGCCCAGCACCAGGGCCGGCGTGCGCAGCAGGCGGCCACCAGGGAAGGGGTGGTGCTTGAGGCGGGCAAAGGTGTCGAAGCGGCTGGCGTCGCCCGCCATGGCTTCGGCCACCAGCTTGCCGGCCAGGCCGGTGAGCGCCAGTCCGTGGCCGGAGAAGCCTTGCAGGTAATAGACGTTTTTATGTTCCGCCAAGCGGCCGAAGTCGGGCGCCCGGTTCATCGAGATGTCGACAAAGCCGCCCCAGCCGTATTGCATCTGCACATCTTGCAGCTGCGGGAAACACTGCAACATGCGGGCACGCATGCTGGCCTTGAGGTCGCGCGGCGACAGGGTGCTGTAGCTGACGCGGCCGCCGAAGAGCAGGCGCTGGTCTGCGGTGGGCCGGAAGTAGTCGAGCACAAAGTTGGTATCGCAAACGGCCGCTCTTGACGGGATCAGCGCTTCCAGCCGCTGCCGCGGCAAGGCTTCGGAGCAGGCGATATAGGTGCCAACCGGCATGATGCGTGCGCTCAGTTGCGGGGCCAGTTGCGGGGCAATCTCCGGCAGATAGACGTTGCCGGCCAGCAGCAATTGCCGCGCCGTGACGCGGCCGATGGATGTCTCTGTGCTTGGATCTGAGTTAGCGCCTGTGGCTGTACTTGCACCCGGCGCCGCGGCGCAAGTCAGGGTCAGCGTTTCGCCCCGCCGCTGCAGGCCGCGCACCGCGCTGTGCTCAAAGATACGCACCTTCAGCCGCGTTGCCGCGGCGGCCAAACCCAGGCAGTACTTCAGCGGGTGCAAATGGCCGGATGCCGGGTCGTACACGCCGGCATGAAAACGCTCGCTGGCGATCCAATCCTGCATCTCGGCCTTGCTGAGCCATTGCTGGGTATGGCCATAGTGCTGGGCCATCTGCGCATGCCAGGCTTGCAAGGCGCGGGCCTTGCGTGCGCTGGTGGCGAGGCTGAGGAAACCGTCTTGCCATTCGCAGTCAATCGCAAAACGTTGACTGCGCTGCTTGATCAACTCGATGGCCTCCAGGCTCATGGCCCAGATGCGCCGCGCCTCGTCGGCGCCCAACTGCGCCTCGATCTCGCCCTGTTCACAGGCGAGCCCGGCCAGCGCCTGTCCTCCGTTGCGGCCGGAGGCTCCGCCGCCGACTTCCCCGGCCTCCAGCAGCACCACATCAAAGCCCCGCTCGGCCAACTCGATCGCTGCGGACAACCCTGCGAGGCCGGCGCCGACGATGGCCACATCGCAGTGGACGTCGCCGGCCAATGCCTCATGGTGCTGGGTGCGTGGGGCGCTGGCCGCGTAATAGCTGTCTTGGGCCAATCTGCGATCGGTATTGAGCAGCTGGGTCATCCCGTGGGTGTTGCTGATGAGAGGAGCAGTGGGAGAGTGGGCTGGGTTTGCCGTCGCGGGTTCCGTTCAGGCTGCGCGTTGCAAGGCGCCGCGCACGGTGTCGATGATTTGGTCGATATGCTCGCGCTCGATGATCAGCGGGGGGCTCAGGGCGATGGTGTCGCCGGTGGTGCGGATCAACACACCTTTTTCCCAGCAGTCCAAAAACACCGAGAAGGCACGCTTGCCTGCCTCACCTGGCAGCGGCGCCAGCTCGACACCGCCAACCAGGCCGATATTGCGGATGTCGATCACGTTCGGCGCGCCCTTCAGCGAGTGCAGGGCCTCAGCAAAATAGGTTTCCATCTCGGTGGCGCGAGTCAGCAGGCCTTCCTCGGCATAGGTGTCCAGCGTGCCCAAGGCGGCGGCGCAGGCCAGCGGGTGGGCCGAATAGGTGTAGCCGTGGAAGAACTCGATCAGGTGTTCGGGCCCTTGCATGAAGGCGTCGTAGATGAAGTCCTTGGCCAGCACGGCGCCCATCGGCACGCAACCATTGGTCAGGCCCTTGGCCACCGTCATCAGGTCGGGTGTGACGCCGAAGGTCTGCGCGCCAAAGGGATTGCCGGTGCGGCCAAAGCCGGTGATGACCTCATCAAAAATCAGCAGGATGCCGTGCTTGTCGCAAATCTCGCGCAGGCGCTGCAGATAGCCTTGCGGCGGAATCAATACCCCGGTTGAGCCGGCCACCGGTTCCACAATCACCGCGGCTATGGTGGAGGCGTCGTGCAGGGCGATGAGGTTTTCCAGATCGTTGGCGAACTCGGCCCCATGGGCCGGCTGTCCGACCGAGAAGGCATTGCGGGCTGGTTCATGGGTGTGGCGAATATGGTCCACGCCGCCGAGCATCTGGCCAAACATCTTGCGGTTGCCGACCATGCCACCGACCGAGATGCCTCCGAAATTGACGCCGTGATAGCCGCGCTCACGGCCAATCAAACGGGTGCGCGCGCCTTCGCCGCGGACGCGGTGGTAGGCGATAGCCATCTTCAGCGCCGTGTCCACCGACTCTGAGCCGGAGTTGGTGAAAAAGGCCTTGCCCAGCCCGGCCGGCGCCAGCGCAACCAGGCGCTCGGCCAATTCGAAGGCCTTCGGGTGCGCCATCTGGAAGGGCGGCGCAAAGTCCAACTCGGCGGCCTGCTTTTGAATCGCTTCAACAATGCGTGGGCGGTTGTGGCCGGCATTGACGCACCACAGGCCCGCGATACCGTCCAGCACCTGGCGGCCCTGGTCATCGCGGAAATGCATGCCGTCGGCACCGGTAATCAGGCGGGGCGACTTCTTGAACTGGCGGTTCGCTGTGAACGGCATCCAGTAAGCGTCACGGGGGCTGGACATGGGCGGGTACTCCTAGATCTGATCGGGCCAAAGGGGCGCGATAGTTCCGCCCCTGTTCTGCCTAACAGTCTAGTCAAGCGGCGACGCAATGTGCGAGCGCTTTAGCGGGATGTAAACCCGAGGTTTTGCAATCCGCTGCGATAATTGATGTAAATATCGGCGAATAATTCGAAATATGAGTTCTGAAGTGCAATTGGATGCGATCGATCGCAACATCTTGAACGAGTTGCAGCGCGATGGCCGCCTGCCCAATATCGAGCTGGCGCAAAGGGTGCATCTGTCGCCCTCGGCCTGCCTGCGGCGTGTGAAGCACTTGGAGGAGGCCGGGGTGATCGCCCAGTACGTGGCCTTGCTGAATCCGAAGGCGGTGGGCAAGCAGGGCACCAGCTACACCATCATCAACCTGGAGCGGATGACGACCGCAGCCTTGGCGTCCTTTGAGCAGGCGGTGCGCGACAGCCCAGACATTCTGGATTGCTTCTATGTGGCCGGCACCAACGACTATGTGATCCGCTTCGCCTACAAAGACGCGGAAGACCTGGAGCGCTTCCACACCGATGTCTTGATGCAACTGCCCGAGGTAGCCCGATCCAATTCAATGCTGGTGCTGCGCACGATCAAGAGGACCACGGCCTTCAATCTCTGAGCAAGCTTGGACCTGAGATTTTTTCAGGCCCAGTTTTTTTTGATGCCGATCAGGCGGCGGCAACAACAGCGGTCAAGGAAGTCAGCCAAGCCAAGGTGAAGGCGGCGGCCATCACCCACTCTTCGCCTTTCGAGCTCAGTGCCTGGCGGCCGAAAGACGTCTTGGGCATGGCCAAGCCGGCTTCGGCGGGCATCGGTGCCACGAAATAGTGTTGCGAAGTGGCGATGAAGTTGGACAGTGCAAACATTTCGGGTCTCTTTCAGATGAGTTGTTCGTTGTTCTGAAGGGGCCCGAGGGAAAGCAAAACATCCACTTGGCTCAGGCCGTTCGATGCATCAATTGCTGCATCACGACCGTGAGTGTCACAGAGATTAGTGAAAACCCTATGACAAAAATCAGGGAATACCCTAGTTTTGCAAAATCCGTGAATTAATGCTCTTTTGCAGCATGGAAATCATGGGGATCAGTTGTATCAACATCATGCTGGCGAAGATCAGCGTACAGCCCAGCAGCCCGGCAGGGCTCAAACGATCGCCCATTAAGAAGTAACCAAACAGCGCCGCGAACAGGGTTTCGGAGGACAAGATGATGGCCGCATCGGCCGCATGGGCGTAGCGCTGAGCCACCACCTGCGCGGTGAAGGCAACGCCGACCGAGAACACACCGGTATAGATCAGCGGCCCGGCTGCCGCTTGCAGGGCGGCGGCGCTGACCGGCTCATTCAGCAAGGCCCAAGCCAGGGCCAAAACGCCGCAAACCGCAAACTGGCCGCCGGCCACCAAGAAGGGCGCCGCCATGCGATCGGCCACCCGGCCCACCAGCACCACATGGAAAGCCCAGGGCAGGGCAGACAAGATCACCCAAAGATCGCCCTTGCCAATGCTCAGCGACTGGGCGCCGGACAACAAATAGGCGCCGACCAAGCAAGCCAGCGCACCGGGCCAGACCGACCAGTGCGGCAGATGGCGCCACAGCAGCCAGCCCAACACCGGCACCAGCGGTACATACAGCGCGGTCAAGAAACCAGCATTGGTCACAGTGGTGCTGACGATGCCGATCTGCTGCATCGCCGCGCCCATCAGCAAGAGGCTGCCCAGGCCGGCGATTTTGGCGCCGTCCACACGGCGCAGCGGCCGGTCCTTGCTCTTCAACTCTTGCCACTCGCGCCACATCAAGGGCGCCACCACCAGGGCGCCAATCAGAAACCGAATGCCGGTGAAGGCCATCGGCCCCAGGTGCTCCATGCCATGGCTTTGGGCCACAAAAGCAGAGCCCCAAATCACGGCAATAAAGATCAACAGCAGATTGGCGCGAATGCGGCTCATGGGCAAGGGATCTCGGTAACACGGGCGGAGCCCGATGCGTAAAAACCCTCAATTATCGAGCATGTTGCTCCTGCCGCGACCTGCCGACACCACCTTGCCGGCCGGCCTGTCGGCTCAAGCTTGTGACCAAGCCTGCAAATACGCCAATTCCTCCGCACTGAAGCCCGCCGCCTCACGCGCTTGCACATTGAAGGGCGGCCTCAGTTTTGGCGCCTCATAGCGCTGGACCAGTTCGGGGTAAAGCGCGATCGGGTTCAGACCTTGCTGTTGACAGAGATAGGCATACCAGCGATTGCCAATCAACACATGGCCGACCTCGTCACGAAGGATGACGTCCAGAATCTCGACCGCTTTGTGATCGCCGGCGCGAGCCAACTTGGCCTGCAAAGGCGGAGTGGCGTCCAGCCCGCGCGCTTCCAGCGTGCGCGGCACCAAGGCCATGCGCGCCAGCACATCGCCGGCAGTGCGCTCGGCCATGGTCCACAGACCGTCATGGGCGTCAAAGTCACCGTAGCAGCGGCCCAGACTGTCTTGCAGGTGCTGGTGCAAAAGATCGAAATGAAATGCCTCTTCGGCCGCCACCTGGAGCCAGTCCATATAAAACGCCGCCGGCATATCGGGGAAACGCCAAACCGCGTCGAGGGCCAGGTTGATCGCATTGAACTCAATATGCGCGATGGCATGCAGCAATGCAGCCCGGCCTTCGGGGGTGAACGGCGAACGGTTCGGCACTTGTAGCGCCGACAGCAGGCGCGGCCGCTCGGGCCGCCCGGGTAGTTCCGCCGGCCGTTCAAACCGCCGAGCCACTTCCAAGCTGGTGCCGCCTTGCTGTGCCAGTTCGTACAAGTCGCGCGCCGCTGGCGCCTTGGTACTGGGGTCCTTGAGGCAAAGAATATCGAGTGCAGCGGCGCGGATTTCCATGCGCGGGATTATCGCGTTGTGGGCTGGGGCACCGGGTGGCGCTGTCATCTCGATGTGGAGTTGCTGCCGGCGAAATGTGCTCACGAAGCGAGCTTGCGCATGCCGTCAAATGGGTGATGTACGGCAGCTCCGTGCCCGTTGCAGACACTCAGAAAATTACTAGTCAAACTCGAATAGCAGCCACTTAGCGTCTAAATCGACGGCGTCATGCCAAAGGTTCTAGACGCTATCGCTGGGTCGGGACGAAATCGACGGGAACCAGCTTGACGACCCTCTTCATCACGAAATCAGGTCCTCCGTCTGGCGCCGGGAAGGTCAACACCATCGACATGCCCGGGAGTCCAATTTGTGTGTGATTGCCGTCCAACTTCTGCACCGGGGTACCGAAACTACGCTCCGTTCGAACACGCAGTTGGCCGTCGGATTGTTGAGTAACAGTCATAAGAACTTCCCAGTGACCGCCACCATCGCCAGGATCAATGCCGATGGTGGCAGGAACACCCAGCTCCACAAGAAGTGCGGGATTTGAAACATGCGCTCCGATGCGAATCTCAGTCTGGATATAGGCCCGCTGCGCGTTTGAATTGTTGGCAGGCGCAGTCTGTGCTGCCCATGCCAGTCCAACGGTACTCAGCAAACCTAACCCCAACAAGGCAAAACGGCGACGTGGCGACACTTCGTGATGTTTCAGCATGGTGATTCTTTCTACGAGAGGGTGGGTTGAGCTCCAATGACTTGCCAGCGGCGTGTCACGACTTTGGAAAGAATGGGTGGCCAGGAGCGCACGGATATAAGCTGCTTTGGAATTGGGTTGTTTACGCAGCACGGCAGCGTCGCAAGCTAACTCTTGGTCTGCACGCATTCGATGAACTGCCCACCAGGCCAATGGATTCCACCAGTGCAGTGCGGTCAACAAGGTAGCAAACAGGTTCCATAGGTTATCCAAGCGCATCCGGTGTACCGCTTCGTGTGCAAGGATGAGTTCACGCTCCTCGGGCGAAAACCGCAGTTCAAAGTCCGCTGGTAAGGCAACACGTGGGCGCAGCAGGCCCACAAGGGCGGGGCTGGACCCGGCGGGTAGCGGCTCAGTGAGTCGGATCAATCTCCAATGTCGCCAAGCGCACAGGGCAAGGACGACGAGGGTGCCGGTAAGCCATACAAGCAGCCATGGCAACATGTTGTTGACATGCGGCATGGATGGCATCGCGGTGAGGCCAGTTGCAGCAGTGCCATCAGCAGCGGCCCATACGATCTGCAATGGCTCGCTGCTTGGCCGTGGGAGAGTTGGCGTCAGTAGGAGCGCGGGAACCAAAAGCCACCCTGCGTAGACGATGTCAGCACCTTGGCGAAGCAGCACCGGGCGTACGGCTCGCAGCAGGATGACAGCCAAACTGAGTATCAGCGCCTGCTGCAGACCTTTAAGCAAAAGGTTTTCAATCATCCTCTTGCTCCTTCAGCAATGCTTTGAGCGCCGCGATATCTGCCTTGGAGAGTTTTCGTTGCGCTGCAAACTGCGCCACAAGTGGCGCTAGACCCCCACCGAACAAACGATCAATGAGAGAAATGCTCTTGCTGCTGAGCCAGGCATCGCGATCCAGTTGTGGCGAGTAGAGGAACCTTCGCCCGTCGCGTACGGCTGAAACTGCGCCCTTTTTCAGGAGGCGATTGATCAAGGTCTTGGTCGTGCTGGCCTGCCATCCTTGACTATTGAGCAGAGTGGCGGCGAGCTCCTCCGCTGCTTGCGGTGCTTGCTGCCAGAGCAGTTCCATCACATGGCTTTCAGCGTCACTAACGGTCGGAATATTTGGCATGAACGATTACATTTGTAGTTACATCAATGATTACAAACATAAACGCTAATGTCAAGGACATCGCTTTAGTTTGGATTTCGCAAGGAACCGGCAAGGCAAGGGTGAAGGAGGTGTACGTGGTGAAAGACCGCTATGGGCACTAAGCCGTGAAACCCAAAAACTGACCCGTCGCGGGTCACCGCTGCAGCCTTGAATCAACAAGGACCTGTGCCTTCGCCCCGATGCCCACGATCAGCCTCCTGCGCCATTGCCGGTGGCAGCCTAAAATCCCGCCTTTGGTTGCAAGGCCAATGACTCAAACAAGGCACAAGGGACGATATGGCTGTTTATCAGTTGGACGAGCATTGCCCCCAGGTGGCCGACTCGGCCTGGGTGGCTGAGAGCGCTGAGGTGATCGGGCGCGTCAGCCTGGGTGCCGATGTGTCGATCTGGTTCCAGGCTGTGTTGCGGGGCGATAGCGAGCAACTGACCATAGGCGCGGGCAGCAATATTCAAGACGGATCGGTCTTGCACGCAGATCACGGTTTTCCCCTGGTTCTGGGCGAAGGCGTGACGGTCGGCCACAAGGTCATGCTGCATGGCTGCACCGTGGGTGATCATTCCTTGATTGGCATTGGCGCGGTGGTCTTGAATGGTGCGCGCATTGGCCGCAACTGCTTGGTGGGTGCCGGCGCTTTGGTGACAGAGGGCAAGGAGTTCCCGGATGGCAGCCTGATCGTTGGCAGCCCGGCCAAGGTGGTGCGTGAATTGAGTCCCGAGCAGATCATCGGCCTGAAGGCCAGTGCGCTGCATTACATCGACAACGGTCGGCGCTATGCGCAAGGCCTGAAGAAGAAAGAAAGCTCTGCATGAGCGAACTGCATAAATTTTTGTTCGAAGGCCTGCCGGTGCGCGGCATGTTGGTGCGTTTGACTGACAGCTGGCGCGAGGTCTTGAAGCGTCGCGAGGTGGTTGGCGCGCATCCGCCCGAGTTGCGTGCTTTGCTGGGCGAGATGGCTGCAGCAGCGGTGTTGATGCAGTCGAACATCAAATTCAACGGCGCGCTGATCTTGCAGGTCTTTGGCGACGGGCCGGTCAAGCTGGCCGTGGCCGAGGTACAGCCCGATTTGAGCTTCCGCGCCACCGCCAAGCTGGTCGGCGAGGTGCCCGAGGGCGCCAAGCTGGAGGCAATGTTGAATGTGCACGGCCAGGGCCGCTGCGCGATCACGCTCGACCCGAAGGACCGTTTGCCCGGCCAGCAGCCCTACCAAGGGGTGGTGCCTTTGCATGGTGACCACCGCGAGCCGCTGCAAAAGCTGTCCGAGGTGCTGGAGCACTACATGCTGCAGTCCGAGCAGCTGGATACCAAGATGGTCTTGTTCGCCAACGACGAGATCGCGGCCGGGTTGCTGATCCAGCGCTTGCCGGTGCAGGGCGAGTCCAATTTGGAAGGCCGTGGCCTGGTCTCGGCCAATGAGGATGAGATCGGTCTGTCCGATGCTTTCAATCGCATCAGCATCCTGGCCTCAACCTTGACCGCTGATGAGTTGCTGGGGCTGGACGCCGAAACCGTGTTGCGCCGCTTGTTCTGGGAAGAAACGGTGCGCCGCTTCGAACCGCAGACGCCGCGCTTTGCTTGCAGCTGTTCGCCCGAGCGCGTGGGCCAGATGCTCAAGGGCCTGGGCCGCGAAGAGGTCGATTCGGTCTTGGCCGAGCGCGGCGATGTGGAAATCGGCTGCGAGTTCTGCGGTCAGCAATATCGTTATGACGCCGTTGATGTGGGCCAGTTATTCGCAGCGCATCACACGCAAGTAGGCGGCAGCGGCACGGTGCAGTAAGGCGTTAGCGCCGACCTTGAAGCGACGGTCGGACAGTTGTTTGTCGGCGCTCAGGTCAAAAATTCGGCGTCTGGGTCTGGCTTCCCGTCGGCTCATTCCGCTCGGCCCTTGAACTGCGGCTTGCGCACTAAGATGGCGCGTCAAATCTTGGTCAGGGGATGTCATGTTCGGTATCGCGGATTACAGCGCCTTCGTTCTCGCCATCATCGTGTTTTTGATGATTCCGGGGCCAGGCAACCTGGCCCTGATCACCTCGACCAGCAAGGGCGGCTTGCGCGGCGGCATGGCCGCAACGCTGGGCGTGATTGCCGGGGACCAAGTTCTGATGTGGTTGGCCGTGGCCGGTGTGGCGGCAATGCTGACGGCTTATCCGAGCGCATTCCATGCGGTGCAGTGGCTCGGTGCGGCTTATCTGGCCTGGCTTGGGTGCAAGATGCTGTTGGTCAAACCGGGCGACGCGCCGGTGCTGAAGATGCGCCCGCAGCAGTTTTTTCGCCAGACCGTGTTGATCACCCTGTTGAACCCGAAGGCGATCGTGTTCTACATGGCGTTCTTCCCACTCTTTGTTGATCCCAAGCGGCACCTCGGTTTGCCAACTTTTGCGGCGATGGCGCTGACGATTGCCGCCTTGACCTTCCTCTACGGATTGGCGATGGTGTTGTTGACCCAACGCTTGGCCGAACGCATGCGGGCCAATCCGCGCGTCAGCCGTTGGCTGAACCGTTTGGCGGGCCTATTCCTGGTCGGCTTCGGCATCAAGCTGGTCATCAGCAAGTAGGGCGAGGCGCGAGCGTTTTTCTAATCAGCCCAGAGGCGCACTATGCATATCGGTATCCTCACCGGCGGTGGCGATTGCCCAGGCCTGAATGCGGTGATCCGCGCCGTCAGCCTGGCCCTGATCAATGACTGCGGCGCCCGGGTGACCGGCATTCGGCAGGGTTTCTTGGGCCTGATAGAGCGGCGTGTCCTGGCCTTGGACCGCGCTGTCGTCGGCGGCATTCTGGCGCAGGGCGGCACCATCCTGGGTACCCATAACCGCTGCGATCCATTTCACTATTTCGCCGAGGGCGGCGCCGATGTCTCGGCGCGCTTGTTGTCCTATGTGCAGGAGCTGGGCCTGGATGCTGTGGTGGTCATCGGGGGCGATGGCTCGATGGCCATTGCCGAGCGGCTGAGCCGCCTGGGCCTGCCGGTGGTGGGCGTGCCCAAGACCATTGACAACGACTTGCCCTTGACCGAGCGCAGCTTCGGCTTTGACAGCGCGGTGGCGGTCGTCACCGAGGCCCTGGATCGCCTGGAGACCACCGCGCGCAGCCATGGCCGCGTGATGATTGCCGAGACGATGGGGCGTTATGCCGGGTGGATCGCGCTGGAGGGTGGCATTGCCGGCGCTGCGGATGTGATCCTGCTGCCGGAGTTGCCCTATGACGTCGAGGTGGTGGCCGAGTTCTGCCGACGTCGTGAGGCACAGGCCGGCCACACGCTGATTTGCATTGCCGAGGGTGCTCATCCGCGAGATGCCGGCATGGTGGTCAGCCAGACGCTGCGCGACAGCCCCGATCCGCTTCGCCTCGGCGGGGTGGGGGCGGTATTGGCCCAGCAGTTGCAGGCGCGCCTGGGCAGCGAGGTGAGGTCAACGCTATTGGGTCATGTACAGCGCGGGGGGGCGCCGACGGCCTTTGACCGCATCTTGGCCACCCAGTTTGGCAGCCATGCCGCGCAGATGATCAGGCAGGGGCGCTTTGGGCATATGGTGGCCTTGCAGGGCGGCGCGCTGACCGATGTTCCCATGTCACGGGTGGCCGAGGGAGGGAACCGGCGGGTTCCGCTGGATCATCCGCTGCTGGTGGCTGCGCACGGCTTGGGGCTTTGCCTGGGTCAGTGATGGTGCGACGGTGTGAGGGCTTAGCGTTGGCGGCGATTTAACGCTTGAAGCTGCGGTGCTCGCATTCCGGCACGTCGCAGTTGTCGCAAGACCAGCGCCACTCGGGCAGCGACTCTTGACGTTCGCTGAGGCGGCTGAACAGTCCCGGGCGCGGCTGTTGCCGCCGCTTCAGCAAGGGCGTGATGGCATTCAATGCCGCCTCAAGCCGCGCCGGGCCGCTGCCGGCCACTACCGCCCAGTTCAAGCCGGCACTCATCAACGCGGCACGAATTGCCGCGTCGATCGGGCGGCGAACATGGGCTCCGTCGCGTTGCAGGCCGTCCGCCACCCACGGCAGATCGAGCGCGGTCAAGAGGGTGAGGGCGCAACGGCGGTGAAAGGCTAGGCCAGCCTGTAGCAGCGAGGCGTCGGCAAACAGGTATTGGCTGTAGATCGCGGTCATCAGCGCGCTGGTGTCACAGATGACGATGTCGTGCTGCAGCGCTGCCACCTCGATGCGCGCGCTTTGTTCGGCGGCGATCTGCGCCTGTTCGTCGGCGCGCGGTGTGCGGCCCTGGGTGTCGCACCATTCGCGCAGATGTTCGTGCACCAAGCCGCAGCGCAGTCCGGTGGCCTCGTTGAGGCGCAGGGTCAGGTCTTGCGCGAGGGTGCTTTTGCCGGTGCTCTCGGCGCCGACAATGGCGATCAGCAGGGCGCTCACGGCTGGTTTTTGAGGCGAGCGGTGTTCATCATTGCGCGAGCGCCGGCGCCGGCCGGACATGGCGCGCCCAGGCACGCCAGCCGGCCACCGACATCGGAATGAAGACCGCGTAAAGAACCACGGTCAACCAATAACCCTTGTAGGCAAACAAGGCTACGCTGACCACATTGACAAGCACCCATACCGTCCAGTTTTCTTGGTATTTGCGCGCCAGCAACCATTGCCCCAAGAGGCTGGCGACCGTGGGCAAGGCGTCCCAGAATGGCAAGGGGGAGTCGGTCTGATGTTGCAGGAACAGGCCCAGCGCCGGCCAGGCCAAGAGGGTGGCCGCCACCGCGGCCGCCAGCCCTTGTGGGCTGAGCCTGCGCACGCGCAAAGCCGCGCCATCATCGCCCTTGCCACGCATCCATTGCCACCAACCCCATAGCGCCAGCGCGGCGAACAGCAGCTGTAAGGAGGCTTCCCCGTACAGCTTGCCGCTCCAGAAGAGCAGAAAGTAAAGCAGCGAGCTGGCAATCGCCAGCGGCCAGGCCAAGATATGGACGCGCATATTGCAGACGACCATCCACACGGCCAGCGCAAAGGCGAGCAGTTCTATCCAGGTGATCGGGCTGCCCAGCAGCTCAAAGGCCGGCAGGAGCAGCGGTTGCAGCTTCAGCAGCAGCGCGTCCATGCTCGAAGAATGTCGGGAAGGAAAAGGAGGCGAAAAAGCGGTTCGCCTTAACGGCGCACCTGGACGTAGATTTCGTCCGGCTTGATCATGCCGAGTTCGAAGCGGGCTTTCTCTTCGACCATCTCGAGACCCTCTCGAAGGTCGCGCAATTCGGCTTCGAGTTGGGCATTGCGCAGCCGCGCCTTGTCGTTCTCGGCTTCGAAATGAGCCACCTCAGCGCGCAACTGCACGCCACGCGGCAAGCCACCCTTGCCCAACCAGAGTTGGGCCTGGATGGCCAGCAAGAAGGCGACGAGAAGCAGGCTGATCGTTTTCACGCGCGCAGTGTAGCCCAGCGGCTGAGTCGCACTCAAGCCGTCGGGCTGGACCCCATCAACGCAGGTTGTAGAAGGCCGAACGACCGGGGTAGACAGCGATGTCGCCCAGATCTTCTTCGATGCGCAGCAGCTGGTTGTACTTGGCCATGCGGTCCGAGCGGCTCAACGAGCCAGTCTTGATTTGGCCAGCGTTCAGGCCGACGGCGATGTCGGAGATCGTGCTGTCTTCGGTTTCGCCCGAGCGGTGCGAAATCACGGCGGTGTAGCCGGCGCGCTTGGCCATCTCGATGGCGGCGAAGGTCTCGGTCAGGGTGCCGATCTGGTTGATCTTGATCAGGATCGAGTTGGCGATGCCCTTGTCGATGCCTTCCTTGAGGATCTTGGTGTTGGTGACGAACAAGTCGTCGCCAACGATCTGCACGTTCTTGCCCAGGCGATCGGTCAGCAGCTTCCATCCGTCCCAGTCGCCTTCGGCCATGCCGTCTTCGATCGAGATGATGGGGTATTTGTCGACCCAGGTGGCCAGCATATCGGTCCACTCTTGGGCCGTCAGGCTCAGGCCTTCGCCTTCGAGGTGGTACTTGCCGTCTTTGTAGAACTCGCTGGCGGCGCAGTCCAGGCCAATGGCGATTTGCTCGCCGGCGGTGTAGCCGGCCTTGTCGATCGCTTCCAGAATCATCTGGATGGCGGCCTCATGGCTCTCAACGCTGGGGGCGAAGCCGCCCTCGTCGCCGACGGCCGTGCTGATGCCCTTGTCATGCAGGATCTTCTTCAGCGCGTGGAACACTTCGGCGCCCCAACGGATTGCTTCGCGGAAGGTCGGTGCGCCAACCGGGATGATCATCAGCTCTTGCAGATCGAGCGTGTTGTTGGCGTGCGCGCCGCCATTGATGACGTTCATCATGGGCACGGGCAACTGGCAGGCACCCATGCCGCCGAAGTAACGGTACAGCGGCAGGCCCGACTCTTCGGCCGCAGCGCGGGCCACGGCCATCGACACCGCCAGCATCGCATTGGCGCCCAGGCGGCTCTTGTTCTCGGTGCCGTCCAGGTCGATCAGGGTACGGTCCAAGAAAGCTTGCTCGGAAGCATCCAGGCCCAGCACGGCTTCGGAGATTTCGGTGTTGATGTGCTCGACGGCCTTCAACACGCCCTTGCCGAGGTAGCGACTCTTGTCGCCGTCGCGCAGCTCGATCGCTTCACGCGAACCGGTCGATGCGCCCGAGGGCACAGCAGCACGGCCCATCACGCCGGATTCCAACAACACATCGCACTCGACGGTGGGGTTGCCGCGGCTGTCCAGGATTTCGCGGCCGACGATGTCAACAATGGCACTCATTCAAGGTCTCCAAAAGGTCAAAAATTCTGTCGGGATGCATCTTGCCAGCTGGCAGTTACCTGCGCTGAACAATCGCGTGGAATCAAACGCCGTCCACCACCACCATGCGCATCACGCCGGCGTTCTCACGCAAGGACTTGGCATGCTGATAGGTCTCGGAGTCATAAAAAGCTTTGGCCGTGGTCCGGTCTGTAAAGCGCAGCAGGACCAAGCGGCTGGGCGTCCAAGGGCCTTCCAGGACCTCGAACTCGCCTCCGCGCACCAGCACCTCGGCGCCATGCTCTTGCATGGCACGGGTGGACCATTCGCGGTATTTGGCCATCTGCTCGGGGTTGGTGACGGTGACGTCGGCGAGGATGTAGGCGCTCATGGATGATTGACTAAGGTGGCTTGGGTAGGGAGGCTTACGCCAAGGTGGCCAGTTCAGGCCTTGGATTCGTTTTGCACAAGGGAATCAGGATCCGAAGCCAGTTTTGCGGAATGACTTCAACTTAGCAGCTGAAGTCGTTCTCAAGCAGCGGCTGGCTCTTGACCACGCGGTCGAGGGCCACCAGTTGCTCCAGCAAGGCGCGCATATGCTTCAGCGGCACGGCGTTGGGCCCATCAGACCAGGCCTCTTGCGGGCGCGGGTGGGTTTCCATGAAGAGACCCGCCACACCGGCAGCGACACCGGCACGCGCCAGCACCGGCACCATTTCGCGGGCGCCGCCGCTGCTGGTGCCTTGACCACCGGGTTTTTGCACCGAGTGGGTCACATCAAACACCACCGGTGCGCCGGACTTGCGCATCTCGGCCAGGCTGCTCATGTCGGCAACTAGGTTGTTGTAACCAAAGCTAACGCCGCGCTCACAGGCTAGGAAGCGGTCTTCCGACAGGCCGGCTTCGCGCGCAGCGTCGCGGGCCTTGTCGATGACGTTCTTCATGTCCCAAGGGGCCAGGAACTGCCCCTTCTTGATATTGACCGGCTTGCCAGACTTGGCCACTGCGCGGATGAAGTCCGTCTGGCGGCACAAAAACGCAGGGGTCTGCAACACGTCAACCACGCTGGCGACTTCGGCCACCTGCGACTCATCATGCACATCGGTGATGATGGGCAGTTGCAGTTGCTTGCGCACCTCGTCCAAGATTTTCAGGCCCGCGTCAATGCCCACACCGCGCCGGGTCGAGCCCGAGGAGCGGTTGGCCTTGTCGAAGGAGCCCTTGTAGATCAGCGGAATGCCCAGGGCCGTGCAGACTTCCTTCAGTTGGCCGGCGACGTCGAGGGACATTTCCAGCCCCTCGATCGAGCAGGTACCGGCGATCAAGAAGAAAGGCCGGTCGATGCCGACCTCAAAACCGCAAAGCATCATGAGCTAGATTCCTTCAGGGCTGTTGGTGGTCCAGCGCCGCCTTGATGAAGGCGGTGAACAGCGGGTGGCCGTCCCAAGGGGTGGACTTGAACTCGGGGTGGAACTGCACGCCCACATACCAGGGGTGAACCGTGCGGGGCAACTCCACCATCTCGGTCAGCTTCTCGCGCTGGGTGATGGCCGAGATGACCAAGCCCGCTTTTTGCAATTGATCGAGGTAATGCTCATTGGCCTCGTAGCGGTGCCGGTGGCGCTCGCTGACCACGGGGCCATAGATGTCATGGGCCAGGGTGCCGGGGGCTACGTCAGAGCTCTGGGCGCCCAGGCGCATGGTGCCGCCCAGATTGGACTTCTCGTCGCGCTTTTGAATGCTGCCGTCGGCGTCTTGCCACTCGTCGATCAAGGCGATCACCGGGTGCGGGGTCTCGGGGTCAAACTCGGTCGAGTTGGCGCCGCTCAGGCCCGCCATATGGCGCGCGTATTCAATCGTTGCGACCTGCATGCCCAGGCAGATTCCCAGGTAGGGCATCTTGTGTTCGCGGGCATATTGAGCCGCCAAGATCTTGCCTTCCACGCCGCGCTTGCCGAAGCCGCCGGGCACCAGGATGGCGTCGTACTGCTTCAGTTGGTCGATGTTGGCCGCACTCAGCAGCTCCGAATCCACATACTCGATATTGACGCGAGCGTGGTTGTGGATGCCGGCGTGGCGCAGCGCCTCGTTGAGCGACTTGTAGGAGTCGCTCAAGTCGGTGTACTTGCCGCACATGGCGATGGTGACGTTCTTGGCCGGGTTCAGCACCTCGTGCACCAGGGTGTCCCAACGCTTCAGGTCGGTGGACTTGGTGTTGAGTTGCAGCTTGGTGCAGATCAGCTGATCTAGACCTTGCTCGTGCAGCATGCGGGGTACTTTGTAGATGGTGTCCACATCCCACATCGAGATCACGCCGTACTCGGGCACATTGGTGAAGAGCGAAATCTTTTCGCGCTCGTCGTCCGGAATGCGGCGGTCGGCGCGGCACAGCAACGCGTCGGGCTGAATGCCGATTTCGCGCATTTTCTGCACCGTGTGCTGGGTCGGCTTGGTCTTCAATTCGCCGGCAGCGGCGATCCAAGGCACATAGGACAGATGCACAAAGGCGACATTGTTCGGGCCGGCCTTCAGGCTCATCTGACGCGCCGCTTCCAGGAAGGGCAGCGATTCGATGTCACCGACGGTGCCGCCGATTTCAACAATGGCCACATCGACCGCATCGGCAGTGCCGACACCGGCGCCACGACGCACGAAGTCTTGGATCTCGTTGGTGATGTGCGGAATCACCTGAACGGTCTTGCCGAGGTAGTCGCCGCGGCGTTCCTTCTCCAGCACCGACATATAGATCTGTCCGGTGGTGAAGTTATTGGCGCGCTTCATGCGCGTGGTGATGAAGCGCTCGTAGTGGCCCAGATCGAGGTCGGTTTCCGCGCCGTCTTCGGTGACGAACACCTCGCCGTGCTGGAAGGGGGACATCGTGCCCGGATCCACATTGATGTAGGGATCGAGCTTGATCAGGGTGACCTTGAGGCCGCGAGATTCGAGAATGGCAGCCAGTGAAGCTGATGCGATGCCCTTGCCGAGTGAGGACACCACACCGCCCGTGACGTAGACGTATTTGGTCATGTCTTGCAGCGTCCATCAAAAACGCTGTGGTGGTAAAGCGCGATTATAGAGGAGCGGAATCGTCGGATTTTGGACTCAGCTCGGTCGGTAGCATCACTTTGAGCATTTGTAGCACCAAGGCGGCCGTCTCATCGGGGCGTTCGAAGGGGTAGAGGTGCGAGCCATCCATCCAGGCAAAGTGCTGTTGTGCCAAGGCTTTGCTGGCGCCGCTGCCGGCTTGGCGCAACTCTTCCGACTCGGTGCCGGCGATAAAGCCGACCGGGCATTGCGGCGGATGGTGCTGCATCACGCGGCCCAGGTGATGCGGCAGGGTGTCGTAGATATGGGTTTCCAACTCGCGCCGAAAGCGCAGATGAGTCTTGCCATCGGCGCGCTCTTCAAAGCCGCTCTCCACATAGTCCTTCAACACACGCGGGTCCCAGCGTGCAAATTTATGTTTGGCGGCGAAATGCGCCAACACTGCCTGGCGGTCCGGCCATTCATGGCGACGCTGACGCGATACCCGGCCCGGCGACAGACGCGGCATCAGGCGAGAGGCCTTCATGGCCCGCACGCTATGGGCGCGCCAGCCGGTCAGCAGCGGTGAGTCCAGCATCACCAAGGCTTGGGCTAGATCGGGGCGGCGGCAAGCGACCAAAAGGCTGAGTAAGCCGCCGAGTGAATGCCCAACCAAAACCACCGGGCCAGGCTTGGAGCCAATTTCAGTTTCGATGAAATGAATCAACTGATCGCGCAGATGCGGCCAGTTGCTGGTGACCGGAAAGGCTGGATCATGGCCAATCAGCGGTAGCGCATGAACCGTCCAACCGGCGCTTCGCCAGGCTTCGAACAAGAGGCGATAACAACCGGCGCCAAACCCATTGGCGTGGGAGAAAACAATCGTCTTGGAGGGACTGGCCTGGCTGCTCATGCTGTTCTTGCTGTACTCGATATGTCCCGGCGTCGCGCTCATCACGCGGCGGCCTCCGCCATCAGGGCTTGGACGCCGGCTTGCTCAACTTCTTCAGTTGATAGATCAGCGCCAGCGCATCGCGCGGGCTCAAGGCGTCGGGGTCGATATCTTCCATGGCTTGGGCCAAGGCACTGGTCTCCTCGGTGACAGTGGGCTCGGGCAAGGGGGGCGCGGCGAACAGGTCAATCTGCACCTTGGCGTCAGTCGCCTTGGCCTCCAATGCCTCCAAGGTAGCGCGGGCTTGCCGCACCAGACTCGCCGGCATGCCGGCCAGACGGGCCACCTGCACACCGTAGCTGCGGCTGGCTGGGCCCGGCTGAATCTCATGCAAGAAGACGATCGAGTCACCGCTTTCCACCGCGCCCACATGACAGTTGATCGCCTGCGTATGTTTGGCCGGGAATTCGGTCAATTCAAAATAGTGGGTGGCAAACAGGGTGAAGCAGCGGCTCTTGTCGTGCAAATGGCTGGCAATGGCGCCAGCCAGAGCCAGACCGTCAAAGGTCGAGGTGCCGCGGCCAATTTCGTCCATCAGCACCAGCGATTGATCGGTGGCGCTGTGCAGAATTGCCGCGCCCTCGGTCATCTCCAGCATGAAGGTCGACTGCGCATTGGCTAGGTCGTCGGCGGCGCCGATGCGGGTGTGGATGGCATCCATCGGCCCCAGCCGGCAGGCGCTGGCGGGCACAAAAGAGCCCATTGCCGCCAGCAGACTGATCAAGGCCACTTGGCGCATAAAGGTGCTCTTGCCGCCCATATTCGGGCCGGTGATCATCAGCATGCGGGTGCGGGCGTCGAGCCGGCAATCGTTGGCCATGAACTCGCCGGCGCCGGTTTCACGCAGGCGCGCCTCCACCACCGGATGGCGGCCGCCCATGATATCGATGCAGGGCTGGTTGACGAACTCTGGGCGGCACCAGCGCAGACTATGAGCGCGCTCGGCCAGGGCGGCCAAGGCGTCCAGGCTGGCCAGGGCGCGGCCCAGCGCCGTCAAGGCTTGCAGCTCTTCGGTCAGTTGGTCCAGCAGCAGTTCGTACAGAAGCTTTTCACGCGCCAAGGCGCGCTCCTGCGCCGACAAGGCCTTGTCCTCGAAGGCCTTCAGCTCGGGGGTGATGTAGCGCTCGGCATTTTTCAGCGTCTGGCGGCGCTGATAGTCCAGCGGCACCTTGTCGACCTGACCCTGTGTGACCTCGATATAAAAACCGTGCACCCGGTTGAACTGCACGCGCAGATTCGGGATGCCGGTGCGGGCGCGTTCCCGCGTTTCCAGCTCGAGCAAGAAGGCGTCGCAGTTGTTCTGGATGGCTCGCAGCTCGTCCAGCTCGGTGTCGAAGCCATCGGCGATCACGCCGCCGTCTCGCACCAGCACGGCCGGCTCTTCGGCAATGGCTTTACTCAGCAGATCTTCGATATGGGGCGAGGCACGCAGGCCCTGGGCCAAATCGTCCAGCAAGGGGCTGCCGGCGGGCAGCGTGTGCTGCAGGGCGGGCAGCAACTGCAGGGTGCTGCGCAGGCCGGTCAGCTCGCGCGGGCGCACCTGGCGCAGCGCGATGCGGGCGGCGATTCGCTCCACATCAGACACCTGGCGAAGGACCTCGCGCAGCGCCTCCGGCGAAGCACGCAGGAAGGCATCGATGGCGCCGTGGCGCGCCAGCGCTTCGCCACGCTCACGCTTGGGGTGCAGCAGCCAATGGCGTAGCGCGCGGCTGCCCATGCCGGTGCGGCAGCTGTCCAGCAAGGACATCAGCGTCGGTGCGCTTTCGCCGCGCAGGGTCTGTGTTAACTCGAGATTACGTTGTGTGGCCGGTGGCAGGTCGAGCAGATCGCTGCTGCGCTGCACCTGCAGGCTTTTGACATGGGCCAGCGCCCGGCCTTGTGTGTGTTCGGCATAGCTGAGCAAGGCCGCGGCAGCGGCATGGGCGGATTGCAACTCATGTGCATTGAAGCCGGCCAAGCTGGCCACGCCGAGTTGCTCGCAAAGCTTGCGTGCGCCCAAATTGCTGTCGAACTGCCAACTGGGGCGGTTGGTGATGGCCACATGCGCGGCCAGCACGCCAGCGGGCTGCCGTTCGCGGTCCACCAGCACCTCGGCCGGGCTCAAGCGTGCCAACCAGGAGGGCAGTTCCTTGTCGCTGCATTCGGCCAGCCCGAGCTGACCTTGGGTCATCGACAACCAGGCCAGCCCGTGGTTCTTGCCCTGCTGAACCACCGCGAGCAAGACCGAGTCCTGCTTGTCCGCCAGCAACTCGCTGTCGGTGACGGTGCCAGGCGTGACCACGCGCACCACCTTGCGCTCGACCGGCCCTTTGCTGGTGGCGACATCGCCGACCTGCTCGGCGATTGCCACCGCTTCACCCAACTTGATCAGCTTGGCCAGATAGCTTTCCAAAGCATTGACCGGAATGCCGGCCATCACCACCGGCTGGCCGGCGCTCTGTCCACGCGCGGTCAAGGTGATGTCCAGCAGCGCATTGGCCTTGCGGGCGTCGTCAAAGAAGACCTCATAGAAGTCGCCCATGCGAAAGAACACCAATTCATCCGGATGTTCGGCCTTGATACGGAGGTACTGGGCCATCACGGGCGTGTGGGCGCTGAAGTCTTGTGGGGCCTTGGAGGTCATGAGCAAGT
Source organism: Paucibacter hankyongi (assembly GCF_037482915.1). NCBI lineage: Bacteria > Pseudomonadati > Pseudomonadota > Betaproteobacteria > Burkholderiales > Sphaerotilaceae > Roseateles > Paucibacter hankyongi. Next base: position 342,351 of record NZ_JBBHJX010000001.1, read on the forward strand.
GATGAAAATGGGCAAGGCCCTCAAGCGAGGGCCTTGTTGCTGGCTGTTTTTGGGCATACGGGCCGGGTTCCGGAGTGTAGGCCAGTCTGGGCCGTCGCCTGACGGGCGGGGGGGGCAGCGGCGGCGCTCGATTCAGCCCTGTCAGCCGGCCCGTAGGCAGCGCCGCATCAGCAGTTGATGCAAGGGGCTGCGGGTGAATCCGGCTTCAAGCATCGCGCGGCCGCCCACGTCGGCGCGATGCAATTCATGTGCGCGGCAGTGCAGCGTGGAGTGTTGGGCGCGCAGGCGGCGCAGCAAGTGCAAAGCATGGGTTTGGGCCGGGTCACGGTCAATCAGGCTGGCGATATGCAGCGTCGCCGCGTCCGCATGATGGAAGACCAGCAGCGCGCTGCCCAGTTGCCAGGCTTGTAGCGGCTGACTGTTGGTGGCCAGCACGGCGGCCGTCACTTGCAGTGGCAGGTCGCGAAAATGCTCGCGCTCCGCCTGTTGCAGCCACGCCAAGGCCTGCTCACGGCTCAGTTGCAGCTCTTCGGCTTCGGTCGGGCATTCGAGCGGTGCCGTGCTCGGCGCCAGTGACCCCAAGGGTTCCGCCTCGTAGCCATGCAACTCGTGCAAGGCCTTGAAACCGCGGCTTTGGTAGAGCCGCAAGGCACGTTCGTTCTGGGCGAAGACTTCCAGTTCCACCTCTTGCATGCCCGCCGCTTCGGCGCGGGCAATGAAGTCATCCAAAAGACGAGGCGCGGCGCCACTGCCGCGCGCGGCCGGCACCGCCCCCATGCTGGCAAGCCGCCACACCGATAAATCGGTGCGCGGGGCCGCCAAGGCAAAGGCCAGAACCTGCTGTTCAGTCAACTGTGCACTCAAGGCGACCTGGCTCAATGAAAGAGCTATGCATTGGCGGGCCAGCAACTGTGGCCACTGCGCAAGCTCTACATCGAAAGGGCCAATGAGATAGTCGGCAAAGGCTTCGCTAACGCTCGCATGCAACTGCGCGGTGTCAACGCTGGCGGCATTTTTCAGTTCAAACAGTGGGGCGTCGGGCATGGGGGTGAGTGGGGTTGTTGCTGGCGGCGAAGTGTTCGGCGCGCTAGGGTAATGCACTCCGCGATCGCAAGCCTGCAACCTGCAGATTAATGCGCCCGTAGGAGGCGCAGGTGCAAGGCTTGAGACGGGTCAGTCTTCGCTGAAGCGTTCGGCGATGGCGACAAAGTCATCGAAACAAGCCTTGAAGACCTCGACCAAACGCGGGTCGAAGTCCTTGCCGCTGCAGCCCATGATGATCGCGCGCGCTTCCTCGGTGCTCATCATTGATTTGTAGACGCGTTTGCTGATCAGCGCGTCAAACATATCCGCCATGGCCATCAGCTGCGCCGAGATTGGTATGGCGGCGCCGGCAAGCCCGTCGGGGTAGCCGCTGCCGTCCCATTTTTCGTGGTGCGAGCGAACAATCTCTTTGGCCACCTTCAGGAATTCAAGCGGCATGTCGATGTCGCGCTCGGCCAACTCGATGGCTTTGCAGCCCTGCATCGAGTGGGTCCGCATGACCTGCCATTGCTCGGCATCCAGTGGTCCGGGCTTGAACAGGATGCTGTCGGGGATGCCGACCTTGCCGATATCGTGTAGCGGCGTGGACAGGGTCAGCAGGTGGATGTAGCGGTCGCTGAGTGCATCGCGAAAGTCGGGGTGCTCACGCAGTCGCAGGGCCAGCATCCAGACGTAGTTTTGTGTGCGCAGCAAATGGTTGCTGGTTTCGGGGTCGCGGATTTCGGCCAGGTGCGCCAGCGCGCGGATGCTGACGCGCTGGGTCTGGTCGTTTTCCGCCATGCGCCGCGAGATCTCGGCCTCGAGCAAGCTGTTTTGATCCTGCAGCCAGTCACGCGCCCGCTTGGCTTCAATTTGGCTGCGCACGCGGGCCAAGACCACAGAAGGCTTGAATGGCTTGGTGATGTAGTCGGCGGCGCCCAGATGCAGGCCGCGCTCTTCATCGCTTGAGTCCGTCAAGGCGGTGAGAAAGATCACCGGGATGTCGGTCGTTGCCGGGTCGGTGCGCAAGGTGGCTAGCACGGCAAAGCCGTCCATCTCGGGCATTTGGACGTCGAGCAGGATGAGGTCGGGGCGCGGTAACTGCTGACTCAATTGCAGCGCGTCAGGGCCGCTGGTGCAGGCCAGCACACGGTAGTCGGTTTGCAGCAGCTCATTCAACATGCAGAGGTTGATGTCAGAGTCATCAACGATCAGAACGGTGGGGCGCTGGTCTGCAAGCATGCGGTCTCCAAGGTCGACGGCCAGTAGCTTCCCGCGCAGTCGCCCAATGGCGTGCACCGCAAGGAGTTAGGCGCCGGGGTTGGGCTTGAACTCGGCCCCTATCGTCGCCGTGCCAACTTTGCTTGGCAAGCGGGGCTCCCGTTATCTGCGCTGGACTCGCTGCAAAAACGACAATGCCCTGCGCCAGAGCTCTGGGGCAGGGCATCGTTGTTTAGCGCGGGCTTGCCGCGCTGGGATCAGTTTGCGTTGTCGCTACTGGTTTTGCGAATGCGCACGCTGCTGCGCTTTTTCGGCTCGGCAGCAACGCTGGCCGACAAGGCGGCCACGGCTGCGTCGGGTGCCGGTGTTCCATCGTTCGCTTCCGTTGCCGAGCCTTCCCCGTCGGCGGCGATCACGCGTGTGTAAGGCGCCAGGATGGTGACCAGTTGGCCGTAGATCTTGGGGCTGCCAGCCACCACTTCGCGCTGGTGCAGGAAGTCGGATTCGCCGGTGAAGTTGCCCACCAGGCCACCAGCCTCGGTGATGATCAAGGAGCCGGCTGCCACGTCCCAAGGTTGCAGACCGGTTTCAAAGAAGGCGTCGTAGTAGCCGGCGGCCACATAGCAGAGGTCCAAGGCCGCAGCGCCCGGGCGGCGCAGGCCGGCGCATTCGACCATCACCGCTTCGAACATCTTCATATAGCGCTTGAAGTTGTCGCCGCGACGGAAGGGGAAGCCGGTGCCGATCAAGGCGTCGCTCATGCGGGTGCGCTTGGAAACGCGCAGGCGGCGGTCATTCATGAAGGCGCCGCGACCCTTGGTGGCGTAGAAAAGGTCGTTGCGGGTGGGGTCGTACACAACGGCTTGTTGCACCACGCCACGGTGCGCCAGCGCGATCGATACGCAGTACATCGGCAGGCCGTGGATGAAGTTGGTGGTGCCGTCGAGCGGATCGATGATCCAGACGTATTCAGAATGCTTGGCGCCATGCTCGCGGCCCGACTCTTCGGCGAGGATGCCATGGTCGGGGTAGGCTTGCAGCAGCGTTTCGATGATGATTTTTTCGGCAGCTTGGTCCACCTCGGTCACAAAGTCATTGGGCGACTTGGTGTTGATCTTCAGGATGTCGAGGTCCATGGAGGCGCGGTTGATGATGGCACCGGCCGCACGCGCCGCCTTGATGGCGACATTGAGCATGGGATGGAGTGAAGCTTGCTGCGTCATTCGTAAAAACCTTGGTTGGCCTGGTGCATGGCTTGTGACCATGGACTCGGGAGGTGGACTGGCGGAAAAAAAGAGCGACCCGGTCCCGGGGACTAGGCCCGGACTCAGGATAATCCCGCATTTTAGCCGAGCGAGCCCAAATCCTCCAAATGCCAAAGCGCTTTGGATGTGATGTCCGCGTTGATATGACACGATTTATCCTGATTCAGACCAGCCACGCCGGCAATGTCGGGGCGACCGCCCGCGCCATGAAGGTGATGGGTTTTTCGGACCTGGTGCTGGTCAAGCCGCGTTTTGCGGATGTGCTGTGTCAGGAAGAAACAGTGGCCATGGCGAGCGGCGCGGCCGACATCCTTGCCCGCGCCCGCATCGTCGAATCGCTGGAGGAGGCGCTTGACGGTGTCAGCTTCGCCTGCGCCACGGCGATGACGCCCCGCGACTTTGGGCCGCCCGTGCGGGAGCCGCGGGCCTTGTTTGCGGAATTGGCGGCGGGCCAGCACAAGCTTGGCTTGGTGTTTGGTTCCGAGCGCTATGGCATGAGCAACGAAGATGTCTATCGTTGCCACGCGGTGCTGTCGATCCCGACGCATCCGGATTACGGCTCATTGAACCTGGCCCAGGCCGTGCAACTCTTGGCTTATGACTGGCGCCAGGCGCTCGGCGGCTTCACGGTGGCGCCGCGCACGGAAGACCCCAATTACGCCGATGCGAAAGGCGTGCAGGGTCTGCTGGCGCATTTGCAGAGTTCGTTGGAGGCCATTGGCTATTTGGACCCCGCTGCACCGAAGAAATTGATTCCACGTTTGAATCAGTTGTTCAATCGTGCGCACCTGACGAATGAAGAGGTGCAAATCTTCCGCGGCATTGCCCGCGCGATGGTCGAAGTCCCGCGCAGCCCGCATGCCAAGCGCCCACCCCAGGGCCGTAGCGATACCGTCGCCAGCGAAGATTGAAACGCACCGCTAAACTGGCCAGCCACCTTTTCACCCGAGTCCTCATGTTCCAGCGCATCCGCGAAGACATTGCCTGCATTCTTGAACGCGACCCTGCCGCCCGCACGGCTTGGGAGGTCTTGACCTGTTACCCGGGTCTGCATGCCTTGATCTTGCATAGACGCGCACATTGGTGCTGGACTCATGGCCTGAAATGGCTGGGGCGCTTCATCTCGCATTGCAATCGTTTCTTGACCGGCATCGAGATTCACCCGGGGGCCACCATTGCTCGCAAGGTCTTCATTGACCACGGCATGGGTGTCATCATTGGCGAAATGGCCGAGATCGGCGAAGGCTGCACAATTTATCAAGGCGTGACCCTGGGCGGTACCGCCTTGGTGAAGGGTGCCAAGCGGCATCCAACGCTGGAGGCGGGCGTCATCATCGGCGCCAATGCTTGCGTCTTGGGCGGCTTCACCGTGGGGGCCGGCGCACGTGTCGGTTCGGGGGCTGTGGTGACCAAGCCGGTGCCGCCCGGCGCCACCGCAGTGGGCAACCCAGCCCGCATCATCGAAGCCAAGGCCGATGTCAAACGCGAAGAGGCCGCGGCCAAGATGGGTTTCTCGGCCTATGGTGTCAGCCAGGGTGACGACCCGATGGCCCAGGCGCTGCGAGGCCTGATCGACAACGCCGCGGGTCATGAGCACCAGATTGCGCTGCTCTGGCAGGCAGTGTGCAAGTTGTCGGCGGCCTCGCGTTCCCCGGTGGGTGATTGCGTGCCCCAGGATGCACAGCAGGACGAGGCCTTTGACGCCGCCTCCTTGACCCGTTTGGTCAAGGAGTAAGTGCGGCGGCAGTGCGCCGAGAGCGCTCAGCCTGCGCTGCGGGCAGGGCGCTGGGCCGACTTGGGTCGGAAGGCGCGCACAATCTCTTCGCGGCTTTCCAGATAGGGGCCACCGATCAAGTCGATGCAGTAAGGCACGGCCGCAAAGATGCCGTCCACCAACTGCTTGCCTTCGGCGTCTTTCAAGCCTGCCAGCGTTTCCGCAATCGCCTTGGGCTGGCCAGGCAGATTGATGATCAAGGCCTTGCCGCGAATCACCGCCACCTGGCGCGACAGGATGGCCGTCGGCACAAAGCGCAGCGAGATCTGCCGCATCTGCTCGCCAAAGCCGGGCATCTCCTTGTCGGCCACGTCGAGCGTGGCTTCGGGTGTCACATCACGCAAGGCGGGGCCGGTGCCGCCGGTGGTCAAGACCAGATCGCAAGCGGCGCCGTCCACCAAGTCACGCAGGGTCTGCGCGATCAAGTCGCGCTCATCGGGGATCAGGCGGGCTTCAAAGTGAATCGGGTTGTGCAAGGCCTTGCCTAACCAGTCCTGCAGTGCTGGCAGACCCTTGTCCTCGTAGACCCCGCTGGAGGCGCGGTCGCTGATCGACACGATACCGATGCGGACCGCCTCCGGTGCGGTCTGGCTTGACTCACTCATCGGCCGAGTCCTCGGCCGAGTTTTCGTCCGGCGAGCCGCGCAATTGCTCGGTTTTGATGAACTGGAATAAATCGCGGAAGGCGCGGCCGGAGCGTTGCTCGGGGGCCGCGGCCGCATCCTTGCGGGCGGCGCGTACCAAGCTGCGCAGCTGCTGCACATCAATGCCTTCATGTTCGTTGATGAACTGCTGCAACGCGCTGTCGTCTGCCAACAGGCGCTCGCGCCAACGCTCACTTTGGTGCAGGGCCAGGCTGTCCTTGGCGTGGCCCAGTTTGAAGGCGGCCACCGCTTCACGCAGCGGCTCAGGGTCGATCCGGCGCATCAGCTTGCCGATGTATTGCATCTGGCGCCGGCGGCCTTCATGCGAGGTGATTTTCTTGGCGGCGCGCAAAGCGTCGGACAGAATCTCCGGCAGCGCCAGGGGCTCAAGGCGGCTGGCCGGCAGGGTCAGCAGCTCTTCACCCAAAGCCTGCAACTCGGTCATGTCGCGCTTGAGTTGGCTTTTGCTGGGACGATCGAAGTCGTCGTCCTCGGCTGCGAATTCTTCTTGTGTTCTCATGGTGCTATCGGGGCTGAATGGAGGGGCGCTGGCGTATCTGTGCTGGGCATCTGAGTTGGGACTGTGCAGCCTGTTGGCTGGATGAGGTCGCATCTGAGACTGGCGGCACGCGCAGCGTGGCTCGGTGGCTCGTATGATTGTCCCCCAGTTCTGATTCTCAGCGCAGCATCCGGTGTTCAGCCGACGGCTGCGCCGCTTTTCCATTATCCGGCTCATCATTCCATGTCCAAGCTCGTCAAGCCCTCTTCACGCCCCAGCGCCAGCAGCAATGCCGAATCCGGTCCGACCGGCGGCAGCGGCTTTGCTTACCGGGTGGATCAATTCCAGCAATTGATCGAAGACGTGTTGGCCGAGGCCAAGAAGCTTGGTGCATCCGACGCCGGCGCCGAGGTCTCCGAGGGCTGTGGCCTGTCGGTTTCCACGCGCATGGGGAGCCTGGAAAACGTCGAGCGCAACCGCGACAAGTCACTGGGCGTTTCGGTCTATGTCGGTCAGCGACGCGGTAATGCCAGCACCTCGGACTTTTCGCCCAAGGCCCTGCAAGACACCGTGCGGGCGGCCTTTGATATTGCCCGCTTCACCGCCGAAGATCCGGTGGCCGGCCTGCCTGACGAAGAAGACTTGTCGCTCGATGCCAGCAGCCGGCCCGCCTTGGACTTGTTCCACCCCTGGGCCATTGACGCCCAAGCGGCGGGTGAGTTGGCCTTGCGTTGCGAGGCCGCAGCGTTTGCCGTCGATCGACGCATCAGCAATAGCGAGGGCGCCGCTGTGTCGGCGCAGCAGTCGCATTTTTATTTGGGCAATAGCCGCGGCTTTCGCGGGGGCTACGCCAGTTCGCGGCACTCGATCTCGGTGGCACCGATTGCCGGCCGCGGCGTGCAGATGCAGCGGGACTCTTGGTACAGCTCGATGCGCGACGCTGCGGACCTGAGTTCTGCCGAGGCCATTGGGCGTTATGCAGCCGAGCGGGCCTTGGCCCGATTGAAGTCGCGCCGCGTGGCAACGGCCGAGGTGCCGGTTTTGTTCGAGAGCACGGTGGCAGCCGGCCTTTTGGGGGCGCTGGTCCAGGCCACCAGTGGCGGCTCCTTGTACCGTCGTGCCAGTTTCTTGCTGGACAGTCTGGGTAAGCCGGTGCTTGCGCCGCACATCGATATTCATGAGAACCCACATGAAATCAAGGGTAAGGGCAGCGCCCCGTTCGACGATGAAGGGGTCACCACGCGGCCGCGTACTGTGGTGGAGGCCGGCGTTTTGCAGGGCTACTTCTTGTCGACGTATTCGGCCCGCAAATTGGGTATGCGTACGACCGGTCACGCCGGCGGCTCGCACAATCTGCGCATGACTTCGCGTTGGACGGCGCCCGGCGACGATTTGAAGACGATGTTGCGCCGTCTCGGGACCGGCCTTTTTGTCACCGAGTTGATGGGGCAGGGCGTCAACTACGTGACCGGCGACTACTCGCGCGGTGTTAGCGGCTACTGGGTGGAGCAGGGCGAGATCGCCTTCCCCGTCCATGAGGTGACGATCGCCGGCAATTTGAGCGAGATGTTCCAGAACATCATTGGCATTGGCTGCGATACCTACACGATGGGTGGCAAAACGATTGGTTCGGTGCTGCTTTCCAAGATGAAGCTGGCGGGCAGCTAATGCTGTTTTTCAGCGCAATTTAAGCTGCTGTTTATCTATTGTTCATTTAAGCATTCCGCCCCCTGAAAGTGGGGCGTTTTTGCCCGGGTTTGCCCGCGGTGAATGGGTATTTTTGGCGCCCTAGAATCGGCTTGCATTTTCGCGCAATCCAAAAACTAGGAGTTCCAAAATGGAGCGTCGTTCCTTTGTTCGGCAGGCTGGTCTGGCAGGCGTTTTGGCTGCTGGTGTGGCACCCGCCGTCGTTCATGCACAGGCCAATGTGCGTTGGCGCCTGGCCTCGAGTTTTCCGAAGTCCTTGGACACCATTTTTGGTGCTTCCGATGTGTTTGCCAAGAAGGTCAGCGAAATGTCTGGCGGCAAATTCCAGGTTGCCGTGCATGCGGGCGGCGAGTTGATGCCTGCCTTCGGTGTGGTGGACGGCGTCCAGAACGGCACCGTCGAGATGGCTCATACGGCGCCCTACTATTTCTTCGGCAAGGACGAGACCTTTGCGCTGGGTTGCGCCGTGCCTTTCGGCCTGAACAGTCGCCAGATGAGCGCATGGATGGTGGAGGGCAACGGCCTGAAGCTGATGCGCGAGTTCTATCGCAACTACAACATCATCAACTTCCTGGGTGGCAATACCGGCGCGCAAATGGGCGGCTGGTATCGCAAGGAGATCAAGTCGATCGCCGATATCAAGGGCATGAAAATGCGCATCGGTGGCTTTGCGGGCAAGGTGCTTGAGCGCATGGGCGGCGTGCCGCAAAACATCCCTGGCGGCGAAATCTACTCCGCCTTGGAAAAAGGCACCATCGACGCGGCCGAGTGGGTGGGCCCCTACGATGACCAGAAACTGGGCTTCAACAAGGTTGCTCCGAACTACTACTACCCTGGCTGGTGGGAAGGCGGCCCGCAACTGGACTTCTTCATCAACACCAAGGCCTATGAGGCCCTGACGCCCGAGTACAAGGCGATCGTTGAAGCTGCCGCCGCGGTCGCGCATGTCGACATGCAGGCCAAGTACGACGCCAAGAATCCGGCTGCCCTGAAGCAGTTGGTCGGCTCGGGCACCAAGCTGTTCAAGTTCCCCAAGGACGTGATGGACTCTGCCTTCAAGGAATCGATGGCGCTGTACAGCGAGTTGTCCGGCAAGAACCCGAACTGGAAGAAGGTCTACGAGGATTATTCGAACTTCCGCCGTGATCAGAACCTCTGGTTCCGTTTTGCTGAAGCCGGTTTTGACGACTTTATGCAGGCACAGAAGCTGTAAGTTTCAGCCCTCAAAACAGAGCCCCGCGGTGTCGTGCCGCGGGGCTTTTTTGCTTCTAGGCGGCTAAGAAAAAAGGCCGATCGATGATTCGATCGGCCTTGTTCGCGTTTGGAAATTTGGCGTTTGGGAATGGACGCCTTATTTCTTGTTGGCTGCGTCCTGTTGCAAGGAGCGTTTGACGGCTTCCATCGGGTCCACTTCGGCCTCGTTGGCTGCCGGGGCACTGGCCGCAGATGCGGCCTCGGCGGGCGGGTTCAACCCGAACAGCTTGCTGGCATCTTCGGGCGAGGTTTCGGCCTTGTCGGGCTTTTCCTCGGCGCTATTGCCCATGCCTTGCAGCATCTCGGTGGCCTGGTTCATGTCAACGACCTTCTCCTTGTCCAGGAAGGCGGTCACGGACTGCGGGAAGGCGATCACCACGCCCACCAAAACCAGTTGCATCAACACCCAGGGAATCGCGCCCATATAGATGTCCTTGGACTCGACCTTGGCCGGGATAGAGCCGCTCTTGAACAGGCTGTCGGAGATGCCGCGCAGATAGAAGAGGGCAAAGCCGAAGGGCGGGTGCATGAAGCTGGTCTGCATGTTCACGCACAGCATCACGCCGAACCAGACCAAATCGATGCCCATCTTGTCGGCCACCGGTGCCAGGAAGGGCAGGATGATGAAGGCGATCTCGAAGAAGTCGAGGAAGAAGGCCAGGAAGAAGATAAAGATGTTGACGGCAATCAGGAAGCCGGTTTGTCCGCCGGGCAGGTTGGACAGCAGATGCTCGATCCAGATGCCGCCTTCGACGCCCTGGAACACCAGCGAAAAGGTGCGTGAGCCGATCAGGATGAACACCACCATGGCGGTGATACGCATGGTGCCGGCCATGGCTTCTTTCACCAGCGGCCAGTTCAAACGTCCATGCATGGCGGCCAGAATGAAGGCGCCGACCGCGCCCATGGCGCCAGCCTCGGTGGGGGTGCACACCGCGGTGTCGATACCCGGCAGGCCGCCCATGCTGCCGAGCACCGCGAAGATCAGCACGGCCGAAGGGATGATGCCGCGCAGGCATTTGATCCACAGCGCCGCGCCATGCAGGCTGCGCGCTGTTTTTGGCACGCCGGGCACATGGTCGGGCTTCACGCGGCTCAAGACAAAGGTGTAGAGCGCGAAGATCAACACCTGCAGGATCGACGGGCCCCAGGCGCCCTTGTACATATCGCCCACCGAGCGGCCGAGCTGGTCGGCCAGCACCACCAGCACCAGCGAGGGCGGCACCAATTGGGTGATGGTGCCCGAAGCAGCTAGCACACCGGTGGCATAGCGCATGTTGTAGCCGTAGCGCATCATCACCGGCAGCGAGATCATTGCCATCGCAATCACCTGGCCGGCCACCGTGCCGGTGATGGCGCCGAGAATGAAGCCGACGATGATGACCGAGTAGCCCAAGCCGCCGCGCACAGGGCCAAAGAGCTGGCCCATCGAGTCCAGCATGTCTTCGGCCAGGCCGCATTTCTCCAGCATCGCCCCCATCAAGGTGAAGAAGGGGATCGCCAGCAGCAGGTCATTGGACAAGATGCCGAAGACGTTTTGCGGCAGCGCCGCCATGAATTCAGGTGGGAACCAGCCTTGCGAAATGGCAAAGAAGCCGCAGGCCAGACCCAGAGCGGCCAGCGAGAAGGCGACAGGGAAGCCGATCAGCATGACCACGATCAGCCCCGCAAACATCAGCGGGGGGAAACTCTCCATGCTCATCATTGCAGCGGCCTCTCGTAGTGGGTGTCCATCTCGTAGCTGTGGGTTAGCCAGCCGATGCGTTTGATCAATTCAGCTAAGCCTTGCAACCAGACCAGCGCAAAGCCGAGGGGCAAGGTCAACATCGCGGGCCAGCGAATCAGGCCACCCGAGTTGTTGGACATCTCGCCGCTGCTGAGTAGCTTCCACACATAGCCAAGGAAGCCCAGGCTGGCGATGCTGTCGTCCGGGCGCATGCCGGTGGTCAGCTTGACCATGAAGAGCGCCCAAGACAGCCAGGCCATATAGGCAATCACAGGCAGCAAGAAGAACAGCAAGCCAAACATGTCCACATAGACCTTGCCGTGCCCACTCAGGCGGCTATAGAACAGGTCGACCCGTACATGCTCATTGACCTTCAGCACCTGAGCTGCGCCGAACATCACGCAGACGGCGAACATGTACCACTGGATTTCCAGGAAGGAATTGGAGCTGTAGTCGAAGGTGTAGCGCACGACCGCGTTGGCGGCGCTGACAAGACATGAGATCAGAACGGCCCACTTGGCGAAGATGCCGAAGCGGGCCGTCAGATCGTCGATGCCCCTGGCGATAGCGAGGAGGGCTTGCATCTGGGATCCAGCTGAATGGAGGTGTTTGCGCGAGCGCCAAGCAGTTCCTTTGTAGGTCTTGCATGGCATTCGCCCGAGGGCTGTTCAAGGCTTGGCGACACTGTAGCCAGTCGCAACTGAACGAAGCCTGAAATTCCCGCCCATTCAGGGAAAGCACCGATGAAAGTGGCCCATTCCTCAGCCCTCCGGATGGAGTTGTGCCGAGGGCTTGAGGCTCAATCGGCCGAGGCGGCGTTGAACAAGCGCGTCGAACGGGCGCCAGAGCGGCAAAACGCCAGAATCGGGCGCGGCAGGCTGCTCAGCAACTGTTTGAACTGCTCGATTTCCTCGGGTGACTGGTAGCCACCGTTGACCGGCAAATGGCGGTATTCCAAACCGGCCGCTTGAGCGGCACTTTCAATTTGCGCGCTGCTGGGCTGATCGGGCCCGCCTTCAAAATCGGGCCGATTATTGATGACGCTGCGAAATCCTGCAGCGGCGGCTTCCGCCATGGCCGATGGCTCCAATTGCGGCGCCACGCAGAAGTCGACCGTCACGGTTTGGATGGGCAAGCTCATGGCGAGTTCCTCAGTTGCTGAGCGCTTGTTTGACCGCGGCGGACACCAAAGCCATCTCGGCCTTGCCGCTGAGTTGGCCCTTGACGGCGGCCATCACTCGGCCCATGTCAGCCGGCCCTTTGGCGCCCAATTCGGCAACGATGGCGGCCACTGCGATGTTCACCTCGTCGGCGCTCATGCGCTGCGGCAGATAGGCTTCCAGTACCTTGAGCTCAGCGGCCTCTTTGTCGGCCAGATCCGGGCGGCCACCGGCGGTGAATTGGCTGATGGAGTCTTTACGCTGTTTGATCAGCTTGTCAACGATGGCGACCAAGGCGACATCATCGACCACGATGCGCTCATCCACTTCCTTTTGCTTCACCGCTGCAAGCAGGCCGCGGATGGTGGTCAGCTTGTCGGCTTCTTTGGCGCGCATGGCGGCCTTCATGTCTTCGGTGATGCGGTCTTTCAGGCTCATGGCGAATCCTATGGCTCGGGGTTTCAATTCAGGGTAGACAGTGAATTCTCGGCGACAAAAGAAAAGGCCCGCGACAGCGTCCTGTGCGGGCCTTGTTCTTGAGCTTATTCAGCTTCTTCGGCGTGAACCGATTTTCGTTCTCGACGCTGGTTGGCGCCGGCAAAGGCGAAAATCAGTACAGCTTCTTGGGCAGCTGCATGCTACGCACGCGCTTGTAATGACGCTTGACGGCGGCAGCCTTCTTGCGCTTGCGTTCAGCCGTGGGCTTCTCGTAAAACTCGCGGGCGCGCAGATCGGTCAGCAGGCCCAGTTTTTCGATAGTGCGCTTGAAACGGCGCAGAGCCACATCAAACGGCTCATTCTCTTTGACGCGAATCGTGGTCATGAAAAAGTATTTCCTTCAATATGCGCTCGGTGTTCGTCAATCACTTCTTTCGAACCAGCTTCATGAGAAGCTAGTTTGATGCCCGTGTTTGAGGCGGCTTTTCCGGATTCCGCTTCAAAAATGTTGCGAATCGACGCGCAGGGTTTGCCAGCAAAGACAGCGATTGTAGCCTGATTTTTATGATTAATCCATATTTGCGCAGATAGATCTTGCGCAGGCGGCCGCACTGGCCCAAGCCCATTGGAAGTTATAGCCACCCAGCCAACCGGTCACGTCCACCACTTCGCCGATAAAGTGCAGGCCCGGCACCCGTTTGCTTTCCATGCTTTGGGAACTTAGCTCGCGCGTATCAACGCCGCCACGCATCACCTCGGCCTTGCGCCAACCCTCGCTGCCATTCGGCGTCAAACGCCAGTTTTGCAATTGCTCGGCGAGTTGCTGCAAGTCCTTGTCCTTGCATTCGGGCATGACTCGGTTGGCCGGGAGGCCCAATCGCTCCAGCCAGGCTTGCCCCAGGCGTTGCGGCAGCAAGGTGCTGAGTAGATTGCCAATCTGGCGACGGGAATCGGACTTTGCGGCTTTGAGCTCTTCGCTCAATGTCAACTCGGGTGCCAAATCAATCTGAAGCGCTTGGCCTTCGGTCCAAAAACTTGAGATCTGCAGAATCGCCGGGCCGCTTAAACCCCGGTGGGTAAACAGCAGGTCTTCAAGAAAGCGGCCGCGCGCCTTGCCTTGGCCGGTGCTGACCGCTACCGGCAATGACAGGCCGGACAGGGCCGAGAACGGCGCCCACGCGTCGGGATCAAAGGTCAGCGGCACCAGGGCAGGGCGAGGCTCCACGATCTTGTGCCCAAAGCGCTTGGCCAGGCGCAAACCCCAGTCGCTGGCGCCAATCTTGGGAATCGACAAACCGCCACTTGCAATCACCAGGCGCAGGGTTTGCACTTGGCCGCGCGAGGTTTCAATCACAAAACCGCCCGATTGCGGGTCGGCTTGCTGCACGTCTTGCACGGTGCAGGGCTGCCAGCGCTGCACGCCACCTGCTTCGCACTCCGCCAACAGCATGCGAATAATCTGCTCGCTGGAGTCGTCGCAGAACAACTGCCCCTTGTGCTTTTCGTGGAAGGCGATGCCGTGTTTTTGAATCAGCGCGATGAAGTCCTGGCTGCTGTAGCGCGCCAAGGCGGAGCGGCAAAAGGCGGGGTTATCGGACAGAAAATTGTTCGGCCCCACATCGCGGTTGGTGAAATTGCAGCGGCCGCCGCCTGAGATGCGAATCTTCTCGGCCACGCGCTCGGCATGGTCGATCAATAGAACACGTTGGCCGCCTTGGCCGGCCATGCCTGCACAAAATAGGCCGGCGGCTCCGGCGCCGACGACGACCAGGTCAAAAGAATGCATGGCTGGGTGGTTTGAAACGAGGGGAGGTGGGGCGCCCGCATGAGCCTCTGAGGCGTTTGATGGCTTGCTTGTTGGGGCGCATTGTCCCGCAGATGGGGGAAGGAGGACCATAACTCCTGCTCTTCGACGCTCCGATCAATGCGATATTCATGGGGCGAGATCGGTGAGAGTGGCATGGCATTGGATACCATCGCGGCTAACATCACGCCAATGCGGGTCGCAGTGTTGTCCCAAGCTAGGGGGAGACCCTCCAAGCTTGGGGTGGCCCCCTTGATCAGGCGAGCACAAGCCATCTACATTTCTGGCACATGGGGTCACCACCACTGTTTCACTTCAGTAGCCCGAAAAAAAGTATCTGAGGATTCATGGATAGTTCAGCTGCACCTTTTGTTGACGCAACGCCAAGCCAGGGCTCGCTGGCGGAGTGGCTTGCCGCTCAGCCGGACTTGGCGCCTGAGCTCGGTGTCGCAGTGCTGAGTTTGATCGAACCCTTGGATGCCTATGCGGCCGTCAAGTCTCTGGCTTCGGGGCGTTATGTCTATGGCAGTCAGGGGCTGGCGCAATTGTTCGGGCAGGAGCACTTGGTCGGCAGTCTCGACAACGATTTGATGCGAGCCGATGAAGTGGTGGGCATGCGCCGGGTGGAGCAGGCCGTGATGGCTCAGCGCAATATGGTCGTTAGCGAGCATCGGCTCGACCTGGCCGGACGTCGGCGCGAGTTCACTGTGACGCGGGCGCCCTTGGGCGCTGAGCATGTGTTGTCGGTTTGGCGTGAGCGTACAGAGGAGCGTCACCGGGAAAGCCATCTGCAGCGCGCCTTGCAGCAAATTGAGCAGCAGCAAAAAACCATCGAACAGATTCGGCGCGAATTGCAGCAGGGGTCCGGGCGTGACGATATGTCGGGCCTGTATTTGCGCGCGCAGTTCGATGACCAACTCTTGCGCGAGATCGACCTGTCCACGCGCGAGCATCGCGAGTTTGCTTTGGTCATCATTGCGCTTGATCCGCTGCCGCCGACGGCGCAGAGCATGGGTGAAGAGGCGAGCCACCGTTTGTTGGAAGGCATGGGGCGTATGTTGCGCGCCAATACCCGCGCGATGGATGCAGCCTGCCGGATCGGTGAGACTCGTTTTGCCGTGCTGCTCTCCGGGGTGGGGTTGGCGACGGCGCATGCCCGTATGGAACAGTTGCGGCGCCAGTGCACGGCGCAGATCATCGTTCTGAATGGCGTGGACATGGGTTTGTCCATCTCGATGGGGGTGTCGAGCTTCCCGCATACTGCCTCGAAGCAGGAAGAAATGCTGGCGGCCAGCGAGGCGGCGGTGCAAGAGGCGCAACGCCGAGGCGGCAATCAAGTGGTGTTGGCTTCGATCCCATTTGCCCACTAGAACGAGGGCTTGTCCGGTTCGTTGCAGTTCGGCTCAGAGGCGCAATTCCAGCAAGCGCCACTCCTCGGGGCTGATCGGCGTGATGGACAAGCGACTGCCAGCTTGTAGGATGCGCAAGCTTTGCAAGGCTGGATCGGCGCGCAATTCAGCCAGGCTGAGTAGGCGGGTCTTCTTCACAAACCGCACATCCACATGCACCCAGCGAGGTGCCGCTTGGGTGGCCTTGGCATCGAAGTAGGGGCTGAGCGGGTCGAATTGGGTCGCGTCGGCATAGGCCTCACTGGCCACCGCGGCGAGCCCCGCAATGCCGGGCTCCGGGCAGGACGAGTGATAGAACAACACGCCGTCACCGATGCGCATTTGGTCGCGCATGAAGTTGCGCGCTTGGTAGTTGCGCACGCCGACCCAGGGCAAGGTTTGTCCGGTGGCCTGGGCAAGATCATCGATCGAGCACTCACTGGGCTCGGACTTCATCAGCCAGTAGTTCACGGGAATGGCAGTACGAGGATGTTGGGCAATTGCCGGGCCCAACCGGGTGGCAAGCGCAAAAAAGAGGTGTCCACCGCGAACCGTGAGCCGCAGTCCTGAACCAGGGGTTCAGGTGGGCGAGGTCAGCCAAACATTGGGTTCATCTGACGCGAGACGATCACGCTTGTTGGGCAATGTTCCAAGCCCTTGCTCAGAGAGCATTGGTTCAAGGACATATAAAGCTCACGCGGACGCAATGGACAAGGGGATTCTAAGGCCTGCCGCGTGACAGGCCGATGGCTTTACAGCAATTGCCCGTCGTGGCCGAGGGCTTCGTCGAGGCGCCGCATCAGGCTTTCTAGGTCGGGCAAAGAATCGGCGCCCACGGGGGCTGAGCGACTTGGGCTTGGCGCAGCCGTTCCGGTTTCGGCCAATTGATAGGCGAGATTCAGTGCGGCCAGCACGGCAATGCGCTCGCGTGCCTTGACGCGGCCCGCATCGCGGATGGCGCTCATTTCGCGGTCGACTTGGGCCACGGCCTTGCTCAAAGCGGCTTCGCCGCCGTCGGGGCAGCCGAGCAAATAGCTCTGCCCCATGATGGTTACTTCCATTTGCTTCACGAGGAATTCTTTCCGGATTCGTTTTCTACAGGCAAGCGTTCCAGCAGCACGTCAATACGTGCTCGGGCTGCGTTCAGCCGCGAACGCAGGCTGTCGCGCTCTTGGTTCAGGTGGCTTACTTGCTCGGCCAACAATGCGTTGGTGCGCTTCAATTCTTCGTGGCGGAGCAGCAGGCGCTCGACGCGGTCGATCAAGTCGGTGATGCTTGGCATGGTTCCCCGTGGCTCCCTAGGCAGGCTTGGATTGTAGGCGGCCGTGATCGCATTGAGCGGCCACCGCGCAACTTGCGCACAAGGGCGAGCGCGCTTTGCAGACATAGCGGCCGTGCAGGATCAGCCAATGGTGGGCGTCCACCATGAATTCGGCCGGGATGCGCTTGAGTAGCCCCAACTCGACCGCCAAGGGCGTCTTTCCGGGGGCGAGCCCGGTGCGATTGCTGACCCGGAAGATATGCGTATCCACCGCCATGGCGGCCTGCCCGAAAGCCACATTCAGCACCACATTGGCGGTCTTGCGGCCGACACCGGGCAATGCCTCGAGGGCCTCGCGCGTGTTCGGGACCTGGCCGCCGTGCTGCTCCAGCAAAATCTGGCAAGTGGCGATCAAGTGCCTGGCCTTGCTCCGATATAGGCCAATCGTCCGAATGTGTTCGCACAGGCCGTCTTCGCCCAGCGCCAAAATTTTCTGCGGTGTGTTGGCGACGACAAATAAACGCCGGGTGGCCTTGTTGACGCCCACATCGGTGGCTTGGGCGGACAGCAGTACGGCCGCAAGCAACTCAAACACGCTGGCGTATTCCAGTTCCGTTTGCGGGGCCGGGTTGGCTGCGCGCAAGGTATTGAAGAAAATATCGATTTGCTCTGCGTTCATGGGGCCGCATTGTCCCCTGCCTGCTCACCTCATCGTCTTGCGATGGGCGCCGGAGCCGGTAAGCGGTGGCATGATGCCGGCATTCAAGCGTCCACCTCTTTTCATGCTTCGTCCGACTGAAACTCCTCCGTCAAGCCAGTCTCTCAGGCCTTGGCTTGGCCTGTTGCTGCTGATACTGCTGCTGCGCCTGCTGACCTTGCCACTGTTGCCCTTGACCGATCACACCGAGGCACGTTACGCCGAGATCGCGCGCTTGATGGTGCAAACCGGGGACTGGATCAGCCCGCACATCACGCCCGACGAAGTGTTCTGGGCCAAGCCTCCCTTGTCGACCTGGATGCAAGCCCTGTCGATGACCGTGTTCGGCGTCAGCGAATGGGCCGGCCGCTTGCCGGCGGTGTTGTGGAGCGTGTTTGGTCTGCTGGCTTTCGGTTGGATGTTGAGCGGTGTCTTGAGTCGGCTGCAAATCTTGGCAGCGCAGGCCTTGTTGGCGTTGTGCCCACTGTTCTTTATCAGCGCCGGCGCGGTGATGACCGATGCGACGCTGGGGGCAGCGGTGATGTTCGTGCAGGCGGCTTGGTGGCGGGTGTTGTGCTCGGGCGGTGCTGCGCGGCGCAGTGCCGGCCGCTGGCTTGCCGTGGGCATGGCGATGGCTTTGCTGACCAAGGGGCCGGCCGCCGCGGTACTGGCGCTGTTGCCGGTGTTTATGCACGCAGCCTGGCGTAAGCATTGGCCTGAAATTCGTGCCGTCGCGGGCGACCCCTGGGTCTGGTTGATCTGCCTTGGCGGCGCGCTGCCGTGGTATGTAATGGCCGAGTTAAAGACGCCCGGCTTTGTCGAGTATTTCGTGCTGGGCGAGCATGTGATGCGCTTTTTGCAACCGGGCTGGAAAGGCGATCGCTACGGCTTTGCCCATGCACAGCCGCTGGGCATGATTTGGCTGTTCACCTTGGTGGCGGCCTTACCGGCGGTGTTGCTGCTGCTGATTCGCTTGCCCTACTTGCGCATGCGGCAAGGGCGCGGCGCCGTGATGGCGCAGTTCCAACGGGGCGGGATGGCGGCATCGGAGGGTGATGACAGCGCAGCGGCTCGCAGGCTTGATCTGGCTTGTTACGCGCTGTGCATTGCCTTGGCGCCCTTGCTCTTGTTCAGTGCGGCGCGCAATCTGATCTTCACCTACGCCATGACGGCCTTGCCCGGCTTGGTGATCCTCGCCATCGCTGCGCTGCCCGAGGCCTGGCTGCGTCGACGTGGCAGTTGGCTGACGGTGTTGGCGCTGGCCTTGTTATACGCCTGGGCCTTTGTTTTCAAGCTGCCGCAGATCAGTCGGGCCAACTCGGACTTGCCGATGATCGAGGCCTACAAGCTGGCTTGCCCGCAGCAAGACTGCCGCCTCAGCTATGCCAGCAAGCCCAATTACTCGGCCTACTTCTACACTGCGGGTGGCCTCTATGCCGGTATGCCCGGTTCAAGAGAGCGGCCGGCGTTTAAAGTGCTGCGCGTCGATAGACAATCCGCCCTGCGCGCCACAGCGCTGGCTTGCAACAAGGACCAATGCCTGTTGCCCGACGACGGCCAAGAAAGCAAATGACCCTGATGCACACCAGCACCACCCCTACAGACTTGACATCCGTGCCTGCAACGGCAGCCACGACGCGTGAGATGCCGCGCCTGCTGAGCATCGTGTTGCCGGCCTTCAACGAAGCCCGCAACCTGGCCAGCTTGTTGCCTGCCTTGAGTCAGCAATTGAGCGGGCAAGCACAACAACTCGAGTTGCTGGTCATCGACGATGGCAGCAGCGACGACACCGTTTTGGTCGTACAGGGTCTGATCTCGCAAGGCCTGCCGGTGCGCCTGTTGCGCCTGTCTCGCAACTTTGGCAAGGAGGCTGCGCTGTGTGCAGGCCTGGACGCCGCCGATGGTGATGCGGTCATCATCATGGACTCCGATGGCCAGCACCCGATCGACACCGCGCTGCAGATGCTGGCGGATTGGCGACTCGGATTTGATGTGGTCTACGCGGTGCAAGAAGGCCGCAGCGAGTCGCAGTCATTGGCCCGACGCAGCTACACCAAGGTGTTCTATTGGCTGATGCGGCATGGCTCGCGGGTCGACATGCCGCCCAATGCCGGCGACTTCCGTTTGCTCGACCGCAAGGTGGTGCTGGTGCTGCGCCGTTTGCCCGAGCGGGCGCGCTATATGAAGGGGCTGTTTGCCTGGGTAGGCTTCAAGGCAAAGGCGCTTGAATATGTGCCCGATGCGCGCCTGCATGGCGAGTCGACCTTTGGCTATATGCAGTTGCTGTCCTTCGCGGTGGTTGGCTTGACGGCCTTCACCAAGATGCCGCTGCGTCTGGTGTCTTTGCTTGGGTTGATGGTGTCCTTGGCCTCGGTCGGATTTGGTTTTTGGATCGTGATGGAAAAAGCGGTGTTCGGGCAGCCCGTTTCCGGCTTCACCACCTTGGCGGCGTCGATCACCTTTCTAGCTGGCGTGCAGCTGCTTTGTCTTGGCATCATTGCCGAGTACCTGGGTCGTGTTTTTGACGAAGTGAAGCAGCGGCCACTCTATGTGACGCAAGACCTGACCCCGCCCTTGCAGCCGCGGGAGCCGCAGTGAGTTCACTGGCCTGGTTTGGCGTCATCGGCGCCTCGGCAGCGGCCGTGCACATGGGGGTGGTGTGGGGCTTGGTGTCGCAGCTTCAGTGGCCCGCATTGGCGGCCAATGTATTGGGATTCTTGCTGGCTTTTTGCGTCAGCTTCTTGGGCCACCACCGGCTTACCTTCGCAGCGCAGCAGTCGAGTGCTAAGCAGGCTTTGCCGCGCTTCGCGGCTGTCGCCTTGCTGGGTTTCATCAGCAATGAGTCGCTCTATGCGCTCTTGCTGAAAGCGGGCATGGAATACCGTTTGGCTTTGTTTCTGGTGCTCTTGGCTGTTGCCGCGATGACCTGGCTGCTGAGTCGCTTTTGGGCCTTTCGTTCGCGTGGGGTCGAGTCGTGAAACGGGTGCAAATCTGTGCAGACGACTATGGCTTTGATGCTGGAGTCAGTCTCGGCATTCTGGAGTGCATCGATGCCGGGCGCATCAGTGCGACCAGTTGCATGGTGCTGTCTCCCGACTGGGCTCAGTGGGCACCCGCCTTGCGGGAGCGCCAGGGCATGGCCGACTATGGTTTGCATTTGGATTTGAATGAATTCGCGCCCTATGCCGTCGGCCGGGATTTGAAAGGCTGGATCATGGCCAGCTACCTGCGGCGCCTACAGCCGGCGCAGGTACAAGGCTGGGTCGACCAGCAGCTGGATGCCTTTGAAGCTGCGATGCAAGCGCCGCCGGCCTATCTGGATGGGCATCAGCATTTGCATCAGCTGCCCTCCGTGCGCGACGCCGTGCTGGCCGCTTTGACGCGGCGTTATGGCCGGGCCTGTGCGCTGCGTTCAACACGCAGCCGCAGCTGGCGTGGATTGAAGGCGGCCATCATTGCCGGCCTGGGCGAAGCGGCGCTGCGGCGCGGCGCAAATCGAGCGAAGCTGCGCATGAATGATGACTTTGCCGGCGTCTATGCCTTTGGTCCCGAGACCTTGTTGCCCGAGTTTGTGGCGACTTGTCTGGCCAGCCTGCCGGATGCTGGCCTGCTGATGATTCACCCTGGCCGCGACGATCGAGGCCCGCGCCCGGACGCCATACGAGCAGCGCGTGTGCGCGAGCGAGCTTTTTGGCTCAGCAGCGAAGCCGGCGAAATGCTAGCGGTGCACGGTGTGCAGCTGGGCATGAGTGAGGATTGGCCCCAGGCCTAGACCAAACCGGTTCGGCCGCAGCAGTGGCCCGAGGGTCGCTCCGCAGGCACAGAGACAGGGGCATCTATGGCTGAGTGCTATTCAACCGGCTCGCTTGGCCCGGGCCCGCGCCAAGGCGGCTTCGATTACGTCGCGCTTGCGATCCAACTCGTTCGGGTCGGTGATCTTCGAAGCTTCTTCCAAATGCGCCAGCTTGGCCTCTGCCTTGGCTACCAGGCGGGCTTCGTTTTCGCGCGTCTCTCTCGATCGTTTGAGGGCGTGGAATTGGTAGCGCTCGCGGGCTTGTTCGGCTGAGGCTTGGCTCCAGGCCGCCCAGCCGGTTAACTCGGGTTTGAGCTCCAGCATCGAAATGCAGTCCACCGGACAAGCCGGCACGCACAGTTCGCAGCCGGTGCATTGCTCATTGACGATCAAATGCATCTGCTTTGGCGCGCCGACGATGCAATCGACCGGGCAGGCTTTGATGCAAAGCGTGCAGCCAATGCACCAGCTTTCGTCAATGACGGCCAGCTTCAGCGGCCCTTCCTGCCCATGCTCAGCGCTCAGGGGCAGGGCGGGGCGGCCCGTCAGCGCCGCGAGCCGTTGCACGCCTTCGGCACCCCCGGGCGGGCATTGGTTAATACCGGCCTCGCCTGACGCGACGGCCACCGCGTAGCTGTGGCAATCGGGGTAGCCGCAACGCGTGCACTGGGTTTGCGGCAAGGCCGCGTCAAGGTCTGCAATCAGTGATGACAAACCGCTTGGGCTGGAATCCTTCAAGTCGACGGGCCCGCCTTCTTCAAGCCTGCTTGGTGCGCGGCTTGCGCAGCGGGGTGCTGGTCGAGTTGGCGCTGGCAGCGCTGGTGGCTCGGCTCTTGCGTTCTGGTGTTGCTGCCTTAGGTGCCTGTTCCAGCGCGTTGTCGCGGTCGTACTTGGCAATAAAGCTCAGGACCTCGGGATACACCTTTTCGCGCCAACGGCGGCCGGAGAAGATGCCGTAATGGCCGGCACCGACGGCGTCGTAATGGAACTGGTGTGCCGATGAAATGCCTGAGCAGAGGTCATGCGCGGCACGGGTCTGGCCGGCGCCGGAGATGTCATCAAGTTCGCCTTCGATCGTCAACAAGGCGGTGCCGGTGATGTCTTGCGGTCGCACCAACTGGCCCTTGACCTCCCAGGTGCCGTTGACCAGGGCAAAGTCCTGGAACACGGTCTTGATGGTGTCGAGGTAGTACTCGGCCGGCATGTCCAGCACTGCGTTGTATTCGTCGTAGAACTGGCGGTGCGAGTCTGCGCCGTCATCATCGCCGCGTACCAGGTCGAGGAAGTAGTCGTAATGCGAACTCAGGTGGCGGTCCGGGTTCATGGCCACAAAGCCGGTGTGCTGCAAAAAGCCGGGGTAAACGCTGCGCGATGCACCCGGGAAATTGGTTGGCACCCGGTAGATCACATTGGCTTCGAACCAGTTGAAGCTGCGGTTCATGGCCAGGTTGTTGACGGCGGTCGGGCTCTTGCGTGCATCGATCGGGCCGCCCATCATTGTCATGGAGCGCGGTGTTTGTTCGCCGTTGGAGGCCATCAGGGAAATCGCCGCGAGCACCGGTACGGTGGGCTGGCAGACCGAGATCACATGGCACTCAGGGCCGATGTGGCGGATGAACTCCTGCACATAGGCGATGTAGTCATCCAGGTGGAAGGGGCCTTCTTCCAGCGGCACCATGCGAGCGTCGGTCCAGTCGGTGATGTAGACCTTGTGGTCCTTCAGCAGTTGGCGCACGGTGTCGCGCAGCAGTGTGCTGTGGTGGCCTGACAAAGGTGCCACCACCAAGACGGTGGGCTGATCCTTCATTTTGGACAGCACGGCGACGTTGTCGGTGTAACGCTTGAAGCGCATCAGGCGGCAAAACGGTTTCGTCAGGGGCACCAATTCCTGCACCGCAACCTCGATGCCGTCCACCTCGACGCCGCGAATACCGAATTCCGGCTTCTCGTAGTCCTTACCCAGACGGTGCATCAAGTCCAAACCGGCCGAGACGCGTTGCGAAATAGGCGAATGCGCGAACGGGGACAGCGGGTGGCTGTAGAGCTTGGCCGACGCACTGGCGAACTCCGCAAACGGACTCATCAGCGCGCGCTGAGTTTCAAACAATTGATACAGCATGGTCTGCCCTTTGGGTGCGGTGAAAGAGGGCGGCGGGTGGCCGCAACGATTTGCTCAAGCGCAATAGTGCACTAATTTGTGCGATGCAGCATTTTATCGGCCCGGAAGCCGCCTTGCTGTCGCGAAAAGAGGCCGGGAATCCGAATTTTTTCGGATCGCCGGCCTCTCTCTCGACATTTACGGTGTGTTTACGGGGCAGAGCGTGCCGCTCAGCCCTTCATCACCGTGGCCATGGCCTTCGCAACGCCCGGCAGATTCTTCTCGTTCAGTGCCGCCACACAGATGCGCCCGGAGTCGACACCGTAGACGCCGAACTCGCTGCGCAAGCGCTGCATTTGAGCGGCCGACAGGCCCGAGTAGCTGAACATGCCTTTTTGGCGCGTCACAAAACTCAGATCTTGTTGAACGCCTGCGGCTTGCAGGGCCTCGACCAAGGCCACGCGCATGGCACGGATGCGCAGGCGCATGCCGGCCAGCTCTTCTTCCCACAAGCCGCGCAGGGCAGGGGTCGACAACACGGTAGCTACCACCTGGGCACCGTGGGTTGGCGGGTTGGAGTAGTTGGTGCGGATCACGATCTTCAATTGGCTCAACACCCGGGCCGCTTCTTCGGCCGAGGCGCACACCACGCTCAAGGCGCCGACCCGCTCGCCATAAAGTGAGAAGCTCTTGGAGAAACTGGTCGAGACAAAGAAGTCCAGGCCTGCGGCCAGGAACTGCTGGATCACGGCGCCGTCTTCCTGGATGCCTTCGCCAAAGCCCTGGTAGGCCATGTCGAGGAAGGCCACCAAGCCGCGGGCCTTGACCACCTCGACCACCTGGGTCCATTGCGCAGCCGTCAGGTCATAGCCGGTCGGGTTGTGGCAGCAGGCGTGCAAGACCACCACCGTGCCGACGGCTGCGCTGTTCAGGGCCGCCAGCATGGCGTCGAAGGCGATGCCCAGATTGGCGGCGTCGAAATACGGGTAGGTGCCGACCTCGAAACCGGCATTGCTGAACAGCGCACGGTGGTTCTCCCAGCTGGGGTCGGAGATCAGCACTTGGGCGCCGGGGTTCAGGCGCTTCAGAAAATCAGCGCCAATCTTCAGGCCACCTGTGCCGCCAATGGCCTGCACGGTCGCGACGCGCTTGTCTTGCACCACGGCACTGTCGGTGCCGAAAACCAGACCTTGGACTGCCTTGTCGTAAGCGGCGATGCCGTCAATCGGCAAGTAGCCGCGCGCCTTGGGGTCAGTCAGCATGGCGCGTTCCGCCTCGGCCACGCATTTCAGCAAGGGCAGCTTGCCAGCGGCATCGAAATAGACGCCCACGCCCAGATTGACCTTGGCAGGGTTGGGGTCGGCATTGAATTGTTCATTGAGACCCAGAATTGGGTCGCGAGGGGCCATTTCGACGGCGGAAAACAAGGACATGGACGGCTTTCCTGACAGAACGGTGTCAACAGTGAGGTCGGGGGAGAGGGCATGAAGCCAGCGTCTGAGCTAACCTGTCGGGTTGCGCAGACCGCGAATTCTAGGCGGCGATGCGCGTTGATTCCGGGATGACCCTATGCAAGATTCGACCGCCCTCATAGACAAAAACGATGAAAACGCCGAGGCGCCGAAGGGTGAGTTCGTGACTTTCGAAGGCTCGCCGTTCCAACTGTTCCAGCCTTTCCCGCCGGCTGGCGATCAACCGGCGGCGATCGAAAAGCTGGTTGAAGGCGTGAACGACGGCTTGAGCTTTCAGACCCTGCTGGGCGTGACCGGTTCGGGCAAGACCTTCACCATGGCCAATGTGATTGCCCGCCTGGGGCGGCCTGCCATCATTTTTGCGCCCAACAAGACCTTGGCCGCTCAGCTGTACTCCGAGTTTCGGGATTTCTTTCCCAATAATGCGGTGGAGTATTTCGTGAGCTACTACGACTACTACCAGCCCGAAGCTTATGTGCCCCAGCGCGATCTTTTCATTGAAAAAGACAGCGCTATCAATGAGCATATTGAGCAACTGCGTTTGTCGGCCACCAAGAGCTTGATGGAGCGCCGCGATGTGGTGATCGTGGCCTCGGTTTCAGCGATTTACGGCATTGGCAACCCGGCCGACTATCACCAGATGGTGATGACCCTGCGCACCGGTGACAAGATGGGGCAGCGCGATGTGATCGCCCAACTGATTCGCATGCAGTACACCCGCAATGAGGTGGAGTTCAGCCGCGGCGCCTTCCGCGTGCGAGGCGACACCATTGATGTCTTCCCGGCCGAACATTCGGAATTGGCACTGCGCATCGAGTTGTTCGACGATGAAGTGGAAACCTTGCAACTGTTCGACCCGCTGACCGGCAAGATTCGCCAGAAGATCCCGCGTTTCACCGTCTATCCCAGCAGCCATTACGTCACGCCGCGCGAGCGCGTTTTGGCGGCGATGGACACCATCAAGCAGGAGTTGCGTGAGCGGCTGGGGCAGTTCGTGCAAGACGGCAAGTTGGTGGAGGCCCAGCGCTTGGAGCAGCGCACCCGTTTTGACTTGGAGATGTTGCAAGAGGTGGGGCATTGCAAGGGCATTGAGAACTACACCCGGCATATTTCAGGCGCACAACCCGGCGAGGCGCCGCCGACTTTGGTGGACTATCTGGCCAAAGATGCGCTGATGTTCCTGGATGAAAGCCATGTGCTGATCGGCCAGTTTGGCGGCATGTACAACGGCGACCGGGCACGCAAGACGACGTTGGTGGAGTACGGCTTCCGTTTGCCTTCGGCGCTGGATAACCGGCCGCTCAAATTCGATGAGTTCGAGCGCAAGATGCGTCAGGCGGTGTTTGTGTCCGCTACGCCAGGCAATTACGAACAAGAGAATGCCGGCCAAATCGTGGAGCAGGTGGTTCGCCCGACCGGCTTGGTCGACCCCTTGGTTGAAGTGCGGCCGGCCACGCATCAAGTCGATGATGTGTTGCAGGAGATTCGCGAACGGGTGGAGGTCAACGAGCGGGTCTTGATCACCACCTTGACCAAGCGGATGGCCGAACAGCTGACGGATTACTTGAGCGACAACGGCATCAAGGTTCGCTACCTGCATTCGGATGTGGACACGGTCGAGCGAGTGGAGATCTTGCGTGACTTGCGCCTCGGCACTTTTGACGTGCTGGTGGGCATCAACTTGCTGCGAGAAGGCCTCGATATCCCTGAGGTCTCGCTGGTCGCAATTCTGGATGCGGACAAAGAAGGCTTCTTGCGCTCCGAGCGCAGCTTGATCCAGACCATAGGCCGGGCGGCGCGCAATCTGCGCGGCAAGGCGATTCTTTACGCCGACCGCATTACCGACTCGATGAAAAAGGCCATGGGAGAGACGGAGCGGCGTCGAACCAAACAGTTGGCCTTCAATGAAACTCATGGCATCACGCCGCGCGCGCTGAATAAACGCATCAAGGATCTGATCGACGGCGTCTACTCGGAAAAGAGCGGCCGCGACGACCAGAAGCTGCTGCAAGTGGCCGAGGTCGAGCAAATGTCCGAGAAGGATCTCAGCAAGCGTATGGCCTTGTTGGAAAAGCAGATGCTCGAACACGCGCGCAATCTGGAATTCGAGAAGGCCGCCCGTGTGCGCGACCAACTGGCGCAACTGCGCGAGCAGGCCTTTGGCGCGGTGGTACACGACCATATCCTCAAGTAGTTCTGGCTCGTTTTTGGGGGCTCTCCAGCAAGCTTGGTAGTAATTGAGTAAAATGGTCGGAATTGATCCAGGGTTAACCCTCCGACGCTGTCTCGAGGGGGAAGCCTGGCTCCGGCATGAATGGCTCATGCCGCCACAGGGGTCTTTCGGACCAAAGGAGAGATAGATGCGACTCACCACCAAGGGCCGTTTTGCCGTCACTGCGATGATTGATTTGGCCCTGCGCGAAAACGGTGGGCCGGTGGCCTTGGCCGCCATCAGCCAGCGTCAGCAGATTTCACTCTCCTATTTGGAGCAGTTGTTCGGCAAGCTGCGTCGGCATGAGCTGGTCGAGAGCACCCGCGGACCGGGCGGCGGCTACTCGCTGGGCCGCAAATCCAGCGAAATCACCGTGGCCGACATCATCGTCGCGGTCGACGAACCCATTGATGCCACCGGTTGCGGCGGCCATGAGAACTGCATGGGCGAGAACACCGGCCGCTGCATCACCCATGAGTTGTGGACCAGTTTGAACGCCAAGATGATCGAGTACTTGGACTCCGTCTCCCTGCGCAAGCTGGTGGAAGACCAAGTCGCCAAGGGCGTGACCATTGAAGAGTCACCCATGAAACGTGCCATTTCTTCCACGCCGGTGGTGAAGCCGATCCGCATCACGGCGCCGAATTCGGTCTTTGCCCTCGGCAATGCCTTCACCAAGTAAATACGTTTCAACAGAAAACAAGCCAAGCAAGAAGCCCAGCCAAAAATGGACATGACCCCGCATTTCCCGATCTATTTGGACTACGGCGCGACCACGCCCGTGGACCCCCGTGTCGTTACCGCCATGGTGCCGTGGTTGAGTGAACATTTCGGCAATCCGGCCTCACGCAGCCATGCCTGGGGCTGGGAAGCGGAGGCCGTTGTCGAGAAGTCTCGTGAAGAAGTGGCCGCGCTGATCGGCGCCGACCCACGCGAAATCGTCTGGACCTCCGGCGCAACCGAGTCGATCAACCTCGCCATCAAGGGCGCGGCGCAGTTCTACAAGACCCGCGGCAAACACATCATCACGCTGAAGACCGAGCACAAGGCCGTGCTGGACACCTGCCGCGAGTTGGAGCGTCAAGGTTTCGAGGTCAGCTACCTGGATGTCGAGGCCAATGGCCTTGTTGATCTGGATAAGTTGAAGGCCGCTTTCCGCCCAGACACCATTTTGGTTTCGGTGCTGTTTGTTAGCAATGAGATCGGTGTGATTCAAGACATTCCTGCCATCGGTGCGCTGTGCCGCGAGCGCGGGGCAATCTTCCACGTGGACGCCGCTCAGGCCACGGGCAAGGTGGAAATTGATTTGGCCAAGTTGCCGGTCGATTTGATGAGCCTGGCTTCGCACAAGACCTATGGCCCCAAGGGCATTGGCGCTCTGTATGTGCGCCGCAAGCCACGGATTCGCCTGGAAGCGCAGATGCATGGCGGCGGTCAAGAGCGTGGCATGCGCTCCGGCACGCTGGCCACGCATCAGATCGTCGGCATGGCCACCGCCTACCGCATCGCTCGCGAAGAAATGGCGGAAGAGGGCGCGCGTATTCGCATGCTGCACAAGCGCCTGCTAGATGGCCTGAGTGGAATTGAGCAGGTGTTTGTGAACGGCGACCTCGAACGCCGCGTGCCGCACAACCTGAACATGTCCTTCAACTATGTAGAAGGCGAGTCGCTGATCATGGGCGTGAAGGGCTTGGCCTTGTCGTCCGGCTCGGCCTGTACTTCGGCCAGCTTGGAACCCAGCTATGTCTTGCGCGCCTTGGGCCGCAGCGATGAGTTGGCGCATTCCTCTTTGCGCATGACGATCGGCCGTTTCACCACCGTCGAAGAAATTGATTATGCGATTGCGACCCTGAAGGACAGAGTCGGCAAATTGCGTGAGTTGTCGCCGCTCTGGGATATGTACAAGGACGGCATCGACATCAGCACTATTCAATGGGCAGCGCACTGAGTTGAATCTCGGCGCGGCACGAACAGAATCAGGAGAACATCATGGCCTATAGCGAAAAAGTCGTTGATCACTACGAAAACCCGCGCAATGTCGGCGCCTTTGAAAAGGGCGATGACTCGGTTGGCACCGGCATGGTCGGCGCGCCGGCCTGCGGCGATGTGATGAAGCTGCAGATCAAGGTCAACCCGGCCACCGGTTTGATCGAAGATGCCAAGTTCAAGACCTATGGCTGCGGCTCCGCCATCGCCTCCAGCTCGCTGGTGACCGAATGGGTCAAGGGCAAGTCCTTGGATCAGGCGCTGGACATCAAGAACACCCAGATCGCCGAAGAGTTGGCCCTGCCGCCGGTCAAGATTCACTGCTCCATCTTGGCCGAAGACGCCATCAAGGCTGCGGTGGATGACTACCGCGCCAAGCATGGCGGCGCCGCTCAAGCAGCCCAATAAGGGATCACCGGCATGTCAGTGACTGTGACCGAAGCTGCTGCGCGCCATGTGACGCGCTACATCACCAAGCGCGGCAAGGGCGTGGGCGTTCGCTTGGGTGTCAAGACCACCGGTTGCTCCGGTCTGGCCTACAAGCTGGAGTATGCGGATGAGGTGGCGCCCGAGGATGTGGTCTTCGAGGGTCATGGCATCAAGATCTTGATCGACCCCAAAAGCCTGCCCTACCTGGATGGCACCGAGCTGGACTTCGTGCGCGAAGGCTTGAACGAGGGCTTCAAGTTCCGCAATCCGCGCGAGAAAGACCGCTGCGGCTGCGGCGAGTCCTTCCGCGTGTAAAGTTGCGCCCCTTTTTGTGTTCGGTCCCGGGCGCGGCGAGAGCTGCGCCTTTTTCTTGAAGCGTAGAGCCTTTGATGCGACTTGATGACGATGACTTCAGC
Source organism: Paucibacter hankyongi (assembly GCF_037482915.1). Taxonomy (NCBI): domain Bacteria; kingdom Pseudomonadati; phylum Pseudomonadota; class Betaproteobacteria; order Burkholderiales; family Sphaerotilaceae; genus Roseateles; species Paucibacter hankyongi. Next base: position 372,618 of record NZ_JBBHJX010000001.1, read on the forward strand.
CTTTTTGGTTTGCCCCAGCGGCAGGACCAGAATCGTGCCGACATCGACGCATGCTGGAAGACGCTGCAGTCTCAGGTGCATCCAGACAAATTCGCCAGCGAAGGTGCAGCGGCTCAGCGCATCGCCATGCAGTGGGCGGTGCGCGTGAATGAAGCGCATCAACGCTTGCGTGATCCGCTCAAACGGGCCGCTTATCTCTGCGAGCTGCGTGGAGCACCCCTGCGCACGCACGAAAACACCCGCATGCCGGCGGCCTTTTTGATGGAGCAGATGAGCTGGCGTGAGGCGCTCGACGAAGCCGCTGATGCCTCAGCGGTGGAGGCGCTGGATGATCAAATTTCCGCGCGTGAAGCCGAGTTGCTGGCCCAGGTGCAAAGCTTGCTCGATCACAAGAATGATGCTTTGGCTGCCGCCGAGCAGGTGAGGGCGCTGATGTTTCTCGCCAAGTTTCGCGCCGATATTGCGCGGCGTATGGATGCGCTGGACGCGTAAGCCGCGCTGTAAACCCAAAAGACAAGAACAACATGGCATTGCTGCAGATTTCCGAACCCGGCCAGTCGCCCAACCCTCATGAGCGCCGCATTGCGGTCGGCATCGATCTAGGCACGACGCACTCCTTGGTCGCTGCGGTGCGCAGCGGTGTGGCTGAGTGCTTGCCTGATGAGCAAGGTCAGGTGATCTTGCCCTCGGCCGTGCGCTATCTCGAAGAGGGGCGTCGCCAGATCGGCGCGGCGGCCCTGCAGGCGCAGGCGGAGGATCCGGTCAACACCATTGTGTCGGTCAAGCGATTCATGGGCCGGGCGCTGGCGGATATCGCCAACCTCGACAAGCTGCCCTACCAGTTTGAAGACACGCCCGGCATGGTGTCGCTGGCGACGCGCGACGGCATCAAAACGCCGGTTGAGGTGTCAGCCGAAATTTTGGCGACGCTGCGCTTCCGCGCCGAAGACAGCTTTGCCGACGATGTGTTCGGCGCGGTGATCACCGTGCCTGCTTACTTTGATGACGCGCAGCGACAGGCCACCAAGGATGCGGCGCAACTGGCTGGCTTGAATGTGCTGCGCTTGATCAATGAGCCAACGGCCGCAGCCATTGCCTATGGCCTCGATAACGGCAGCGAAGGCTTGTACGCCGTCTACGACCTCGGCGGCGGCACCTTTGATATTTCTTTGCTGCGCTTGAGTCGCGGTGTGTTCGAGGTGGTCGCCACCGGTGGCGACGCGGCCTTGGGTGGTGACGATTTTGATCGAGTGATTGCGGACGCTGTGCTCGCGCAGGCGGGCTTGGCTGCTGACAGCGCGCATGACAAACGCGCCGTGCTGGTGGCGGCGCGGCGCGCGAAAGAGCAGCTGTCAACGGCAGAAAGCGTTAGCTTTTCTGCGCAACTGGACGCCGGAGCCATCGAGGTCCAACTGACCCGTGCGCAGTTTGATGCCTTGGCCGAGCCCTTGGTGGCGAAGACCTTGAGTTCCGTGCGCCGTGTGCTGCGCGACGCCAAGGTCAAGGCCGATGAAGTGCAGGGCGTGGTGATGGTGGGTGGATCGACCCGCATGCCCATCGTGCGCACATCTGTGGGCGCTTTGTTCGGCCGCGAGGTCTTGACCAATTTGAATCCCGATGAGGTGGTGGCGCTGGGCGCGGCCATCCAGGCCAATCAATTGGCGGGCAATGCAGCGGCTGGCGACATTTTGTTGCTGGATGTGATCCCGCTCTCGCTGGGTCTTGAAACCATGGGCGGCTTGGTCGAGCGGGTGATTGAGCGCAATGCGACCATCCCGGTTGCGCAGGCGCAAGACTTCACCACTTTCAAGGACGGTCAAACGGCCATGGCTGTTCATGTGCTGCAAGGCGAGCGTGAGTTGGTCAGCGAGTGCCGCTCGCTGGCGCGCTTTGAGTTGCGCGGCATTCCGCCGATGGTGGCCGGCGCCGCGCGTATTCGGGTGACCTTCCAAGTTGATGCCGATGGTTTGCTTAGCGTGTCGGCCAAGGAGTTGATCTCAGGCGTCGAAGCGGCCATTAGCGTCAAGCCCAGCTATGGCTTGTCGGACGATCAAATCGCCGGCATGTTGAAAGACGGCTTTGCCAGTGCGGAGGCCGATATGGAAGCGCGCAAATTGCGCGAGGCTTCGGTCGAGGCTGAGCGCATGCGTCTGGCCACCTTGTCCGCCTTGGCGGCAGATGGCGATCTGCTCAGTCAGAGCGAGCAAGCCGATATCGCCGCCTTGCTTCAGTCATTGTCTGAGGCCGCTTCTGGCAGCGACGCTGCGGCGATTGACGCTGCTGTCGAGCGTTTGGCCCAGGGCACCGAGGCCTTTGCGGCCGCGCGCATGAATCGCGGCATTCACAAGGCCTTGACCGGCCGCAGCATCGAGCAAATCTAAGTTCAGGGAAAGAAGTTCATCATGCCCGTCATCAAAATTCTTCCCCATCCCGAATACTGCCCCGAGGGCGCGACGGTGAGCGCGCCCGCCGGCACCTCGATTTGCGAAGCCCTCTTGGACAACAAGATTTCGATTGAGCATGCCTGCGATATGGTGTGCGCCTGCACCACCTGTCACGTGGTGGTGCGCGAGGGCATCCGGTCTTTGTCGGAGATGGAAGAGGGCGAAGAAGACATGCTGGACCGCGCCTGGGGGCTTGAACCCGACTCGCGCCTGAGTTGCCAAGCCATCTTGGGGCAAAAGGATGTGACGATCGAGATTCCCAAGTACTCGATCAATCACGCCAAAGAAAATCACTGAGGGCCGGCATGCTGGTCCTTGGCTTTGAGTCCTCTTGCGATGAAACCGGTGTTGCGCTGATTGAGGTGCCGCAAGTGGGCGCTCCGTGCTTGCTGGCGCAGGCCCTGCACAGCCAGATCAGCATGCATCAGGCCTATGGCGGCGTGGTGCCCGAGTTGGCCTCGCGCGACCATATTCGTCGGGTCTTGCCTTTGACGCGCGAGGTGCTGGCCGAGTCAGGTCGCGCATTGAGTGACGTGGACGTGATTGCCTATACCCAAGGGCCTGGTCTGGCAGGTGCCTTGTTGGTCGGAGCGGGTGTGGCGGTGGCCATGGCGGCGGCGCTCGACAAGCCGACCTTGGGCATTCACCATTTGGAAGGGCATTTGCTCTCGCCCTTCCTGTCGGCCGACGCACCAGAGTTTCCCTTTGTGGCCCTGTTGGTCTCTGGCGGACACACCCAGCTGATGCGGGTGGATGATGTGGGCCAGTATCAGATGCTGGGTGAAACCATCGATGATGCGGCCGGTGAAGCCTTTGACAAGAGCGCCAAGCTCTTGGGGCTGCCCTATCCGGGCGGCCCTCATCTGGCCAAGCTGGCGCTTTCGGGCGACCCCAAGGCTTTTGACCTGCCGCGTCCCATGCTGAAAAGCGGCAAGCCTGACTTCAGTTTTGCCGGACTGAAAACGGCGGTGTTGACCCAGGTGAAGCGCCTGGGCGATGCGCCGAGCGATCAACAGCGCGCCGATTTGGCGGCCTCCACCCAGGCTGCGATTGTCGAACTGCTGGTGCGCAAGTCACTGCTGGCCTTGAAGGAAACCGGCCTCAAGCGCCTGGTGGTGGCCGGTGGCGTCGGGGCCAATGCCTCCTTGCGGGAACAGCTGAATGCGAGCTGCGCCAAGCGCGGCATTCGGGTGCATTACCCGGAACTGAGCTTGTGCACCGACAACGGCGCCATGATCGCCATGGCCGCGGCCTTGCGCCTGCAGCGGGGCATGGCCACGCTGGAGCGAGATGGCGCTTTTGCGGTCCGACCGCGTTGGACTTTGGGCGCAGCCTAGCCTGGGCTAGGTCTGCGTGTTTATCGATCGCCGGCTCACATCACCGGCAAATGGCTGGCAGCTGCAGGCTGCCGTTTGGCTAGAGTCAATGTCAACACGCCCAGTTCCAGCTTGGCCTTGGAATCTGATTGACTGACTTCCTTGGGCAGCACGATGCTGCGCGAGAAGCGGGTCAGGGCGCGCTCTTGATGCAAAACCTGCTCTGTAGCTTGGCCGGCATCGTTTGAGGTTTGTTCTGGTTTGGCCTGTTCGGCGTCAATGCTGACGCGGCGACCTTCGATCGAGATCTTCACAGCTTCTTTGTTGACGCCGGGCAGGTCCAGTTGCAGCACATAGCTGTGTTCGGTTTCCTTGACGTCCAGGGCTGGTGAGCGCAAAGAGACTGCCTCCGTATCGGTCTTGAACATGCGCTCAATCTGGCGGGCGAACTCGGCCTCTTGGCGATGCAGATGGCGGCTGACGGGGATCACAAACATGATGGACTCCAGGTTGGAGAGGCCTTTGTCGCAAAGAGACATTCAGTGCGCGGCCCCCATGGTTCCTCAGTTTGTAGTGCTCGCAAGCCTTTCAAGGGCTTTGAAAAATACAGTTTTGGGCCTCTTGGAACGCGGACCTCCAGCGCCATATGCCTGTGCCCGCTCAGCGTATCGCTCGCTTGGGCGTGCATCTGTCGGGTAGGCGTTCAAGTCTTGTTGGGGTGACTTTGGCTGGTGTCCGTCCCCAACTCTGGGCGCACATTTCGATTCAGTCTATAATCGACAAGTTTTGTGCCCTGAGCTTGGCTCATTGCAGCGTTCGCGCTGCATGGGTTCCCGGCAAAAGGCGCAAAGCACAAGGCACGGCTCGGGTCGGTTTCACCCGTGACCGCAAGTAAAACCATGGAAACCGTCTGCGTACCCGGGCACTGAGCCTGTGTTGCCAGCGGATTCCGATACCAAGGAACGCATATGTCCGTCGCAGATATCAACAAGGCAGAGATCGTTCAATCGAACGCCCGCAGCGCCAACGACACTGGCTCGCCAGAAGTCCAAGTCGCTCTGCTGACAGCTCGCATCAACGCGCTGACCCCTCACTTCAAGGCAAACATGAAGGACCATCACGGTCGTCGTGGTCTGCTGAAGATGGTCAATACACGCAAGAGCTTGCTGGCTTACCTGAAGTCCAAAGACGCCGCACGTTACACCGCGCTGATCCAGAAGCTGGGCCTGCGTAAGTAATTCGCGAGTGAGATCAAGGAGCCTGTCTGGGTTGCATGTCCAGTACAGGCTCTTTGTCTTTTGTGAATCCATTGGAGTTGAGCTGACGTGGCGCTGCTGTGTCATTCCAATACCTCGGTCCCCAGTCCGCAAATTCGGTACGGGCACGAGCGATGTTTTGGAATGGCATCCCGCCAAACCCAGTCTCACTCTCGGTTGTGAAGCGGCACCGCAAGCCGCATCGAAACAGCTGCGCGGGCCTGTGCGCCCGCCAGTCAAGAGGAGAGACACACAATGAGCATGTTCAATAAAGTCACCAAGACCTTCCAGTGGGGCCCCCATTCCGTCACGATGGAGACCGGCGAGATCGCCCGTCAGTCGAGCGGCGCCGTGGTGGTGAACATCGAAGGCACCGTGGTGCTGGCAACCGTGGTTGCCAAGACCGAAGCCAAGGCCGGCCAGGACTTCTTCCCGCTGACCGTTGACTATCTTGAAAAGACCTACGCTGCAGGCAAGATCCCCGGCAGCTTCTTCAAGCGTGAAGGCCGCCCCAGCGAGTTGGAGACCCTGACCAGCCGCCTGATCGACCGCCCGATCCGCCCGCTGTTCCCCGAAGGCTTCTACAACGAAGTTCAGGTCGTCGTGCACGTGCTGTCCTTGAACCCTGAAGTTCAGGCCGACATCGCTGCTTTGATCGCATCGAGCGCCGCCTTGGCCGTCTCGGGCATCCCGTTCAACGGCCCGATCGGCGCTGCGCGCGTGGGCTATGTGAATGGCGAGTACATCCTGAACCCCGGCAAGACCGAGTTGGCCAACAGCAAGATGGATCTGGTGGTTGCCGGTACTCAAGCTGCTGTGCTGATGGTGGAATCGGAGGCCGATGGCCTGAGCGAAGAAATCATGCTGGGCGCCGTGGTGTTCGGCCATGAGCAAGGCAATATCGCTATCGCTGCCATCGACGAGTTGGTGCGCGACGCTGGTAAGCCAGCTTGGGACTGGAAGGCTCCCGCCAAGAACGAAGAGCTGATCGCCAAGGTTGGCGCACTGGCTGACGAAGCTCTGGCTGCTGCCTACCATATCCGCAACAAGCAAGCCCGTACGCAAGCCTGCCGCACCGTGACTGCTAACGTCATGGCTGGCCTGAAGGCTGACGGTGTCGAGTTCGACAAGGTCGAAGTCGAAAGCATGCTGTTCGAGATCGAAGCCCGCATCGTGCGCGGCCAGATCCTGGCGGGTGAGCCTCGCATCGACGGTCGCGATACCCGCACCGTGCGCCCGATCGAAATCAGCAACAGCATCCTGCCACGTACCCACGGTTCTGCCCTGTTCACCCGTGGTGAAACCCAGGCTTTGGTGGTGGCGACTTTGGGCACCGACCGCGATGCGCAGCGCATTGACGCGCTGGCCGGCGAGTTCGAAGACCGCTTCATGCTGCACTACAACATGCCTCCCTTTGCCACCGGTGAAACCGGTCGCGTGGGCAGCCCGAAGCGTCGCGAAATCGGTCACGGTCGCCTGGCCAAGCGCGCGTTGATCGCTGCGCTGCCGAGCAAGGAGGACTTCCCGTACTCGATGCGCGTGGTCTCGGAAATCACCGAGTCGAACGGTTCCTCGTCGATGGCTTCGGTCTGCGGCGGCTGCCTGGCATTGATGGACGCCGGAGTGCCGATGAAGGCTCACGTGGCCGGCATCGCCATGGGTCTGATCAAGGACGGCAACCGTTTCGCCGTGCTGACCGACATCCTGGGTGACGAAGATCACCTCGGCGATATGGACTTCAAGGTGGCCGGTACCACCGGCGGCATCACTGCGCTGCAGATGGACATCAAGATCCAGGGCATCACCAAGGAAATCATGCAAGTCGCCTTGGCTCAAGCCAAGGAAGCTCGCCTGCACATCCTGGGCAAGATGGTGGAAGCCATGGGCACGGCCAACACCGAGGTGTCGCAGTTCGCGCCGCGTCTGTACAGCATGAAGATCAATCCGGAAAAGATCCGTGACGTGATCGGCAAGGGTGGCGCAACCATCCGTGCGCTGACCGAAGAAACTGGCACGACCATCGACATCGCTGAAGACGGCACCATCACCATCGCTTCGACCGATGCTGAAAAGGCTGCTCACGCCAAGAAGCGCATCGAAGAGATCACGGCTGAAGTTGAAATCGGCAAGGTCTATGAAGGCCCGATCACCAAGATCTTGGACTTCGGTGCCCTGGTGAACCTGCTGCCTGGCAAGGATGGTCTGCTGCACATCAGCCAGATCGCCCACCAGCGCGTCGAAAAGGTGACCGACTTCCTGAAGGAAGGTCAGATCGTCAAGGTCAAGGTCATGGAAACCGACGAAAAGGGTCGCATCAAGCTGTCCATGAAGGCCTTGATCGACCGCGACGCGGCTCCGGTGCAAGCGCCGGCTGACGCCGAGTAAGACGAAGTCGTCGCTGCCAATGAAGGCAATCGCCATCACCCGCCCAGGCGGGCCCGAGGTGCTGCAGATGATCGAGCGCCCCGACCCCATCGCTGGGGCGGGGGAATGCTTGATCGCGGTTGAGGCCTTTGGCCTCAATCGCCCCGATGTGTTGCAGCGCAAGGGCGCGTATCCGGCGCCAGCCGGCGCCAGTGATTTGCCGGGCCTGGAAGTGGCCGGGCGAATCCTTGCGGGTGATGAGCAAGCCTTGGCTGCGGCGGGCTTCAGGCTCGGCGATGCGGTATGTGCCTTGGTGGCGGGTGGTGGCTATGCCGAACTCTGTACGGCGCCGATTGGGCAATGCCTGCCGGTGCCTGAGGGTTGGAGCATGGTTGAGGCTGCCAGCCTGCCGGAGACTTTTTTCACCGTCTGGTCCAATGTGTTTGAGCGTGCCGGTTTGAAGGCCGGCGAAAGCTTGCTCGTGCATGGCGGCAGCAGCGGAATCGGCGTCACTGCCATTCAATTGGCGAAGGCGTTCGGCGCTCGAGTACTGGTCACGGTGGGTAGCGCCGACAAGGCTGATGCCTGCCTGAGGCTAGGTGCCGATCTGGCGATTGACTACAAGCAACAAGATTTCGTTGCCGAAGTCGCCGCTGCGACGGCCGGTCGAGGCGTTGACGTCATTTTGGACATGGTCGCGGGCAGCTATGTTGAGCGCAATGTGCGCTGCTTGGCCGAGGATGGTCGTGTGGTGATCATTGCCGTTCAAGGTGGTGTGGACGCCAAGTTCGATGCTGGCTTGGTGCTGCGCCGCCGTTTGACGGTGACCGGCTCAACCTTGCGGCCGCGTTCATTGGCTTTCAAGGCGGGTATTGCGCTCGCCTTGAAGGAGCGAGTTTGGCCCTTGTTGTCGCGGCGTGAAATTGGCCCGGTGATCTATCGCAGCATGCCTGCGGATCAAACGGCTGCCGCGCATGCACTGATGGAATCGGGCGAGCACATCGGCAAGATCGTGTTGAGCTGGCACTGATTCACAAATAAAGGACAGAGACAATGCGCAAGAAGCTTGTTGTTGGCAATTGGAAAATGCATGGCAGCCGTGCCTCGAATGCTGCCCTGTTGGGTGCGTTGAAGGATGCTGGGCCATGGAGTGCTGACGTTGCTGTTTGTGTGCCGTTTCCTTATCTGACGGAAACCGCCTTGGCCCTGACGGGTCAGCAGGTGCTGTTGGGTGCGCAAGACTGCTCATCTCATGAGCAGGGCGCATATACCGGTGAAGTTTCGTCGGCCATGTTGTCCGACTTGGGTTGCCGTTATGTCATCGTGGGGCATTCCGAGCGGCGCGCCTATCACCATGAAAGTGATCAGTTGGTGGCGGACAAAGCCAAGGCCGCTTTGGCGCATGGCGTCACACCTATCGTCTGTGTTGGCGAGACGCTGGCAGAGCGCGAAGCTGGGCAGACCGAGTTGGTGGTGAAGCGGCAGTTGGCTGCGGTCATCCATACGCTGACGCATTGCATCGGTGAAATCGTACTGGCCTATGAGCCGGTGTGGGCCATTGGTACCGGTTTGACCGCTAGCCCCGAGCAAGCCCAGGCCGTCCATGCGGTGCTGCGCAAGCAGTTGCAGGCGGCCAGCCAGAAGGCTGACGCTATGCGCATTCTTTATGGTGGCAGCGTCAAACCAGACAATGCGGCGCAGCTGTTTGCTCAGACCGATATTGATGGTGGTTTGATCGGCGGAGCGGCTCTGAAGGCTGCTGACTTTGCTGCCATCTGCCGGGCGGCCATGTAAAGAGTTTGTTGTTTGGCCTCGGAGTCTTTTGCCGAGCTTGGGGTCTCGCAAGTCGAGGCCAAAAGGTCAAGAATTTTTGGAGTGTTTGAGATGCAAGTCTGGATGAATTTGGTATTGGTTTTGCAGTTGCTGAGCGCCTTGGCCATGATCGGCCTGGTGTTGGTGCAGCATGGCAAGGGGGCTGATATGGGTGCTTCCTTTGGTAGCGGTGCTTCGGGCAGTTTGTTTGGTGCCACCGGCAGCGCCAACTTCTTGTCGCGCAGCACGGCCATCTGCGCCACGATTTTCTTTGTCAGCACGCTGGCCATGGCTTACTTGGCCAATCACCGCGGTGGAGCGAGCGGCAAAGACACAATCTTGGATCGTGCTGCTCCCGCCGCTGTTGCCGCTTCCGGCGCTGCTGCCATTCCTGGTGCGGCTCCAGCCTTGGTGGCGCCTGCGCCCACAGCAGCCTCTGCTGCAGGAAACTGACGCGAACATTGCGGGCTCAGGGCTTGTCGGGCCCCGTCAACAAAATGCAAACATTTTGCTTTTGTGAGTCAAGAGGCCTTGAAATTTCGGTATAGAATTCGAGGCTGACTTGATAGCGATTCCTCTCGCTATATAAAGCAAGTCGAGAATAGATTTAAGTATTGGCCGTCGTGGTGAAATTGGTAGACACGCTATCTTGAGGGGGTAGTGGCGAAAGCTGTGCGAGTTCGAGTCTCGCCGACGGCACCAAAACATAGGTTAGCATTCCAGGGTTGGAGCCCGAAGAGTGTTGATCGGAGCGCCCTGTCGCGGAGTAAGTCGGGAATGAATTTCTTGATTGCAATGCCGGGGACCAGGCGGGCGCAGTCCGTAAGCGATTTTTCGCTGTCGGTGCGCCCGTTGCTTTTTTCGAATCGCTGTGGACCGCTTGGAGGCGGAAAGCAGCTCTAGACAGAGCGTCACCCATGAACTTGGATCAGTACCTACCCGTCATCCTCTTCATCCTGGTCGGCGCCGGCGTCGGCGTGGCGCCTCAAGTGCTCGGCTTTCTGCTTGGGCCGAATCGGCCAGATGCGGCCAAAAACTCCCCCTATGAATGCGGCTTCGAGGCCTTTGAAGATGCTCGAATGAAATTCGACGTCCGGTATTACCTCGTGGCCATTTTGTTCATTTTGTTTGACCTGGAAATTGCGTTTCTCTTTCCTTGGGCAGTTTCTCTGCGTGAGATTGGAGCAACCGGTTTTTGGTCGATGATGATTTTCCTGGGCATTCTGGTCGTGGGTTTTGCCTACGAGTGGAAAAAAGGCGCCCTGGATTGGGAATGATGCACCTGGTCTGCTGACAGACTCAGAACTCGGAAGCGCACCTCATGGGTATCGAAGGCGTTCTAAAAGAAGGCTTTGTCACCACCTCGGTCGACAAGCTGATCAACTGGTCGAAGACCGGTTCCTTGTGGCCCATGACCTTTGGTCTGGCCTGTTGTGCGGTCGAAATGATGCACGCTGGTGCAGCGCGTTACGACATTGACCGTTTCGGCATGTTGTTCCGCCCCAGCCCTCGTCAGAGCGATCTGATGATCGTGGCCGGCACGCTGTGCAACAAGATGGCGCCGGCTTTGCGTAAGGTCTACGACCAAATGGCCGAGCCCCGTTGGGTGCTCTCGATGGGTTCCTGCGCGAATGGTGGTGGCTACTACCACTACAGCTATTCGGTCGTGCGCGGTTGCGACCGTATCGTGCCAGTAGATGTCTATGTGCCTGGCTGCCCGCCGACGGCCGAGGCGCTGCTGTACGGAATCCTGCAATTGCAGGCAAAAATTCGTCGTGAAAACACGATCGCGCGCTGAAGGATCAAGTACCCATGAGCAAACTTGCCACCCTGCAAGCCGCACTTGAGTCTGTCCTTGGCGACAAGATTCAAAAACTGAAGAATCAGTTTGGTGAAATCACCATCGAAGTTGCAGCAACCGACTATCTGTCGGTTGCGAAGACCTTGCATGATCATCCGGAATTGCGCTTCGAGCAGTTGATCGATCTCTGCGGTCTGGATTACAGCAGCTACAAAGACGGCGGCTACGAAGGTCTGCGCTTCGCTGTGGCCTCGCATCTCTTGTCGGTCAACAAGAACTGGCGCTTGCGCCTGAAGGTCTACTGCCCAGACGATGCTTTTCCTTGCGTCGCTGCCATCACACCGATTTGGAACTCCGCCAACTGGTTTGAGCGCGAAGCCTTTGATTTGTACGGCATCATTTTCGATGGCCACGAAGACCTGCGTCGCATCCTGACTGATTACGGTTTCATTGGTCACCCGATGCGCAAAGACTTTCCGACCTCGGGCAATGTGGAAATGCGTTACGACGCCGAGCAAAAACGCGTGATTTATCAAGCGGTGACGATTGAGCCGCGTGAAATCACGCCGCGCATCATCCGCGAAGAAAACTACGGTGGTATCTGATTCATGGCTGAAATCAAGAACTACACGCTGAATTTCGGTCCTCAGCACCCGGCTGCGCACGGTGTGCTGCGCCTGGTTTTGGAACTCGACGGTGAAGTGATTCAGCGGGCTGACCCGCATATCGGTTTGTTGCACCGCGCCACTGAAAAGCTGGCCGAGAGCAAGACCTATATCCAGTCGCTGCCTTATATGGACCGTCTCGACTATGTGTCGATGATGGCCAATGAGCAGGCCTATTGCCTGGCCATCGAGAAGATGATGGGCATCGAGGTGCCGATCCGTGCGCAATACATCCGTGTGATGTTTGCCGAGATCACGCGCTTGCTGAACCACCTGATGTGGTTGGGTGCGCACGGCCTGGATTGCGGCGCGATGAACGTGCTGATTTACGCCTTCCGTGAGCGTGAAGACCTGTTCGATATGTACGAGGCCGTCTCTGGCGCGCGCATGCATGCGGCTTATTTCCGTCCGGGTGGTGTCTACCGCGATCTGCCGGACAGCATGCCGCAGTACAAGGTCAGCAAGATCAAGAATGCCAAGACCTTGGCCAAGATGAATGAGAACCGCAGCGGCACGCTGCTGGACTTCATCGAGGACTTCTGCAATCGGTTCCCCGGCAATGTTGACGATTACGAGACCCTGCTGACCGATAACCGAATCTGGAAGCAACGTACCGTCGGAATCGGCGTGGTCTCGCCTGAGCGCGCACTGAATATGGGCTTCACCGGCCCGATGTTGCGCGGTTGCGGCATCCCCTGGGATCTGCGCAAGAGTCAGCCCTACGACGCCTATGCGAAGTTGGACTTCGACATTCCTGTCGGCACCAACGGCGACACCTATGACCGCTATGTGGTGCGCGTCGAGGAAATGCGTCAGTCGAACCGCATCATCCAGCAATGCGTGGCTTGGCTGCGCGCCAATCCTGGTCCGGTGATTACCGACAACCACAAGGTGGCTCCTCCTTCTCGCGTCGGCATGAAGTCGAACATGGAAGAGTTGATCCACCACTTCAAGCTGTTCACAGAAGGCTTCTGCGTGCCCGAAGGCGAAGCCTACGCAGCGGTGGAGCACCCCAAGGGTGAGTTCGGTATCTATATGGTCAGCGACGGCGCCAACAAGCCTTACCGGCTGAAAATTCGCGCCCCAGGCTTCGCCCATTTGGCAGCGCTGGATGAAATGGCGCGTGGCCATATGTTGGCTGACGCGGTAGCCATCATCGGCACGATGGACATCGTGTTCGGTGAAATCGATCGGTGAGTCATTCGATGAGCAATGAATACATTCTGAGTGAAGCCACCGCGGCACGTTTTGCGCGCGAAGTGGCCAAATATCCGGCCGACCAGAAGCAGTCGGCCGTGATGGCCTGCTTGTCCATCGTCCAGCAAGAAACCGGTTATGTGTCTCGCGCCAGCGAAGACGCAATTGCAGCCTATCTGGGCATGCCGCCAATCGCTGTGTACGAAGTGACGACCTTCTACAACATGTACAACCAGCGCAAGTTGGGTCAGTTCAAGTTGAACGTCTGCACCAATTTGCCCTGCCAGTTGCGTGATGGGCAAAAGGCACTCAATCACCTCTGCGAAAAGCTGGGCGTGGAAGAGGGCGGCACAACCGCCGATGGCTTGTTCACCGTGCAAAAGAGCGAATGTCTGGGCGCATGCGCCGATTCACCGGTGATGCTGGTCAACGACCGCCAGATGTGCAGCTTCATGAGCAACCAACGCCTCGATGAGTTGGTGGATGTGCTCAAGGCACATGCAGCGGCCGAAGCTGCTGCAGCCAAGAACTGAGGAACGGGAAGAAGCATGCTGGATCTATCCAAGTTTCAGAGTCAGGGCGTCGAGACCTGTTTCCACAATCGCCACATCGGCGCGCAGATCTATGACGGTCTGGACGGCAAGAATTGGAGCCTGAAGGACTACGTCGCACGTGGTGGTTATGCCGCACTGCGCAAGATCCTGAAAGGCGAGGGCGCTCCTGAAGGCGCGCCGCTGACGCAGGACCAAGTCATCGCCGAGGTAAAGGCTTCGGGCCTGCGTGGCCGCGGCGGCGCCGGCTTCCCCACGGGCCTGAAGTGGAGCTTCATGCCGCGCCAGTTCCCGGGTGCCAAATACCTGGTCTGCAATTCGGACGAGGGCGAGCCGGGCACCTGCAAGGACCGCGACATCTTGATGTTCAACCCGCACATCGTGATCGAAGGCATGGCCATTGCCGCCTTCGCGATGGGCATCAAGACCGGCTACAACTACATCCACGGCGAGATCTTTGAGGTCTACGAGCGCTTCGAAGCGGCCCTAGAAGAAGCTCGCGCGGCCGGCTTCTTGGGTGACAACATCCTTGGCTCTGACTTCAGCTTCCAGCTGCACGCATTCCACGGTTTCGGCGCCTACATCTGCGGCGAAGAAACTGCGTTGCTGGAGTCGCTGGAAGGCAAGAAGGGCCAGCCGCGCTTCAAGCCACCGTTCCCGGCGAGCTTCGGTCTGTATGGTCGTCCGACGACCATCAACAACACCGAGACCTTTGCCGCAGTGCCTTGGATCATCCGCAATGGTGGCCAGCCCTACCTCGAAATCGGCAAGCCCAATAACGGCGGCACCAAGATCTTCTCGGTCTCCGGCGATGTCGAGCGTCCTGGCAATTACGAGATCCCGCTCGGCACCCCGTTCTCCAAGCTCTTGGAGTTGGCCGGTGGCGTGCGCAAGGGTCGAAAGCTGAAGGCTGTGATTCCTGGTGGATCCTCTTCGCCGGTCTTGACCGCCGAAGTGATGATGGACTGCACGATGGACTATGACTCCATCGCCAAGGCCGGTTCGATGCTGGGCTCGGGTGCGGTGATCGTAATGGATGACAGCCGTTGCATGGTCAAGAGCCTGCTGCGCTTGTCTTACTTCTACGCCCATGAGTCTTGCGGTCAGTGCACACCTTGCCGTGAAGGTACCGGCTGGATGCACCGCGTGGTTGAGCGTATTGCCTCCGGCCATGGTAAGCCCGAAGACATCGATCTGCTGAACTCTGTGGCTGACAACATCCAGGGCCGCACCATCTGCGCTTTGGGAGATGCAGCGGCCATGCCGGTGCGCGCCATGATCAAGAACTTCAAACACGAGTTCGTTCATCTGATCGAACACAAAACGGCTCTGGTGCCGGCCTCGGTTTGAGGCAGGACAGGACACGACATGATTGAAATCGAACTCGACGGTCAGAAGCTGACGGTTCCTGCGGGCAGCATGGTGATGCATGCCGCTGAGCAGGCCGGCACTTACATCCCGCATTTCTGCTATCACAAGAAGCTTTCCATCGCCGCCAACTGCCGCATGTGCTTGGTCGATGTGGAGAAGGCGCCTAAGCCTATGCCAGCTTGTGCGACGCCGGTCACGCAAGGCATGATCGTTCGCACCAAGAGCGACAAAGCGCTGAAGGCCCAGCAAGGCGTGATGGAGTTCTTGCTGATCAACCACCCGCTGGATTGCCCGATCTGCGACCAAGGCGGCGAATGCCAGTTGCAGGACTTGGCGGTGGGCTACGGTGCCGGCAAGTCGCGCTACACCGAAGAAAAGCGCGTGGTCTTCCAGAAGAATGTGGGCCCGCTGATCTCTATGCAGGAAATGAGCCGCTGCATCCATTGCACTCGCTGCGTGCGCTTCGGTCAAGAAATCGCCGGCGTGATGGAGCTGGGTATGGCGCACCGCGGCGAGCATGCCGAGATCCAGACCTTTGTCGGCCGCTCGGTCGACTCAGAGTTGTCGGGCAATATGATCGACATCTGCCCGGTCGGCGCTTTGACCAGCAAGCCCTTCCGCTACAGCGCCCGTACCTGGGAGTTGTCGCGCCGCAAGAGCGTCAGCCCGCATGACAGCACCGGTGCCAACTTGATCGTTCAGGTCAAGGGCAATGAAGTGATGCGCGTCGTGCCGCTGGAGAACGAAGACGTCAACGAATGCTGGATCGCCGACCGCGACCGCTTCTCCTACGAAGCCCTGAACAGTGATCAGCGTCTGACCCAGCCGATGATCAAGCAAGGCGGTGCTTGGAAGACGGTCGACTGGAGCACTGCGCTGGAGTACATCGCCAATGGCTTGAAGGCCATCCGTGCCGAGCATGGTCCGGCTGCCGTCGGCGCGCTCGGCTCCGAGCACAGCACTGTGGAAGAGCTGCATCTGTTGGCCAAGTTGGTGCGCGGTCTGGGTGGCGAGAACATCGACACCCGTCTGCGCCACAGCGATTTCGCCAATCAGGCGGAAGCTGGCAAGGCCTTCTGGCTGGGCCGCTCCATCGCTTCCTTGAGCGAATTGGACCGCGCCCTGGTGGTCGGCTCCAATCTGCGCAAGGACCACCCCTTGTTCGCACAACGTCTGCGTCAAGCGGCCCGCCATGGCGCTCAGGTGATGAGCATCCATGCTGCTGAAGACGACTGGTTGATGCCGATCGCTGCCCGCGTGACCGCTGCGCCGAGCGCCTGGGTGCAGAGCCTGGCCGATGTGGCTGCGGCGATTGCTGCCGCAACTGGCGCTAGCGCACCGTTGGCCGGCCAAGCGACCGAGGCCGCACAGGCGATCGCCGATGCGCTGCTGTCCGGTGAGCGCAAGGCCGTGTTGCTGGGCAATGCCGCCGCCCAGCATCCCCAAGCCGGCAGTCTGCTGAGTTTGGCGAACTGGATTGCTGCGCAGACTGGTGCCACCGTGGGCTACCTCAGCGCTGCCGCCAATACCGTTGGCGCGCAGCTGGCTTCGGCCTTGCCCAAGTCGGGTGGCCTGAACGCGGCTCAGATGCTGAACGGTCAGCTGAAGGCCTTGCTGCTCCTGAACAACGACCCGGTGCTGGACAGCGCCAACCCTGCGGCCGCCGCCAAGGCCCTGGCCGCTGCGGAAATGGTCGTGGTGATGAGCGCCTTCAAGACCGGCCTGGAATACGCCGATGTGATGCTGCCAACGGCACCGTTCACAGAGACCTCGGGCACCTTCGTCAACGCCGAAGGCCGCGCCCAAAGTTTCGTCGGCGTGGTCAAGGCGCTGGGCG
The DNA here is from genome assembly GCF_037482915.1 of Paucibacter hankyongi. Classification (NCBI taxonomy): domain Bacteria; kingdom Pseudomonadati; phylum Pseudomonadota; class Betaproteobacteria; order Burkholderiales; family Sphaerotilaceae; genus Roseateles; species Paucibacter hankyongi. The sequence continues at coordinate 389,232 of NZ_JBBHJX010000001.1, forward strand.
AAACCCGTCCGGGCTGGAAGATTTTGCGCGTGCTGGGCAATTTGCTGGCGCTCGACGGTTTTGCGCAGGACAGTTCCGAGCAAGTGCGTACCGAGGCCCTGGGTCACGATTGCGGCGATCTGAGCGCGCGATTGAGCAATGCGTCGGGTGCGGTGCCAAGTCTGGCCGGCGCTGTCGCAGGTTTGGAGCGTCTGGCCGATCTGCCGATCTATGCGACCGACGCTCTGGTGCGCAACGCCAGCTCCTTGCAACTGAGCAGCGATGGCCGCAACGCCGCCGTTGCAAGCTTGCCGCAAGCGCTGTGGACGCAGCTGGGTCTGAGCGAAGGCGCGGCAGTGCGTATCAGCCAAGAAGGTGCTGGCGAAGTGCAACTGGCCGCCCGTTTGGATGCCAAACTGCCCGCCTCGGTGGTGCGTGTTCCGGCCGGTTTGGCCGAAACCGCAGCGCTGGGCTCGTCTTTCGGCGCTTTGAGCGTGGCCAAGGCTTGAGAGGCTTAGAACAGCAATGATTGACACCTTCTACCAATCTGGCGCGCAGCTGCTTGGCGGCGCCTGGCCTGTGATCTGGAACCTGATCAAGATCATCGTCTTGGTCGCTCCGCTGATGATCTGCGTGGCCTATCTGACGCTGTGGGAACGCAAGGCGATCGGTTGGACGCAGATTCGTCCGGGCCCGAATCGCGTCGGTCCCTTCGGCCTGCTGACGCCGATTGCCGATGCGGTGAAACTGATCTTCAAGGAGATCATTGTTCCCTCGGCCGCCAACAAGGGTTTGTTCTTCATCGGCCCCATCATGACCATCATGCCGGCCCTGGCCGCCTGGGTGGTTGTGCCCTTCGGCCCTGAAGTGGCGTTGGCCAATATCAATGCCGGTGTGTTGCTCTTGATGGCCATCACCTCGATCGAGGTCTACGGCGTCATCATCGCCGGCTGGGCTTCGAACTCGAAGTACGCTTTCTTGGGCGCGCTGCGTGCCTCCGCACAGATGGTCAGTTACGAAATCGCCATGGGCTTCGCCCTGGTGGTGGTGCTGATGGTCAGCGGCAGCCTGAACATGACCGACATCGTCATGGGCCAGGGCAAGGGCCAGTTTGCCGATATGGGCATGGGCGTCTTGTCTTGGAACTGGCTGCCTCTGCTGCCGATCTTCGGCGTGTACTTCATCTCTGGTCTGGCCGAAACCAACCGCCACCCCTTTGACGTGGTGGAAGGTGAGTCCGAAATCGTGGCCGGTCACATGGTCGAGTACTCCGGCATGTCCTTCGCCATGTTCTTCTTGGCCGAATACGCCAATATGTGGTTGGTCTCCATCCTGACCGTGCTGTTCTTCTTGGGTGGATGGTTGTCGCCGTTCGCCGCGCTGGACTTCATCCCCGGTTGGATCTGGTTGGGCGCCAAGACCTTCGCGGTCGTCACCATGTTCTTGTGGGTGCGAGCCAGCTTCCCGCGCTATCGCTATGACCAGATCATGCGTCTGGGCTGGAAGATCTTTATCCCCGTGACCCTGGTCTGGTTGGTCGTCATCGGCCTCTGGATTCAGTCGCCCTACAACATCTGGAAGTGAGCTGAGGTCCTCCCATGTCTGCAGTAAGCTTCATCAAGAGCTTCATGCTCATCGAGCTGTTCAAGGGCCTGGCCCTGACTGGACGGCATTTCCTGTCGCGCAATATCACGGTGCAGTTCCCGGAAGAGAAGACGCCGTTGTCGCCTCGTTTCCGTGGCCTGCATGCGCTGCGCCGTTATGAAAACGGCGAAGAGCGTTGCATCGCCTGCAAACTCTGCGAAGCCGTTTGCCCCGCCATGGCCATCACCATTGAAGCCGGCGTGCGCGAGGATGGTTCACGGCGTACCACGCGTTATGACATCGACTTGACCAAGTGCATCTTCTGCGGTTTCTGCGAAGAGAGCTGCCCGGTGGACTCGATCGTCGAAACCAATATCTTTGAGTATCACGGCGAAAAGCGCGGTGACTTGTACTTCACCAAGGACATGTTGCTGGCAGTCGGTGACCGTTTCGAGCCCGAGATCGCAGCCCAAAAGGAGGCCGACGCCAAGTACCGCTGATCGCTTCGGGGTGGACGAGAGTCAAGCTCTAGCCGCCACCCGCGCGAGACTGCTGCTTTGCAGGAAGACGCATGGAAATCACCACTGCTTTGTTCTACATCTTCTCGGCCATATTGCTGGGCTCCTCGTTCCGTGTCATCACGGCGCGTAGCACCGTGCATTCGGCCCTGTTCTTGATCCTGGCCTTCTTCACTGCCTCCTGCATCTGGATGCTGTTGAAAGCCGAATTCCTGGCCATCACCTTGGTGCTGGTCTATATCGGCGCCGTGATGGTGCTCTTCCTCTTCGTGGTGATGATGTTGGACATCAACTCTGACCATGTGCGCGAAGGCTTCTGGAAACACCTGCCGCTGGGCGCGCTGGTCGGTACATTGATCGCGCTTGAAATGGCGGCCGTACTGATGGGTGGATTCCGCCTGAGCGAGGCACCCGCCGAAACCGCAGCTGCGCTGAAGTTGGGCAATACCAAGATGCTGGGCGTGGCCATCTACACCCAATACCTCTATCCTTTGCAAATCGCTGCGGTGTTGCTGCTGGTGGCCATCATTGCCGCCATCGCGTTGACACTGCGCAAGCGCAAGGACTCGCGCAGCCAGAACCCGTCCGAGCAGGTCAAGGTCAAGAAGGCCGATCGCCTGCGCATCATCAAGGTGGCACCGAGCGTGGAAGTTCCTGCTGCCCCTGCTGCTGAGCCAGCAGCCGACACTGGAGCCAAAGCATGATGACCCTGACGCTGGGCCACTTCCTGACCCTGGGCGCGATGCTGTTCGCGCTCTCGGTGGTGGGCATCTTCATGAACCGCAAAAACCTGATCGTGCTGCTGATGGCGATCGAGTTGATGTTGCTGGCCGTGAATTTGAATTTCGTCGCCTTCTCGCACTACTTGGGCGATATGGCTGGGCAAGTCTTTGTGTTCTTCATCCTGACCGTGGCGGCCGCCGAGTCGGCGATCGGCTTGGCCATTCTGGTCGTGCTGTTCCGCAACCGCGCCACCATCAATGTCGAAGAACTCGACGCGTTGAAGGGCTGATCGCCATATGTCCGCACAACTCTCTCAAAACATGTTGCTTGCGGTGCCTTTGGCACCTCTGGTCGGCGCTATCGTGGCCGGCCTGTTTGGCAAGCAGGTGGGGCGCGCAGGCGCTCACAGCGTCACCATTCTGGGCGTTCTGATCGCCTTCATCATCTCCGCGATGACCCTGAATTCGGTCATCAACGACGGCGCCCGCTTCAACCAAACCATTTATGAATGGATGGTGGTCGGCGGCCTGAAGATGGAAGTCGGCTTCTTGGTCGACGGCCTGACCGCCATGATGATGTGCGTGGTGACCTTTGTGTCACTGATGGTGCACATCTACACCATCGGCTATATGCAAGAAGACCCGGGCTATCAGCGCTTCTTCAGCTATATCTCGCTGTTCACCTTCTCGATGTTGATGCTCGTCATGAGCAACAACATGCTGCAACTGTTCTTCGGCTGGGAAGCCGTGGGCCTGGTCAGTTACCTCTTGATTGGTTTCTGGTACACCAAGCCGACAGCGATCTTCGCGAACATGAAGGCCTTCTTGGTCAACCGTGTCGGTGACTTTGGCTTCATCCTGGGCATCGGTTTGCTGGCCGCTTATGCAGGCTCGCTGAACTACACGGAAGTCTTTGCCAAGCGCGCAGAACTGTCCACCATCGCCTTCAACGCGCCTTTGTGGGGCAGCGATTGGATGATGTTGACTGTGGCTTGCATCTGCTTGTTCATTGGTGCCATGGGCAAGTCGGCCCAGTTCCCGCTGCATGTCTGGCTGCCCGATTCGATGGAAGGCCCGACCCCAATCTCCGCGCTGATCCACGCCGCCACCATGGTGACGGCCGGCATCTTCATGGTGGCTCGCATGAGCCCGTTGTTTGAGTTGTCGGACACCGCTTTGAACTTCGTGCTGGTGATCGGTGCCATCACGGCTCTGTTCATGGGCTTCCTGGGCATCATCCAGAACGACATCAAGCGCGTCGTGGCCTACTCCACCTTGTCGCAGCTGGGCTATATGACGGTGGCGCTGGGTGCTTCTGCCTACTCGGTTGCGGTCTTCCACCTGATGACGCACGCGTTCTTCAAGGCCTTGCTGTTCCTCGGTGCTGGCTCGGTCATCATCGGCATGCACCATGACCAAGACATCCGCAATATGGGTGGCCTGCGCAAGTACATGCCCATCACCTGGATCACCTCGCTGCTCGGCTCTTTGGCCTTGATCGGAACGCCGCTGTTTGCCGGTTTCTACTCCAAGGACAGCATCATCGAGGCGGTGCACGCCAGCCATCTGCCCGGTGCAGGCTTTGCCTACTTTGCGGTGATTGCCGGCGTCTTCGTGACGGCCTTCTACTCCTTCCGCATGTATTTCCTGGTCTTCCATGGCAAGGAAAATTTCCGCCACAAGCCTTTCCCCGGCGAACATGACCATCATGATGACCACGGCCACCATGAACCGCACGTGCCGCATGAGTCGCCTTGGGTTGTGACCCTGCCATTGGTGCTGCTGGCCATTCCTTCGGTGGTGATCGGCTACCTAGCTATTCAGCCGATGTTGTTCGGTGACTTCTTCAAGGACGCGATTTTCGTCAACCATGAAGTGCACCACGCCATGAAAGAACTGGCGCATGAATTCCACGGCGCCGCCGCGATGGCTGTCCACGGTCTGAGCACCTTGCCTTTCTGGCTGGCTCTGGGTGGCGTGGTCACGGCTTATGTCTTCTACATGGTCGCGCCTGGCATTCCCAAGACCATTGGCCGCGTGCTCTCGCCGGTCATCAATGTGCTGGAAAACAAGTACTACCTGGACTGGTTCAATGAAAACGTGTTGGCCAAGGCCGCGCGTGGTCTGGGTCTTGCTTTCTGGAAGGGCGGCGATGCAGCTCTGATCGACGGCTTGATCATCAACGGCTCAGCTCGAACCGTGGGCGGCATTGCCGGCCTGGTACGCCGAGTGCAAACCGGTCATCTGTACTGGTATGCGCTGGTGATGATTCTGGGCGTGATCGGACTGATGACGTGGCAGCTGTGGCCCTATATATGGCCCCAATTCAAGACCTTGGCTGGTCTTTGATCTAGGGCGGAGAACAAGAATGTTGCTTAGTCTTGCCATTTTTCTACCCATCGCCTGCGGCCTGATCCTCTTGGCCCTGGGCCGAGACGACCAAGCCAAGACCGTGCGTTGGTTGGCCCTGATCGCCTCGTTGGCCTGTTTTGCGGTCACGCTGCCTTTGATTGGCGGTTTTGACACCTCGACCGCTGCCATGCAGTTCGTCGAAAACCAGCCCTGGATTGAGCGCTTCAATGTGCGCTACCACCTGGGCGTGGACGGCATCTCGATGTGGTTCGTGCCGCTGACGGCTTTCATCACCGTGATCGTGGTGCTGGCCGCTTGGGAAGTGATCGAAACCCGTGTCAATCAGTACATGGGCGCCTTCATGATCCTGTCGGGTCTGATGATTGGTGTGTTCTCGGCGCTGGACGGTCTGCTGTTTTATGTCTTCTTTGAAGCGACGCTGATCCCGATGTACATCATCATCGGCGTTTGGGGTGGCCCGCGCCGTGTTTATGCGGCTTTCAAGTTCTTCCTCTACACGCTGGCCGGCTCCTTGCTGATGCTGATCGCGCTGCTCTACCTGTACTTCCAGTCGGGCGGTTCCTTCGACATCCTCACCTGGCACAAACTGCCCCTGGGCTCGCAAGCGCAGACCTTGTTGTTCTTCGCCTTCTTGGCAGCTTTCTCGGTCAAGGTGCCGATGTGGCCGGTGCACACCTGGCTGCCAGACGCCCACGTGGAAGCGCCGACCGGTGGTTCGGTCGTGCTGGCTGCCATCATGTTGAAATTGGGTGCTTATGGCTTCCTGCGCTTCTCTATGCCCATCACGCCGGACGCTGCGCATCAATGGTCGTGGTTGATCATCGCCATGTCGCTGATTGGTGTGGTCTACATCGGCTTGGTTGCCTTGGTGCAGCAAGACATGAAGAAACTGGTGGCTTATTCGTCCATCGCGCACATGGGCTTTGTCACCCTGGGCTTCTTCATCTTCAATGAACTCGGCATGGCCGGCGGTCTGGTGCAGATGATCTCGCACGGTTTCGTGTCGGGTGCGATGTTCCTGTCCATCGGTGTCTTGTACGACCGTGTGCATTCCCGCGAAATCGCCAGTTATGGCGGCGTGGTCAACACCATGCCCAAGTTCGCGGCCTTCGCCTTGTTCTTCGCCATGGCCAATTGCGGCCTGCCTGCTACCGCTGGTTTTGTCGGTGAGTGGATGGTGATCTTGGGTACTGTCAAGTACAGCTTCTGGCTGGGCGCCATCGCTGCCACCGCACTGATCTTTGGCGCGGCTTATTCGCTGTGGATGTACAAGCGCGTTTACTTCGGTGCTGTCACCAATGACGATGTCAAGAATCTGAGCGACCTCAACGCCCGTGAATTCCTGATGATGGCGGTGCTGGCAATTGCCGTGCTGTGGATGGGCGTTTATCCCAAGCCTTTCACCGATGTCATGCAGGTCTCTGTGAGCGAGTTGCTCAAGCATGTGGCCGTGTCCAAGCTGAGCGGCAATTGAGAGAGGCCACACCCAAATGAACAATATGAACTGGCTCGCGGTCTATCCCGAAATCGCTCTCCTGGTCATGGCCTGTATCGTGGCCATGGTGGATCTGTTCGTCACCGATCCCCAGCGTCGCCCCACCTATTGGCTGACCCAACTGACCCTGGCGGTCGTCGGTGCGGTGCACCTCAGCTATTTCAACGACGGCGCGACCGTCTACGCCATGCAAGGCATGGTGGTTGCCGACCCAATGGGTCACCTGCTGGCCTTCTTTGCCTGCGTCGCCACAATCGTCACCCTGGTGTATGCACGCCCCTACGCTGCCTCGCGCGACATGCTGAAGGGTGAGCTGTTCACCCTCAGCCTGTTCTCGCTGCTGGGCATCTTTGTGATGCTGTCGGCCAATAACTTCCTGGTCATTTATCTGGGCCTGGAGTTGATGAGCTTGTCGCTGTACGCCCTGGTGGCATTGCGCCGCGACCATGCCAATTCGACCGAAGCGGCGATGAAGTATTTTGTGCTGGGCGCCTTGGCCAGCGGCTTCTTGCTCTACGGCCTCTCTATGATGTACGGCGCCACCGGCTCCTTGTCGATCCCGCAGGTCTTCAACGTCATCAGCACTGGCGTGCCGAACAAGTCCGTCCTGGTCTTTGGCGTGGTGTTTGTGGTCGCCGGCTTGGCCTTCAAGCTGGGTGCCGCTCCCTTCCATATGTGGGTGCCTGACGTTTACCAAGGCTCGCCTACTGCTGCTACTTTGCTGATCGGCGCTGCGCCCAAGCTGGCTGCTTTTGCCATCACCATCCGCTTGTTGGTGGAAGGCATGATTGGCCTGGCCGTTGACTGGCAACAGATGCTGATTGTGCTGGCTGTGATGTCGCTGCTGGTCGGTAACCTGGCTGCAATTGCACAGACCAATTTGAAGCGCATGTTGGCCTATTCGACCATCGCGCAAATGGGCTTCATGCTCTTGGGCTTGGCTTCCGGCGTGGTCAACAACAACACGCTGTCGGCCGCCAATGCCTACAGCTCGGCGATGTTCTACGTCGTCACCTATGTGATGACCACCTTGGGCTCCTTCGGCATGATCTTGCTGCTCTCGCGTCAAGGGCATGAAGCCGAAGAAATCAAAGACCTCGCGGGCCTGGCTAAGCGCAGCCCTTGGTATGCCGCGGTGATGACCATCTTCATGTTCTCGCTGGCCGGCGTGCCGCCCACCGCGGGCTTCTACGCCAAGCTGTCGGTGCTGCAAGCCTTGGTTTCGACCAATGTGAACTTCTATTTGGCGCTGTCGGTGCTGGCGGTGGTGGTGTCCCTGATCGGCGCCTTCTACTACCTGCGCATCGTCAAGGTGATGTTCTTTGACGAACCCACCGATACCGCACCTCTGGCCGCTCCCAGCGATGTTCGCGTGGTCATGTCTTTGAACGGCGCTGCCGTGCTGTTCTTTGGTTTGTTGCCGGGTGGTCTGATGGCCATGTGCGCTCAAGCCATCGTCAAGACGCTGGCTACCTGAGTCTGTATCTCGACCGATGGATAACCAGACAGCGATCTGGCTGGTTTTGATCGCCGCTGTGGCGGCGGCCAACTGGCCCTACTTGAGTCACCGTATTCTGCTGGTGGGTCCGCTGCGCAGGCCTAAGGCCGCCGGATGGCTTCTGCTTGAACTCGCCTTGCTGGCTTGCTTGACCTTGGCTTTGGGCTTCGCCATTGAAGCGAAGCTGGGGCAGCGGCAGCCGCAGGGTTGGGAGTTTTATGCTGCCGGCCTTTGCTTGTTTATCACCTTGGGCTTCCCAGGCTTCGTCTGGCGTTACCTGCGGCGATCGCGCCATGATGACTGAATCAAGCACAGGGCCGGACGAGACTGATCTCCACTTGCGTGAGCAATGTGTCGAGTCCACACCGGTCTACAGCGGCAGCTTTTTGAAGGTCAAGCGCGATGTGGTGCGCATGCCTGACGGCGCCACCGCAACTCGCGAGTACATCGTCCACCCCGGCGCGGTCATGATCGTGCCTTTGCTGGACGATGGTCGCTTGCTGATGGAACGGCAGTTCCGTTACCCGATGGGCCGAGCCATGCTGGAGTTCCCGGCGGGCAAGCTGGACGCTGGCGAAGCGCCGCTCCTGTGTGCTCAGCGTGAATTGCTGGAAGAGACCGGCTACAGCGCAGCCGAATGGGCCCACGCCGGTGTCTTGCACAACGCCATTGCCTACTCCGATGAGGGCATTGAAATCTTCTTTGCTCGAGGTCTTACTGCCGGCACGCAATCGCTGGACGAGGGTGAGTTCCTCGACATCGTGACCCACAGTGTCGAAGAACTAGATGCCATGGCAGCTAGCGGCGCCATGACCGATGCCAAGACCTTGATTGGCCTGCTCTGGCTGTCGCGCTGGCAGCGCGGTGACTGGGCCTTGGACTGGCAGCCCGCTGTCTGAACCTGCCGCGCGCTTTTCCCCTCCGCATGATTGTTTTGAATTTGGCTTGCAGCCACGACCATTTGTTTGAAGGATGGTTTGGCTCTACCCATGACTTCGAAACTCAGCTGACGCAAGGTCAACTGACTTGCCCGATCTGCGCCGACAAGGACGTGCGTCGCATGCCCACGGCAGCTCGTTTGAATGTGTCCCATCTGCGTGGCTCCGACAAAGCGACAAACGCCCAAACGGCCGTAGCCCAGAACCCCTCTGGCACGGGAGCCACGGGCGGCGCAACACCGATCGCCCGGCACGCGCAAGTGGCGGACGAGCCTCAAACCGCGCCGGCCACGATGGAAGAGGCAACCCTACGCCAGCAAATGCAGGCCATGGTCTTGCACGCCGTGCGCGAAGTGATCGCGAAAACGGAAGACGTCGGCAATCAGTTTGCCGAAGAAGCTCGCCGCATCCATTACGGCGAGGCCGAAGAGCGTGGCATACGCGGTCAGACCAGCGCTGATGAGCTCGAAGCGCTCGCCGACGAAGGCATTGACGTTCTTGCCTTGCCACTTCCCCCCGCACTGAGCGGAACGCTGCAATAGCGTGCAATTCGAGGCTAGGGTAAACACCCAGTCTCTTTCCATTGCCATGACCTCCGGCGCCGGGTGCGATCTGGCTTAAGCTGTCGCGCCGCTCGATCTATTGATCCAAAACAATTTTCGGAGTTCGTCTGATGACGCGTCGTCCTGTCTCGCTGACTGTCTTGTTCGCAACTACCGCCGTATTTGGCGCCTTGGCTTTGAGTTCCTGCGGCAAGCCGGCCTCAAATTCCGAAGCCGGCAAATCAGACAAGGCCGCGGCAGCGGTCCTGCAGATTGCACCCGAAGACATGCTGACCATGAGCATGGGGACCTATGCCTCTGGCCCGGTCATCACCGGCTCCATCCAGCCGGAGAAGCGGGCCGATCTGCGCGCCGAGGTCTCCGCCGTTGTTCTGCAGGTCTTGAAAGAAAACGGTGAGACCGTGCGCGCCGGCGACTTGCTGGTTCGTCTGGACAGCACCTCGATCCGCGACCAATTGGCCTCCGCCGAAGAAGCTGCGCGCGTGGCCGGCCAGTCATTTGAGCAGACCGAGCGCCAGTTCCAACGCCTGAAGACCTTGCAGGCGCAGGGCATGAGCTCTTTGCAGGCGATGGAAGACGCCGAGCAGCGCCGCAATAGCGCTCAAAGTGATCTGGTCGCCGCCAAGGCGCGCATGGTGCAGGCGCGCCAGCAAGTGCAGCGTACCGAGGTGCGGGCACCGTTTGATGGTGTCGTTAGTGAGCGCAAGGTGTCGGCTGGCGATACGGCTCAGATCGGCAAGGAACTGGTCAAGGTCATCGACCCCCGCAGCATGCGTTTCGAGGGCCTGGTGTCTGCGGACCGTATGAGTGAGTTGAAGCCGGGCCAAACGGTCAGTTTCAGCGTCAACGGTCTGGGCGAGAAAGACTTCAGCGGAAAGATTCGCCGTATTGATGCGGCCGCCAACGCCACCACCCGACAGTTGGAAGTGCTGGTCGACTTTGCGGCGGGAAGTGCGCCGAAGGTGGCCGGTCTGTACGCCGAGGGGCGCGTCGAAACCGGTAGCACCAATACCTTGATGTTGGCCGATGCCTCGCTGGTGCGTGCCGGCGATGAAGCCTTTGCCTGGGTGATCCAGGGCGATAGCGTCAAGAAGACCGCGCTCAAACTGGGCGAGCGCGATGCCCGCCGAGGCGAGTTTGTCTTGCTCAGCGGCCTGAAGGTCGGCGACCGGATCCTGCGTAAACCAGGCTCCAATCTGCAAGACGGTCAAAAGCTTCAGTTGGTCCCGTCGCCCAAGGCCAGCGTGCCGGCGGGTGCGGCCAGTGCAGCCTTGAATGCAGCATCCGCCAGCGCGGCCGCCGCAGGGAAGTAAGCCATGTTTCTTTCCGATTTCAGTATCAAAAAACCGATCGCCACGATCGTCATCATCATCTCGCTGATGTGCCTGGGGCTTCTTGCGCTCAAGAAGCTGAAGGTCAATCAGATCCCCGATGTGCAGGAGCCGGTTCTGGTGGTGGGCATTGCCTACCCCGGCGCCTCGCCGGAAACGGTTGAACGCGAGGTGGTCAATCGCATCGAGAAGTCGCTGCAAAGCATCTCGGGCGTAGCGCGGGTTCGTTCCAGCGCCAGCGAAGGTTATGCGCAGATCGTACTGATCTTCAACTTCAACAAAAACCTGATCGAGGCCTCGGATGAGGTTCGTAACGCGATCGATACGGTGCGCTACAAGCTGCCCACCGAGATCCGCGAACCGGTAGTGCAGCGTGAGGACCCGGCGGCCGAGCCCATCATGCAGTTGGCCTTGTCCAGCAGCAAACAAAGCCATGCCGAGATCTCTCGCATTGCCGAGGACCAGTTGGCCGACAAGTTCCGCGGCGTGCCCGGCGTTGCCGTGGTGATGGTCAATGGCTCACTCAAGCGTGAGTTGAGCGTGCTGCTGCATGCGGAAAAACTGCGCGAAAACAATGTCTCGGTGACCGAGGTGGTGGCGGCGCTGCGCAACCAGAACAGCACCGCGCCAGTCGGCAAGGTGCGCGGCACCTTGGAGGATCAAAGCATCCGCTTGATCGGCCGAATTGAATCGCCGGCCGAGTTCCAACAAATTGTCGTGAAGCGCCGGGGCACCGAGTTGGTCCGCCTGTCACAGGTGGCCAGCATCGAAGACGGCTTTGCCGAAATCAACCGCATCAGCCTGCGTAACGGCAACCCCAATGTGGGCATCGCCGTCACGCGCTCGCGCGATGCGTCCACCGTCACGGTGGCCACCAAGATCCGCAAACTGGTCGAGGAAATCAACAAAACCTTGCCAGATGGCGCGAAGTTGGAGGTCACGCAGGACGGCGGCAAAGACGCCCAGAACAGCCTGAACAATGTGATCGAATCCCTGGTGCTGGGTGCCGGTTTGACGATTTTTGTCGTCTATGTGTTCCTGAACTCTTGGCGCTCCACCTTGATCACCGCGCTGTCGCTGCCGACCTCGGTGATTGCCGCCTTTATCGCCGTCTGGCTGTGTGGCTTCACGCTGAATTTCATGAGCCTCTTGGGGCTGTCGCTGGCGATTGGCGTGTTGATCGACGATGCAATCGTCGTGCGCGAAAACATCGTGAGGCATATGGAACGCGGGTCGGACCGCCGCACCGCTGCGCTCAACGGCACGGCTGAAATCGGCTTGGCCGTGGCATCGACCACCTTCGCCATCGTGGCGGTGTTTGTGCCAGTGGCCTTCATGCCCGGCGTGTCGGGCGAGTGGTTCCGGCCTTTTGCCTTGACCGTGGTCGCTTCGGTGATGGTCAGCCTGTTCATCTCCTTCACGCTGGACCCGATGTTGTCGGCTTACTGGGGCGACCCACCAAATCATCACCTGGCGCCGAAGAACGCGTTGGGCCGCATGCTGGAGCGCTTCAACGAATGGTTTGACCATCAAACCGAGCGTTATGGTCATGTGATCGCCTGGGCCCTGCATCACCGCATCTGGATGGCCTTGTTTGCGGTGGCCAGCTTGGTGGGCGCGCTGTTCTTGCAAGGCAAGTTCGGCGGCTCCAGCTTCTTGCCTGTGACCGATGCCGGCATGGTGGCGGTCGAGGTGCGCACACCGGCCAGCAGCAGCCTGGAATACGCCAAGCTGAAGCTGGAGGCTGCCGCGGAGCTGGCGCGTCGAATGCCAGAGACGGTCGCCACCAACACCAATGTCAATATCGGTGGTGGCCGCATTTATGTGGACATCGGCAAGAGCAACAAGCGCAAGCGCTCCGCCACCGAGGTGGCCAATGACTTGCGTGAAAAGGTCAAGGGCCTGGTCGGCGCCGAGTACGCGGTGTCCGATGACTTGAACGGCGGCGGTCGCAAACCGGTGCAGATCCGCTTCACCGGTGCCGATTCGCGTAAGCTCTTGGACATCACCAATGCCTTCATGGCGCAGATGCGCGGCATCAAGGGCGCGGTCGATGTCGGCTTGTCCGAGCAAGACCCGCAGGATGAGTTGCAGATCGAGTTGAATCGCGGTCTGGCCAACTCGTTGGGTATTTCTGTCACCGATGCGGCGCAGGCGCTGCGTGTGGCCTTTGCCGGGGTTGAAGTGGGCGACTGGGTCGACCCCTCCGGCGAGACCCGCGATGTGGCCGTGCGCCTGGCACCCGAGGACCGGGTCAATGCCAGCAATATTGAGCGTTTGCCGATTGCCGTCAGCGGCAGCAATGTGATGGTGCCGCTGGAGCAGATCGCCACCGTCACCATGGGCAAGGGTCCCAGCAAGATCCAGCACGCCGACGGCAAGCGCACCATCGCGGTGGCCGCCAATGTGCAGGGGCGCTCGCCCGGCGAGGTCACTGCCGATGCACTGAAACTGGCCAAGGCCATCAATTTCCCGCCCGGTTACAGCCTGGAACTGGAAGGGGATTCTCGTGAACAAGAGGTCGTCTTCACCGAGATGGCCATCGCCTTGGTGTCCGGTATCGGCCTGATGTATTTGGTTTTGGTGATGCAGTTCGGCTCCTTCACCGCGCCGCTGCCGGTGATGCTGTCCCTGCCTTTGTCTCTCATCGGTGTGGTCTTGGCGCTCTTGATGACCAAGAGCACCTTGAATCTGATGAGCTTTATCGGCGTCATCATGCTGATGGGTCTGGTGGCTAAGAACGCGATTCTGCTGCTGGATGCCGCTCGTCAATTGGAGTCCGAAGGCATGGATCGAGAGGATGCCTTGATGACGGCCGGTCGCAAGCGCCTGCGGCCGATTCTGATGACCACTTTTGCGTTGATTGCCGGCATGCTGCCGGTGGCCATCGGTCTGGGTGAGGGCAGTGAGTTTTACCGCCCGATGGCGGTGGCCATCATCGGCGGCACCATCACCTCGACGATTCTGACGCTGTTGGTGATCCCCACCTTCTACGACAGCATCGAGATCGCCCGTGACCGCATGATCGCCAAGTTCGGCCGTCGTTCAGAGCGTTGGAACGGCTTGCTGGCCTTTGTGATGACCTTTGTAGAGGCGATCTTGACCGTGTTGATGGTCCGGTTTGTCTGGCGGATGTTGCTCAAGGGCCTGAACCTTGCGCGCGGGGTCAAGCCTGTTAAGGCCTCTGTCCAAGGCGCCGACTGAGTGATGAAGCCAGGCCGCTGGCTTTAAAGCAGGCGGCCCGGATTCATCAAGCCCTGGGGATCCAGGGCTTTTTTGATGGCGCGCATCATTTGCAGGGCGACCGGGTCCTTGCGTGCCGCCAGTTCGTCACGCTTGAGTCGCCCGATGCCATGCTCGGCCGAGAAGCTGCCGCCGTGCTCTGCCACCGCGTCGTAAACGATGCGATTGATCGCAGCCTCATGGGCGGCCAGAAACGCCGTGGCCGCTACGCCCTCGGGTGCTTGCACGTTGTAGTGCAGATTGCCATCGCCCAGGTGGCCGAAGTTGACCAGGCGCACGCCGGGTACGGCCCGCCCTAGCGCTGCATCGGCCGCCGCAACAAAAGCGGGAATGGCCGATACCGGCAGCGCGATGTCGTGCTTGATATTGAGTCCTTCCTGCGCCTGCGCGAGTGGAATGGACTCGCGCAAATGCCACAGGCACTGCGACTGCGTTTGGCTCTCGGCCACGACGGCATCGCTGATCACGCCTGCTTCCAGCGCTGCTTCCAGCAACCCTTCAAAAACTCCGCGGGCATGGGCTTCGCTCTCCGAGTCGGACAACTCCAGCAGCACCGTCCAGGGGCACTCGGCCAGTCCTTGCTGCAGCTGAGGGAAGTGTTTGCGCACCAGGCCGAGCGAGAAGGCGTTCATCAACTCAAAGCCGGTCAGCATGGCACCAGCGCGCGCTTGCGCCAGCGACAGCAAATGCAAGGCGCTCTCCAGAGTGGCGCAAGCGGCCAGGGCGGTCATTTGCGCGAGCGGCTGCGGGTAGAGCTTCAGCGTGGCGCCGGTGATCACGCCCAGCGTGCCCTCGCTGCCGATGAAGAGATCGCGCAGGTCATAGCCGGTGTTGTCTTTGCGCAAGCCCGACAGTCCGTTCCAAATCTCTCCGCCGGCCGTCACCACCTCCAGGCCCAGGCACAGTTCACGGGCATTGCCATAACGCAATACTTGCGTGCCACCGGCGTTGGCGGCCAGGTTGCCGCCTATCGTGCAGGAGCCCTCCGAGGCGAGGCTGAGCGGGAACAACAGTCCTTGCTCGGCCACCGCCGCTTGCACTGTTTGCAAGACGCACCCGGCGTCTACCGTCATGGTCAGGTTGGCGGCGTCGATGTGGCGTACGCGGTTCATGCGGCTCAGGCTCAGCAGCAGTTGCTGCCCGCTTTCATCGGGGGTAGAGGCGCCCACCAGACCTGTGTTGCCGCCTTGCGGTACCAGCGCCACACCGTGCGCGCTACATAGCTTGATGACCGCGGCCACTTCCTCGCTATTGGCGGGTCGTGCCACCGCCAGCGCGCGTCCGGCATAGCGGCCGCGCCAATCGCGCTCGTAGGCGCTCAGGTCGCCCGACTCCAGCAAGCCGGCTTCACCGAGCAGACCACGCAAGGCCTGCAGCAGGGCGGCGCTGCCAGTCATGCGCCCTTGGCTGCGGCCAGACGCAATCTGACGTGAAGGGCGCAGGCGCAGAAAATCAACACGCTCAGCAGCACTTCGAGGCCGGCCAGCCAGGCGCTCAGGCCGGCTTCACTGGTGGCGCGAACCGCACCTTCGGCGAAATAGAGCCAGATCATCAGGCTGAGCCAGCGGAAGGTGTAGAGCCGGTAGCGCCACAGCCCCAACATCGGGATCAACAAGGGCAGCGCCTTGATGGCCAGGCTGCCGCGCCCGGTGGGGGCCAGCCACAGCTCCCAGGCCAGGCAGAGTACAAACAGTGCGATCAAGGCGCCAAGCGCCAAGCTGCGAGACAGCGCTTCGCGGCTGCTGGCCTGGGTGCGTAGCGGTGTCTCCGGGAGGGGGGCGGAAGTGGGCGAATTCGAGGAAGGCATAGACATGCTGGCATCATAGCCAGCATGCGCAAACTCTCTTCCGAACAACTGAGACTGAAGGACTGGGCCGGACTGCTGATGTCCACCCTGAATCGCTGGCCTTGGCGCCTGATGGTGCAAAGCCTGCACAGCCGTTTCCGTGAAGGCCGCCTCGGGCTGACGGCCGGTAGCCTGACCTTCACCACACTGATCTCGCTGGTGCCCTTGTTGACGGTGATGCTGGCCTTGTTCACCGCCTTTCCGATCTTCAGCTCCTTTCAAACGGCCTTGGAGCAGTACTTCGTCAAGAGCCTGATCCCGGCAAATATTGCCAAGCCGGTGCTGGGCGCGCTGACACAGTTCGCCTCCAAGGCGAATCGACTCGGCGCGGTGGGCTTGTTTGCCTTAGGTCTATCGGCACTGGCCTTGATGCTGACGATAGACCGCACGCTCAACGCCATCTGGCGCGTGCAAAGGCCGCGCCCCTTTCCTCAGCGCTTGCTGGTCTATTGGGCCACCTTGACGGCGGGCCCGCTGCTGCTGGGCGGCAGCTTGGCGCTGACCAGCTATGCCATCACCACCGGCCATGGCCTGCTGGCCAGTTTGCCTTTCAGTCTGGCGGTGCTGTTCAGCGGCATCGAGTTCATGGTCATGGCGACCGGCGTGGCAGCCTTGTTTCGCTATGTGCCCAACACCGATGTGCGCTGGCGCCATGCGCTGGCCGGCGGCGTTTTCGTGACCTTGGGCTTCAATGTGGCCAAGGGTGTGTTGGCTTGGTACTTCAAGGCGGTGCCGACCTTCTCGACCCTTTATGGCGCTTTTGCCACCGTGCCGATTTTTCTGGTCTGGCTTTACGCCGGCTGGGTGATTGTGTTGCTGGGTGCCTTGCTGGCCGCCAACGCGCCCAGTCTCAGCACCGGCATGTTGCGCAGGCCCGAAGCACCAGGGCTCGGGCTTGAGTTAGCGCTGGGCGTGCTGCGCGAGTTGCGTCTGGCGCAGCAGTTAGGGGAAGGCGGCGTCAGCAGCCTGGCCTTGGCGCGCCGCTTGCGGGTGGACCCCTTGCAGTTGGAACCAGTGCTCGATCAGCTGGGTGATCTGGATCTGCTGGGCCGCTTGGAGGAGGGCGGCGCGCAGCGCCTGGTGCTCTTGGGTGTGCCGGAGCAAACTTCGGCAGCTCCCTTGCTGAACGCCATATTGGCCGAACGCTCGATGAGCCTGGCCCCGCTGTGGCAGCGCAGCAGCTGGGAAAAGCTCAGCGTGGCCGAGCTACTGGGCAATTAAGGGTGTAACACCACCAACAAGGCCACGGCCGGCTCGCTCTCGGGTTTGGACTTGTTGCGAATCGCGTGCGGGCCATCGACCGCATAACGTGCAGTTTCGCCGGCCTGCAAGATTTGGCAGCTGCCACCGGCGCTGACCTCCAGGCTGCCACTGAGCACGCTCAGGTGCTCGCGCGAACCCGGCTCATGGGCGGCCGACTCGAGTACTCCGCCGGGCTGCACCGTCAGCTTATACCACTCGAATTGCCCGGCCAGATCAATTGGGCCCAGGATGCGCAGCTGACACAGGCCGTCCGGGCTGCTCATGCCAGGTATCGAATGGGCGGCCACTTTTTCAATCGCCGGCACCGCGGCGCGCTCGCCGCCCAAGAGTTCGGACATTTCCACCCGCAAGGCATTGGCCAGCCGCCAGACCACGGCGACCGTCGGGTTGGCCTGGTTGCGTTCGATCTGCGAAAGCATCGATTTGCTGACCCCGGCGCGGCGCGACAACTCGTCCAGCGAGAGACCTTGCGCCTGCCGCAAGGCTTGCAAGGTGGCGCCGACCTTGGGTGGCTCGAGACTTTCCAGATTCGGTACGGACATGCTTGACCTTGAAAACGAAATCCCAGATACTGCACAAAAGTTCGGTATATCGAACTGCGTTCAATTTAGTGAATTGTGCACCAGGAGACAGATGATGGCCACCACGCAAGACTTCTACGCCCACCTGAACAGCGAGTTGCAAGGCATTCGTGAGGCGGGCCTGTACAAGAGCGAGCGCGTCATCACCGGTCCGCAAGGCGCCGTGGTTCACACCAATGATGGCCGCGAGGTGATCAATCTGTGCGCCAACAACTACCTGGGTCTGTCTTCGCACCCCAAGGTCATCGAGGCCGCGCACGAAGCCTTGCGCACCCATGGCTACGGACTTTCCTCGGTGCGTTTTATCTGCGGCACGCAAAACCTGCACAAGACGCTGGAACAGCGCTTGGCAAGTTTCCTGGGCACCGAGGACACCATCTTGTATGCGGCCGCCTTTGACGCCAATGGCGGCCTGTTTGAGCCGCTGCTGGGCGAGCAAGACGCCATCATCAGCGACGAGTTGAACCACGCCTCCATCATCGACGGCATCCGCCTGTGCAAGGCCAAGCGCTTCCGCTACAAGCACAACGATATGGCCGATCTGGAGCGCTGCTTGCAGGAGGCCCAAGCGGCCGGCGCACGTTTCACGCTGGTGTTCACCGACGGTGTGTTTTCGATGGACGGCACCATTGCGCAGCTCGACAAGATCCGCGAGATCACCGACCGTTACGGCGCCTTGCTCGGTATCGACGAATGCCATGCCAGTGGCTTCCTCGGCAAGACCGGCCGCGGCACACATGAGTACCGCAATGTCTTCGGCAAGATCGACATCATCACCGGCACGCTGGGCAAGGCCCTGGGCGGCGCCTCAGGTGGTTTCACCAGCGGCCGCAAGGAAGTGATTGAGTTGCTGCGTCAGCGCTCGCGCCCCTATTTGTTCTCCAACACGGTGGCGCCCAGCATCGTTGGCGCCTCGATCGCCGTGCTCGACCTGTTGGAGGCTTCGACTGATCTGCGCGACAAGCTGGAAGCCAACACCGCCTACTTCCGCGAAGCCATCCAGGCCGCTGGCTTCGAGATCAAGCCCGGTACGCATTCGATCGTGCCGATCATGGTTTACGACGCGGTGATGGCGCAAAAACTCAGCGCGCGCATTCTGGAGCTGGGCATTTACGCGGTGGGTTTTTTCTTCCCCGTGGTGCCCAAGGGCCAGGCGCGCATCCGCGTGCAGGTCTCGGCCGGTCACGAGCGTGAACATCTGGAGAAGGCCGTCGCCGCTTTTGCCCAGGCCGGCCGTGAACTGGGCCTGATCAAGAGCGCCTGAAGTCGTCGCCTTACCCGCACACCCTCTAAGAGCAAGCAGCATGAGCAGCAGCACCAAGATCCTCATCATCGGCGCCAATGGCCAAATCGGCTCCGAACTGGCCCAAGAACTGGCCCAGCGGCATGGCATGGCCAATGTCATCACCAGCGACCTGGCGCCCGAGGGCCGCGTGCCCGAGCTCACGCACGAAATGCTGGACGTGACCGACGCGGCGGCTCTGGCCACCGTGGTCAAACGTCACGCCATCACGCAGATCTATCACCTGGCGGCGGCTTTGTCGGCCACCGGTGAGAAGCACCCGATGTGGGCCTGGGATCTGAATATGAAGGGCCTGCTCAATGTGCTGGAGCTGGCGCGTACGCAAAAGCTTGACCGCATCTTCTGGCCCAGCTCGATTGCCGCTTTCGGCCCGAGCACCCCGGCGTTGGACACGCCGCAAACCACGGTGATGGACCCGACCACGGTCTACGGCATCTCCAAGCTGGCCGGTGAACGCTGGTGTGCCTGGTATCACAAAAACCATGGCGTCGATGTGCGCAGCCTGCGCTATCCGGGGCTGATCAGCTACAAGACGCCGCCCGGCGGCGGCACGACTGACTATGCGATCGAGATTTTCCACTCGGCGCTGAAGACCGGCTGCTACAGCTGCTTCCTGGAAGAGGGGCAGGGCTTGCCCATGATGTATATGCCTGACGCACTGCGCGCCACCATCGAGTTGATGGAAGCGCCCGCGGAGTCGATCAAGCAGCGTGGCAGCTACAACCTGGCCGGTGTCAGCTTCACGCCCGCCGAGATTGCCGCTGAAATTGAGCGTCAGCTGCCTGGCTTTGAGATCGACTACGCGCCGGACTTCCGCCAAGCGATTGCCGCCAGCTGGCCGCAGCGCATTGATGACAGCGCCGCTGTGAAGGATTGGGGCTGGCAGCTGAAGTACGACCTGCGGGCGATGGTCAGCGATATGCTGAAAGAGTTGCGCCCAATGTTGGGCATCGCATCCTAAGTCGAGCCACAACACGCGGGTCAACAAGGCCTTTTAAATCGCTTGCCAGTCGGCGCGGCGCTGCTAAGCTAGGCCGCATGCGAGTACATCTGCTTTCGCCCTTGTTGGCCTTGGTGCTGGGTGCACCAAGCTCGGCCGATCCAGCGCCAGCGGGCGCTGCTGCCACGATTGCGGCGGCGCCATCGGCGCCTCAGCCGGCGAGTGAAGTGGACTCGACCGACCCGGTGGCTAATTTTTTAAAGCCTCCCGTCAAGGCCCTGTTGACGGTCTTGGATCCCGAGATGCCGCATGCCGAGTTGGTTGACTCGGACTTCCGGTATCTGCTCGGCGTGGCCACTCAGTATGGGCCGAACTACTGGGGTTCCAAGAAGTACGACACCTCGATCAAACCGATGTGGGCTCTGCGCTGGGGCAAGTGGCGCATCTCCACCTCCGGCGGCGCTTCGCTGATGGGCTTCGGCCATGCCGCACTTGGCCCGGGGGCGGGCGCAAGCCGAGACCTCTACAACAGTGATAGCTTCCGGTTTGGCGTCAGCCTGCGCCTTGATGGCGGGCGCAAGGTCAGCGATGAGGGTGTCACCGCCGGTCTGCCCGAGGTGCGCAGCACCTTGCGGGGGCGTTTGTATGGCGCCTACACCTTGGCGCCCGAGTGGCATCTCTCCGGAGCCTTGGGCCAAGACTTGGCCGGGCGGGGTGGTGGCCTGGTCGGCAACCTGGATCTGAGCCACAGCTTCTATCGCAACAGCCGCTCCGAGTTGCTGGCCGGCTTGAGTCTGGGCGGCGGCGATGCCCGCTATATGGACAGTTACTTCGGCGTGCCTGAAGGCAGCGCCGCCGCGACTCGTCTTGGTCGCAGCTACCGCGCCAATGCCGGTTTGCGGGAGCTGAGCTTGAATGCCGGCTACACCTATGCCTTCAGCCAGCATTGGCTGGGCTTTGCCAGCGCCGGCTTCAGCCGCTTGCTGGGGCCGGCGGCGAGCAGCCCCATCATCGAGCAGACCCAAGGCTATAGCCTGGGCCTGAGCCTGGGTTATCGCAACTGATCAGGCCGACGGTGTGCTCAGCGCCCGGCGCAGGGCTTGCAGCATCAGGTCCGGTTGCTCGGCCATCAGTGAATGGCCGGCCGGCAGCAGCGTGGTCCGCGCCTTAAGGGCCTCGGCCAACTGACGACTTTGTTTGGGCGAGGTCATTTGATCGCGTTCGCCGAGGATGAAGTCACAAGGACAACTGACCCGCGCCGCTGCCTCCAAGCCGCCGGCATAGGCGTCGCAGAGGCGGAAATCATGGGCGAACAAATTGCTGGCGGTCTGGCCGGCTTGGATGCGCCGCTTCAGGGCCAGTTCACCCCCCTGCAGCCAAGCCCCCGGGCCGGGGTAGGAGGGCTTTGCCGCCAGGGTCGAGAAGGAAAAGGTGTTGACCATGCGGATCGCCTTCAATGGCTGCTCGGCGGCGGTGTTCAACAAGGCCTCACTTACCTTCATTGGGTAGGCCGTGCCGAGCATGGCCAGATGTCTGGCGCGTGCCGCTTGTTGGGCAGCCGCCTCCAGCGCGATCAGTGAACCCATGCTGTGGCCGACCAGGGCGGCGCTCTGCACACCGGCAGCGTCGAGCACTTGCCAGACCCAGTCGCCCAGCGACTCCACGCTGGCCAACGGCTCGCCGCCACTGCGGCCATGGCCAGGCAGGTCCAGAGCCAACACCGCATGGCCATGATGGGCGAACCAGCGCGCAAGCAAGGTCCAGACGCTGTGGTCGTTCAGCGCGCCGTGAATGAAAACGACGGCGGGCAGGCTGGGGTCCAGCGGCCGCCCGCCGGTGTAGGCATAGGCCTCGTGGCCGTTGACGATCCATTTCATTGTGAGGGCTCCCTGTGCTTATTTGGCTGCGGCCTTGAGGGCGCGCTTCAGGTCATCGATCAGATCGTCCGCGTCCTCCAAGCCGATCGACAGGCGTATCGTGCCGGGGGCGATGCCGGCCAGGCTCAGCGCCGCGTCATCCATGCGGCTATGCGTGGTGGATGCGGGGTGAATCACCAGCGAGCGACAGTCACCGACATTGGCCAGGTGCGAGAAGATTTTCAGCGTTTCGATGAAGACGCGGCCTTGCGCTCTTGAACCCTTCAGGTCAAAGCTGAACACCGAACCACAGCCGCGCGGCAACAAGCGTTGCGCCAGTGCATGGTTGGGGTGGCTGTTCAGGCCGGGATAGCCCACCCGCTCAACTTGGGGTTGGGCGGCTAGAAATTCAGCGATCTTCTGCGCGTTCTGCACATGGCGCTGCATGCGCAGCGACAGGGTTTCGATGCCCTGCAGGATCAGCCAAGCGGTGTGCGGGCTCATGCAGGCGCCAAAGTCGCGCAAGCCTTCGCGGCGGGCGCGCAGCAAAAAGGCACCGACGGTGCTCTCCTCTGCAAACACCATGTCGTGGAAGCCGGCATAGGGCTCGCACAACTCCGGGAACAGGCCATGCCGGTCATGCGCGGCCTGCCAGTCAAAGCTGCCGCTGTCGGCCAGCACGCCGCCGACCACCGTGCCGTGGCCCGACAAGAACTTGGTCGCCGAGTGATAGACCAGATCGGCGCCATGTTCGAAGGGGCGCATCAGATAGGGTGTCGTCAGCGTCGAGTCGACCAGCAAGGGCAGGGCGGCCTCATGGGCGATGCTGGCCACGCTGGGGATGTCCAGCACATCGAGGCCCGGGTTGCCCAAGGTTTCACCGAACAGCAGCTTGGTGTTGGGTCGGATCGCGGCGCGCCAAGCGTCCAGATCACCGGGGCGCACAAACGAGGTTTCGATGCCGAAGCGGGCTAGCGTGTAGTGCAGCAAATTGTGCGAGCCGCCGTAGAGCGCGCCACTGGCCACGATGTGGGACCCGGCGCCGGCCAGCGTAGTGATGGCCAGGTGCAGGGCGGCCTGGCCGCTGGCGGTCGCGATGGCGCCGACGCCACCTTCCAGCGCGGCAACCCGTTCCTCGAACACTGCGGTGGTCGGGTTGGACAGGCGTGAGTAGACATGGCCGGCGCGTTCCATATTGAACAGCGAGGCGGCGTGCTCGGCGTTTTCGAACACAAACGAGGTGCTCAGATGCAGCGGGGTGACACGCGCCCCGGTCGTGGGGTCGGGGGCGGCGCCGGCGTGTAGCGCCAAGGTGTCAAAAGCAGGGTCGGCGTAGCCGGACATGGTGTCTCCCAGATGTTTGATGCGGGGATTGTGTGCTATGTTTCTTCCCAGTTACCAACCCGGCAGCGGAGCAGCCCAATCTGCCCTTTTTTGCCTAGCGTTTGAGGAGAAAAACATGAAGGTCGTCGATATTCTGCGGGTCAAGGGCGGCACGCTGTTCACGGTCACTCCGGACGAGCCGCTGTCGGTGGCCGTGACGACGATGGCCGAGCGCGACATCGGCTCCTTGGTGGTGATGACGCATGGTGACTTGGTCGGCATGCTGACCTTCCGCGAAGTGATCGCGGCAATCGTACGCAATGGCGGCTCGGTGGGCACCATGCTGGTCCGCACGGTGATGGACGACCACCCGCTGACCTGCACGCCCGAGACCGAGATCGACGAGGTGCGCCGCATGATGCTGGGTCGCCACGCGCGCTATATGCCGGTGTTGGACGGCAAGACGCTGATGGGCGTGATCTCCTTCTATGACGTGGCCAAGGCGGTGGTTGACGGGCAGGACTTCGAAAACCGCATGCTCAAGGCCTATATCCGCGACTGGCCGCTTGAGGACAATCCCGAGTCGGCCGGTGAACCCAAGCTCTGAACGGAGCCGAGATCTGGCTTGTGTAAAGCGGTCTTCGGGCCGCTTTTTTTATGCCCGCTCAGGGTTGACCATGAGTGGCCGATAGAATCGCTCGGCCCCTTCAGCAACCCAGGTTCCCCATGTCAGGCAGCACTTTCGGCGAATTGTTCCGTGTCACCAATTTTGGCGAGAGCCACGGACCCGCGATCGGCTGCGTGATCGATGGCTGCCCACCCGGCCTGAGTCTGAGCGAAGCCGACATTCAGCCCGAGCTGGACCGGCGCCGCCCCGGCACCTCGCGCCACGTGACCCAGCGCAACGAACCCGACACGGTGGAGATCCTCTCCGGCGTTTACGAGGGCTTCACCACCGGTACGCCGATTTGCCTGCTGATCAAAAACACCGATCAACGCAGCAAGGACTACGGCAATATCCTCGACACCTTCCGCCCTGGGCATGCCGACTACGCCTACTGGCGCAAATATGGCCTGCGTGATCCGCGCGGCGGTGGCCGCAGTTCGGCCCGCTTGACGGCACCCATGGTCGGCGCCGGCGCAGTGGCGCGCAAATGGCTGAAGGAAAAGTTTGGTACCGAGTTTCGCGGCTGCATGACGCAGCTGGGCGAGATCGAGATTCCCTTCGAGGGCTGGCAGCATGTGCCGAACAACCCTTTCTTCGCGGCGAACAGCAGCAAGATCGCCGAGTTGGAAAGCTATATGGACGCGCTGCGCAAGTCCGGCGACTCGGTCGGTGCGCGCATCCGTGTCGAAGCCACCGGTGTGCCGGTCGGTCTGGGCGAACCTTTGTTCGACAAGCTCGATGCCGACATCGCCTATGCCCTGATGGGCATCAACGCGGTCAAGGGCGTCGAGATCGGCGCCGGATTTGGCGTCGTGGCCCAGCGCGGCAGCGAGCATGGGGACGAGCTGACGCCGCTCGGCTTCGCCTCCAACAACGCGGGCGGCATGTTGGGCGGTATTTCCACCGGCCAAGACATCGTCGCCTCCATCGCCATCAAGCCGACCAGCTCCATCCGCAGCCCCAAAGCTTCGATCAACCGAGCTGGCGAGGTGGCCAGCGTGGAAACCTTTGGCCGTCACGACCCCTGCGTCGGCATTCGCGCCACCCCAATCGCCGAGGCCATGCTGGCCCTGGTGTTGATGGACCACGCCTTGCGTCACCGCGCGCAATGTGGCGATGTGGCGCTGCCCATCGGCGCCATCGCAGGCTCCGCTCCCTGAACTGAATGGCCGAGGGCGCCGCCTCCAGGCGCACGCTGCTGGCCTGCAGTGCGCTGTCCTGCGCCTACTTTGCGGCCATTGGCGGCTTCAATCCCTACTCGCCGCTCTGGTATAAGGAACTCGGCCTGCCGGTGGTGGCCATCGGCTTCCTGGTCTCGCTGGCCAGTTGGACGCGCTTGTTTGCCCCCTATGCCTGGGGGGCGCTGGCCGATCGCACGGGGCAGCGTATCAAGATCATCCGCTTTGCGGCGCTGACGAGTTTTCTGGCGGCCCTGGGCTTTTTGCTGCCGCCGCCCTGGCAGACGGTCAGTACCTTGGCCATCTCGACCTTTTTGATGTTCAGCTTCAACGCGGCCATCGTGCCGCTGACCGAGACGCTGATCGCCGCGCAGCTGATGACGCCGGAAGGCGGCATGGACGCGCGCCGTTATGGTCAGGTGCGGGTCTGGGGCTCGGTGGGCTTTTTGGCCACGGTCTTGTTGGCCGGCTGGTGGTTTGAACATTTCGGCATGAAGGCCTTTGCCGTCACCATCCTGGTCTTGTTGGCCGCGGTGGTGCTGATGGCTTGGCGGCTGCCGCCGCAACCGGAACGCGCGGCGCATGCGCACGCACCGGCGCCGCCGGTGGCCGAGGTCTTGCGCCGGCCCGAGGTGCGCTGGTTTTTCGCCGGGGTGTTCTTGACCGTGCTGGCCCACACCGCGCTCTACACCTTCTTCAGCCTCTACCTGGATTCGCTCGGTTATGGCAAGCAGATTGTCGGGCTGCTCTGGGCGGCTTCGGTGGTGGTGGAGATCGCCTGGTTCTCCTTGCAAGGTCGCATGATGGAGCGCGGCAGTCTGCACCATTGGCTGATTGCCGCGGCGCTGCTGACGGCCTTGCGCTTTGGCTTGACCGGCGCCTTTGCCGGCAGTCTGGCGGTGTTGGTGCTGGCGCAATGCCTGCACGCCATCACCTTTGCCGCCCAGCACACCGCTTGCATTGCGCTCGTGACGCGCTACTTCCCCGGCCCTTTGCGCGGCCGAGGTCAGGCGCTCTATTCGGTGCTGGGCTATGGCTGTTCGGGCGTGCTCGGCAGTGTCGCCGGCGCTTGGCTGGTGTCGCATACCGGCTATGCCACCGTTTTCGGGGCCGCTGCCTTGGCCGCCTTGGCCAGCGCGCTGTGCTGCTGGCGCAGCCTGGTCTGGGATCGCCGCCGCGCCGGCTAGAGCCTCCGATCGCTGCCGGGAGCAAGTCGTGCCCCGGAATCTGCAGTTCATCCCTGTTGCTCTCGCGGCAGTGGGTGGCCATCCCTACACTGCGGCCACTTTCAGCTAGACATGTCAATGGGGGACTCCATGCGTAAGCAGTGGCTAATCGGCGGTATCGCCGCAGCGCTTTTGGCCGGTGGTGCCGGTGTCACGTTGTTAGGCAGCAGCAAGGCCAACCAAGCGGCAGCGCCCAGAGCAGCCGCTGCGAGCAAAAAGGGCGGCGACGAAAAACCCGCCGTCGCGCTCGAGTTCGTGCCCAGCGAGGTGGTCAAGCCGACCCTCACCAGCATGCCGGCGCAAATCGAGTTTTCCGGCCCCTTGGTGGCCCCCGGCACGGTGATCGTGCGCGCCAAATCGACCGGCACGCTCTTGAATCTCAGCGTGGCCGAAGGCAGTCGCGTCAAGGCTGGACAAGGTCTGGGCCAACTGGACCTGGAAGAGCTGCGCTACCGCATCGCCGAACGCAACGCGAGCTTGGAATCGGCTCGCGCCCAGTTTGATCAGGCCGAACGCCAGTTCAAGGCCAACCAAGGCCTGGCCGACCAGAAATTCATCGCCTCGACCGCGCTCGATACCTCACGCGCCAGCCTCGAGGCCGCCCGTGCCCAGGTTTCCGCCGCCAAGGCGCAGCTGGACACCGCACAGGTGACCTTGCGTCAGGCCGCGCTGGTGGCGCCCATCAATGGCGTGGTCAGCAAGCGTCACGCCTTGCCGGGCGAAAAGCTGGCCCCGGAGCAACAAATCCTCAGCATCGTGGATCTGAGCCGCTTGGAATTGGCCGGGCTGGTGGCTACCCATGAGGTCAGCCGCTTGAAGCCCGGCATGCCGGTGCAGGTCAAGGTCGAGGGTAGCGACCGACCGGTCGAAGCGCGCATCAGCCGCATCGCTCCGTCCGCTGAACCCGGCACGCGCTCGATCGGCGTGACGCTGGAATTGGCCAATCCGAAGGAAGAGTTCCGCGCCGGCCAGTACGCGGTGGCACGTGTGGAGTTGCCCGATGACGCGCAGCGCCTGACGGTGCCGCAATCGGCTGTCAGCAGCAATGCCGGGCAGGAGCAGGTCTGGATGATCGAAAACGGCGCCTTGCTGCGCCGCATCGTCACCACCGGTCGCAGCGATGCTCGTGAAGGTCGGGTTGAGGTGCTGCAGGGGCTGAGCCCCAGTGCGCAGGTGCTGGCCGCGCGTTTTGACAATCTGCGCGAGGGCGCCAAGGCCTCCGTGGTGCCCGTCAAGACCAAGCTGGCGGCGAGTTCGGCACAAGCCGCTTCGGCCCCCGCGCTGAACTGAGGATCGCATCATGTGGATGACCAAAGTCTCGATCCAGAACCCGGTCTTCGCGACCATGGTGATGGTGGCCCTGTGCGTGCTCGGCCTGTTCTCGTATGCCAAGCTGGGCGTGGAGAACATGCCCGACATTTCGATCCCGGTGGCCTCGGTGGATGTGCGTTACCCCGGCGCATCGCCGGAAGCGGTCGAGCGCGAGGTGGCCAAACCGCTGGAAGAAGCCTTGAACTCGATTGCCGGCGTCGAAAAGGTGATGTCGCGCAGCTTCGAAGGGCGCGTGCAGGCGCAGGTCGAGTTTGGTCTGAACACCGATATGGGGCGCGCCATGCAGGAGGTGCGTGACCGTGTGGCCGCCGCCCAAGCCGCCTTCCCCAAAGATGTGAAGACGCCGACAGTGGCGCGTGCCCAGATCGAAGACAGCCAGCCCATCGTGCTGGCCGCGCTGATGAGCAAGACCAGGCCCGCACGCGAGTTGTCGATGATGGCCGAGCTGACCATCGCCAAGCGCCTGGGCCGAGTCGACGGTGTGGCGCGGGTGGATGTGGGTGGGCTGGTCACACGCGAGGTGCGTATCGATCTGGACCCGCTTCGCCTGCGGGCTTACGGGGTGACGCCGGCGGAGATTTCGCAGGCACTGCGCGAGGCCAATGCCGATCAACCGGTGGGCCTGATCTCGGATAAAAACTCGGACGCCATTCTGCGCGTCGAGGGCCGGGTCAAAGACCCCAAACAATTCGCCAACATCGTGGTGGCGCGGCGTGGCAATCTGGTTTTGACGCTGGGCGACCTCGGCAGCTTGGTCGAACGTGAGCGCGAGGCCGACAGCATTGCCCGCATCAATGGCGCCCAAGCGGTCAGCTTCAATGTCTTCAAGCAGCAAGACGCCAATATCGTCACCACCGGCGAAGGGGTCAAGGAGGCGATGGAGGAGCTGCGCAAGAGCCTGCCCGCCGATGTCGAACTGAATGTGATCTTCGCCTCCAGCGATAACGTTAAGAACGCGCTGGATGGCCTCAAGCACACCTTGGTGGAAGGCGCGCTGCTGACCATCGCCATCGTGTTCCTGTTCCTGCACAGCTGGCGCTCAACCATCATCACTGGCCTGACCTTGCCGATTGCGGTGATCTCCAGCTTCATTGCCGTGCACGCCTTCGGCTTCACCTTGAACTTCATGACCATGATGGCGCTGAGCCTGTGCATCGGTCTGCTGATCGATGACGCGATCGTGGTGCGCGAGAACATCGTGCGCCATGTCGGCATGGGCAAGGACCACCGCACAGCGGCTTTCGATGGCACCAATGAGATTGGCCTGGCGGTCATGGCCACCACCTTCGCCATCTGCGCCGTGTTTGTGCCGATCTCCTTCATGGGCGGCATCATCGGTAAGTTCTTCTACCCCTTCGGCATCACGGTGGCGGTGGCGGTGCTGGTGAGCTTGTTTGTTAGCTTTACGCTGGATCCGATGCTCAGCTCGATCTGGAAGGACCCGCCGAGCCATTACCTGAAGCGCGTGCCGGTCATCGGGCATCTGATCCGCGCAACCGACCGGGGCATGGATGCTTTGCATCGCGCCTACGAAGTTGCCATCCGCTGGGCCTTCTCGGGACGCCGTTATCGCCTGTTTGTGCCGCCGATCCCGGTGTTTGGTCGTCCCTTTGACGCCCAGGGCCAACGTGACCGTAGCCAAAAGCGTCGCCTGCGTCTGGCCACCATCACGCCACGCGGTCTGGTGATGATGGCCGGCGGCGGCAGCTTCGTCTTGGCCCTGGTGCTGAGCGCTTTTGTCGGCAGCGAATTCGCACCGAAAACCGATGACAACTTCACCCAGGTCAATCTGCGCATGCCGGTGGCCTCCAGCCTGGAGCGCAGCAATGCCAAGGTGGGCCAGATCGAGGCCATCCTCAGTCATTACAAGGAAATCAAAACCGTTTCTACCGTGGTGGGCGGTACCGGCGAAGGCATGACCACCGGGCGCAACCAGGCCACGCTGAGTATCTCCCTGGTCGACAAGAAGGAGCGTAAACGCAGCCAGAAGGAGGTCGAGGACGCCATCCGCGCCGACATCGCCAAGATTCCGGGCGTCGACGCCAGCGTCGGCGGCGACCGTGCCATCTGGATCACCTTGCTCGGCAATGACCCCCAGGTGCTGACCCAGGCCGCCAATGATTTGGTCGCCAAGATCAAGAAGATCCCGGGTGCGGTGGATGTGGAAACCACGGTCAAGCCCGGCCTGCCGGCCTATGCCGTCAAGCTGAAAGATTCGGCCGTGCGCGAACTGGGCTTGACCGCACCGCAACTGGCCGCCTCGCTGCGTGCCTATGTGAACGGCGATGTGGCGACCTACTGGACCACGCCGGACGGCAACCAGGTCGAGGTGCTGCTGCGCCTGCCGGTCGAGGCGCGCCAGCGGGTCGACCAGATGCTGAAGCTGCCGGTGGCCTTTGCCAAGGACGGCTCGCCGATCTCGCTGGACCAAGTGGCCACCATCGAGTCGGTTTTCAATCCGGAAGTGATCCGTCGCCAGAACCTGCAGCGCCGTGAAGCCGTATTTGCCGGTACCGAGGGGCGTCCCTCCGGTGATGTCAATGCCGATGTACAGAAGATGATCAAGGCCACCCAACTGCCACCCGGCGTCAGCTTCAATGTGGACGGCGGCGCCAAGCAGCAGGCCGATGCCTTCAAGGGTCTGTTGGCGGCCATGGGCCTGGCGGTGATCTTCATCTACATCGTGTTGGCCAGCCAGTTCGGCAGCTTTGTACAGCCGATCGCCATCATGGCCTCGCTGCCGCTGGCCCTGATCGGGGTGATGTTGGCCCTGCTGGTGACCGGTTCGACCCTGAACGTGTTCTCGATGATCGGCCTGGTGATGCTGATGGGCCTGGTCAGCAAGAACGCCATTCTGCTGGTTGACTTCGCCAACCATGCCCGCAAGGCAGGTGCCAGCATTCCCGAGGCGCTGTTGCAGGCCGGCCTGATCCGTATGCGGCCCATCATCATGACCACCGCGGCGATGGTGTTCGGCATGTTGCCGATGGCGATTGCCCTCAACCAAGGCGCCGAGGTGCAAGCGCCGATGGGTCGCGCCATCATTGGCGGCGTGATCACATCGACGCTGCTGACGCTGGTCGTCGTGCCGGTGCTGTATTCCTACCTGGTACGCGAGCGTATGCCGGCAAAGAAGGGGGCAGCGATCGATGACAGTGCGCCGCTGGGATTTGTGCCGGCAGAGTGAGGTCACGATGCGAGACGGGGTTCCCTTCTGGGCCCTGTCTTTTGAGGGGCAGACAAGGGCGTCTTTGACGCCTTTTCTCGCTTGATCTGGCGGCCGGGTAGGGCGGGCAAAGCGGTTTTGTTGCTGCTATCCTGACGCCACCGATGTTGCCCCCTTCTCAAATCCTTGCCCAAGGCTTGCGCTTCTTGCTGCTGAGCCTGTGTTTGCTGCTGCCAGTTCATACGAAGGTTCAGGCCCAGGTGCGCCTGCTCAGCGAGGAATTCCCACCGGTCAATTTCAGCCAAGACGGCGTGCCCAAGGGCTTGGCGGTCGAGGTGGTTCAAGAGATTCAGCGGCGCTTAGGGCAAAAGCAAGGCATCGAGTTCATGCCCTGGGCCCGCGCCTTCCGCGAAGTGAAGGGGGTCGGCACGGTAGCGCTGTTTTCAATGGCCCGCACACCGGAACGTGAGAAACAGTTCAAGTGGGTCGGCCCGATCGTGACCTTCTACAGCTCCATCTATGCGCCGGCCCAAAACGGCATGCGTTTACGGAGTATGGAGGACGCCAAGCGCGCCACGGCGGTCTTGGTGGTGCGGGATTGGTTTACTGCGGAGGAATTGAAAACGCTGGGCTTTCAGAACCTGCTGCCGGTGACCGATCCTGGCACCGCGATTCGCATGTTGTTGGCCAAGCGTGCGCCATTTTTTGCCACCGAGCGTTTGTCGATGCCGCAAATCATGGCCAAGGCCGGGGTTGCCGACGAGGCGCTGGAAATCGTCTACAGCTATGCCAGCTCCGAAGGCTATATCGCCTTTTCAGCCGACACCCCCGACGCCGAAGTCAAGGCCTGGTCTGACCGGCTGCGCGATTTGAAGCACGACGGCACATTTCTCGCCATCTACAAGCGCTGGCTGCCCAAGGACAACCCGCCGCTGGAGCGTTGAGGCGAAGCTGCCCGTGTTGCGGTCAAGGCCTTGAGAACAGCGCTGGCCGACCGCAACAGTGATCGCGCTCGACTTGGATCAGCACTCGACGATATTCACCGCCAAGCCGCCGCGTGCGGTTTCCTTGTACTTGGTCATCATGTCGGCGCCGGTGTCGCGCATGGTCTTGATGACTTTGTCCAGGCTGACAAAGTGGGTGCCGTCGCCGCGCAAAGCCATGCGTGCGGCGTTGATGGCCTTGACCGATGCAATCGCATTGCGCTCGATGCAGGGGATTTGCACCAAGCCGCCGACCGGGTCGCAGGTCAGGCCTAGGTGGTGTTCCATGCCGATCTCGGCCGCGTTTTCCACCTGCTCGGGCGTGCCGCCCATCACCTGGCACAGAGCTGCCGCGGCCATGGAACAGGCCACGCCCACTTCGCCCTGGCAGCCGACCTCGGCGCCTGAGATCGAGGCGTTCTCTTTGTAGAGAATGCCGATCGCGGCGGCGGTCAGCAAGAAGTCGATCACGCCGTCGTCATTGGCGTGGTGCACAAAACGGCTGTAGTAATGCAGCACGGCGGGCACGATGCCGGCCGCGCCGTTGGTGGGCGCCGTGACGACGCGCCCACCCGCGGCGTTCTCTTCATTCACCGCCAAGGCATAGAGATTGACCCAGTCCATCACCTGTAGTGGGTCGCGCAAGGCGGCTTCCGGATTAGCGGTCAGGTCACGGTGCAGTTGCGGTGCGCGGCGCTTGACCTTGAAGCCGCCGGGCAAAATGCCCTCGGTCTTGCAGCCGCGGGTGACGCAGTCTTGCATCACCTGCCAAATCTTCAAAAGCCCGGCGCGGGTCTCTTCGTCTGTGCGCCAGTGGCGTTCATTGCGGCGCATCACTTCGGCGATGCTGATGCCATGTTGCTTGGTCAAAGCCAGCAACTCGTCGCCCGACTTGAAGGGGTAGGGCAGCACCGTCGCGTCAGGCGCGATGACTTTTTGTTTTTGGCCGTCTGCCAGCACCTCTTCGGCCACCACAAAGCCGCCGCCCACCGAGTAGTAGGTGCGCTCGGTCAGCAATTCGCCTTGCTCGTCATAGGCGCTGAACTTCATGCCGTTGGCATGCAGCGGCAGGCTTTGGCGGCGGAACATCACCAGGTCTTTGGCTTCGTTGAAGGCAATGGTTTTCTCGCCCAACAAGCTGACGGTATTGCCTGAGCGGATGGCGTCCAGATAAGCCGGTACTTGCTCGACGTCCACCGTGTCCGGCTCATGGCCGGCCAAGCCCAGCAAGACCGCTTTGTCGCTGCCGTGGCCCTTGCCGGTGGCACCCAAAGAACCGTAGAGCTGCGACACCACACGCGCGGTTTTGCCCAGCAACTCCTCATGGCGCAGGCGCAGCACGAAGAGCCGCGCGGCGCGCATGGGGCCGACGGTGTGGCTGCTGGATGGGCCGATGCCAATCTTGAAGAGGTCAAAAACTGAAACGGCCATGGGGCCTCCGCAGGAAAAAGTGAAACCTTGAGTTCAAAAAAAACCGACGGCGCAGCAGTGAATTCTGCGCGCGGTCGGTTTTACTTTTCAGAGTGAGGATCAGCTCTGGTAGTCGCTCATCGGCGGGCAAGAGCAGGACAGATTGCGGTCGCCGTAGACGTTGTCCACGCGGCCCACCGGCACCCAATACTTCTGGCGGCGCAGCGAGGCCACAGGGTAGGCCGCAACTTCACGGCTGTAGCCGTGGGTCCACTCGGCCTTGAGCAAGCTCTCGGCGGTGTGCGGTGCGTTCACCAGCGGGTTGTCTTCGCGGCTCCAAGTGCCCTTGGCCACTTCTTCGATTTCGGCGCGGATGGCCAGCATCGCATCGCAGAAGCGGTCCAGTTCGAACTTGGATTCCGACTCGGTCGGCTCCACCATCAAGGTCCCGGCCACTGGGAAGGACAAGGTCGGCGCATGGAAGCCGTAGTCGATCAGGCGCTTGGCCACGTCTTCGGCACCGACGCCGGTGGCGTCCTTCAGCGGACGGATGTCCAAGATGCACTCGTGGGCCACGCCGCCACCCTTGACGCCAGCGATATTGCCGCTGAAGTGGATGTCATAGGCATCGGCCAAACGTGCGGCCACATAGTTGGCCGACAGAATCGCCACTTCGGTGGCGGCTTGCAGGCCTTCAGCGCCCATCATGCGCACATACATCCAACTGATCGGCAGCACGGCGGCATTGCCCAGAGGTGCAGCCGAGACCGCACCGATGGCGGTCTTGCTTTCATAGCCGGCCGAGCGATGCACCGGCAGATAAGGCACCAGATCGGCCACCACGCAAACCGGGCCGACGCCGGGGCCGCCACCGCCGTGCGGAATGCAGAAGGTCTTGTGCAAGTTCAGGTGCGAGACATCGCCGCCGAACTCGCCCGGAGCCGCCACGCCAACCAAAGCGTTCATATTGGCGCCGTCCACATAGACGCGGCCGCCATGGCTCTTCACCAGCGCGCAGATTTCCTTCACATGGGTGTCAAACACGCCGTAAGTGGAGGGGTAGGTGATCATGATGGCGGCCAAGTTGGCGCTGTGCTGTTCGCACTTGGCCTTCAGGTCGACCAGATCGATATTGCCTTCCTTGTCGCACTTGGTCACCACCACGCTCATGCCGACCATCTGGGCCGACGCGGGGTTGGTGCCGTGGGCCGATTCAGGAATCAAGCAGATCTTGCGATTGCCTTCGCCGCGCGACTCATGCCAGGCCTTGATGGCCAGAAGACCCGCATACTCACCTTGCGAGCCGGCATTCGGCTGCAGGCTGATGCCGGCGTAACCGGTGGCCTGGCAGAGCCAGCCGGTCAGCTGATCGTTCAGCAGGGCATAACCCTTCAGCTGATCGTGCGGTGCGAAGGGGTGAATCGCGGCGAACTCGGGCCAGGTGATGGGGATCATCTCGCTGGTGGCGTTCAGCTTCATGGTGCAAGAGCCCAGCGGGATCATGCTGCGGTCCAGCGCCAAATCCTTGTCCGACAGTGCGCGCAGATAGCGCAGCATCTCGGTTTCGGAGTGGTAGCGGTTGAAGACCGGGTGGCTCAGATAGGCCGAAGTGCGTTGCAGTTCCGCCGGAATCAGCGAAGCCACGCCCTTCTCAAAGGCCGAGAAGTCGGCCTCTGCCTTGCCGGCCGAGAACACTGCCAGCAGCGCTTGCAGATCGGCGCGGGTGGTGGTTTCGTCCAGCGAGATGCTGACAGCGTCAACAGCCGCGCGGCGCAAGTTCATGCCGGCAGCGACGGCCGCAGCCAGCACGCCGTCGGTCTTGCCGCCGGTTTGCACCGTCAGCGTGTCGAAAGCACTGCTATTGGCAATCGTCCAGCCCAGGCCTTGCAAGCTCTTGGACAGCACGGCGGTGAAGCTGGCCACGCGCTGAGCAATGCGCTTCAAGCCTGCAGGGCCGTGATAGACCGCGTACATGCTGGCCACCACGGCCGGCAGCACCTGGGCGGTACAGATGTTCGACGTGGCTTTCTCGCGGCGGATGTGTTGCTCGCGGGTCTGCAGCGCCAAACGGTAGGCTTGATTGCCGTGGGCGTCGATCGAGACGCCAACCAGTCGGCCCGGCAGATTGCGCTTGTACTCGTCCTTGCAAGCCATGTAAGCGGCGTGCGGGCCGCCATTGCACATGGGCATGCCGAAGCGCTGGGTGGTGCCGATTGCGATGTCTGCGCCCATTTCGGCCGGAGCCTTGATCAGGGTTAGGGCCAGCAAGTCGGCGGCTGCGATCAGCAAAGCGCCTTGTGCATGCAGCGCATCAGCGGCGGCTTGCAAGCTGCGCACTTCACCGAACACGCCGGGGTACTGCAGCAGGGCGGCAAAACACTCGCTCTTGCCGGCTTCGGCAGCGGGACCCACTTGCACGGTGAAGCCCAGCGGTTCAGCGCGGGTGCGCACCACTTCCAGCGTCTGCGGCAGCACGTCGTCGGCCACGAAGAAGACTTGCGACTTGCTCTTGCCCACGCGGGCGGCCAGGGTCATCGCTTCAGCGGCGGCGGTGGCTTCGTCCAGCATCGAGGCATTGGCGATGGCCATGCCGGTCAGGTCGGTCACCATGGTCTGGAAGTTGACCAGGGCCTCCATGCGGCCTTGCGAGATTTCGGCTTGGTAAGGCGTGTAAGCGGTGTACCAGGCGGGGTTTTCAAGGATGTTGCGCAGGATGACGCCCGGGGTCAGGGTGTCGTAATAGCCCTGGCCGATATAGCTCTTCAGCACCTTGTTCTGGGCGGCCACGGCCTTCAGTTCGGCCAAGGCTGCGGCCTCGCCGGCCACCGGCGGCAGGTCCATGCCGACCGAGCGCTTGATGCTGGCGGGCACGATGGCTTCGATCAGCGCGCGACGCGAGGCGGCACCAATCACCGACAGCATCGCGACTTCATCGCTGGCGTAGGGGCCGATGTGGCGGGCGTGGAATTCGGAAGCGTTTTCGAGCGCGGCCAGCGGCTGCAGGGTGGACATCAACATGGCAATTCCTTGCTGGAGTGCGCCGGCTCGTGGCGGGCAGACTCCGATCATTCGGGGAAGGGCGGAGCGCTTTTTCAAGCGCCCCTGGGACTTCTAGGCAATCCAGGCTGTTGCCGAGCGCTGCCCGTCTTGGGCCATGCCGGCAGCAGCCTTGTCAATCAGCTGTTCTTGACCAACTCGTCGTAAGCGGTGCCGTCCATCAGGCCGTCGAGTTCAGCGGCGTTGCTGAGCTTGACCTTGAAGAACCAGCCGGCCTTCAGCGGGTCGGAGTTGGCCAGCGAAGGGTCATCGCGCAGGGCTTCGTTGACTTCGGTGATTTCGCCGCTGACGGGCATGTAGACATCGGCCGCGGCCTTGACGGACTCCACCACGCCGGCCACTTCCTTGGCGGCAAAAGTGGCGCCAATGCTGGGCAGGTCAACGAACACCACATCGCCCAGCGCGTCTTGCGCATGCACGGTGATGCCCACGGTGACGATGCCGTCAGCTTCGATCTGGACCCACTCGTGGTCGTGCGTGTACTTGATGCTCATGTGTTGCTCCGTGAATAAATGAGTGCAGGAGGGAGAAAAATCGAATCAAACTGGGTCGGTCTGCAAGACCTGACCCTGGCAGGGACTGGGATCAGCCGCGAAATCAACCCGGAATTAACCGCGGTAGTAGCCGTTAGGTGTGAAGGGCGTGCTGGAAACCGTCATCGGCGTGCGCTTGTCACGCACGATGGCGAACACCTCGGTGCCCAGGGCCGAGTATTCCTTGCTCAGATAGGCCAGCGCAACTGGCTTGCCGACCGTGGGGCCCAGGGTGCCGCTGGTGACGACGCCGATCTCGGCGCCATCGGCATTGACCAGCTTGGCGCCTTCGCGCACCGGCATGCGTTCGCTGCTGACCAGGCCGACGCGCTTGCGGGCAGCGCCGTTGGCCAGTTGATCGTCCACCACGGCGGCGCCGGGGTAGCCGCCGGCACGGGCGCCACCGGCGCGGCGCACCTTTTGGATGGCCCAGGTCAGCGAGGCTTCGACAGGGGTCGTTTCGGTATTGATGTCATGGCCGTAGAGGCACAGGCCGGCTTCCAAGCGCAGCGAGTCACGCGCGCCCAGACCGATGGGCTTGACTTCCGGCTGAGCCAGCAGCTTGCGAGCCAAGTCGACCGCTTGGTCTTGGTGCACCGAGATTTCGAAACCGTCTTCGCCGGTATAGCCCGAGCGGGTCAGGAAGGTGGCTATGCCTTCCAGATTGAAAAAGCCGCCGGTCATGAAGGTCAGCTTGGCGACTTCAGGATTCAGGCGCGAGAGAGCGGTCACGGCTTGTGGGCCTTGCAAGGCCAGCAGCGCTTGCTCGGGCAAAGGCAAGACCTGGCACTTGTCACCAATCTTGGCTTGCATATGGGCGATGTCTTGCACCTTGCAACCGGCATTGACCACCACAAAGAGGTCGTCCGGGCGGCGGGCGATCATCAAATCGTCCAAGATGCCGCCGGCCTCGTTGGTGAACAGGGCGTAGCGCTGCTTGAACAGGCCCAGGTCGATCACGTCCACCGGCACGATGGTTTCCAGCGCGGCGGCGGCGCCTTCGCCGATCAAGCGGACCTGGCCCATGTGGGAGACGTCGAACAAGCCAGCGGCAGCGCGGGTGTGCTTGTGTTCGGCCATCACGCCGCTCGGGTACTGCACCGGCATGTCGTAGCCGCCAAAGGGCACCATCTTGGCGCCGAGTTCAATGTGCAGCGCGTGCAGGGGGGTCTTGAGGAGGGTTTGATCAGCGGACATGGCGGCAATTACTCGAGGGCAGTCATCTGGCCTACTCCAACCAAGGAGTAGGGGGAATGCCCTCGCTGTCCGCTTTACCTGAGAGATTGGCCGCCGGCGTATCGCCCGCAGCTTGCCCCTTCGGTGGACGGGCTCAAAGGCTCGTCTCTCTCCAGTGAGGAACGCCCGACGTTTTGTGAACGGACGTTTTGTCAGTCCTTTTGCCTGAGCGTTCGCAGCGTGGGATCACCAGTGCCACTGCGCCTTCGGCGGTTCCCGCGAGGAAACTCTCTCCTGACGGGGGGCATTGTAGCCATGCTTTGCCCTCGCTCGGACGAGACTTTTTAGCCCCCGCAAACCTCAGTCATGGCCATGCGCATGGGCTTGGCCCGCCAGTTCATCGTTGATGGGAGCCGCTTCGCCGTTCACACCCTCAAAGAAGAAGGGGCGGCGGGTCTTGCTGCGCGGCAAGACCTCGTTCATGGTCTTGGCCTCGAACAAGCGGCCGTTTTGCATCACCTGGCTGATCTGGTCGCTGTTGCGAATATTGCCGAGCACATCGCCGCTGATGATCACCAAATCCGCCAGCTTGCCCACCTCCAGCGAGCCCAGGTCTTTGTCCAGTCCCAGGGTCTGGGCCGGGTTCAAGGTGGCGCTGCGGATCGCTTCCAGCGAAGTCATGCCGCCCAGGCCATACATCCACATCTCCCAATGCGCGCCCAAGCCTTCGCGCTGCCCATGAGCGCCGATATTGGTGCGCACACCGGCGCGCTGAAGCTCGGTGGCGGTCTTGGCGATGCGCAGGATGTTGAAGTCTTCATCCGGCGCGGTCAGGCGGCGCACGCTGCGCGCTTGCAGCAGGGCGCGTGGCACGTAGCGGGTCAGCAGCGGGTGCTTCCAGACCTCGGTGCGGGCGTACCAATAATGCTCGCCGTCCAAGCCGCCAAAGCCCACGTTCAAGGTGGGCGTGTAAGCCACCTGGGTTTGCGACCAGAGCTGCTTCACATCGTCATAGACATGGGCCACCGGCAGCGAATGCTCGATGGTGCTGTGGCCGTCCACAATCATGTTCATATTCAGCTGGAACAGCGAGGCCCCTTCGGGTACCACCATCATGCCGGTCTGGCGTGCGGCCTCGATGATTTGCTGGCGTTGCTCGCGGCGCGGCTGCTGATAGCTCTTCACGCTGATGGCCCCGGCGGCTTGCTGGCGTTTCAGATGCACCAGTGCATCGTCCAGCTTGTTGATGACGGCGGTGAATGGCGTTTTGGCGCCATACAAAATCGTGCCACTCGAATAGATGCGTGGCGCCAGCACCGTGCCGGCGCGCTGCATTTCGGCCTGGGTGAAGATGTCGCCATTGCGGTTCGACGGGTCGTGTAAGGTGGTCACCCCAAAAGCCAGCGAGGCGTAATTGACCCAGCTTTGCTGCGGGATGATTTCCGTCTCGCCCATGCCGCCATGCCAATGCGCGTCGATCAGGCCGGGGATGATGGTCTTGCCGCTGGCGTCTAGCATTCGTGCGCCGGCCGGCACTTGCACCTGGCCTTTGGCGCCGACTGCGGCGATGCGATTGCCCTCGACCACGATCACGCCGTCCGGGATGACCTCGTCGCCCTTCATCGTCACGATGCGCGCGCCGCTGATGGCAATGGCACCGCTGGGCTTGTCGGCCTTTTGCACAAAGCCAATCGGGCGGCCTTGAGCGGACGGCTTGAATTCGCTGGCCTTGCCTTCGGACGCCGCAGCGCCGGGCTTGTAGGCATCGGCCAGGGCAGTGGTGAACAGCTGGTCGGCGGCGGTGAAGTGCACGCTGCGGCTGTCGCCACTCCACTGCATGGCCTCACCGCTGATGATGTCCAGCTGACGCACCGGCAGGGCGTCCATTTTGGGCCCCACGCTGATGGACTTGCCGGCCTGCGGCAGCGGCGTTACATAAGCATGGAAGCGCTCCACAAAGCCCAACCACTGGCCGTCCGGCGAGAGGCTGAACTCGGTGGCAAATTCAGACTTGGCGATCTCGGTTTCCTTGCGGTCGGCCAGGTCAATGCGCACCAGTTTGCGGGCGAAATCTACCTCATTGCTCAGCGACGAGCGGGTTAGGTAGACCGCATCGCTGCCCGCGCCAAACTGTGGCGCATCGCCGTCCTTGGCAATGCGCTGCGGCGCGCCGCTGCCATCAGCTGCGGCGATGTAGATGCCCTTGTCCAGACCGTGCCAGGGCGAGGTCAGGTAGCCGCCGGGCTGCTTGCTGTAGACCACCGTCTTGCCGTCGGGCGAGAGCTTGGGCGCCAAGTATTTGCCGGGCGTCTTGGTGATCTGGGTCTCGCGGCCGCTGGCCAAGTCAAGCTTGCGCACTGCACCGAGTTGTTCGTCGTTCCAGCTCACAAAGACCAAGGACTTGCCATCGCGCGAGAAGCTCGGGAAGGACTCGAAAGCATCGCTGCGCTGCGTGAGTCGGCGCGGGGGTAGCGCTTCTTTGCCAGCGCGCAGGTCCTTGATATAGAGCTGGCCGAGCGCGGAATAAACCACCGCGCTGCCGTCCGGCGCCACGGTCGCCCAACGCAATTGCTTGACGGCAAATTGATCCGGGGCCACCTCTTGCGCCTGCCGCAAGGCCTCGCGCACCTCGCGCTGGTCCTTCACATGAAAAGGGATCTCGGCGGCCGTGCCTGCAAACGGGTCCACCTTCCAAATGCGGCCCTGGGCCCAGGTCACCACATGCTTGGCGTCTGGCGTCCAGGCGAAGGCAGGGTAAACGCCGTTCACCGACCAGGCTTCTTGCAGGTCGCGCTCCATCTGGGCCCAGACCGGCTTTTCTTGGCCGGTCTTCAAGTCCTTCAGGAACAGCGTGCTTTGGTTGCGGATGCGGCGGACAAAGGCCAGGTACTTGCCATCGGGCGAAGGTGTGGGGCGGATGGCGCCCCCGGCGCCCTGCACAAAGGCCTCCACCGTGCCATCGCGCAAGTCTTGGCGGAAGATCTTGAAGATCTCGCCGTTGGCGTCTTTGTTGTATTCAAACTCACGCCCGGCGGTGGTGTCGCGGGAGTAGTAAAGATAGTTGCCGTCGGGCGAGAGCGCGGGCTCGCCCAGGTCTTTTTGCCAATTCGGCTTCTCGTTCAGTTGCACACCCTTGGTGTTGGCGCCGCCATCCAAGTGAAAAAGCCAAATCTCACCGGAGCCCGCAGAGCGGGTGCCGGTGTAATGCTTACGCGCGGCGATGTACTTGCCATTGGGGTGCCAGACCGGGTTGTTCAGCAGGCGGAAGTCCTCGTTGCTGATGGCGCGAGGGTTGGAGCCATCAGCATTCATCACCCAGATGTTGTCTCCGCCGCCGGCATCGCTTTGAAAGGCGATCAGCTTGCCATCGGGCGAGAAGCGCGGCTGCTGCTCCCAGGCCACAGAATGCGTCAGGGCACGCGCCTCGCCACCCGCGATGGGCAGCATATACAAATCACCTAGCAAATCGAAGACGATGCTTTGGCCGTCCGGGCTCACGTCCAGCGACATCCAGGTGCCGCTGCGGGTGTTGATGTTTACCCTGCGGGCCGCGCCCGGCGTCTCGTTGACGTTCCATTT
The DNA here is from genome assembly GCF_037482915.1 of Paucibacter hankyongi. Taxonomy (NCBI): domain Bacteria; kingdom Pseudomonadati; phylum Pseudomonadota; class Betaproteobacteria; order Burkholderiales; family Sphaerotilaceae; genus Roseateles; species Paucibacter hankyongi. Next base: position 430,895 of record NZ_JBBHJX010000001.1, read on the forward strand.
GGCTGTGGCAGGCAAGCTGTCCGCTGCTTGGGCCGGAGTACCTGCGGCCGCGGCGAGTGCGGCGCAAATCAGCGAGATAGAAAGTGTGGGCAAACGAGGGCGGAAGGCGGTGTTGGGAGCGGTCTTCATCACGGAGGCGTGTGGCGGGTGAATCTGCCCAGGGACTGAGGCTGGGGCGGTCGCGCAGCATATGCGAACCCGGCCTGCCGAGGCGTAAGTCATTCCCCTGGTTTTGCATCGCTTGTGCGCTGGGCACAGCGTGCGTGCCGTCGACCCATAGTCAAATTTCTGCGGGCAGTAGCCACAATTCCTTGGTGCCGACAACAACAGCACCGGACTGTTTTCCTTCATCTATTTGATTTTACATAATACACATTGTCGATTAATCGTGAAGCTGCACGAACGGTGGATCACCGCCTTGAAACCCGTGCCGCACATGGGAGAAAACTCAAATCCCTTTACCGGTATTTGGGCTTCACCGCATCCACCCTGGCTTCCTTTTTGAGAGTCTCCGAAGGAACGGTCTATCGCTGGCAGCGCTCCGGCGATTTTCCGTTCGCTGTGATCCGATTGCTTCGGGTTATGAGCTACCAGGAACTGCCAGGAAAGACCTGGGAAGGCTGGCACTTCAGTCGAGGCACGTTGTGGGCGCCTGAAGGCCATGGATTCGTCGGCAAGGACTTCTCGTGGCTCAACCTGACGTACCGCAGGGCTCAGATGTTCGGCTTGCTCTACCTCGAGCGCCAAGACCTGCGCGAAAAGCTCAAGGAGGCTCGCGCAGAACTGGCCTAGTCCGGAAAACAGGCCATCACTGCCCAGGGCCGCGCTGGTGTCCTAAAACTCGCCGTGTGGGGATTGTGATGGACCGCGAGCGCGGCGGATTGACCACGGCGGGGGCTAGAGGGCGCGACGTAGGAGCGCGCGGTTTCGATCACGGATGAACTGCTGGCGAGCCTGCAACCTGACGACACGCAGTTTCCTTGGCGCGCTCAACAGGCCGCGCAGCAGCAAAAAGGTGCCCAATGTTCGAGAAACCCATGAAGCGAAAGCCACGCGTTTGCCTCAAGCTCGAGCAAGCTGGCTTGATCAGCATTGTTGAATTGCCAATGCTGATCAAAGAATTGGAAGTTCGAACAAGCTACGGTGGGAGTCAAAACGGCCGGTTCGGTGGTGCGCAGGCCCGGACCAGGGATGCGGCTAATCGCGCACCCTGCCCTTTGCGGTTTAGCCGCGCAGCTTTGCGTTGAAAAACTCCACCGTACGCTGCCACGCCAACTTGGCCGCCTCTGCATCGAAGCGCGGCGTGGTGTCGTTGTTGAAACCGTGCTGCGTGCCCGGATAGCTGTGGGCTTGGTAGGGCACGCCTGCGGCCTTCAGCGCTTCTTCGTACTTGGGCCAGCCGGCATTGATGCGTTCATCCTGCCCGGCATAGTGGATCAGCAAGGGCGCGCGAATCTTGCCGACTTCTTCGGCCGGCGGCTGTCCGCCATAGAACGGCACGGCGGCAGCCAGGTCCGGGATCTGCGTGGCCAAGTAGTTAGCCATGCCACCACCAAAGCAAAACCCGACGACGCCGATCTTGCCATTGCATTCGGACAAGGTTTTCAGTCCCTGTGCGGCGGCCATGAAATCGGAGCGCAGCTTGCCGGCATCCAACTGAGCAAACAGCGCCCTCGCCTTGTCTTCATCGCCCGGATAGCCCCCCAATGAAGCCAGCCCGTCTGGGGCATAGGCGAGAAAACCATCCAAGGCTAGCCGCCGCGTAATGTCTTCGATATGCGGATTCAGGCCGCGGTTCTCGTGCACCACCAAGACGGTGGGCAAGGGCCGCGAGGCGCCGGCTGGCTTGGCCACATAGCCTCGCACCTCGCCATGTCCCTTGGGCGACGCAAAACTCTGCATGCGCGTTTGCAGCCTCGCGTCGTCGGGCTTGACTTGCTGCGCCTGCGCAAACTGGGGGCTTAGGCTGGCCAACAAGGCCGCCGCACCGGCCGCGCTGCCGGCATAGCGGCTGGCCTGGTCCAAGAAGCCGCGCCGACTGAGGTCGCCGTGCACATATTGATCAAACAGTTGCAGCACCTCGGCTTGGAAGTCCTGAGCGGTTAGACGTTGGGTCATGGTCGGCACTCCTTTTGGTGCAGGCAGTTTATGCGCAGACAGCGGGCGCACGTGGCATGGCTGTTCGTCCCCCGGCGGGATTTCGAATGCAGTCAGCGTTGCCAGCGGTTTGCGTCCTTGGGTCGGCTTGGTCCTCTAGTTTTGGCTTGGCCCCTGGGGTCATTGGATTACGTAAATATATTTCTGATATTCTTTTGCAAATCCAAGCAGAAATACGCCCACCATGACCACAAGCAGCAAACCCAATTTCATCGCCGGCGAATGGATTGAAGGCGCCAGCACGCGCCCGAATATCAACCCCTCGGACACGCGCGACACCCTCGGCCACTACGCCCAAGCCAGCAGTGAGCAAGCTGAGCAGGCCATTGCCGCCGCCCACGCCGCCGCGCCCGCCTGGGGCCTGAGCACACCGCAGCAGCGCGCCGACGCACTGGACAAAATCGGCAGCGAAATCCTCGCTCGCAAAGACGAGTTGGGCGAATTGTTGTCACGCGAAGAGGGCAAGACCCGCCCAGAAGGCGTGGGCGAATTTGCTCGCGCCGGCGCCATCTTCAAGTTCTTTGCCCAGGAGGCGCTGCGCCTGCGTGGTGACAAGTTGGCCTCGGTGCGGCCGGGCCTGGAAGTTGAAATCACCCGCGAGCCGGTTGGCGTCATCGGCCTGATCACGCCCTGGAACTTCCCCGCTGCGATTCCGGCCTGGAAGATTGCGCCAGCCTTGGCCTTCGGGAACTCAGTGGTCTTCAAACCGGCCGAATTGGTGCCCGGCTCGGCCTGGGCGCTGAGCGAGATCATCAGCCGTGCCGGCCTACCGGCTGGCGCCTTCAATCTCGTGATGGGCCCCGGTTCGGTGGTCGGCCAGGCCTTGTTGCACGATCCGCGCGTCGATGCCATCAGCTTCACCGGTTCGGCCGGTACCGGCGCACGCATCGCTCAGGCGGCGGTGTCGCGCGGCGCCAAGTTTCAGTTGGAGATGGGCGGGAAGAACCCCTGTGTGGTGCTGGACGATGCCGACCTCGACAACGCCGTCAACTGCGTCCTGCAAAGTGCCTTCTTCTCCACCGGCCAGCGCTGCACGGCCTCCTCCCGCATCATTGTGCAAAAAGGCATCTACAGCCGCTTCGTCGAGCGTCTGGGGGCGGCCACCCGAGAGTTACGCGTCGGTCACGCGCTGGAGGCCAGCACCCAGATCGGCCCGGTGGTGGACGCCAGCCAATTGGCCCAAGACCTGCGCTACATCGCCATGGCCAAGGAAGAAGGTGCGCGCCATGTCTGCGGGGGCGAGGCTCTGCTACTGAGCACGCCGGGGCACTACCTCAGCCCCGCGCTGTTCGCCGATTGCGACAACCGCATGCAGCATTGCCAGGAAGAAATCTTCGGCCCGGTGGCCAGCGTGATCCCTGCCGACAACTACGAGCATGCACTGGCCCTGGCCAATGACACGCCGTTCGGCTTGTCCAGCGGCATCTGCACCACCTCGCTCAAACATGCCACGCATTTCAAGCGTCATGCCCAGGCCGGCATGGTGATGGTGAATGTGCCGACGGCGGGTGTCGACTACCACGTGCCCTTTGGCGGCCGCAAGGCCTCCAGCATGGGCCCGCGCGAGCAAGGCAGCTATGCCGCCGAGTTCTACACGACGGTCAAGACCAGCTATATCCAAGGTTGAGAGCGCATGCAAAGTTCATTCAAACCCTCGCCGAAGCTGCCGCCCAAGACGCAGCAGGACTCCGCCCTGCGCTGGGCCACAACACTGCTTGCGCTGAGTGCGCTAAGTGCATTGAGCGCCTGCAGCACCGCGCCGCAAGCCCCTGAGGCTGGCTCGGTGGATCAGGTCTTGAACCGCGGCCACCGCTGCAGCACGAGCTTGACCCTGCGCTCGCAAGCCTTGAGCGCCGATCAGCAAAGCTCGATCTGCACCGAGCTGGCCGCCGTTGAGCAGCGATTTCACCGGGTCTTCTTGACCGAAGGTCGGCCGGTCAAGAACGATCTGAACAGCTCGCTGCGTGCCAATATCTATGCCTCGAACGAGGACTTCAGCCGTTATGCGGGCAAGCATTTCAATATGCCTACCGACAACGGCGGAATGTATCTGGAGGGCCTACCCGATCAGCCGGGCAACCAAGCGGAGTTCATTGCCAACCAGCGCAAGGACGGCAGCGTGCGCAACTTGGCACACGAGTATGTGCACTACCTCGACGGCCGTTTCAATCTGCATGGCGATTTCTGCGCCGTCTTGCATGACTCGCATTCGCCGCCGGAAAACTGCGCCCGCCCGGCCCCGCTGACGCCCTACTTGGTGTGGTGGACCGAGGGCGTGGCCGAGTACATCGCCCATGGCGACAAACTCAGCGCCCGTCAACGCGAGCAAGCTGCGGCCAAGACCTTTGCGCTCAGCCAGTTGTTTGACACCGGCTACGAAAAAAACACAGGTGAGGCCCGGGTCTACAGCTGGGGCTATCTGGCCGTGCGCTTCATGATGGAGCGGCACCGCGCCGACATCGAACAAATGCTCGGTTTGACCCGCGTGGGCGACTATCCTCGCTACCAGGCCTTGGTACGGCAATGGGGTACGGCCTTTGACGCCGAGTTCGCCGCCTGGTTGGCAGAATTGGTGGCGAGCCAGCCCTGAGTCCCAAGCCAATTTACTTGATCTGTTCTGACGTTGAAGCGGAGTGAAGTAAAGCATGTGTACCGTGATCGCCATCGGCCCCCAGGCCAGCCTTGACGGCTCCACCCTGCTGAGCCACTCCGACGCGGGGCAAGACTCGCGCGTGCGCAAGATCGCGGCGCAAGACCATCCGCCCGGCGCCAAGGCGGCGGTCCACTATGGTTTGCAAGAGATCCGAAGTTCAGACCTGAGCGACTTCGGCGAGGTGCTGGGCGAGATCGAACAGGTGGCGCACACCTACGCCTACTTTCACTCGGCCTACTCGCACATCAACGAGCATCAGCTCGCCATCGCCGAAAGCACCACCTCGCAGCGACCCGAGCTGCGCTGCGTGCGAGGCGAAGGCGAGCAGATCATGACGGTCGAGCAGGCCATGGTCTTCGCCCTGCAGCGCTGCCGTAAGGCTCGCGAGGCGGTGCAACTGATCGGCGCGCTGATGGAGGCGCATGGCTTTCTCAGCTCTTGTGGCGACGGCAGCGAATTGCTTTGCATCGCCGACCCGGACGAAGTCTGGGTGATGGAAATGCTGGGTGTCGGCAAAGGCTGGCAAAAGCGCAGTGGCCAGCCCGGCGCCATTTGGGCGGCTCGCCGCATGCCTGCGGACCATGCGCTGGTGGTCGCCAACTGGAGCATCTTGCGTGAGCTTGACTTAGACGACCCGGCCAAGGTCTTGGCCTGCGCGCATGTGCAGCGTTATGCGCAGGAGCGCGCTTGGTTCGATCCGAGTTCGGGTCGGCGCTTTGACTGGCAGCAGGCCTATATTCCCTTGCCCCATGAATGGGCCAGCTCCCGGCTTTGGCGCTTCTACTCGGATGTGTCGCCCAATTTGCGCCCCTGGCCCGAGCGCCAATTGGCGGGCGACCCCTATCTGACGCTGGATGCCTATCACCAGGTGGTGGAGCCGCTGGACATCTACCCCTTTTCGGTCAAACCGGAGCGCTTGTTATCGCTGCAAGATGTGATGAACTTCCATCGCTCGACGCTGGAGGGCACGATTTACGACAGCACCGAGCAGCCAGCTTGGTGGGTGAGCAACGAGCAGGGTCGGATGGTCAAAAGCCCCTTGGCCACGCCCTTCCCGAGCGCAGATCAACGGCGGCTGCTGAAGCTGACCTATCGACGCCCGGTGGCGCGGCACTTTGGCTATTACAGCGGCATCTGTCAGCTAAGAAAAACGCTGCCGAATGATGTTGGTGGCGTCTATTGGTTGGCCTTGGGAAATCCGCTGGTCAGCACATGGGTGCCCATGCATATCGGCATCGAAGCCGTGCACGCCAGTTTCAACCGTTATGACCCGACGCAGTTCGACGAAGACTCGGCACGCTGGTGCATCGAGTTTGTCGACAATCTGATGCAGCTGCGCTTCCAACAGGCCTTGCCGCTGCTGAGCGAGATGCGCGAGGCCTTTGAGGCCGAGCGAGCCGAACGTTGGCAAGCGCTGGAGGCGTCCCTGCGACTTGAACCCGAGCTGGCAAACCGGCGCCGGCTCTGCAACGAATTCGCGCTAGAGGCGATGGCAGCGGTGCCATCACTTTACCGAGAGATTCGTCACCGCCTGATCGTCAAGCTGAACCATTGCCGCGCCACTTGAGGCGCCTTTTGGAACGGACAGCGCAGACGAAGCAGCTGCCCCTGTCGGGCGCTGCTCTTTCTTGCTGGGTTCAGGCTTGGCAGTCGAGCAGATCGTCAAAGCCCATCACGTCTTCGTCTTCGGCCTCGTCGACCATGCGATCAAAGTCGGCATCGGCCAGCTTGCTCTTGGCGATCAGCGGCTTGTCCAGGGGACGGTAGACCCGGCTGTGCAGACGGTTCAGGCGATCGGAATGCTCCATCGCGCGAACCACCAACTCGGGGTTGAGCAGCATGGCGAAGGGGCTTGCAAGTTGGGTGCTCAGCATGATGGAACTCCGTATCGGTTGCGTTTCAGGATGTATGCAACTGTAGGGAGTCCGGGCTCTTGCACACAGTCGGCTGCCCGCCAAAGCGCTTGTCAGGCAAAGTCCTACGGCCTTGCTGCGGGGCCAAACCCGCTTTGTAGGGTTCCGAGCGGCGCCGAAGTCAGCGCAACTTGTGAATTAGCTTTTTGTGCACATCCTCGCGACCGGCCCTTTCGACGAAGTCGGCTGCGGACAGGCCCTTGTCGTTGCGCAAGGAGGCGTCCGCGCCGGCCTTCAGTAGCTGCGCCGGCAAGTCGATCGCGCCATAGCCTGCGGCCAGCATCAAGGGCGTGCTGCCGTTCGGTGAGCGGGCGTTGATCTGCGCTCCTTGTTCCAGCAACCAGAGGGCCACGCCGTTGTCTGGCCCGCTGCAGGCATAGTGCAGCGGCGTCCAGCCTTCGCGATTGATCAGCGCGCCGCGTTTGACCAGTTTTTGTGCCCAGTCCAGGCGGCCCTTGATAGCGGCCAGCATCAGCGGCGTCTCTCCCTTGGCGTTCGGGCTGTTCACATCCAACAGCGGCGTGCCGAGCAAGCTCTCAAACGCCTTGCCCGAATCCTCTCGCATGGCAATCTCAAGCGCCAAGCGGCCGCGGCCGTCTTTGCCATTGGGGTCAACACCGCGCAGCAGCAGGCGGGTGATGTTGTATCCATCGTCAAGCTCCGCTGCCATCACCAAGTCGTCAATCGGTGCGGCCAGCGCGGGCAGGACCGGCGAGCACAAAGCTGCAACAAGAATCGATGCGCGCAACGCCCTCATCTCACACTCCCCTGCCCTCAGGCCAAGCCAAACAAGCGGCGCGTATTGGCGCTGGTCTGTGCCGCCAATTCGGCGATCGACACGCCCTTCACCGTCGCCAAGGCGGCCGCCACATGGGGCACGTAGGCGGGGCTATTGGTCCGGCCGCGGTAGGGTACCGGCGCCAGATAGGGGCTGTCGGTCTCGATCAAGAGGCGCTCCAGCGGCAGCGCCGCCGCCACATCGCGCAGGCTCTGGGCATTCTTGAAACTGAGGATGCCCGAGAAGGACACGTAATAGCCGCGTTCGATGGCGGCCAGTGCCACCTCGACGTTCTCGGTAAAACAATGAAACACGCCGCCGGCCTGCTCGCCGCCCTCTTCGTCCAGCACGCGCAAGGTGTCGGCGGCGCTGCTGCGGGTGTGGATCACCAGCGGCTTGGCGGCCTGTCGGGCGGCGCGAATATGGGTGCGAAAGCGCTCGCGCTGCCACTCCATATCGGCCTCGATACTGCGCCCGTTCAAACGGTAATAGTCGAGCCCGGTCTCACCGATGGCCACCACCTTGGGGCTGGCAGCGGCTGCCACCAACTCGGCCACGCTGGGTTCGTGAACATCTTCGTTGTCGGGATGCACACCGACCGTGGACCACAGCTGCGCATATTCATCCGCCAGGCTCTTGACGACAGGGAACTCCTCCATCGTGGTGCAGATACAGATGGCCTGCTCGACCTGGGCGGTCAGCATTTCGGCCAAGATCTGCGGCAGCTGCGCGCGCAGCTCGGGGAAACTCAGATGGCAGTGGGAATCGATGAACATCGCGACGGCAGAAAGAAAGGCAAAAGGTAGAGCAGACGGCGGCCAAGGACAGGCGTGGCCGCGAAGCTCAGATAGTTTGGGTAGGCTTGGAGGAAGAAATCTGCGTGCCCAGGATTTCTTCGATCTTCAGCTTGATCAAGCGGCTTTTTTCATCCGAGGGGAAACGCACGCCAACACCCTGGGTGCGGCCACCGGAAGCATTGGCCGGCGTCAACCAAGCAATTTTGCCGGCCACCGGATAACGTTGGTTGTCATCGGGCAGGGCCAGCAGCAGATAGACGTCCTCGCCCAAACGGTATTCGCGGTTGGTCGGCACAAACAGGCCGCCATCGGTGAACACCGGCATATAGGCGGCGTAGAGCGCGCCCTTTTCCTTGAACACCAGCTGGATCACGCTTGGCCGCGGGCCGGCCGCGGGCACATTGGTGGAGGGCAGCTCGGCCTTGAGAGAGGCTGGAGGATTCTTAGAAGGCAAGTCGCTCATGACGGCAAGTGTAGCGAAGCCCCATTGACGATGTCAGCGCAGGTCAGCCCAAGTCCAACATCAGGGCCGCCGCGGCGCGGCCGCGCGTTGCATCCCCTGTGCACGCAGCGCCTGCTGCCCCTGCGCCACCAGCGACTCCATCAACAAGCCGGTGTTGAGCGGATGCTCGGCATGCCGGGCGGCACGCCGCAGGGCGGCATCCCATTCGTGCAGTGCGGCGCTGTGCTTGGGGCTCGGCAGCGATTCGGCCGGGAAGAAACTGGGGGCCGCGCCATGTGAGCGCCGGATCAAGTCGTGGCAAAGACGTTGCAGGGCATCGATGGCGCGTGGCTGCGGCCAGTCGGCCAGGGCCTGCGCCTCACCGCGTGCCACCCGTTGTGGCAACTGCTGCCAGGCGGCGGCCCGCAGGCCGGCCTCAAACCAGTCGCGCGCCTCTTGCGGCCGTCCGCCAGCCGCATCCAACAAAATCTCCGCGCCCTCCACGCCTTGGGCGTTCAACCAGGTCAATGCAGCGCCGCGCTCGGGCAGGCCCAGGGGCAAGGGTTGGCAGCGGCTGCGGATGGTCGGCAGCAAGGCCTGCGGCGCCGAACTGGCCAGCACAAAACGCAACAAGCCGGCCGGCTCCTCCAGCGTTTTGAGCAAGGCATTGGCCGCCACGGTATTCAAGGCCTCGGCCGGATACACCACCACCACCTTGGCCCGGCCCCGCGCCGAGGTGGCCTGGCTGAAGCTCAGCATGGCGCGAACCGCGTCGATCTTGATTTCTCGGCTGGGCTTGGTCTTGCTGGCCTTGGGCTCGCCGTCGCGGCCGGTCTCGGCGTCCGACGCCCAGCCGAGTTGCTCACGCAGGGCTTCGGGCAACAGCAACTGAAAGTCGGGGTGCGTGTGAGACAGAAACAGGTGGCAGCTGGCGCAATGCCCGCAGGCCGTCCCGTCCGGCTGCGTGCTTTCGCACAACCAGGCCTGCGCCAACAACAAGGCCAGATCAAACTGGCCGACGCCGGCCGGCCCTTGCACCAGCAAGGCATGTGAGCGGGCATTGGCCAGCGCCTGCCGCAGCGGCTGATCTAGCCAAGGCAAGGGCTGCACCAAGGGTGCGTCGGCACCATCGGATTTTTCTCGCATGTCGGCGCTCCGGCTCACCATCCGCGTGATTCCATCACCGCGTTGATCTGGGCCGCCACTTCGGCCACCGTCAAACTGGCATCGATGCGCGCGAAGCGCGCAGGCGCCGCGGCAGCTCGCGCCGCATAACCAGCCCGCACGCGCTCGAAAAACTCCAGGTCTTGCGCCTCAAAACGGTCCGCCTCGCGCGCGGCGGCGCGGCGCTGGGCCGCCACCTCGGCAGGCAAGTCGAACCAAAGCGTCAGATCCGGCTGGCGGCCGCCCTGCACCCACTGCTCCAGCGTGGTGAGCACGCTCAGATCCATGCCGCGGCCATGGCCTTGGTAGGCAAATGAAGCGTCGGTGAAACGGTCGCACAACACCGTCTGGCCGGCCGCTAGCGCCGGTTCAATCAGTGTCTGCAAATGGTCGCGTCGGCCGGCGAACACCAGCAGCAATTCGGTCAGGCTGTCCATCGGACGATGCAAGAACAACTCGCGCAGCGTCTCGGCCAGCGGCGTACCGCCCGGCTCGCGGGTGTTCACCACCGAAGCCCCGGCGGCCTTGAGCCGCGCCGTCAAGGCGTCAATATGGGTCGACTTGCCGGCCCCGTCTATGCCTTCAAAACTGATGAATCTGCCTGCCACGTCTGCTTTCAATTGCGGCCAGAACGGCCGCGCTGGTATTTGTTGACCGCGCGATTATGCGCGGCCAGGTCTTCGCTGAATTCACTCGAACCGTCACCGCGAGCCACAAAGTACAGCGCACGGCTGCGCGCCGGGTGCAAGGCCGCCAGCAAGGAGGCGTTGCCAGGCATCGCAATCGGTGTCGGCGGCAAGCCGCCGCGGGTGTAGGTGTTGAAAGGCGTGTCGCTTTGCAAATCGCGCTTGCGCAAATTGCCATCGAAGCTCTCGCCCAGGCCGTAAATCACCGTCGGGTCGGTCTGCAAGGGCATGCCGATGCGCAAGCGGTTGATAAAGACCGCGGCCACCAGCGCACGGTCTGCCGCCGCGCCGGTTTCCTTCTCAATGATGGAGGCCAGGATCAGGGCTTCATCGATGTTCTTCAGGGGCAGGCCTTCGCTGCGGCCAGCCCAGGCGGTGTCGAGCCGTTTTTGCATGGCCCGGTGGGCCCGCTTGAGCACGGTCAGGTCGCTGACGCCGCGGCTATAGGCGTAGGTGTCGGGGAAAAAGCGGCCCTCGGCGGGCTGGCCGGGTGCTCCCAACAGGGTCATCAACTCGGCCTCGCTCAAGGCAGCGGTCGTCTGTTTCAAGGCCGGTGACTTTTGCAGCGCGGCGCGCATCTGGCGCAAGTTCCAGCCCTCGATCAGGCGCAATTGCTCCAGCACTTCGTCGCCGCGCACCATCTTGCCAAGCAAGTCGCGCGGCGTATCGCCCTGGTGGATCTCATAGCTGCCGGCACGAATCTGACGCGCCTGGCCCGACCAACGGAACCATTGATACAGCAGGCGCGCATCGTCTTGCACGCCGGCCGCGGCCCAGGCCTGCGCCACCTCGCGCGGCGAACTGCCGGCCTCGATCGACAATTCCACCGAGGGCGCGTTCAGGCTGAGTGGCGCTTGCAGCCACCACCAGCCCCAGGCCAGCACCGCGCCGCCGGCCAGCAACACCAGCATCATCAGTCTGGCCAAAAATTTCATCGTGCTCTGTGCTCCTGATTGCTGCTTTAAGCCCTTGCGCTTGGGCCAAGAATCGGGGGCTGATGATAATCGCGCCTATGAACACCATGAATACAAGCCACAACACCAACGCCCCCCAAGGCGCCGCACGCCTGAGCGACTGGGGCCTGATCCGGGCCGCCGGCGAAGATGCCGCCAAGTTTTTGCACAGCCAGTTGACCCAGGACTTCGCCTTGCTGGGCCTGAATGAAGCCCGCCTGGCCGGTTTTTGCTCGGCCAAGGGCCGTTTGCTGGCCACCATGATCGGCTGGAAAACCAGCGAGCAGGAAGTCTTGCTGGCCCTGCCGGCCGAAGTGCTGCCGGCGATTTTGAAGCGCCTGTCCATGTTTGTGCTGCGCGCCAAGTGCAAGCTCAGCGACGCCTCCGCCGATCTGCAGCTCTGGGGCCTGACCGGGCCGGCCGCCGAGCAATGGTTGGGCGACCTGGCGCCGCAAGCCCGCTGGGCGCTCGGCCACAAGGACGACGCCACGCTGATTCGGCTGCCCGAAGCAGCCGGACAATCGCGCTTTTTGCTGGTGCAGGCGCAGAGTGCCGCCGGCACTGCCAGCCCGCCCTTGCCCAAGCTCGACGCCGTGGACTGGCAATGGTTGGAGCTGCAAAGCGGCCTGGCCTGGGTGCGCACGGCCACCAGCGAGCAATTCGTGCCGCAAATGCTGAACCTGGAGTTGTTGGGCGGTGTCAGCTTCAAAAAGGGCTGCTACCCCGGCCAAGAGGTGGTGGCGCGCAGCCAGTACCGGGGCACGCTGAAACGCCGCACCTATCTGTATGAGTTGAAGGGTCAGGCCTTGCCTGGCCAAGAAATCTTCCATAGCGAAGACCCTGGGCAGCCGGCCGGCTTGGTGGCCAATGCCGCCAGCAAAGACGGCCGCAGCCTGATCCTGGCCGAAACCAAGATTGCGGCGCTGGAATCGGGCAGCCTGCATTTGGGCAGCGCCGAGGGACCGTTGCTGCAGTTGCACGCCCTGCCCTATGCCTTGACGGAGCCGGAGTGAACGCAGCGGCTGCGCTGGTGGAGCTTTACGTCTACTACAAGCTCGCGCCAAGCCAAGCTGATGCCGCGCGACGCGCCTTTGAAGCGGCCGCCGGTGGTGCGGGGCGCCTATTGCAACGCGAGGAGCCCGGGACGGAGCTGCTGACCTGGATGGAGATCTACCGCGGCCCGGAGCCCCAAGTTACAGGCTTGGAGGCCCTTGTCGCGCTGGCGCTAACACCATTCATCAGCGGGTCGCGCCATCTGGAACGCTTCCGACCGATGTCGACGGGGCCTACAGAACCCTGACCATCTCCACGTGGCCAATGCCGGCTTCCTCGAAAACCGGGCCACGCTGGACAAAACCGGCGCGGCTGTAAAAGCCCGCCGCCGACATCTGTGCATGCAGGAGCACCTCGCGATAGCCCTGCTGACGCGCGGCCTGCATCAGCGCCTCCAGCACCTCTCGCCCGATGCGGCCGCCGCGCATGCTGCGCAACACCGCCATACGGCCGATCTTGGCGACACCCGGCACATGGGGCAGCAAACGGCCGGTGGCGAGGGCTACGCCCAGGCGATTGAACGCCACCGCGTGCAAGCAAGTCGCGTCGGCCGAGTCCCATTCCATGTCGGCGGGGATCTTTTGCTCGTCGACAAAGACGGTCTGGCGGATGGCGCCGGCCGCCGAGCCCAGCTCGGACCAATCACCTAGACGCACATCGACCACACTGTGCCCGGCCTCAAAGGCCTCGACCACCGCACGCAGCTCGGTTGGCACAGGCTTTGGGCTTTGCGTCTGCGCGTCGGCAAAGACATAGACCAAGTCGCCGCCCACCAACAAGTCACCGGCGCGAAACACCGCGCACTCAACCTGCATGGAACTGCTACCGATACGCAGGCAGCGAACACCGACCTCAAGTTGATCGTCATAACGCGCCGAACCCAGGTAGTCCAAGGTGGCCTTGCGCACGAATAAATCACCGCCCAGGGCTCGCATCGTGTCGATATAGGGCAAGGCCAGCGCGCGCCAGTAGGCGCCGACGGCGGTGTCAAAGTAGCTCAGGTAATGACCGTTGAAGACAATCTGCTGGGCATCAATTTCAGACCAACGCACCCGCAGGCGTTCGGTAAAGCGAAAGTCCTTGGGTTTGAGTTCGGTGCTTTCGGTGCTCATGGCATCCCTGTTCAGCGCTGAAAAGCTTGTTGAATGGCTTGGCCGCAGACCTCAAGCGCGCTCAGCGCCTCGGGGATGGCGCGGCCCATCTTGATGAAGTCATGGGTCACGCCGCGGTACAACTCGAGTTGCACCTGCCCACCGCTAGCCCGCAGACGATCGGCATAGGCCACGCCCTCATCGACCAAGGGATCACATTCGGCCAGCAGCACACAGGCGGGCGCTAGGTCGGCATGATCCTCCGCTTCCAGCGGGGCAAAGCGCCAATCGCGCTTGTGATGGTGAGCGATGTAGTGGTTGAAAAACCAGTCGATCGAGGCCGCGTCCAACAGAAAACCGTTGGCAAACAGCTTGTGCGACGGGGTGTCGGCGTGCGCCGTGGTGCCCGGCGTGATCAGCAGTTGCAAGGCCAGTTTCAGGCCGATGTCGCGCGCGTGCAGAGCGCAAACCGCCGCCAAGGTACCCCCGGCGCTATCGCCGCCCACCGCGATGCGCGAGCCGTCCAAGCCCAGGCTGGCAGCCGCCTTGGACAACCAGGCCAGTACCGCCCAGCAGTCGTCCACCGCGGCCGGGAAACGGTGTTCGGGCGCCAATCGGTAGTTCAAGGACAGGATGGCCGCACCGCTGCGCAAGGCCAGTTGGCGGCACAGGCTGTCATGGGTGTCAATGCTGCCGATGGTGAAACCGCCACCGTGCAAATACAGCATGACCGGCAGACCGGGTTCAACACTGGACGCATAGAGCCTGGCCGCCAGCGGCCCCTCCGCGCCCGGCACCTGCAAGTTGTCAACACGGGCCAAGGGCGCGCGCGGCAGATCCAGAATTTCTGCCCCCATCAAGTAACCAATGCGTGCCTGTTTGGGGCTCAGGCTGTGGAAGGCCGGCCGGTTTGCCCGGTGGATGCGGCTCAGTACGCCGGCCATCTTCGGTGTCAACAAGGTGCTACTCAACAAATACTCCAGGGTTGGGCTCGGGGGCGATGCCATTGCGCACGAACCCGGAGCCAATAACCGGCGATTGTCCCATTTCAAGGCCCTTCGACAGGGGCCTGCTGCTGAGCAGCTGATCAGACTGGGCCCGACCTTCTTGCCCTGATGCCGTCAGACCGGCGGCCGGCATGGCCATTCAGAAACAAAAAAGCCCGGCAGATGCAGCATCTGCCGGGCTTTGTCTTTCAGAGACTAACGCTGTTTCAGCCGTGCTTGGCTTCGAAGAATTGCTCGTCTTCGGTCGAGCCCTTCAGCGCCGCGGTCGAAGCTTCGCGTTCGATGGTGGTGGTCACGGCATCGAAGTAGCCGGTACCAACTTCACGCTGATGCTTCACCGCGGTGAAACCCTTCTCGGCAGCGGCGAACTCGGCCTCTTGCAGCTCCACGAAGGCGCTCATATTGTTACGAGCGTAGCCGTAGGCCAGGTTGAACATCGAGTAGTTAAGGCTGTGGAAGCCGGCCAGCGTGATGAACTGGAACTTGTAGCCCATGGCGCCCAGTTCGCGCTGGAACTTGGCGATGGTCGCGTCGTCCAGGTTCTTCTTCCAGTTGAAGGAAGGCGAGCAGTTGTAAGCCAGCAGCTTGCCGGGGAACTTGGCGTGGATGGCATCAGCGAACTGCTTGGCGAAGGCCAGGTCCGGCTTGCCGGTTTCGCACCAGATCATGTCGGCGTACGGTGCGTAGGCCAGGCCGCGACTGATGGCTTGCTCGATGCCATTGTTGGTGCGGAAGAAGCCTTCGACGGTGCGCTCGCCGGTGCAGAAAGGCTTGTCGTTGTCGTCGATATCGCTGGTGACCAGGTCGCCGGCTTCGGCGTCGGTGCGGGCCAGCAAGACGGTGGGCGTGCCCATGACGTCGGCAGCCAGACGTGCGGCGACCAGCTTGGACACGGCTTCACGTGTAGGCACCAAGACCTTGCCTCCCATATGACCGCACTTCTTGGCGGCGGCCAATTGGTCTTCGAAGTGAACGCCTGCGGCGCCGGCTTCGATCATGGCCTTCATCAGCTCAAAAGCGTTCAGCACGCCGCCGAAACCGGCTTCGGCATCGGCCACGATGGGGGCGAAGTAGTCAATATCGTTCTTGCCTTCGGACCATTGGATCTGGTCGGCGCGGGCGAAAGTGGCGTTGATCTTCTTGACGACCTTGGGCACCGAGTCCACTGAGTACAGCGACTGGTCGGGGTACATCTCGCCATTGCTGTTGGCGTCGCCTGCGACTTGCCAGCCAGACAGATAGATGGCCTTCAGGCCAGCTTTGACCTGCTGCATGGCTTGGTTGCCAGTCAGCGCGCCCAGCGAGTTGACGAAGGGTTCGGTGTTGACCAGGCCCCAGAGCTTTTCAGCGCCGCGCTTGGCCAGCGTGTGCTCGATGGCCAAGGAACCACGCAGACGCACAACATCGGCGGCGCTGTAGCCACGGGTGATGCCCTTCCAACGTGGGTTCTCGGCCCAGTCTTTTTCAAGGGCGGCGATTTGCTGTTCACGTGTCAAGTTCGTCATGAAGTACTCCTGCTGAGGCTGTGAAAAGTAGGGAAGAAAAAAGCGTCTTGCTGGATCTAAATTTATTCCTCTTCTGGTCAGAGTGGAAGACTTATGTCTTATATAAGACTAAAAACTTTATTCATACAAAACAAAGACTTAAGAAATCTATTTCTGATTGTGAAAAGACTTTTCCCATCATGAGAAAAAATGCGGCAGCGCAGCAACAGATTTATTCACGATGTGAAACTGCCATTTCGCATCGTGAATTGAGGTGGCTTCTAACGCGTTCAACAGCCGCCGGTGCCTGCTCAGCAGGCTCAATTGCTGACGACCGGGGCAAGCGAACTGCGCTCAATCGCCGCTATCGGCTGGCCCCGCAAAGAGCCAAAGAGCCAAAGGGCCACTCTGCAAACAAGACGCTGCGAAAGCCCGAGGCGAGCATCCGCGGTGACTGAAGAGCTGCCATGGGCGTGAATCAGTGCCGCTCAATGCCAGACAGGGCCACACAGGCTCAGCGAGCCTGTGCTGCCGATAGCTAAACTGCCGACCTGTTCAAGCAAGCAAGGAAACGTGTTGATGTACGGCCCCAAGCCCAGCACCCTGCACCCGATGCCGGGCTTTCCGCAGGTGGCATTCCTGAAGAATGCCCTCACACACAACCCCAATATCGTCGTGGGCGACTACAGCTACTACGACGACCCCGAGGGCGTGAGCAACTTTGAGCGCAATGTGCTCTATCACTTCCCCTTCATTGGCGACAAGCTGATCATCGGCAAGTTCTGCGCCATCGCACGCGGCGTCAAGTTCATCATGAATGGCGCCAACCACAAGACCTCGGGCATTTCGACCTACCCATTTTTCATCTTCGGCCAAGGTTGGGAGTCTGCCGCGCCGCAGCCGGGCGATCTGCCCTACAAGGGCGACACGGTGATCGGCAATGACGTCTGGATCGGTTACGACGCGCTGATCATGCCGGGGGTCAAGATCGGCGACGGCGCCATCATTGCTGCGCGCTCGGTGGTCGTGAGTGATGTGCCGGCCTATGCCGTGGTGGGAGGCAATCCGGCACGCGTGCTCAAACAGCGCTTCTCCGATGAAGTCATCCAGCAATTGCAGGCCCTTGCCTGGTGGGACTGGTCAGCGGAGGCGATCAGTGCCAATCTGCAGCTGATCACCAGTGGCGACGTGGCTGCGCTGCAACTCGCCTTCAACGCTCAGGCTTTGTGATTAGCTAGGCTGCCCAAGTCCCGGCCATCACGCTCGGCTTGGCGCCAAAACACTGTGCAGGCGCCAGCAGGCGGCCCTGCGTCAGTGACAACGACCGGTCAGAGCCCGCCGACGAAGTAGCGTTTCAAGCCGGCCAAGATCATTTCTACGGCAATGGCGGTCAGCACCAAGCCCATCAACTTCTCAATGGCCGACACCACCGAGTCCCCCAGCAGCTTGCGAATCCGATCCGCCAGCAGCAGGGTCAAGCCCGAGACCAACATGGCGCCGGTCAGGGCGCCGATCCAGTCGAAGATACGTTCGGGCTGACGCGATGCCAGCAGCAGCACCGTCGCCATCGCAGAGGGCCCGGCCAACAAGGGAACGGCCAAGGGGAAGATGAACGGCTCCTTGCCGGGCTCCAGTCCATAGGCCGATTCCCCGGAGCTACCAAAGATCATCTTGATCGCGATGATCAGCAGGATCACGCCGCCAGCCACCTCCAGCGATCGCTCGGACAAATGCATCACCTCCAAGAAGGTGCCGCCCAAGAACATGAAGGCGAACAGCGCGGCAAAGGCGATGCCAACCTCGCGGGCAGCCACCAGCGTGCGGCGCTCCTTCGGCACCTCGCGCATGATGGAAATGAAGATGGGCAGGCTGCCGAGCGGGTCAAGCACCAGCAAAAGCAGGATGAGAGCGGAGAGAAAACTATGGTCCATGGCAGCGATTGTCGCGTGCCCAGGCCGCCCCGACCAAATGCAGGGCCAAGTTACAGCCTAACCCTTCAGCCTCGCGGGTGATGCTGGGCGTGAATCGCCTTCAAACGCTCGCGTGCCACATGGGTATAGATCTGCGTCGTGGACAGATCCGCATGGCCCAAGAGCAGTTGCACCGCGCGTAAATCCGCCCCATGGTTGAGCAAATGGGTGGCAAAGGCATGCCGCAGCGTGTGCGGCGACATTGGCGCGCTGATGCCGGCCTGAAGCGCATACTTCTTCACCAGCGTCCAGAACATTTGCCGCGTCATGCCCTCACCGCGCA
Source organism: Paucibacter hankyongi (assembly GCF_037482915.1). Classification (NCBI taxonomy): domain Bacteria; kingdom Pseudomonadati; phylum Pseudomonadota; class Betaproteobacteria; order Burkholderiales; family Sphaerotilaceae; genus Roseateles; species Paucibacter hankyongi. The sequence goes on from NZ_JBBHJX010000001.1 coordinate 449,326, forward strand.
CCGTCACGAACAAGGCATTGGCGCGCTGGCCCTTCAGCAAGTCGGAGCGCGCCTCTTGCAGATAGCGCATCAGCCACGCATGCGCCTCCTCGCCAAAGGGCACCAAGCGTTCTTTTGAACCCTTGCCGGTGATGCGCAGCACCGCTTCCTTGAAGCCGACATGCACGCTGTTCAGGGTCACCAACTCGGTCACCCGCAGGCCGCTGGCATACATCAGCTCCAACATCGCCCGGTCGCGCAGGCCGAGGGCGGTCCCGGTGTCGGGCGCGGCCAGCAAGGCCTCGACCTGGGCCTGACTCAGCAGCTTGGGCACCCGCAGCGGCTGGCGCGCATTCTGCAGGCGCAGGGTCGGGTCTTGCGTGACGCGCTGTTCACGCAGCGCCCAACGGAAATAGCGCTTGAACACGCTGAGCCGCCGGTTTGAGCTGGTGGTTCGGCTGCCGGCATGGCGGGCGCTGGCGTAGGCCAGCAGATCCAGCTCGCTGCAGCCGTCCAAGGTCACCCGCGGCTGCGCGGCCAACCAGGAGGCCAACAGGCTCAAATCGCGCCGGTAGGCCTCCAAGGTATTGGCCGCCAGGCCATCTTCCAGCCAGAGCGCCTGGCCAAAGGCCTCGATCGCCGCCTGGCTCTGCAAGCCGAGCCGACGCGCCTCGGCGTCGCTGCCGGCTTCAATTGCGGCCGGCGCCTCAGTCAAGCTTGAGCTTTTGCTGCTCGACGACTTTTTTGTAGACATCAAACTCGGCCTTGATCTGGGCCGTGAACTGCTCGGGGGTGTTCAAGACGATCAAGGAACCGGTACCCTCGATGCGCGCCTTCACATCCGGCAGCTCAAGCGTCTTCTTGACCGCCGCATAGACCTTGTCGACCACCTCCTTGGGCAGGCTCTTAGGGCCATGAATGCCGTAAAAAGCCATCCGGTTGACCGGTTCCAGATCCAACTCCTTGAAGGTTGGCACATTCGGCAGTTGGCTCAAGCGCTGTGGCGCGGCCACCACGATGGGAATCAGGCGGCCATCCTTGATGAAGGGCAGCGCCGAGGGCAGATTGTCAAAAATCATTGGCACCTGGCCGGCCACCGTGTCGTTCAAGGCCGGGCCGGCACCCCGGTAAGGGATGTGAGTCAGAAAGACGCCGGTCAGGCTTTTGTAAAGCTCCATTTGCAGATGGCCAATGCCGCCGGTGCCCGAGCTGGAGTAGCTGTATTTGCCTGGGTTCTTCTTCAGCTCGGCAATGAATCCCTTGTAGTCGCGCGCCGGAAACGAAGGGTGAACCGCGATCACATTGGGCGTAGCGGCCACATTGGTGATGGCGGTGAAGTCCGTCAAGGGGTTGTAGGCGATCTTCGGGTTGATGGCCGGGTTGGCGGCCGTGGTCGACACAGTGGCCATGCCCAGGGTGTAGCCGTCCGGCGCCGACTTGGCAATTTCATTGGCGCCCACCGAGCCACCGCCACCGGCCTTGTTTTCCACCACCACATGTTGACCCAGCGCCAGATGCAGTTTCTCGGCCACCACACGGGCGACGATGTCGGTGGTGCCACCGGGAGCAAAAGGAACGATCAACCTGACGGTTTTGTTCGGGTAGCTTTGGGCCCAAGCGGCGGGTGCGCCCAAGCTGCCCAGCGCGAGAACACCGATCGCGCTCATCCAATCACGACGAATCATCTGCTTGCTCCAATACTCATTGTTTGGCTTTGGCCTCGGTTTCAGCTCACCTGGGCCGAGGCGGCAGCATGCCACAAACCGTGTGCAGGGATGAAAAGCACCTCGGGCAAGCCCGCCTTTTTCAGGCGCCGGTGCGAGCAGCGCACCCCTATGCTCAAGCCTTAAAAAACGGCAAGGCACACTAGCACCCATGCCCGACGTTCTCTTGCTGCTGCCCGACTTCTTGTTGATCCTGTGCGGCTTTTTGCTATGCCGCTACAGCGCCTTGAACCGGCCGGTGTGGGAGTCCGCCGAGCGGCTGGTCTATTACCTGCTGTTCCCGGTATTGCTGTTCAACTCGATCCTGCGCACGCCCTTGCAGCCGGGCAGCACCGCCGACTTGGCCATGGGAGGCCTGGCCACGGTGCTGGGCGGTGTGGCCATGGCCTATGCCTTGCGCTTACTGCCAGGCGTGCGCACCGAGCCGCTGAGCCGGCTGCACGCTTCGGGCGCGCAGTGCGCGTTTCGCTTCAATTCCTTCATCGCCCTGGCCCTGGCCGAGCGCCTGCAGGGCGCCCAGGGCGTGGCCTGGGTTGCCTTGCTGATTGCCTTGTGCGTGCCGGTCTGCAATGTAGCCGCCGTCTGGCCCTTGGCGCGTCACGGCGGCCATGGCTATTGGCGCGAGCTGTCGCACAACCCTTTGATCTTGAGCACGGTGGCCGGCTTGCTGGCCAATTTGTTAGGCCTGCGCCTGCCCGAGCCGGCCGCGCTAACGCTGCACCGCATCGGCCTGGCCGCCCTGCCCTTGGGGCTGATGGCCGTCGGCGCCGGTCTGCGCTTTGGTGCCTTGAAGGAGGCGCCAAAGCTCGCCGCAGCCCTGCTGGCGATACGCCATCTGCTGCTGCCGATCTGGGCCTTGGGTTTGGCGGCCTTGTTGCAGCTGCAGCCCGATCAGCGCGCCTTGTTGCTGATGTTTGCTGCCTTGCCCACCGCCTCCAGCGCCTATGTGCTGGCGGTGCGCATGGGCGGCAACGGGCCCTTTGTGGCCGGCTTGGTGACCCTGTCGACGCTGCTCGGTATGCTCAGCCTGCCGCTTTGGTTGCTGCTGCCGAAGTTGTTGTAGCGGCACTGTCTGAGGCGTCACCGGCCAGCGCCCACGCAATGTGCTCGGCCACCAATTCGGACTCGGCAGGCAAGGCCGTTTGCAGTGCGCCGCGCAAGGCCGCATCGTCCCGCTGCCGCAAGGCATTGCCCATCGCCACCGCCAAATTGCGCCTCCAGCGCTGATGCCCGATGCGCCGAATCGCTGAGCCCTCGGTGCGACGCAGAAACTCCGGCTCGTCCCAGGCCCACAGTTGCAAGAGGCTGGCTCGCTGCAATTCCGGGCGCGGGTCAAAGTCGGCCAGCGTTGAACGCTGGGCAAACTTGTTCCAAGGGCAGATCAGTTGGCAATCATCGCAACCGTAGATGCGGTTGCCGATCAAGGGGCGCAACTCAAGCGGGATGGGCCCGGCATGCTCGATGGTCAGGTAGGAGATACAGCGGCGCGCATCGACCCGCTGCGGCGCCACGATGGCGCCGGTCGGGCACACATCGATGCAGGCCGTGCACTGCCCGCAATGCGCCGTCACCGCTTCGCTGAGCGGCAGCGGCACATCGACATAGATCTCACCCAGAAAAAACATCGAGCCGGCCTCGCGGTGCAGCGTCAGCGTGTGCTTGCCGCGCCAGCCAATGCCTGAGCGCGAGGCCAACTCCACCTCCAGCACCGGGGCCGAATCGGTGAACACACGGTGGCCCACCGGCCCTAATTCTTCGCCCAAACGGTCGGCGAGCTTTTGCAACCGGGCGCGCAAGACCTTGTGATAGTCGCGACCGCGGGCATAGATCGACAGCTGGGCGCGCTGCGGCTCGCCCAGGCCCTGCCATTCGATGGCCTGCCAGTCGTCGCCGCCATGGCGCGGCAGGTAGTCCATGCGCGCCGTGATGACCCGCAAGGTGCCCGGCACCAACTCTGCGGGCCGCGCGCGCTTCATGCCATGCGCCTGCATATAGTGCATGCTGCCGTGAAAGCCGGCCGCCAGCCAGGCCTGCAAGCCGGGCTCGGCTTGGCTCAGGTCGATATCGGCCACACCAATCTGGGAGAATCCCAACTCGAGCGCCCAAGTGCGCAGCCGCCCCACCAGCGTCTGCAATGCCTCTGGGTTGAGTTTTTTGATGTCTTGTGGAGCCTGCGTCATTTGCGCATTCTAGAAACCCGCCAACTGCATTGGCCCGACGAAGCGGCCTGTGAGGCCTTCGCGCAGCGCTTGGCCGAACTTTTGCGACTGAGCCCAACGCCGGTGAACGCCAGCTTCGAATTGCATGGGGCGCTAGGCGCCGGCAAGACCAGCCTGACCCGCCACCTGCTGCGTGCCCTGGGCGTCAGCGGCCGCATCAAAAGCCCCAGCTACGCCGTGTTGGAGAGTTATGCGCTGGACCCTGAGTTCGCCCAGGTCGGCGAGGTCAGCCACTTCGATTTCTACCGTTTCAATGATCCGCGCGAATGGGAAGACGCCGGGTTCCGCGACATCTTTGCCGCGCCTGGGCTGAAGCTGAGCGAATGGCCGGACAAGGCCACCGGCATGCTGCCGCCCGCCGACCTGCAGATCTGCATCGCGGTTGAAGACGACGACAGCCGCAGCGTCACCCTGCACGCCGGCAGCGCCTTTGGCCAAGGCCTGCTGCACGATCTGGATGCCCAAGCATGAAGGGGCGCCGCGAAGCCCTGGGCACCATGGGTGGCTTGCTTTTGAGCCTGCGCTTGCAGACGGCGCAGGCCGCCGCGCCGATCAAATCCAGCACGATTTTGGCCGTGCGCGTTTGGCCAGCCAGCGAATACACGCGGGTCACCTTGGAGTCCGACAAGCCACTGGAGGCCAAACACTTTTTGGTCGAGGCACCGGACCGCTTGGTGATCGATGTCGACGGTCTGGAGTTGAGCCCCGGTCTGCGCGAATTGCTCGCCAAGGTGCGGGCCGATGACCCCTTTATTGCCGGCGTGCGCGTCGGCCAGAACACGCCGCGCGTGGTGCGTCTGGTGCTCGATCTGAAGCAACCGGTGGCGCCGCAGATCTTTACCCTGGCCCCGGTGGCCGCCTACCAAAACCGTTTGGTCTTTGACCTGTATCCCAAGCAAGAGCAAGACCCGCTGCTGGCCTTGATCAAGGAAAAAGAAGATGCCGAGCAGGCGGCCGCACAGTCGGTGCAAGACGCGCTGGGCGAGTTGATCGGGCGCATCAGCAAGGCGCCGATCACCACGCCCGCCGTGATCGCGGCGGCCAAGCCTGCCACCAGCGCGCAAACGCCGGTGCCAACACCGCCGCTGCCTGTGGCGCCCGCCAGCGCCGAGGACAAGGAATTCAGTCAGGCCAAGCTCGACCGTTTGATCGTCATCGCGCTCGACCCCGGCCATGGCGGTGAGGACCCCGGCGCCATCGGCCCCTCGGGCCTGAAGGAAAAAGACGTGGTGCTGGCGGTGGCGCTGAAGCTGCGCGACAAGCTCAACAGCAACCCCAATATCCGCGTCATGCTGACCCGCGACGCCGATTTCTTTGTGCCCCTGCACGAACGGGTGCGCAAGGCGCGACGCGTGCAGGCCGATTTGTTCGTGTCCATCCACGCCGATGCCTTCTTCACGCCGGCGGCGCGTGGCGCCTCGGTGTTTGCGCTCAGCGATGGCGCGGCCAGCAGTGCGGCGGCGCGCTGGATGGCCAATAAAGAAAACGCCGCCGACATGGTGGGCGGCGTCAACAACACGGTCGTCAAGGACGCCACCGTGCTCAAGGCCATGCTGGACATGAGCACCACCGCCCAGATCAAGGACAGCATGAAGCTGGGCAAGGAAGTGCTAGGACAGATGGGCCGCGTCGGTCAGCTGCATAAAAAGCAGGTCGAGCAGGCCGGCTTTGCGGTGTTGAAAGCACCCGACGTGCCCTCCATCCTGGTGGAGACTGCGTTTATCTCCAATCCTGCGGAGGAAGCGAAGCTACGCGACCCCGACTATCAGCAGCAACTGGTGGAGGCCCTGGCCACGGGGATTGCGCGTTACTTCGCGAAGAACCCGCCGCTGGCCCGGCACCGCGTCTTGTCTTGATCAGCCCTGTGAGCCCAGCGTCGCCGCGCTGGCCTCCTTTTTGCGGGCCTTCCAGCCACCATAGATGGCAATCAAGCCAGGGATGATGATCATGGCCCAGATGATCTTGCTCAGGTTCTTCTGCACCCATTCCAGGTTACCGAACCAGTAGCCAGCCAGCGTGATGCCTACCACCCAGATCAAGGCGCCAATCACGTTGAAGGCGGTGAATTTGCTGCGGCTCATGGCCGCTACGCCCGCCACAAAAGGCGCAAAAGTGCGCACAAAAGGCATGAAGCGGGCAATGATGATGGTGATGCCGCCATTGCGCTCATAGAACTCATGTGCCGCGTCAAAGGCGCGTCGGTTGAAGAAACGCGACTGCTCCCACTGGAACACCTTGGGGCCGATAAAGCGCCCGATGGTGTAGTTGCATTGGTCGCCCAAGATGGCCGCAACCAAGAGCACCGCCAAAACCACCGGCAGATTGATCAGCCCGGCTCCGCACAAGGCGCCCACCACGAAGAGCAGCGAATCGCCCGGTAAAAAGGGCATCACCACCACGCCGGTTTCGACAAAGATGATCAAGAACAGCAAGGCGTAGACCCAAACGCCATAGGCTTGCACAAAGCTGGCCAGGTGCTTGTCTACGTGGACGATGAAGTCGATCAAGAAGCTAATGAATTCCATGGCGGCGCATTATGCGGGAGTCGGGTGACAGCAAGCCGCCCGGCCGTAGCAGCGCCGGCCGCGCCCACCGTTTTTATGCCGGCGGCAAGACCGGCAAGGGCTCGATCATCTGCTGACACAGCGGCAAGGCGCGCTCAAAGTCCAGCCCACCCACGGCCTCGTCCAGCCGCGCCAGCAGCAGGCCCAGGCCCGCATACAGGCTCTGGCCCTCCTTCGAAGTCAAGACGGGCCCAAAGCGGACCTGCAACTCGCTCATCGCCTCCATGGCGGCCATATCGGCATTCGCCAACAGCGCCGACAAGTCCAGCAAGGCGCTGCGCAATGCCAGTGCGTCGAGCGTGGTCGGGCCACTGGGCGCCGCGCTGCGCTCCAGTTCGGACGCCTGCTGCAGGGCGAGCAGCAACGCTTTCAAACCCGGTGCTGCGTCGGCGATCGCATTGCAGGCACGCTGCACCCACTCGTGCGCCTGCGCCTTGGCCGGGCTCGAGGCCAGTTGCCGCTCGCCTTGCGCTGCCACCGCCGCCAAGGCGTCGTGGCCGATGGTGGCAGACAAACCCTTCAGGCTGTGCATCAAGCGACTGGCGGCCAGATCATCGGCCAGCGCAAGCTGAGCCCGCAAATCGTCGGCAATCGAGTCCAAGTCCCTGACGACGGTGGCCAGCATCCGTTGATAGACCGCCCGTTTGCCGCCGAGCCGCAGCAGCGCCAGACTGATGTCGACGCCGGCGCGTGCGGCGGCAGCATTGACCTCGTCCGGCAGCGCCAGGTTGGCGCCCGCGACTGCAGCAGCGCCGTCCCCAATGGCCGCCCCGGCATAGGCCCCCACATCCTCGCCGATGCCGGCGTGGCGCCGCAGCACCCGCACCAGATCGTTCAGCTCAAAGGGCTTGCCGACATGGTCATTCATACCCGCGGCCAGACAAGCCTCGCGGTCCGAGGCCATCGCATTGGCGGTCATGGCGACCACCGGCAGTTGGCTTAAGCCCATGTCTTTGCGAATGATGCGGGCCGCGGTCAGGCCATCCATCACTGGCATCTGCAGGTCCATCAGGACCACGTCAAAAGCCGGCTGCGCGGTGGCCGCCTTGATCGCATCCAGGGCCTCTTGGCCATTGTTGGCAATCTGCACGCTGGCGCCTTCGTCCTCGAGCAACTCCCGCGCCACCTGCTGATTGTTGAGGTTATCTTCGACCAGCAACAAGCGCAGGCCCAGCAGGCGCCGCCCGACCGTCATGCCGGCCACGCCGCCCGCTTGCCGATTGCCGCGGCCTTCATGTGCCTCCAGATACACATCGCGCAGCATGGCGGTGCTGATCGGTTTGACCAAGAGGCCGTCCACCAGGGCCTGCTCGGTAAGCGGAAGCTGCGCCCATTGTTCGCGATCTGGGGCATTGGTCAGGGCAATCAGCGAGGCACCCGTGGCCAAACCAGACTGGCGAATCCGCTCGCAGAGTTGCTGGCCGCTCTGCTCGGCCATCTGCCAGTCAACAAACACCGCGTGATAGACGTCACCGGCGGCCTTTGCCCCCTCCAGCAAGACCAGGGCCTGCTTGGCGCTGCCGACCAGATCCACATGCCAGCCCAGCGAACGGGCTTGTCGTTCCAACACCTCCAGCGCGAGCGGCCTGTCCTCGACCAAGAGCACATGCACGAAGGGCACGCTTTCGCCGCCCTCATGGGGCGTATCCCCGGCCATCTCATGCGGCAGCGGCGAGCCAACCGGCAGAGTCAGGTCGAAATAGAAACGGCTGCCCTGCCCCAGGGCGCTGTCCAATTGCAAGGATCCACCCATCAAGGCCACCAGGCGCTGGCTGATGGCCACGCCCAGGCCGGTGCCGCCAAAGCGACGCGTGGTCGAGGCCTCGGCCTGCGTGAAGCCGCTGAAGATGCGCGCATGGTTCTCGGGGGCAATGCCGATGCCGGTGTCCTTGACGGCGAAGCGCAGCGTGATGTCGCCCTCGCTGCGCGCCACCTGCTGCACCGACAAGAGCACCGAGCCCTCGCTGGTGAATTTGATCGCATTGCCGGTCAGGTTGATCAAGACCTGCTGCAAGCGCATGGCGTCGCCGATCAGCGTCTGGGGCAGATCGGGGTCGATGTCGAACAAGACATCGATCTTCTTGGCGCCCAGGTTGGACGCCAGGATCACCGACAGGTCGCGCCACAACTGCTCCGGCTCGAAGGGCAGCGGGTCCAGCGTCATCTTGTCGGCTTCCACCTTGGAGAAGTCCAGAATCTCGTTCAACAGCCCCAGCAGCGAGCGCGCCGCGCCTTCGGTTTTGACCGTGTAGTCGGACTGCCTGGCGCTCAACTCGGTCTTGCGCAACAGCGTCAGCATGCCCAGGATGGCATTCATCGGCGTGCGCAACTCATGACTCATATTGGCCAAGAAGTCGCTCTTGGCGCGGCTGGCGGCCTCGGCCTCGGTCTTGGCTTCCAGTAAGGCCAGCTCGGCCAATTTGTGAGAACTGATGTCGGTGCGGATGGAGATGTACTTTTCGATCTCGCCGTCGTCGCCCAAGAACGGCGCGATCACCGTGTCAACCCAGTACAGATGCCCGTCTTTGGCGCGGTTACAGACCTCACCCTGCCAGGGTTTGGCGCCGGCAATGGTGCGCCACATCTTGTGCCAGAACGCCGGCGGCTGCGCGCCCGAGTTGACGATGCGGTGGTTCTGCCCCATCAACTCTTCGCGGCTGTAGCCACTGATGCGGCAGAACGCGTCATTGATTTCAATGATGCGTCCTGCCCGGTCGGCCACTGAGATGATGGCGTGCATATTCAGCGTGCTCAGCAGCGCCTGCTTATCCCGTTCGGCGGCCAGGGCCAGCGCATGGCTGCTGATCAGATGGGTGTTCATCTCCACCAGATCTTGCTGGCTGCGCTGCACCTGTGCCGTCATCGCATTGAAGGCCTCGGCCAAGCTGCCGATCTCGTCTTGCTGCGGCAAGTTCAGGCGGTAGCCATAGTCTCCGCCGGCGATTTTCTTTGTGCCTTCCTGAAACTCGGCCAGTGGCGCCAACACCTGGCGTCCGACCAAGCGCCACAGTGCGATCAACAAGGCCAGCACCGTCAGCATCAAAACCCACACCGCCACGCGACTGTTGCGGATCGCCTCGCTCACTTCGGCCCGCCCCTGTCGGCTCAACTCATGACCGACATCCATGATCTCGGTCGTGATAACCAATAACGACGACACCGTGCGGGCCTCCAAGCTCCCCACCGCCTCGCTCGAACTCGTTGCACCCGGGGCTGGCGGCAGCTCCGCTGAAGCAGCCGCTGGCGAAGATTGAGCGCCTTGTTCGCCTAGCCGAAGGTAAGCCGATTGCGCTCGCTGCAAACTCTTGGCGACCCGCCCAAGCTGAGCCGCCTCCGCCTCGTTGCGGCGCGGCAAACGGTTCAACTGGGTCTGCATGTCTGCCAGCTGTTTGTCCCATTGGATGCCGGAGCGAGCCTCCCGGAACAACACCGTCTCGGTAGCGATCAGACGCAACTGGGTGGCGTCTGTGATCAGCGCTTCAATTTCAGCCAGCTCGGCCATCCGTTGCTGGACATCGGCCCCGGTTTTCTGTGCCACCACGAAGGTCAGTGGCAAGACGGCCGCCGCCACCCACATCAAGGCCTTGATCTGCTTGCGGATATTCATGCCTGGTGCGGGCTAGTGAACAATCTTGACGGCAGAAGGATCCACCGCCTCGAGTGGCTTGAAGCGGATCGCATCGAGGTAGTTCGGCATCGGGCCGGGCTTGATGAAGCCGCGCTTCATGGCCCAGCGGGTCTCGTCATCGAGGGCTAACAACATGGCTTGATCGAGTGTCAGCACGTAGTCGGTCGGGTCGAACACCTTGCTCATCAGCGCCTCGTCGAATTTCATGATCTCGCCCATCAATTGCCGGGCCGCCGCGGGGTTCTTTTGAATCGAGCCTTTGGCAGCCAACAGGCCACGCAGCACCCGCTCGCATTCCTGTGGATGGGAGTCGATATAGCTGCTCTTGCCCACCAACACATAGCGAAAGGCATAGACGTCCTCACCGAAGAAGAGCTTGATCGCCTCGCCCATCTGCTCTTTCATTTGAGTGAGACTGGGTTGGTAGACGACGGCCGCGTCAACCGAGCCATCCTTGATCGCAGCGATAGCGGCATCGACCTTCATGTCTTGCAGACTCACCTGGCTGCTGTCGATGCCATTCACTTGCAGCACGGCCTCCAGAAAGTAGCTGAAGTTGGTGCCCATTTGCAGGCCGATACGTTTACCGACCAGGTCTTTCACACTGTTGATGCCGCGGTCGACCCGCCCCGCGATCGCCAAGGTGCGGCGCGCCTGTGAGATGCCGGCCAAGATCGCAATGTCTTGACCGGACTGGCGCGCAAAGATAAAGGGCGTGTCGGTCACGATCGCCAGATCGGCCTGCCCATCCAGCAGGGCCTTCAAGGCCTCCTTGCCGAGCTTGTGGCTTTGCACCGAAACCTCGACGCCGGCTTGCTTGAACAGGCCTTGCCGCTCCGCCACAAGAACCGGCGCGCTATTGATCTGCGCCGGCAGCGCAATCGTCACCTTGGAGACCGGGGCCAGCGGCGCCGGTGCACGCGTCATGGCCCACCAAACGCCGAGGCCGACCAAGACGAAAAGCGTGAGCAAAACCGGCAGCAGCGCCGTCCTCGGCTTTGTGTCTCGATGTATGCCTTGATTTGCGCCTTGATTTGCGCCGTCATCTGCGGCCTCGCCGCCCTGCCCGGTGGAGCTCGAATCTGACATCGTCAAGTCCTCTGCACGCAGAACCGATGGTGAAGATGGTGAATACGCCGCCAGGCCACATATCCCCGCGCTCACCATAATGGCAGGGGCTGGAGAAAGCAACTTGATGCCGGGCGTATTTGCGCCGCTGTTGTGCCGATGCTGTGTCCCTGTTGTAACGTTGACAGCGGCGATCCAGCCTTTGAGCGGATCATTTGCAGCCCCGCCGCCGTACCGAGCGGCGGACTTCATACAATCGGGGCTATGGATTTGTCCTCTCCCGAAGCCTCGGCCGCCCCGACTGCACCCGCCGCAGCCCGCCCCGTACGCCGCGCCATCCGCGAACTCCCCGATGAACTGATCAGCCAAATCGCCGCCGGCGAGGTGGTGGAGCGGCCTGCCTCGGTCGTGCGCGAGTTGGTGGACAACGCGCTTGACGCTGGCGCCAGCCAGATCCAAGTCAAGCTGATGGCCGGCGGCGTGCGCGCCATCGTGGTGGAGGATGACGGTCTGGGCATCCCCGTCGAGGAGCTACCCCTGGCCCTGAAGCGCCATGCCACCAGCAAGATCCGTTCACTGGACGAGTTGGAATCGGTCGCCACCATGGGTTTTCGTGGCGAAGCGCTGGCCGCCATCTCCTCGGTGGCCGAAATGGCGGTGTCCAGCCGCTTTGAAGGTGCTCCGCATGCGCATCGGCTCGACGCCCGCTCGGGCGAGTTGCAACCGGCCGCCCGGGCGCGCGGTACCAGTGTGGAAGTGCGCGAGCTCTTTTTCAGCACGCCGGCGCGTCGCAAATTTTTGAAGACCGATGCCACCGAACTGGCCCATTGCCTGGAGTCGGTGCGCCGCCATGCGCTGGCGAGGCCCGATGTGGGCTTCAGTGTTTGGCACGAGGGCAAGCTGGTCGAGCAATGGCGCGCCGGGGCATCGGAGCAGCGACTCAACGATGTGCTGGGGGCGGAATTCCTCGCCGCCAGCCGGCCGGTCTACGCCGAGGCCGGGCCGCTGCGCATTTATGGCCGAGCCGGTCTGCCGGAGTCAGCCCGCAGCCGCGCCGACATGCAGTATGTCTATGTCAACGGCCGCTATGTGCGCGACAAGTTGATTGCGCACGGCATCCGCTCCGCCTATGAAGATGTGCTGCACGGGAACCGCCAGCCCTGCTATGTCTTGTTCATCGAGATCGCACCGGACCGGGTCGATGTCAATGTGCACCCAACCAAGATCGAAGTGCGTTTTCGGGACGGGCGCGAGATGCACCAGCAGGTGCGCTATGCGGTACAAGATGCCTTGGCCGCTTCGCGCTCGACCGACTTGGCGGCTGCCGAGAGCGCGCAGGCCACGTTGAACGCCCTGCCAAGCCAGACCCTCGGCGAAGGCACCCGACCCTCGCCGGGCAATCCGCCCGCCTGGTTCAAGCCGGCCGGCGGCGCCGATTCGGGCAATTCATCAGTCCCAGCGGCCGGAGAAGGCCGGCCAAGCTATGCCGGCGTGCCCAGCTGGCGCAGCAATACACAAAGCTCGCTGGGACTCAGCGAAGTGGCCACCTTGTATGGCCAGGCCGCACCAGCGTACTCTTCGGCAAGACCTGACCCCGTGGCCACGCCATTCGCGGCGCCGCAGAGTCCGGCTACCTCCCCTGCCTCGGCCGCCTTGCCGGCGCACGACTGGCCGCTGGGCCGCGCCATTGCGCAGATCCAGGGTGTCTATGTGCTGGCCGAAAATGCCCAGGGGCTGATCATTGTTGATATGCATGCTGCCCATGAGCGCGTGGTGTACGAGCGACTCAAGGCTAGCCTGGGCGCGGCGACGATCGAATCGCAGCCGCTGCTGATCCCCATCACCTTTGCGGCCACGCCGGCCGAAATCGCTGCCGCCGAGGCCCATGCCTCGACGCTGGAGCGCCTGGGCATGGACGTGGCGCCGCTGTCGGCCAAGGTTTTGGCGGTGCGCGCACGCCCCGCCCTGCTGTCCGGCGGCGATGTGGTGGAACTGGTGCGCGGCGTCTTGGCGGAGCTGGGGCAGTTTGATGCCAGCCACGCGATCGAGCGGGCGCAGCATGAAATTCTGGCCACCATGGCCTGCCATGGTGCGGTGCGCGCGAATCGGCAACTGACGCTGGAAGAAATGAATGGGCTGCTGCGCGATATGGAACGCACAGAACGCGCCGATCAGTGCAATCATGGTCGCCCGACCTGGCGGCAGCTGACGATGCGTGAACTGGATGGGCTGTTTTTGCGCGGCCGCTAAGGCCCGCCCCGATCAGCGACGCCGCTGATCACGATGTTTCGCCCTTGTATGCAGCCAAGGCGCAGTGTTTTTTGATGGAATCCCCGGAGGCAAGATGGCCACTTTGAAACTCAACAAGAAGAATGCAGGCCCACCCGGTTCCGGCAAACGCGGCCCCGACGCCGAACGTCGCGCGCCCATCCGCGGCAAGGGCGTGTCACGCCCCCGCCAAAGCCTCGAGGCGGCCAAGGCCGAGCGCGAACAGCGTCAGGCGCAGTTCGAGGCTCGCCGTGGCAGCGACAACCGTGGCGGGCCCGCGGGACGCCCCTCTGACCGGGGCGATCAGCGCGCCGAGTCACGCGGCCCGCGTGGGCCGGGCGGACCTGGCGCACCACGAGGACCACGGGATGAAGGCCATGGCGCACCAGCCCGCGACGGCTGGCGCAACCAAGGTCCACGCTTCGAAAGCCGCTCGGAGCAAGGCTTCCGTGGCCGGGAGCAACCCCGCTTCGAAGGCCGCCCCGAGTTCCGTGACGATGGCCGCGGTCCCCAGAGTCGTTCCTATGAGGGCCGCGATGCGCGCTATCCGCAAGATTCGCGCGACCCACGCGAGCAGCGTGACTATCGTGGCCCTCGCGATGGGCGCGACCCGCGCGCTTCGGGCGGTTTTGATTCCCGTGGCCCATCGGGGCCTCGCTACGAAGAACGTCGCCCAGCTTATGGACAGGGTCAGGGACAACAATCCGGCCGTGGATATGGCCAGGAAGGACCGCGCCGCCACCCCGATGAGCGCGGCGGTCCCGGTCGTGCCGGCGGGCAAGGCGGCTACGGCGGCCATGGCGGACAAGGTGGCCCCGGTGACGCCGGCCGTCGCGAAGATCGCTGGCAAGGTCAGCGCCCGTCCTATGCACAAGAACCGCGCCGTGAAGCGCCGCGGGACAACAGCTACCGCGATCAGCGCCAAGACCAACGCCGCAGCAGCGGGCCACGCCCAGAAGGCCAAGCCGGCGGCTACCAAGGTCATCGCGCCAACCAAGGCCCGGGCTATCCGCGCGGACCATCGGCCGCTGACAAGGCCGGCCAGCAACTGCCCGCGCACCTGCGCGAGGCCGCGGCTCAACTGCGCCGCCAGCTTGACGATGACGATGATGAAGACGGCGACGTCTACATCGACCCGAACAGCGAAGGCGTGCGCCTGTCCAAACAAATGGGTGTGCTCGGCCTAGCCTCTCGCCGCGAAGCCGATGAGTGGATCGCCGCCGGTTGGGTGCGCGTCGATGGCAAGCTGGCCGTGCTGGGTCAGCGCGTTTCGCCCGATGTGAAGATCGAGATCGACCCGCTGGCGCACAAAGAACAGGCCAAGCGCGTCACCATCCTCTTGCACAAGCCTATTGGCTATGTCTCGGGTCAGGCCGAGGACGGCTATGAGCCCGCCTCCGTCTTGATCAAGTCTGACGCGCAATGGAACGAAGACAGCTCGGGCATCAAGTTCCATATCGGCCACGCGCGCGGTCTGGCGCCGGCTGGGCGACTGGACATCGACTCCACCGGCCTCTTGGTGCTGACGCAAGATGGGCGCATTGCCAAGCTGCTGATCGGTGAAGACTCCAGCATCGAGAAGGAATATCTGGTGCGGGTCGAGTACCACGGTCGCGACGGCGTGCGCAGCGAAGACGGTCGCCTGCCGGCTGCGGATCTGGAACTGCTCAATCACGGCCTGGAGCTGGACGGTGTGAAGCTCAAGCCGGCCAAGGTCAGCTGGCAAAACGAAGACCAGCTGCGCTTTGTGCTGCGCGAGGGCCGCAAGCGCCAGATCCGCCGCATGTGCGAGCAGGTCGGCCTCAAGGTGGTGGGGCTGAAGCGGGTGCGCATCGGCCGCATCAATCTGGGCAATCTGCCGGTCGGCCAATGGCGCTTCTTGACGCCTTGGGAGCGCTTTGACTGATGCAGTGCTGGGCTGTTTCAGCTGTTTGTCCCTAAGAAAATGAACCTGACCCCAATTCAAGAGATGCAGTTCACGGGGCCGATATGCATTGCCGGGCCGACGGGCTGCGGCAAGACGGCGGCCGCTTTGGCCGTGGCCGAGTTCTTGCCGGTGGAGATCATCAGCGTCGATTCGGCCCTGGTGTACCGGGGCATGGACATTGGCACGGCCAAGCCAACTGCCGCCGAGTTGGCGGCGGTGCCGCACCATCTGATCGACATCATTGATCCGCTGGAGTCTTATTCGGCCGCGCAGTTCGTCGCCTCCGCACGGCAGCTGGCCGATGAGATCTTGGCGCGCGGCAAGCTGCCGCTGCTGGTCGGCGGCACCATGCTTTACTTCAAGGCCTTGTTTGACGGCTTGAGCGAGATGCCTCAAGCCGACGAGGCCTTGCGCGCCGAGCTTGATGCCAAGGCGGCGGATCAAGGGTGGCCAGCCTTGCATGCCGAACTGGCAAGACTTGACCCCATCACCGCCGCACGCCTGGCGCCGGGCGACTCGCAGCGCATTCAGCGGGCGCTCGAGGTTTGCATCCTGTCGGGCCGGCCCATGAGTGAGTTGCACCAAGTGCGCAGCCTTGGGGTGGATTGGCCGCTGATCTCCCTGGAGCCCAGCGACCGGGGCTGGCTACACGCGCGCTTGGCGAAGCGCTTCGAGCAGATGCTGGCCGAGGGCTTGGTGGACGAGGTGCGCGCATTGAAGGCGCGAGGTGATTTGAATGCCGAACTGCCTTCCATGCGCTGTGTCGGCTACCGTCAGACCTGGGAGTCGCTGGACAGCGGCGACTTCAAATCGCTGCCAGAGCGCGGCATTGCCGCCACCCGGCAACTGGCCAAGCGCCAGATGACCTGGCTGCGCAGCATGCCGCAGCGCCAGGTGATTGCCTGTGAGGACCCGCAGGCGCAGTTGCATGTCTTGGCCGCCTTGCAGCGTCTGCTGCTGAAGGCCCAAACCGCTGCCAAGCCGAGCCCTGCCGCAAGCCATGGCCCTGCTTGAGGCGCATGCGCTGAGCAAGGCCTACGCTGGCCAAGAGGTCTTTGCGGACCTGAGCTTGCAATTGGCCGCTGGCGAGATGGTCGCCTTGCTGGGCGAATCCGGCTCGGGCAAATCCACCTTGATGAATTGCCTGGCCGGCTTGGACCGGCCCGACAGCGGCAGCGTCTGGCTGGACGGTGTGGAGCTCAGCACGCTGAGCGAGCCCGAACAAGCCCGGTTGCGCCGCGCCAAACTGGGCTTTGTGTTCCAGGCCTTTCATTTGCTGCCGCATCTGAGCGTGGCCGACAACATTGCCCTGCCCTTGCTCTTGCTGCAGCGCCCGGACCCGGCTCGCGTGCAAGAGATGTTGGCCAGCGTGGGTTTACAAGGCTTGGGCGCGCGCATGCCGAGGCAGCTTTCCGGCGGGCAAATGCAGCGCGTCGCCATCGCCCGCGCCTTGGTGCATCGACCGGCCCTGGTGCTGGCGGATGAGCCCACCGGCAACTTGGATGCCAGCAGTGCCGGTCTGGTGCTGGATTTGCTGCAAGCCCAAGTTCAGAGCCAAGGTGCGGCCTGCCTCTTGGTCACCCACTCTGAGCGCGCCGCAGCGTGTGCGCATCGATGCCTGAGGCTGGATGAGCGGGGACTGAGCGAAGTGAACTTCAGCGACTCGCATTCAAGCGATCACAACGCCCACTGAGCATGCAGCCGGGCCCGCTCCTGCATTGGTTCCGCTGGCTGCGCGGCCTGTCGTGGCCGGTGCTGCGACACCAAGCGGGCCGCCAATCGCTGGCCTTGCTGGCCATCGTGCTGGGCGTGGCTTTGGCCTATGCGGTGCATTTGCTCAATAGCAGCGCCTTGGCGGAGTTTGGCCGCGCGGCCTCAAGCATCGAGGGCCGGGCCGATTTGATCGTGCAAGGCCATTCCAAGTCCGGCATTGGCGCGATCTCGGAAGCCGACTACGCCCGGGTCGCCGCCCTGCCCGGCCTGACGCTGGCCGCTCCTCGGCTGGAGGGCCAAGCTCAGCTCCGCGGCAACGATGGCAAGCCTTTCAATTTGGGCGTGATTGGCATCGATGCCTTGCAGGCCGGCTCAGTGGCGCCGGAGTTGTTACCCCAGGCTGAAATTGACACTGCCCCCACCGCTGGCGCTTTGCAGTTGCTCGACCCCGAGCGCATTTTTCTCAATGAAGCTGCTCTGCGCAAATTAGGCATTAGCCCTGAACCGGGCAGCCCATTGACCCTGCGCGTGGCCGATGCACAGAGCGGCCAAGCCCGCGACCATCTGCTGCGCTACGGCGGGCGCCATGGGGCAGGCGCCGCACCGCTGGCAGTGATGGACATTGCCGGTGCTCAAGTGCTTTTGGGCCGCCTGGGCCAGATCGACCGGATTGATTTGCGCTTGCAGCCCGACCAGGTGCCGGAGGCCTGGTCGCGCGCCTTGTCCCAAATGGCCACGCCGCAAGGTCTGCCCGCCGGCTTGAGCCTCAGCCCACCCAAGGACGATGGCGCTTGGATGAGCGACATCACTCGGGCCTACCGCGTCAATCTGGGCATGCTGTCCTTGATGGCCTTGTTCAGCGGCAGCTTTTTGGTCTTCGCGGTGATTTCTTTGTCTGTCAGCCAGCGCCTGCCGCAGCTGGCTTTTTTGGGCGTTTTGGGGCTGAGCGCATCCGAGCTAGGCCGCCTGATCCTGTTCGAAGGCCTGGTCTTGGGCCTCTTGGGCAGCGTGCTGGGCCTGCTTCTGGGCTGGGTCTTGGCCGATGTTGGCCTGCGCCAAATCTTGTCGGGCGACCTGGGCTTGAGCTTGGGCCTGGGCAGCTCGGCCGGCTTGCGCTTCGACGCCGGCCAACACCTGCCCGCCGCTGCCGGCTTTGGCTTGCTCGGCTTGTTGATCAGCTTGCTGGCCAGCGCCCTGCCCGCCTTGGCAGTCCGGCGCATGCCGGTGGCCCAGGTGCTCAAAGGTCTGGGGAGTGACAGCGCCAAGCCGCTGCCGCTATGGCTGGGGCCCGCCCTCTTGCTGCTGGGTTTGATCTTGGCTTTGCTGCCGCCCTTGCCTGCATCTACCGGCCTGGCCGAAGTGCCTTTGGCCGCCTATGCCGCAATGCTGAGTTTGCTGCTGGGCGGCATTGCCTGTGTGCCCAGCCTCCTGCGGGCGAGCACCTCGCTGCTGAAGTTCTTGCCGCAAAGCGCCACCCTGCTCTTGGTGCGCGAGCACGCCAAAGACCAGGCCGCAGCAGCCAGCCGCGCCTTGGCCGGCGTACTGGTGGCGCTGAGCTTGTCGGTTGCGATGTTGGCCATGGTAGGGAGCTTTCGCAGCGCCTTGCAAACCTGGCTGGATCAGATGCTGCCGGCCGACTTGTATCTGCGCTCCAGCTTGCGCGTGGGCTCCGGTCAGGTGGCGCCCTTAGCCCCGGCCTTGCTTGAAAAACTGCAGAGCAGCGGATTGACTGAAAGGTTCATTCCCCAATACAGCGGGCGGCTTTGGCTCGCCGACCAAGAAGATCCGGTCGCGCTGCTGGCCCGCACGGTGCAAGAAAAGGACTTGCCGGTGAGCGGCCCCTTGGCGAACAGCCCGCAGCCGGGCGCACAAGCCGTCTACATCAATGAAGCGATGCGAGACCGCCTGAAGCTGCAGCCGGGTCAAACTATTTGGCTCAGCCTCGATGACATCTCGGGCGAACAAAGCCGCCCCGCAACAGGCTCAGCACGCCAGCGCCTCGCCTATGTGCGCGGCGTTTGGCGCGACTATGCGCGGCAACATGCCGCCCTGATCATGGCCTTGCCGGACTACCGCGACTGGAGTGGCGAACGCAGCACCACCGAGGTCCTGCTTTGGCTGCGCCCCGGAGAGCGCGCCAGCGACTTGAGCCCGCGCATCCGTGCGCTGGCGGACCAGCCAGAAGATTTGGAACTGGCCTCTCTGGAGGAGCTGCGCAGCATGTCCATGCACATCTTCGACCGCAGCTTTGCCGTCACCCGCTGGCTGCAAGCAGTGGCCCTGGCCATCGGGCTCTTCGGCATCGCAGCCAGCCAGTCGGCGCAAGCCCTGGCCCGCAAACGCGAGTTTGGCCTGCTCTGGCATCTGGGCCTGAGCCGTGCCGGCATCTTGCGTCTGCTGACGCTGGAGGCTGCGCTGCTTTGCGGCGTTGGCGCGCTGGCCGGTCTGGCCCTGGGTGTGGGCCTGAGCGCCGTGCTGGTCTTTGTGGTCAATCCGCAGAGTTTCCACTGGAGCATGGAACTGAGCTTGCCTTGGCCGCCCCTCTTGGGCCTGGTGGCTGCCGTGTTTGTGGCGGGCGTGGCCACCACGCTGCTGGCCGGCCGCCAGGCCTTGAGCGCGCATGCGGTGCAAGCCGTCAAGGAGGATTGGTGAATCAGGGTTTCAACACTGAACGTCTCTGGCTGCAAAGACGGCGGCTCTTGTTCATGGCTGCCGCCGCAGCGGCAGGGGCGACGGATGGCGCCGTGGCGGGCACCAAACCAACAAACCTACGCAGCGGCCTGAGCTTTCCGCGCGACTTTGGCGCTCATCAGCAAACGCGTTTGGAATGGTGGTACTTGAGCGGGCTTTTGTTCGACGGATCTGCCCCCAACGATGCACAAAGCCAGCCGCGCTATGGTTTTCAGCTGACCTTTTTTCGCGTCCGTGGCCCAGCGGCTGCGGATCATCCCAGCGCTTTTGCCGCGCGCCAGCTGATGATGGCGCATGCCGTCCTCAGCGATATTGGCGCGGCCACCTTGAGTCATGACCAACGCATCGCCCGTCAATTTCCGGGCTTGGCGCAAGCCAGTGAGCAGGACTGCGATGTGCAGATGGGCGCTTGGTTCTTGCGCCGCAAGGACAACACGCAAGGCAAAGACGGCCCCAGCTCGCACTATGCAGCCGCGATGCAAGGACGCGCCCATGGCCGTTTCGATCTCGCAATCCAGCTGCGCGCGCCACAGCCGATCTTGTTGCAAAGTGAGGCCGGCTTCTCGCGCAAGGGGCCGGGTGCCGAGCAGTTCAGCCATTACTACAGCCAGGTGCAATTGCAGGGCGAGGCCCGTTTGGCAATGCAGGGCCGACCAAGCGATCTGCGCGCCCTGGCCTGGCTGGATCATGAATGGAGCGATCAACTGCTGGGTGCGGCCGATGCCCGCAGCGCCGACAAAGGCGTGGGTTGGGATTGGATGGGCATCAATCTGCATGATGGCTCTGCCCTGACTCTGTTTCGCCTGCGCCGCGCCGATGGCAGCACCTTGTGGGGCGGCGGTAGCTATCGGCCAGCAGGGGCCGGGAACTTGGGTGAGGTACAGAACTTTGCGCCCGAGCAAATCAGCATGCAGGCCCTCAAGACCTGGCGCAGCCCGGCCAGTCAGGCGCAGTATCCGGTAGCCTGGCGCTTGCAAACGCCCGTGGCGGTCTTCACCTTGCATGCCTTGATTGAAGCGCAGGAAATCGATGCCAGGGCCAGCACCGGCATGCGCTACTGGGAAGGGCCCGCTGAATTGCGCGACACCGCAGGCCGACGCCTCGGCCTAGGCTACCTCGAAATGACGGGTTATGCCGGCGCGGTCACACTGGCTTGAAGCACAGGCGGGCTAAGGCCAAGGTCACAGACAAGGACAAGGCCTGCACCTAGCGCGGTCGCTCAACCCCGCATCAAGCTGCTCGGCTTGCCCGGCAGCAGGCCTTCGCCGGCGCGAACGCAGTTGCGCCCCTCGGACTTGGCGGCGTCCAACGCGTCTTCGGCGTCTTGGACCAATTGTTCCAAAGCGAGATGCTTGGGCTGCAAAGCGGCCACGCCGATGCTGGCGCTGACCGGAATGCTGTGTCCGTTCCAGGCGAAGTTAAGCCGCTCAATGCGCTCGCGAATCCGCTCCGCCACATCCAAAGCGCCGAGCGGATCGGTGTGTGGCAAGAACAGGATGAATTCCTCGCCACCAAAGCGCGCCAGCACATCGGCCTGCCGCAGTGTTTCACTGCAAGCCTCGGCGATCTGACGCAAGAGCGTGTCTCCGCAGCGGTGGCCGAAGCCGTCATTGACTCGTTTGAAGTGGTCCACATCGATCACCAGCAGCGCGCATGCCATGTCGTAACGCCGCGCCAAGGCCCACTCGCGCTCCACCAGATTCAAGAAATGGCGTCGATTGAAGACGCCGGTTAGTTGATCGACGGTGGCATAGCGTGTCAGGTCTTGCTCCGACTGCGTTTGATACGCCAGCATGCGCAAGACCAGATGCCCCAAGCCCCCGGCCAGCAAGAGGCCGCACAAGCCAGCTGCCAGCGCCGCGGTGACGCGGTCACCGCGCTCAAGCAGCGACACCAGAATCTGTGAGCCCCCCACCGCCAAGAGCGAGACCGCGAGGGTGAACAGCAGCAGCGCGCCTGCAAAACCCAGCCGGTTGGTGGCCTCGCGAATCGGATCCAAGCAGGTGGGCTGTTCCAGTTTTCTGTGCATGTGCGGTAATCGCCCTTTTTGCGTTGAGGCGATTTCAGCACATGCTTTGCTGCGCCAAGGCGACTCCCCCGCAATGGGGAGTCAATACCCGTCCATGCTGTTGCTTGCTTGCCTCATGTCAAAACTACCCAAGCCCATTTGATCCAGACTGTGCTTGTTGCAAAGCACAAACAGACGCCTCGACGCGCAGACAAAAACAGGAGACAAGGATGCAAGCACAAACACAGCCTCACCCAATCAAAGTGAGCCGCAGCACAAACAGCCTGGAGCAGGCGGTGGATCTGATCCTGCAACAGGTGCAGGGCGATATCGTGATGGCCATCCCCTTGGGCATCGGCAAGCCCAACCCGCTGGTCAATGCGCTATACCGCCGCATTGCCGCCCAAGCGGATCGGCGGCTGAAGATCTTTACCGCCCTGTCGCTGGAGAAGCCCAGTGGAGCCTCCGAACTGGAAGCGCATTTCCTGGCCCCGCTGGTGGAACGAGTGTTCGCGGATTACCCCGATATGGACTACGTGAAGGCGCTGCGCAGCCGCAGCCTGCCGGCCCATATCGAGGTGCATGAGTTCTTCATGAAAACCGGCGACTACCTTGGCAATGAGCCGGCACAGCAAGGTTTCGTCTGCACCAATTACAGCTTTGCGGTGCGCGACATGATGTCGCACGGGGTCAATCTGATCATGCAGGCGGTGGCAACGCGAGAGGCTGCGGACGGCTCGACCGAGTTGTCGTTGTCCTGCAACCCGGATCTGAGCTTTGACCTGCTGGAACGCATGCAGGCGCAAGACCGCCCCATCATGGCGGTGGCCATGGTGAACCGAGAACTCCCCTTCATGCCAGGGCATGCCATCGTGCCGGCCGGCTTGTTCGATCTGGTGTTGGATGGGCCGGGCTGCAGCCACGCGCTGTTTGCCCCGCCCAACGCCTCGATCAATTGGGCCGACTACGCCATCGGCTTGCACGCCGCCAGCTTGGTGCAAGATGGCGGCACCTTGCAAATCGGCATTGGTTCCCTCGGCGACGCCATCGCCCAAGCCTTGATCGTGCGCGACCGGCAGTCCGAGGCCTACCAGCAAATCCTCTCCAGCCTGTGCCATGGCGAGTTGACGGGGCGCGATACCGGCGCCTTTGCCGAAGGCCTTTATGGCTGTTCGGAAATGTTCGTCAACGGCTTCATGCGCTTGATCGATGCCGGCCTGATTCGGCGCCGGGTCTTCGCCGACCTTAGCCTGCAAAACTTGGCCACGGCGGGGCGCTTGGGCGAACGGCCAGACGCCACGGTCTTACAGGCCTTGCTGGAGATGGGGCGCATCGCCTCGCCCTTGCGGCCACAGGATCTCGACTTTTTGGTCGAGTACGGCATCTTCAAAACAGGTGTACGGCTAACGCCGCAAGGCCTTGCCCTGGGCGAACGGGTCTTCAGCCATGATGTGTCGCAGCCCGAGGCTATCGCTGCGATTGCTCAAGACTTGCTGGGCGAACGCTGGCTGAAGACCACGCTGATGCATGGCGGCTTCTTTCTCGGTCCGCGTGACTTCTATCAGCGCTTGCGCGATATGCCCGCCGACTTGTTGGACCAGATCGACATGACGCGCATCGGCTTCATCAACGAGTTGCACGACGATGCCATCGGCAGCCAGGCCTTGAAGCGTGCCCAGCGCGTCAAGGCTCGCCTGATCAATACCGCGATGAAGGTGACGCTCTTGGGTGCGGCCTCCTCGGACGGCATGGAGTCCGGCCAGATGGTCTCGGGTGTGGGTGGTCAGTACAACTTTGTGGCCATGGCGCATGCCCTGCCCGATGCGCGCAGCATCCTGATGCTGCGCTCCACCCATGACAACAAGGACGGCCTGCGCAGCAATATCGTCTGGAGCTATGCCAACTGCACCATTCCGCGCCATCTGCGTGATGTGGTGATCACCGAGTATGGGGTGGCCGAACTGCGTGGCTGCACCGACGCCGAATGCATCAAGCGCCTGCTGGTGATTGCCGATTCGCGCTTCCAAGCGACGCTGATCGCCGAGGCCAAGGCGCATGGCAAATTGGAGGCCGACTACCAATTACCGGAATGGGCCAGCCACAACAGCCCCGACATGCTGCGCGAGAAACTGCGCCCCTGGCGCAATGAAGGCGTGCTGCCCGACTTCCCTTTCGGCACCGACCTGAACGAGGACGAGCTGGTCATCGTGCGCGCGCTGAAGAAGCTCAAGCACGCCAGCCACCATCCGGTGGAATTGGTCGGCATGATTTTGCGCAGCCTGCGTGGCGAGCACCCGGTGCCGCAGGCCTATCTGGAACGCCTGGGCTTGGCCGACGCCAAGAGCTTCAAGGACCTGTTTGTGCGGCGGCTGTTTGCCAGCAATCTTTGAGGCTCAAGATCGAAGCTGTGCGGCCGAAAGCCGCGCAGGAATGATCTGAGGTGTGTTGTGCAGGGTGAGGGTGGGTCCAGCCAGCCCGCCTACACTGCCGCATGGATTCGAAGTCAGCACCGCACACCCAGACCGGCTCAACGAGCGCCGCCTCGCCAACCATGCCCGACAGCGCGGCGTCGAGCGCCAAGGGCAACCCGCGCTCGCTCAGCGGCTTGTGGCCTTTTTTGCGCCCATATCGGGGGCATATTGGCGTCGCGCTGGTCTTCCTGATCTTGGCCGCCTTGGCGACGCTGGCGTTCCCGCTCGCCTTGCGGGGGCTCGTCGATCAAGGCATGGGGGCAGGCGCGGCCAACACCGGGGCATCCGCCAATCCCGGCCCCGCCCAGGCCGCCGACCGTTTGATGGCCATGCGTGGGCATTTCTTGGCCCTTTTTGGCGTTGGCGCTGCACTGGGGGTGTTTTCGGCCGCACGTTTTTATATGGTGACCTGGCTGGGCGAACGCGTCACGGCCGATTTGCGCAGCGCCGTCTACCGCCATGTGTTGAAGCAAAGCCCAGAGTTTTTTGAGACCACCCAAACCGGTGAGGTCTTGTCACGCATCACCACCGACACCACGGTGGTGCAGACCGTGGTCGGTTCCAGCCTATCGATGGGCTTGCGCAGCACGGTGATGGGCGTCGGCGCTATGGTCATGTTGATTGCCACCAACCCCTTGGTGATGACGCAGGTGCTGGGCATCTTGATTCTGGTGGTGTCGCCGGCCCTCTACTTTGGCCGGCGCGTACGCAAACTCAGCCGCGCCAGCCAGGACCGGGTCGCCGACACCAGCGCCATCGCCGCCGAGGTGCTCAACGCGGTGCCGGTGGTGCAGAGCTACACCCAAGAAGGCGCCGAAGCGCAGCGATTCGCCCAGGCCAGTGAAAACGCGTTTGAAACCGCACGCAAGCGGGCCATGGTGCGGGCCGGCCTGGTGGCCTTCATCATCAGCGCCACCTTTGGCGCCCTGCTTTGGGGCTTGTACCAGGGCACGCAGGCGGTGATGGCCGGACGCATCAGCGCCGGGCACCTCGGCCAAACCATTGTCTATGTGATCTTGTTGGTCAGCAGCGTGGCCGTCTTGGCCGAGGTCTATGGTGATGTGCTGCGCGCCGCGGGCGCCACCGAACGCCTGATGGAGCTATTGGCCAGCAAGACCAAGGTGGCCGATCCGAGCGCGCCGCAGACACTGCCGCAGTCCGCCGGCGGCATGAGCTTGAGCCTGCAGGGTCTGAGTTTCAACTATCCCTCGCGGCCTCAGCAAGCCGCGCTGCAAGACTTTGATCTGCAGATTCACGCCGGCGAAACGGTCGCCCTGGTCGGACCCAGCGGCGCCGGCAAGAGCACGGTGTTCCAGTTGCTGCTGCGCTTTTACGACCCACAATCCGGCGTCATTTCCTTGAACGGGGTGAAAACCCAAGGCCTGCGCCTGCAGGACCTGCGCTCGGCCATCGGCCTGGTGCCGCAAGACAGCGTGATCTTCTCGACCAGCGCCATGGAGAACATTCGTTATGGCCGGCCCCAGGCCAGTGACGCCGAGGTGATGGCCGCCGCCAAGGCCGCATTCGCCGACGACTTCATCCAGGCCCTGCCCGAGGGCTACGCCACCTTCTTGGGCGAGCGCGGTGTGCGCCTGTCGGGTGGCCAGCGGCAGCGCATCAGCATTGCCCGAGCGATGTTGAAAAACCCACCCTTGCTGCTGCTAGATGAAGCCACCAGCGCACTCGATGCCGAGAGCGAGCGCATGGTGCAAGCCGCCTTGGAGGCCGCCATGCAGCACCGCACCACGCTGGTGATCGCCCACCGCTTGGCGACGGTGCAACGCGCAGACCGCATCGTGGTGATGGAGCATGGCCGCATCAATGACGTCGGCACACATGCGGAACTCAGTGCACGCGGCGGGCTCTACGCCCGCTTGGCGGCGTTGCAGTTCGAGGCCTGAAGGAGCGCGCCGACCGGCGCGCCGCTCAAACGGGGACTGGCTGTCCCCTCGTGCGAGCTTACTGCGCCTTCGGCGCCGCCGGCACGCTGGGCGCAGCAGAGGCAGCGGGCAAGGCCACCGGGTACTTGGCAAAAGCAGCCTTCACCGCCTTGTCGATGCTGGCCTTGAGTTGATCCAACTCTTTTTGCGTCACGCTGTCGGTGACCACGCCTTCCCAAATCAGTTGCTTACGGGCCGCATCCACCACGTCGATGTTCAAGGTCCCTTCGGTGTACTGCGTCAGGGTTTGCTGCTCACCATAGAGCGGCCAGGCCGTGTACATGCCGGCGCGGTAACCGTAGTAGCCCATGCCCAGCATTGGCGCGGGTGTGGCCGACACGCGCATCTTCTCGTTCAGCGAGGCGCTGAAGTTCACCAACAGTTGCGGCGAAGTCTCCACCAGACGCATGCCGCGCGCCTGCAACTCCTGTGTGGTCGCATCCTTCAGGTGCTGACTGACGATGCTTTGGTAGCCACCGCGGTCGGTACCGAGCGGGCTGGCATAGGCAAAGGTCTGGTACTGGCTGAACACGGCTGCTTTGTCCATCGAGACCCGCACCTGCGGGCCACTGGCGCAGCCTCCCACCAACAGAGCAGCGCCGGCCAGTACCAAGCCGGCCAGGGGGCGATTCATCCTGCCACGCTTATTCATGGTCTTCTCTTCAAACAAGGCCAACATCAAACCGATTTACTTGGAAGCCGCCGAAGCAGCGGGTTTGGCTGCCTTGGGCGCGCTCGACTTGGTGGCCGCTTTACCTTCCTTGGCCGCGGCGTGTTCGATGTTGATGGCCATGGCCTCGACCATGGCGACGCGAACCTCATCGCCCACCTTCAGCTTTTTGATGTCCACGCCTGCCGGCACGGCCAGGGTTTCGGTACGCTTGACGCCGCGCAAAGTCGCGGTATTGGCCTTGGGGTCCAGCGCCGTGATGACGGCCAAAATTTCCACCGTGTGCCCGGCCGCAACGGCCGGCATACCGCCGGCTTCCACGCGCCCGGCCGAAGACGACTCGACGCGCTCGCGAATGCCACTCTTGCTGGTCGGCTCCATGGCGGCCGCGATGGCGGAGGCATATCGGATCACCAGATCGTCGCCGACGCGAACCTTCTCGAAGTTCTGCATCTCGGGCGGCACCTTGACCGTGCTGAGGCGCCCCTTGGGACCACGCAGCGTCAGCAAGCGGCCGGCCGCATCCAACTCCACCACACGGGCGCGGTACTCGATCTCAGCGCCTTTCATCCGCGCATCTTCGGTCTTGGCACTGACGGTGTTGGTGGTCATGCTTTGCGCCTGGGCCGACAAGGGCAAAGCGGCAGTCAGGACCAAGGAACAAGCCAGCGCGAGAGTAGACAAACGATTCATCGGAGATCCATTCCTAAGCAATAAAAAACAAAAATCAACGCAAATAAACAGCTTCAAATCGCGCCAGGCTTTGGTTCCCGGCGATCAGCAACAGATGTTCGCTTTCAATGCGATAGCTCTGGCTCGCCCGCAAGGCCTGATCCAGTTTCGCAAGCAAGTCCTGAACGGGCGCCGGGCATGCAACCATGGTACCCGCCATAGCAACGAATTTCAGCGTATTGCCACTCAATTGATACCGTACGACAGTGCTGTCGCAAACCGACTTGATTCTGGCCGTCGCTTCTTGCGAAGCCAATGTCAGGCTCACATCGCCCATGGCCTGAACAGCTGTGCCCAGCAAGGGCTGGCCTTCGATCTCGATCAGCTTCCAGTAGGTGTTGAGCAGTTGCGCCAGTGGCGGGCGCGCGTCGGGTGCCAGCGCGGCCGCCGGCGCGGCACATGATGCCGCGGCATCGGCGGCGATGAACTGGTCCACCAAGACGTGCTCGCGAGCCTGTCCCTCCATGCTGGGCGCCAGGGCCACACGGCCGCGCAACTCGACCCAGACGCTGCCGCCAGGGGACTTCACCAATTCACCATAGCGACGCTCCAGCGCCAGATAGTCGCCACCCATGGCCACCGGCCAGCGCAAGCCGCTGGCGCAGTCGGTAAAGTTCGCCGCATCGGCCATATAGCGAAACTCGCCGCGCAGGTGCAGCGGCACCTGACCCTCGTCTTGTGCTGCGCTTAGATGCAGGTCCAGATTTGCGGAAGACGAGAAGGGCTGACCCTGGCGGTCCAGTTGGCGCAAACGCGCCGGGGCCTTTTCAGTGCCCGGCATCAACACAAAATGCCTGGCCTCTTGGCGTGCCCCTTGCAAGAGCAAGCGCCCAGGCATCAATCCCTGGCTTGGCTGCACGGACCACCGACCCCATTCCGTAAATGGGCCGCCCGACTTGCCCAAGTAGTCCAAACGCAGGCGATAGCCGCCGTCGACGCGCAGAGTCAGGCGGTGCTGGATACCTTCGCAGTCGGCGCAGGGCAAGTCCCCGGAAAAAGTAAGGGGCAATCCAGAGCCAAAAACTGAACCCTGCTGGGGCGCATGAGGGTGCGGCGAAGGCGCCGGGATCACAGCCTCGAGAGGAATCAGCAGACTCTGGCCGGTCGGCTTGGCGCTGCCCCAGCCATCAGCTGTAAACACTGGGTGGAACTGGGTGCTGGTGAAGCGCAGCTGCCCGCCTTCATGAATCGTTGCTCGCAACGAGTAGCGGTGACGCAGATCGATGTCCCTTCGCGCAACCGTGATCTTGAAGTCCAGGTTCGGATCGGTGCCGCTCAAGTCTCGCTTGAACTCGCCCATCAAACGCGCCGGCGCGTCAGCCAGGCTGACGTCTTCGACCCGAACGGTCAAGACCGACTGGCTGGGTAATACAGCACCAGCCGGCAAAAGCACGCGCCCCGACGTTACCAATTTCTGATCCGCAACTTCACCAACTGTCACTGCACCTGCCGCGGTCGGCAGGCCCAAGCTCATGCCAACCAAGAGACTAAAAAACAAAACGCGCGGCATTAAAAACAGCTTCATGGGCAAAGGCGAATCCATTCAGGCAGTACGAAGCTCATCGATCGACGCTTTTCAGCGAAGCTACTCTATCGCTAATTTCAACCTCACCCCAGCCTGCCAGCCAGTCCCCCGCAGCGCGTCTCTTCGACATCAGCTGCGCTTGGATAACGAACCGCTTGGACGGAGAACCCTCGGGAAAGTGCACGAACCTAGGCTTGCATCGTTCTGCCAAATTCGCCCGTTATAGTGCGGCAGTCATGCTGCCAGAAAGCTCTAGGGCCTGCGGCATGCGGGTCAGGTCCAGCCATCTCTTGACGGAAACAGCACCATGCCTCAGTTGAAGCCTTTATCCCGGGTGTCCAAACGTGCGATATGGGGCCGGCTCCTGATCCCCGTGCTCTTGCTGGTCTCGGGCCTGAGCGCCTGCCAGAAAAAAGAGGCCGCAGCACCAAAGGCGCTGCCACCGGCGCAAGTCAAGGTGGTGGCCTCTCGTTCTGAAACGGTGCCGGTGAATAACGAGTATGTCGGGCGGGTTGCCGCCTACCGTTCAGTGGAGGTGCGAGCCCGGGTCGAAGGCATTCTGGAGCGTCGCCATTTTGTCGAAGGAGCCGAGGTCAAAAAGGGCGACCTGCTCTACACCATTGACCCGACGCCTTACCGTATCGCCTTGAACGATGCCCAGGCCGACCAGGCCCGCAGCGCAGCCAATCTGGCCAGCGCCCGCTCCAAGGAGAAGCGCCTTGCGCCACTGGTGAAAGAAAACGCCATCAGTCAACAGGACTATGACGACGCGGTCACGGCAGTCAAGCAAACCGAGGCCTTGCTGGCCGTGTCTAACGCAAATGTGGAGCGGGCTCAAACCAATCTGGGCTATACCCGTGTGACGGCGACCGAATCCGGCAAGATCGGCGCCGCGCTGGTGCCCGAGGGGCGCTTGGTGGGCCGCGGTGAATCCACCCACCTGACCACCGTGGACCGGCTGGACCAGGTTTATGTGAACTTCAATGTGGCCGATCGTGATGCCTTGATTCTGCGGCGTGAGTTGAGCGCCGGTCGGGTCAAGACCGGCGAAGGCACCGGCAGCGCGCTGGCGCGGCTCTTCCTGCCGGACGGCAGCGAATTCGAGCGCAGCGGACGGCTGGACTTTTCAGAGTCGCAAGTGAACCCCAGCACCGGCACCATTACCTTGCGGGTGGTGATGCCCAACCCCTCCCAAAAACTCTTGCCGGGCATGTATGTCCGCGTGGTCTACACCTCGGGGGCCCGGCCTGACACCATCCTGATTCCGCAAAAAGCCGTCACCAAGACGCCCACCGGCCATATCGCCTGGGTGGTCGGGCCTGAGAACAAGGTCGAGCGCCGCGACCTGGTGGTGGGCGAATGGCTGAAGAACGACTGGATCATCGAGAAAGGCCTGGGTGCCGGCGAGAAGGTGGTGGTTGAGGGCCTGCAGCGCCTGCAGCAAGGCGCGGTGGTGAGTCCTTCGCCCTGGGTGCCGGGTGCAGGTGGAGCGGCGGGATCATCAGCCGCTGCGGCTGCCGTCCCTTCCTCCGGCGCCAGCCGCTGAGCCGGAGGGCCCGACCATGGGATTTTTTGTCAAACGCCCGGTGATGGCGACCGTCATCGCCCTGCTCTTCATGTTGATCGGCATCCTCGCCAGCAAGCAGCTGGCGGTGGAGCAATATCCAAATGTGGCGCCGCCTCAAGTGCAGATCACCGCCACCTATCCCGGCGCCAGCCCCGAAACGCTGGAAACGACCGTGGCTGCGCCGCTGGAGCGCGAGATGAACGGCATCGCCGGCCTGCTCTATATGCAAAGCACCAGCTCGGCTAGCGGCCTGATGCAGTTGCAGGTCTTCTTCCAGCCCGGCACCGATTTGGACCTGGCAGCGGTGGAAGTCAACAACCGTGCCAAGCGGGTGGAATCGCTGCTGCCGCAAGAGGTGCTGCGCAATGGCTTGCGGGTGGACAAGACCAATCCGCAGATCTTGCAGGTGCTGGTGCTGCAGTCGGAAGACCCGCGCTTTGACCGCACCTATATCGCCAATCTGGCCAACAGCCAGGTCATCAATGAGTTGAAGCGCTTGCCCGGTGCCGGCGATGTGACGCTGTTCGCCGCACCCTATGCGATGCGCTTGTGGCTGGACCCGGACCGGCTCGCCAAGTACCGCCTCACCGCCGCCGATGTAGGCAATGCGGTGCGCGAGCAGAACCAGAACTTTGCGGTCGGCGAGATTGGCCAATCCCCGGCCGACAACGGCCAAAGCCTGACCTTCCCGGTCCAGACCGCCGGCGGCCTGACCGAGGTGGAGCAGTTCAAGAACATCGTGATCCGTGCCTTGCCGGATGGCTCGGTGGTGCGGGTGCGCGATGTGGCGCGGGTGGAGCTCGGCGCCGATGACTACCAGTTTGAGTCGCGCCTGAACGGCAAACCGGCCGTGGCGATTGGTGTCTATCTGCGCCCCGGCGGCAATGCGCTGGAGCTGGCCAAGGCCTTGAAGACCCGCATGGACCAGCTGACCCTGGCCTTCCCGCGCGAGATCAAATGGTCGATCAGCTATGACACCACCAAGTTCGTCACCGCCTCGGTGGAGCTGGTGACCCACACCTTCATCGAAGCCTTTGTCTTGGTGCTGGTGGTGGTTTATCTCTTCCTGGGCAGCATGCGCGCCACCATCATCCCTTTGCTGGCGATTCCGGTCTCGATTGTGGGCACCATGGCCGGCCTGCTGCTGGCGGGCTTCTCGATCAACATGCTGACGCTGTTCGGCCTGGTGCTGGCGATTGGCATCGTGGTGGACGACGCCATCGTGGTGGTGGAAGCCGTCGAGAAGATCATGCACGACGAGCATCTGGACGCCACCAGCGCCGCCATCAAGGCCATGCAGGGCATTGGCGGCGCCATCGTCGGCGTGACGGCGGTGATTTGCGCGGTCTTTGTCCCGATTGCCTTCTTGGGCGGTGTGACCGGCACCTTGTACAAGCAGTTCGCCATCACCATCACCTTTGCCACCCTCCTCTCGGCCATCACCGCCTTGACGCTAACGCCGGCCCTGTGCGCATTGATTCTCAAGCCCGGCATGCACAAGCTCAAGCCGATTCAGGCCTTCGACCGTTTCTTTGAGCGGGTCACCGGCGGCTATGTGGCCGGCGTGAAGCTGCTGCTGGGGCGCAAGCTCTTGTCATGGGCGGTCTACGGCGGCTTGATCGCCGGGGTGGTGTATTTGTTCGGCGCCATTCCGGGCGGCTTTGTGCCGGAAGAAGACAAGGGCACGATTTATGTGGCGGTAGACCTGCCTGCCGGCGCCTCGCCCGAGCGCACCCGCGAAGCCTTGAAGAAAGCCGAAGCCATTTTGGCCAGCGAAGACGCCATCAAGGACAGCACCGCGATTCTGGGCTTCTCCATCTTCTATCGCTACGCCAACCAGGCCTTTGTCTTCACCACCCTCAAGCCTTGGGAGGAGCGCAACACGCCCGAAACCCGCGTGGCCGGCCTGATCAAGCGACTCAATCAGAAGTTCGCCAGCATCACCGAGGCTCGGGTGTTCGCGCTGAACGAGCCGCCGATCTCGGGCATGGGCAATGTGGCCGGCTTTGACTACCGGCTGCTGTCTCTGGATGGCGACCGCGCCAAACTCAACGCGGCGACCTTGGCGATTGCCGGCGCAGCGGCCAAGGACGAGCGACTGCTCGGCGCCCGCAGCGTGGCCGCGCCCGAGGTGCAGACCCTTTTCCTCGATGTGGACCGCAACAAGGCCAAGGCCTTGGGCGTCTCGGTACCGGATCTCTATGCCACGGTGGGCACCTTGATGGGCTCCTCTTTCGTCAACCAATTCACCGCTTTTGGCACCAACCTCAAGGTCAAGATGCAGGCGGAACAAAGCTTCCGCTCTGACCCTGCGGCCTTGGAGCGCTTCCAGATCCGCAATGCCAATGGTGACCTGGTGCCCTTGGCGGCTTTGATGCGCACCGAATGGCGCTCGGCCCCCATCGCCTTGACCCGCTACAACGGCTACCCCTCGGTGCAGCTCAATGGCGGGCCGGCGCCGGGCCGCAGCTCAGGCGAGGCCTTGCAGGCCATGGAAGAAATCTCCGCCAGCACGCTGCCCGAGGGCACCAGCTTTGAGTGGTCGGGCCAGTCCTTGCAAGAGCGTTCGGCAGGCTCACAATCGGCCGGCATCTTTGCCTTGTCCCTGGTCTTCGTGTTCCTCTTCCTGGCGGCACTCTACGAGAGCTGGACCCTGCCTGTGGCGGTGTTCCTGATCGTGCCCATCGCGATTTTGGGCGCCTTGATCGCCCTGCTCTTCCGACAATCTCCGAACGATGTGTTCTTCCAAGTCAGCTTGATCACCCTGGTGGGCCTGGCGGGTAAGAACGGCATCTTGATCGTCGAGTTCGCCAAGCAGCAGTACGAGTCCGGCAAGGGCATTGTCGAGGCCGCCATTGAGGCCGGGCGCCAGCGCCTGCGGCCGATTGTGATGACTTCGCTGGCCTTTATTCTGGGCGTCTTGCCGCTGGTGAAGGCGACCGGCGCGGGCGCGGCCACCCAACACTCGGTGGGCACCGGCATCTTGGGCGGCATGTTGGCGGCCACCTTGGTGGGGGTGTTTTTCACACCGCTGTTCTATGTGGCCATGATGAGTTGGTTCGGCGGCAAATCCAAACCGACGGAAGCTCCGCCAGACGCAGCCAAGCCCAGCGACAAGGCCGAGGAGGTGCAAGCATGAAACGCCATCGTCCTTCCCTCAATGCCTCAGCACCGATGACCGTGGTTTTGCTGGCCAGCGCCCTGCTTCTGAGCGCTTGCAGCAGCACGCCGGAACACTCCGCTGATGGCTCCAAGGCCGATAGACCCCTGACCGTGCCGCAGGCTTGGAAAAGCCCGGCCAACACCCAAAGCAATCTGGCCGAGCGCCCCTTTGCCAGCCTGTTTCGCGACGCCGAACTGGAAGCCCTGATCCAAGAAGCGCTGCGCAACAGCCCAGACATCCGCATCGCCGCGCAAAGAGTGGAACTGGCGCGTGCCCAGTACGGCCTGCAAAAGTCCGCCTCTTTGCCCAGCCTGGGCGCAGACGCCAGCGCAAGCCGGCAACGCGCGCCCAGCGGATTGAGCAGCACCGAAAACCTAGTCTCCTCCAGCTATCGCCTGGGTCTGGCCATGCCGGCCTGGGAGATTGATTTGTGGGGCCGGCTGGGCTCTTTGAATGATGCGGCGCTGCGCAATCTTGAATCCAGCGAAGCGCTGCAGCGCTTTGCCCAGGTGGGCCTGGTGTCTGAGATTGCGGCTGGCTGGCTCAAGCTTTTGGAGTATGACCAGTCCATCGAGATCGCCAAAAGCACCCAGAGCTCACGGGCCGAGTCGCTGCGCATCGTGCGGCTGCGTTTCAATGCCGGTGTGGTCTCCAAGGTGGATGTGACGCAGGCCGCCACCTCCTTGGCGCAGGCCGAAGCGGCGTTGGCCTTGATGCAGCAAAACCGCGGCCTGCAAGAGAACGCGCTGTGCCTGCTGATCGGCCGCAACCCCGGCCCCTTGCACGCCAGCACCCCGCTGAGCCAGTACGCGCTGCCGGAGACCTTGCCGGCCGGCATTCCCTCAGACCTGCTCAGCCGTCGGCCCGACGTGCGCGCCGCCGAGCTGAGCCTGGCAGCCAGCCAGTCCAGCGTTGCCGCAGCCCGCAAAGCCCATCTGCCCAGCATCTCTTTGACCGGGTTCTTGGGCTTCATCAGCCCGCAACTGAGCAGCTTGGTGGACGGCGATCGCAGCGCCTACACCGTCACGCCGGCCATCAACTTGCCCTTGTTCACCGGCGGGCGTCTGAGCAGCAATCTGGCCGCCGCCGAAGCGCAGCAAGGCATCGCGGTGGAGAACTACGCCCGCACCACGCAGATTGCGCTGCGTGAGGTGGAAGACGCGCTGCTGCGCTTCCAGCACCTGCGCGAGCAACGCAATGCCACGCAGACCATCGTCAATGAAAGTCGCGAACGGCTGCGCCTGGTGGACCTGCGCTATGCCAATGGGATTTCGAGTTATTTCGAGGTCTTGGATTCGCAGCGTCAGCTCTTTGACGCGCAGATGCAGCTGACCCAGTTGACCAGCGGCGCCTATGCCTCGGTGATTGCGCTGTATCGCGCCTTGGGCGGGGGCTGGACGCCGCAGAGCTGAATGCAAAAACAGCGTCGATCCAAATTGCGCTGGGTCTTGGGGCTGCTGGCCGCCTTGATCCTGGTGGCGCTGCTGGGTCTTCTCGCGCTGAAGCGGGCCTATCCGCCCGAGCGCCTCTTGGCCATGGTGGCCGAGCAGGTGCAGGCCAAGACCGGCCGCGCGTTCGCGATCCGCGGCCCCATCAGCTGGCGGCTGCTGCCCAATATCGCGGTGGTGGTGGAAGACCTGAACCTGGCCAATCTCGATTGGGGCAGCCGGCCAGACATGCTCAGCGTCAGAAAAGCCGCGCTGGAGTTGGCGCTGGAGCCCTTGCTGGACGGTCGCATCGAGGTGCAGCGCATCTTGATCGAAGGCGCCGACATCTGGTTGGAAGTCGACGAGCAAGGGCGTGGCAACTGGGCCTTCAGCCCGAGCAAATCCGCCGCTAGCTCGGAC
The DNA here is from genome assembly GCF_037482915.1 of Paucibacter hankyongi. Classification (NCBI taxonomy): domain Bacteria; kingdom Pseudomonadati; phylum Pseudomonadota; class Betaproteobacteria; order Burkholderiales; family Sphaerotilaceae; genus Roseateles; species Paucibacter hankyongi. Next base: position 485,030 of record NZ_JBBHJX010000001.1, read on the forward strand.
ACCAGCAAGCCTCCCAATCCGCAGCGCAAGCCAGGTGATTTCAGCCTTGCCCACATCCAATGGCTGGATTCCCAAATTACCCTGCACAGCCCTCGCCTGCCGCGAGATTTGCAGCTGCACGTCGATGAACTGAATCTGCGCGCACAGCAGTCTGACTATGCGCTGCAAGCTCGGCTGAGCTTGGCCGAGCAGCCTTTACGGATCGACGGCAGCTTTGGCGGCTTGGCGGCCTTCAGGGCCGAGAGCGAGTTTTGGCCTTTTGATCTGAAGCTGCAGCTAGAAGGTTTGAACTTGAGCAGCAAGGGCCAGCTGGCCCTGGGTGCCCATGCGGGTGACTTCAATGTCGAGCTGAAGGCCGCGCTCAGCGACAGCCAGGCGCTGCAAGCCCTGATGCCCCGCCGCGCCGAACTGATCAGACAACTGCCCCAAGCCCTGCAGCTGGATGCGCAAGTGCGCCGCCAAGGCGCCGTGCTCTCGGTGCAGCCCTTCAAGATTGCGGCCGCTGGGCAAAGCATGGAGGGCGAACTGTTCGAGCGCGGCGGCGAGCCGCTGCGTTTGGAGATGAAGCTGAAATCCGATTCCTTTGACCTTGCGCCCTTTTTGCCCAAGCCGAAAGGCCAAAACGGGAAAGCTCAAGACGCAAAGAAGTCTCCTCGCACGGGCCAAGCGAGCGGTCCCCTCTTCAGCCGCGACACCTGGCCCTTGCCCAAAGCCTTTCCCTTCGAGCTCGATCTGGCGCTGGACATTCCTTCGCTGCAGCTGCCGAAAATGCCGCCGATGCAGGGCTTGCTGGCGCATGTCGAGATGGCAACACAAAGCCTGAACCTGAAGAGCGCGCAATGGCAAATGGCAGGCGGGCTTTGGCAGGCCTCAGGCACCATGGCTCTGACGGCACAAGAGCTGACCCCGGCAGGCGCCGCGCAGAAGAAGCAAAAGCTGCCCCACTGGCGCCTCAAACTCGATGGCCGCGACATGAAGATAGACGACTTGAGTCCCTATCTGGGCAGCTCATCACCGCCAGCGCTGCGCGGCGGCAGCCTGCGCATGGCGATCGATGTGGCTGCCAACGGCGACGGTGCTCGCGAATGGGTCTCGTCGCTGGAGGGTCAGGTCTTGCTCGACGCGCGCAACTTCGTCTTGCAGGGCCAAGCCAATCATCTAGGCACCGATGTCTTGATGGGCACTTTGCGAGCGCTGCTGCCTGGCGACCAAAAAAGACGCGACAACCCGATTCGCTGCGCCGTGATGCGCCTGCCCTTCAAGCAAGGGCGGGCCGAGGTCGATCGCTCCATCGCCTTGGAGTCAGAGCAGTTCAATCTGGCGGCCCTGGGTCATATCGACTTGGGCAAGGAAGCCCTCAGCTTGGCGATGCGCCCCAGCACGCAAAAAGGCCTGGGGGTCAGCGCAGCCAATCTATCGGCACTGGTTCAATTGGACGGGCCGCTGAGCAAGCCGAATATCAGCTGGGATGCGGCAGGCACCGCCCAGCAAGCCACCCAGGTCGGCCTGAAGGTGGCCACCGGCGGCTTGTCCATCTTGGCGCAACGGATGTTGAGCAAGCCGGAGCCCGCCGAGCAGCCCTGCCGCCGGGCGCTCAACCCGGCCAATGCTTCGGGGCCGTCGCTGCGCAACTGGCTTGGGGGCTGAGTCCCTTTCCGCCGCTCTGCGGACGGGTTCCAGCTTTCCTCCGCTCTGTGGACGGGGTTCAGTCCAGCACCGGCCCAGACAGCTTCCATTGCCCCTTGGCATCCAGGCAAAAGCGATACACCCCTTCATCCTTCAGATTACCCCAGGCATTGGCAATGCGCAGATTGCGGCAGTCCAGGCCGCGGCTCTTGTTGCGTTCCAGCGCAGTGACCTGACCGGAAGCACGGGTCTTCTCGCTCTTCCACTCAAAGCTCGTCCCGTCTTGTGGGCTGGCAATGGCTTGGTCGATTTGCAACCGCATCAGGCTTTGATCGGCCGGGCTGAAGCGCGAGAAGGCCGAATTCTTCATGGCCTGCAGATTGGAGTGGGCCTGTGCGGGGCCGACAGCGGCCAAAGCCAGGGCGAAGAGGATGGAAATCGTTTTGATGATGGCACCTACATGAAGAACTGTCTGACGGAAAGAATAGCTTGAAACCATGACCGCCGTCCTCTGCAGCCCACCGCCTTAGAATCGCGCCCCATGACCAGCCCTTTGACCCGCCCGGTACCGAGCGCCCCCGCCATGCCGCAATCCAGCCCTCTCACCAGTTCAGCAGGCCGCCTTGATACCCGCCCGGTGCGCGCCCAGTACGAGGACTTCATGCGCCATGTGTTCGAGCAGGGCGTGGCCAAGACCGACCGCACCGGCACCGGCACCCGCTCGGTCTTCGGCCACCAGATGCGCTTCGACTTGAACGAAGGTTTCCCGCTGGTCACCACCAAAAAGGTGCACCTGAAGTCCATCATCCTGGAACTGCTGTGGTTCTTGCGCGGCGACTCGAATGTGAAATGGCTGCAAGAACGTGGCTGCACCATCTGGAACGAATGGGCACGCGAAGATGGCGGCCTGGGCCCTGTTTACGGCGTGCAATGGCGCAGTTGGCCCAAGGCCGACGGCAGCCATGTTGACCAAATTGCCGAGGTGGTCAAGCAGCTCAAGCACAACCCGGATTCGCGCCGCATCATCGTCAGCGCCTGGAATGTGGCCGAGCTGGACCAGATGGCGCTGATGCCTTGCCACGCCTTCTTCCAGTTCTATGTGGCCGAGGGCAAGCTGTCTTGCCAGCTGTATCAGCGCAGCGCCGATATCTTCTTGGGTGTGCCTTTCAATATCGCCAGCTACGCGCTGCTGACCCAGATGCTGGCCCAGCAATGTAATCTGGCGCTGGGCGACTTTGTCTGGACCGGGGGCGATTGCCACATCTACAGCAACCACTTCGAGCAGGTGCAAACCCAGCTGGAGCGTGCGCCCCGCGCCTATCCCACGATGCAGATCAAGCGCCGGCCCGCGTCTATCTTTGACTACGAGTTCGAAGACTTTGAGTTGAGCGGCTATGACCCGCACCCCGCCATCAAGGCGCCGGTGGCGGTATGACCACGCTGACCCTGATTGCCGGCGTGGCGCGTGGGGGCGCCATCGGCCGAGGCAATGAGTTGATCTTCCGTGTACCCGAGGACATGGCGCATTTCAAGGCGCTGACCCTGGGCCACACCGTCATCATGGGTCGCAAGACCTGGGACTCGATTCCGGCGCGCTTTCGCCCCCTGGTCGGGCGCCGCAATCTGGTGCTGACCCGCCAGACAGGCATGAGCATCGAGGGCGCTGAAGTCTTCACTTCCCTTGAAGCGGCGCTGGCTGCCTGCGGAGGCGAGAACGAGGTTTTCGTCATGGGCGGCGCGGAGATCTATGCCCTGGCCCTGCCCTTAGCAGATCGCCTGGAACTGACCGAATTTGATGCAGTGGCCGAGGGCGCGGATGCCTTCTTCCCGGCCTGGCGAGCTGAAGACTTTGAAGAAGTCTCGCGCCAAACTCACTTCAGCCCGGCCGAGCGCGGCCATGGCTGGCCTTTCCACTTTGTGCGCTATCAGCGCCGCAAAACCTGACCCCATAGGAGATACGACAGATGTCCGGACACGGCTTTCACGTCCACGGCCCCCACGACCATGAGATGGAGCATGCGGCTCAACATGAACCCAAAGGCATTGCCGGCAAGCTGGCGGTGATCACCGCCATCTTGGCCACCATCGGCGCGATGTTCTCCTATATGGGAGGCGCCACTCAGGCCAACGCCGGCCTGTACAAGAACGACGCGGCCATCAAGAAGACCGAGGCCTCGAACCAGTGGAATTACTACCAGGCCAAGAGCAGCAAGCAGAACATGGCTGAGCTTGCCCTGGTGTTGGTGAGCGAAGAAAAAAAGCCCAAGTACGCCGAAGAAATCGAGCGCTATAAAAAGGAAAAGGCCGAGATCAAGGAAAAGGCCGAGGCTTTTGAAGCCGAGTCCAAAGACTTTGATCACAAGAGCGAAGAGCAGATGCACCAGCATCACCGCTGGGCTCAGGCCACCACCGCCTTGCAGGTGTCGATTGCCTTGGCGGCCATCACCCTGCTGACCAAGAAGCGTTGGATGGAAATGGGCACCCTGGCCATGGGCGCCATCGGCATCGTGCTGGGCGTTTTGGCCTGGATGCACATTTAAAGCCGACCCGCGCGGCACGCGAGCCGCGCGTCCTCGAATCCACCGGCGGCCAGCCCTCGGCCCCGGTCTGTTGGCGCAAAGCCTCGGAGCCAAGGCAGCACGCGCTTGTGTCCGTGGTCGCTGCGCACGATTGAGCAGCGCTTTTTGAGCAGCGCCCTAACCTCGATCCCTGCCTCAGCAAGCCGAGGCAGATCCGGCAGGCTCAACCCTCCCGCACAGGCAAGCCGCGAGTGCGCCAGGCGCCCATGCCGCCACTCAGGTTCCGCACCCGCTGGTGCCCCTTGTTCAGCAAGTACTGCATCGCTTGCATGCTGCGCCCACCGGCGGCGCAGGCCAGGATCACGTCCTGATCCTGAGGCAATTCGGCATGGCGCCGCTCCAACTCGCTCAGCGGCACACACAGCACCCCCGGCATGTCGTAAGCAAGGCGAGCGACCTCATGGGCCTCGCGCACATCGAGCAAAACGCAACCCCCCGCACGCAAAGCCGCGGCGGCAGATTGGGGATCCAATTGAAGTGAGGGAAGGTTCATGATCGAAAGCTCCTGCTGGAATCGTGCTTGCATGGGTGCGCAAGCTTGACGACGGTTTTGATCACGCAACGTTCAAATCTTTGCTCAAGTGCATCGTTTGACTATTTGCGTGTTTAGTTAAATAATACGTCAACGAAATTCAATTGTCCAGCGGGCCTGCCCTCGCTGAAACACCATGAAGACTCCGCTGCACTCCTTGGCCCGACAGCTGCCTACCAGGCCCTGGCTGGCATTCGCCGCCCTCCTTGCCCCTGTCCTCATGGCTATGCACGTCCAGGCAGCCGCCGATACGCAGACCAAGGCGCCAACGGCCACAACGCTGAAAACCACCGTGATCAAGGCCCCAAGCCTGCGTGTGTTGGACAGCCGGGATGCCGTCGTCGAAGCACTGCGACAAACCGTCATAGCCTCGCAGGTGGCCGGAGCGATTGTGCAAATGGACGTCAAAGTGGGAGACCGCGTCACGGCAGGCCAGGTCTTGATGCGCATCGATGCCCGCGCGGCCGAACAAGCCACCCAAGCCAGCGAAGCACAGGCTCAAGCGGCGCGGGCCCAGGGTCAACTGGCGGCACGGGAATTCGAACGCCAGCAACAACTCTTCAAGCAAGGCTACATCAGCCAAGCGGCGCTGGAACAAGCGGAAGCCCAGTACAAAGCCACCCAGGCCCAGGTGCAGGCGCAACTGGCGCAGTTGGGTGTGGCGCGCACACAAAGCAGCTTCAACATCGTGCGCAGCCCCTATGCCGGCGTGGTGGCAGAACTGCCCGTCACCTTAGGAGACATGGCCTTGCCTGGCCGGCCTTTGGCAACGGTCTACGATCCGTCGGCGCTGCGCATTACGGCGCATGTGCCGCAAAGCGTGGCCGCTCAGTGGCAGGCAAGCAGCGTGGGCGCGGGCCAGATCCACATCGAATTGCCGGGCTTGGGCTCAGCGGGCAGCAGCCTCACACCCAGCCTGATCCAAGTCCTGCCCACCATCGACGCGGCTTCGCACACGCAGGAGGTTCGCCTGAACCTGCCGGCCAATCTGAGCGGCGTTGTTCCCGGCATGTTTGCCCGCGTGCTGTGGCCCAGCGCGGCCGCAAAGCCCAATCCGGCGGACAACAAGGCGTCCGTTGCCCCCTTCACCATCCCACGTTCGGCCGTGGTGCGCCGCGCCGAATTGACCGCCGTGTATGTGCTGGACGCTCAAGGCCGCCCCCTGTTGCGCCAGATTCGCGTCGGCAAGACCCTCGGCGATCAGATTGAAGTCCTTAGCGGCCTGAACGCTGGCGAACGCCTGGTGCTGGAACCGCAGGCCGCGGCCAGAACCCGTTGACAGGAGCCACCCCAATGATCTCCTCCAAGCAAGAAGCCAGCAAACAAATGGGCATCTCCGGTCGTATCGCGGCCTATTTTCAAAGCGCGCAAATCACCCCGCTGCTGGCCCTGGTGGCGCTGTTGCTGGGCATCTTCGCGGTCATGGTGACACCGCGCGAAGAAGAGCCGCAGATCAATGTGACGATGGCCAATGTGCTGATCCCCTTCCCCGGCGCCAGCGTGCGGGACGTGGAGCAAATGGTGGCCACACCGGCCGAACAGGTGCTGTCGCAGATCAACGGCGTTGAGCATGTGATGTCGCTGTCCAGCCCGGGCATGGCCGTGCTGACGGTGCAGTTCAAGGTTGGCGTGCCGCGCACCGAAGCCTTGGTGCGCCTCTATGACAGCGTCAACGCCAATGCCGACTGGCTGCCGCAGGGCCTGGGCGTGTTGGCCCCGCTGGTGAAGCCCAAAGGCATCGATGACGTGCCCATCATCGCCCTGACGCTGTTCAGTCGCGATGGCGAGACCGGCGCCTTTGATCTGGAGCGCGTCGCCCACAGCATGGAGATTGAACTCAAACGCGTGCCGGGCACCCGTGAGGTCAGTAGCCTGGGTGGCCCCGGCCGCGCTGTGTTGGTCGAGATGGACCCGGCGCGTATGAATAGCGTCGGACTGACGGTCGCCGATCTGCGCCAAGCCCTGCAATCGGCCAATGCCGGCCTTCCGATCGGGGAGCTCTTGCAGGGCAATAAGGCGATTGCGCTGGAGGCCGGGCCTTTTCTCAGCTCGGCGGGTGATGTCGAAGAACTGATCGTCGGCGTGCGCGGTGACAAGCCAGTTTATTTGCGCGACGTGGCCCAGGTCAGGGACGGGCCCGCCACACCTACACGTTATGTTTGGCATGGCCAGGGCGGCGCCGTCGAAAAGGCGCAGCGATTTGAATCCCCGGCCGTCACGATTGCCGTCACAAAAAAGGCCGGTGAGAACGCCATCGACGTGGCCAATGCCGTGATGCAGCGGGTTCAAGGCCTGCGCAACACGGTGATACCGGCCAATATCGAGGTCAGCGAAACGCGCAACTATGGCGCCACCGCCAACGACAAGGCCCAGAAGCTGATCCAAAAGCTGATGTTTGCCACCGCCTCCGTGGTGGCCCTGGTCTTCATCGCACTGGGCCGGCGCGAGGCCGCCATCGTCGGCGCCGCCGTGATCTTGACCTTGACCGTGACGCTGTTCGCCTCCTGGGCCTGGGGCTTCACCTTGAACCGGGTGTCGCTGTTTGCGCTGATCTTCTCCATCGGCATCTTGGTGGACGACGCCATCGTGGTGGTGGAGAACATCCACCGACACCAGCAGCTCTTTCCCGGCCGAACACTGGCGCAAATCATTCCCGGCGCCGTCGATGAGGTCGGTGGCCCAACCATTCTCGCCACCTTGACGGTGATCGCCGCGCTGCTGCCAATGGCGTTTGTGTCCGGCCTGATGGGCCCCTATATGAGCCCCATCCCCGTCAATGCCAGCATGGGCATGCTGCTGTCACTGGCGATTGCCTTTGTGGTGACACCGTGGTTGGCTAGGCTCGGCATGAAGGCTTTGCCGGCCGGCCCTAGCAACGGCAATAGCAACGGACATAGCAGCGACCACGAAGGCGGACCCAAGGCCGCGAATACCGTGAATGCAGAGGGCGTCCCACATGGTTTGTCGGCCAAGTTGGCGCCGGTGTTTGAGCGCGTGTTCAAGCCGCTGCTGGACTTGCAGCATGGCCGGCGCAATCGCGGCTGGCTGGGCTTGGCCATCGCGGGACTGATTGGCATCTCCCTGCTCCTGCCGGCCACCGGCTTGGTGCTGCTGAAGATGCTGCCCTTCGACAACAAGTCGGAGTTTCAAGTCATCGTTGACATGCCGGCCGGTACCCCGCTGGAGCAGACCGCCGCGGTCTTGCGTGAATTGGGCGCGCATTTGTCCGAGGTGCCCGAGGTCACGCACTACCAAGCCTATGCGGGCACGGCGGCGCCGATCAACTTCAACGGCCTGGTGCGTCAGTACTATCTGCGCGCCGGCAGCAACCAAGGCGACATCCAGGTCAACTTGGTCGACAAGCATCACCGCAAGGAGCAAAGCCATGCAATTGCGACCCGCTTGCGCCCGGATTTGCAAGCCATAGGCCGCAGGCATGGTGCCAATGTGAAGGTGGTTGAAGTGCCGCCCGGCCCACCGGTGCTGTCGCCCATCGTGGCCGAAATCTATGGACCCGAGGCCGAGGGCCGGCAAGCCTTGGCCCGCCAAGTGCGCGCCGTGTTCGAGAAGACCGAAGGCTTGGTCGATGTGGACGACAGCAGCATTGCATCCGCCCCACGCAAGCTCTTGCTGATCGATCGCAGCAAGGCATCCTTGCTGGGCGTGCCGCAGCAAGCCATCGTGAGCAGTTTGCGCGCCGGCCTGGCCGGCGAAGCGGTCAGCTATCTGCATGACGGCGCCAAGTACCCCGCCGCCGCCACCCTGGTCTTGCCCGCCACCTCGCAAGGCGATCTGAGCGCCCTGCTGTCCTTGAATGTCCGGTCCGCCAGCGGCAAGCTGGTGCCGATCAAGGAGTTGATCCAGATCAGCGATACCGAACGCGAGCAACCGGTCTTTCACAAGGACTTGCTGCCCTTGAATATGGTGGTCGCTGATATGGCGGGCCGGCTGGACAGTCCGCTCTACGGCATGTTCGGCATGCGTTCAGACATTGGCAAACTCATCACAGCGGACGGCGGTAGCCCGAACGAGTACTTCATCAGCCAACCCAAGGACGCCTACCGCGGCTACGCCATCAAATGGGACGGTGAATGGCAGGTCACCTACGAGACTTTCCGCGACATGGGCTTGGCCTATGCGGTGGGACTCGTGTTGATTTATCTCCTGGTGGTGGCCCAGTTCAGCTCCTACCTCACGCCGCTGATCATCATGGCCCCGATCCCCTTGACCATCATCGGCGTGATGCCGGGCCACGCGCTGCTGGGCGCGCAGTACACGGCCACCAGCATGATCGGCATGATTGCCTTGGCCGGCATCATCGTGCGCAACTCCATCCTCTTGGTGGACTTCATCAACTTGCAGGTGCGCAGCGGTATGCCGTTTGAACGTGCCATTGTCAGCTCGGCCATCACCCGCGCGCAGCCCATCATGCTGACCGGGATGGCCGCCATGATGGGAGCCTTCTTCATCTTGGATGACCCCATCTTCAATGGCCTGGCGATCTCGCTGATCTTCGGCATCTTTGTCTCCACCCTGCTGACCTTGGTGGTGATCCCCACGCTCTATTACATGGCCTACCGCCATCGCCTGCAGGCGCTGACGGGCCCGGCCCATTGATCAGCCTAGCCCTCCCCCTTTCTGTCCTCCACCCTAAAAAGGAATCATCATGAGCACTTGGCAAATCGTCCGCATCGTCGCTGGCAGCTTCATCTTGCTGTCGCTGGCCCTGGGCATTCCCGGCAGCCCCTTGTTCGTCAGCGCCTGGTGGCTGGCCTTCACCGCCTTCGTCGGCGTCAATCTCTTGCAAAGCGGCGTCACTCAATGGTGTTTGATGGAAAGCTTGCTGCGCAAATTTGGCGTCAAGCCGGGCTGCTGAAGGCTCGAGGGCAAGCAAGCGAGTAAGCGAGTAGGCAGGCAGGCAGGGGCTTCCGCAGCCAATGCAGCGCAAAGGAACAGGTCCGTTTTTGGCGCGCCAGCGTTCAAGCTCTTACCTACAGTGCAGGTTTGGCCACGTGCCCCACCAATCCCACAACCCCTTGCCCTCTAGCACCCATGCACGCCACAAGCTCAGTCAGCCGTTTTATCTCGCTTCACCACACGCCCACCCCCTTCTTGCTGCCGAATGCCTGGGACGCTGCCAGCGCACGTTTGCTGCAAGAGACCGGCGCCGCCGCAGTCGCCACCTCGAGCGCCGCCCTAGCCTGGTCGCTGGGCTACGCCGATGGGGGCGCGCTGCCGCAAGACGAATTGCTCGCTGCCATCCGGCGCATTGCCCGCGTCTTGCAAGTGCCGCTCAGCGTCGATCTGGAAAACGGCTATAGCGACCAACCCGAGCTCGTCGCTGACCTGGCGCTGGCGGTGGCCAATTGCGGCGTGGCCGGCATCAACTTAGAGGATGGCGACGGCGCACCCGACTTGTTGGTTCAAAAGATCCGAGCGATACGTCAAGCGCTGGGCGGGCGGCCCTTTTTCATCAATGCCCGCTGCGATGTCTGGCTGCGGGCTTTGGCCCAAGGTCAGGCCGCAGTGGTAAGCACGAAGGATCGCTTGCGCCTCTACCGCGAAGCCGGTGCCGACGGCGCCTTCCTGCCGGGCTTGTCCGATCTCGAGCCCTTGGCGCCGGTGGCCGCATTCGCGGCCGAGCTGCAGATGCCGCTGAATTTGATGGTCTTGCCGAACATGCCCTCGATTCAGGCGCTGCATGCCGCCGGTGTGCAACGTTTCAGCGTCGGTCCGGCCTTGTTCCAAGCATGCTATGGCCGCTTGCAGCAGCAAGCACAGCGCTTTGTGGGCCATGGCGACACGACACCACTGTTCGAGCAGTCCTTGGATTACGGTCAGCTGAACGGATTGTTTAGCGGCTGAGTCGGCGCGTTCAAGGCTCACATGGCTTTGAACAGGTGCACATAGGCGCGGCTGACCGGCAACTCCCGCGCGTGCCCCTTGATGCGCAGGAACAAGCGGCTTTGTTCGTCGCGCCGCGTGCCCGCCAAATGGGCCAGATTGATCAAGGTGGAGCGGTGCACCTGCCAGAACTGCTCCGGGTCCAATTGATCGGCCAATTCGACAATGGGCGTGCGGATCAGATGCTCGCCGCTCGCCGTTTGCACTACCGTGTACTTGTCATCGGCATAGAAGAACAAGACCTCCTCGACCGGCACCTGATGCATCAAATCGCCATTGGCGGCGCGGATGAAGCGCAGCTTTGGCGCGCTTGATGTTGAAGCCTGCGGCAGCAGGCGCTGCAAGGCATCGGCCAAGCGCCGGTCATCCGTGATCGCGGGCTGCTCGGAGGCGCGGATGCGCTCCAGCGTTCGTGTCAAACGCTCCGTCTTCAGCGGCTTGAGCAGGTAGTCCAGCGCGGCGGTTTCAAAGGCTTCGACGGCATAGTCGTCATAGGCCGTCACAAACACCACGCGGGTCTTGCCTTCGATGCCCTGCGCCACCTCCAGCCCGGTCAGACCAGGCATTTGGATGTCGAGGAACGCCAGGTCGGGCTGCAGCTTGTTGATCAACTCGGCCGCTTCAACGCCGTTTTTGGCGACCGCCACAATCTCAAGCTCCGGCCAAAGTTGGCCCAATTGCTGTTTCAGGTATTGCGCCAGATGCGGTTCATCATCGGCGATCAGTGCTCGGGTCATGATGCGTTCTTGCTTGGGGTGTAGGGCAAGACCAGCGTGGCCAGGGTGCCGGTGCTTTGCTGCGTTAGCGTGAGATTGGCATTGTGCGGGTAGAGGCTGTCCAGCCGCGCACGGATATTCCCCAGGGCCATGCCTGTGCCGGCTCGCTTGCCGGGGCGCCGCGGGGCATCCAAGCCCAGTCCATCGTCATCGACCTGGATCTGCAAGCGTCCTTGCTCGACCTGCGCCCGGATCCAAACACGCCCGCCGTCCACCTTGGGCTCCAAGCCGTGATGAATGGCGTTCTCGATCAAGGGCTGCAAGAGCAAGGGCGGCAGTTCAGCGCTGCGGGCCTCGGCGTCAGCCTCGATCTTGAAGCTGAGACGCTCATTCATGCGAATCTGCAGCAGCTGCAAATAGCTCTCGGCCATGTCCAGCTCCGTGCCCAAGGTGCTGCTCTTGCCTCGCAACTGACTCAAAGAGACGCGCAAATAGTCAGTGAAAGCCTCCAACATCTGCTTGGCACGCGGCGCATCGTAGTCAATCAAGCTTTGCACATTGGCCAAGGTGTTGAACAAAAAGTGCGGCTCGATCTGGCCCTGCAGCAGGCGCAACTGCGCCTCGGTAGCCGCCAGTTGCAGGGCCTGCTGTTTGCTGCGCATCCGCCACCAGAAGACGTTGGCGCCGGTGATCAACAGGGCCAAAAAGCCGGACATGCGCAAACTCGTCGGCTGGCTTAAGAAGCTACCCAAGGCGTCAAATCGATACAGATGTCCCAGGAGAATCATCCCGAGGAAGCCGCCCAACATCGTGCCGCCAATGCCGATGGACGCCGAGAACACGCCAGCCCGCCAATTGGCCCGCCCGCCAACTTGCAAGCGCTCAATCCTGCTCTCCGACATCAAGAGCTCGGCCGTGCGAAACAAGGCATGGATGGTGTACGAAATACTCAGGCACAAAATCAGATTGGCGCCCAGGGTGTTGCGCAGCCATTGCACGTCCAGCAGCCGCCCAAGGATCAGCCCCGGCACCAGTGTGAAAAAAAGGGTGAAGCCCAGTCCGATGCCCGTGCTGATCAGCAGCCGCGCCCAAGTCGGCTCGCTTCGATGCTTGGTCAGCACCGTAAACGACTGCCACGCTTGCCGGAGGCCGCTTTTGAAGGAGTGAGTGGGGGTGTTCATGCGTCGCAGTGTAGGCAAGCCAGCCTCAGCATCAGCTGTCGCCTGCGACGAATCGACAGCCAGCAAGACGAATTGCAAACCCTCGGCCCGAGTCGACGCTGGCGCTCAGCAAGGGCCCTTACATCGAGTCGTCAAAGGGCTTGCCTACAATCCGCCGATTGTTCTGATTTCAGATTCCGTTTTTCCAATTACTTCAGGGGAAGTTCTACATGCAAGTTCACGCGTCCATCTTCAAGGCCTATGACATCCGCGGTGTCGTTGGCACGACCCTGAACGAAGAACTGGCCGAGCACCTGGGCCGCGCCTTCGGCACCGAGGCTCGCGCCTTGGGCGAAAAAGCCGTGGCCGTGGGCCGTGACGGCCGTTTGTCAGGCCCCGGTCTGGTCGCCGCGCTGATTCGCGGTCTGCAGTCCACCGGACTGGATGTGGTGGACCTGGGCGCCGTCACCACCCCGATGCTCTATTACGTGGCCGCCACTCGCGCCAAGCATGGCTGCCGCAGCGGCATCATGGTGACCGGCAGCCACAACCCCAAGGACTACAACGGCTTCAAGATGGTCTTGAAGGGCGCCGCTGTGTACGGCGAACAGATCCAAGGCCTGCGCCGCCGCATCGAGGCCGAGGACTACAAGACAGGCCAGGGCCGCAGCGCCACGATGAACATCGTGCCGGAATACGCGCACCGCATCGTCAAGGACGCCAAGCTGAAGCGCCCGATGAAGATCGTGGTCGACTCCGGCAACGGCATACCCGGCGCCAGCGCACCGGCCATCCTGCGCGCCCTGGGTTGCGAAGTGATCGACATCTATTCCAAGGTGGACGGCGACTTCCCCAACCACCACCCCGATCCATCGCGCCCCGAGAATCTGGAAGACCTGAAGCGCATCGTGCACGCCTGCGATGCCGAACTGGGACTGGCTTTTGACGGCGACGGCGACCGCCTGGGCGTGGTCACCAAGGACGGCACCATGATCATGCCGGACCGCCAGATCATGCTCTTCGCCGCCGACATCCTGAAGCGCAAGCCGGGCGCCGAAATCATCTTCGACGTCAAGTGCACCCAGCGCCTGGCCCCGTGGATCCGCGAACATGGCGGCCGTCCGCTGATGTGGATGACCGGCCACTCGCTGGCCAAGGCCAAGCTGAAGGAAACCGGCGCGCCGCTGGCCGGCGAGTTGTCGGGCCATATCTTCTTCTCTGAGCGCTGGTACGGCTTTGATGACGCGATGTACACCGCCGCCCGTCTGCTGGAAATCCTGTCGCGCTTCGCTGACCCCAGCGCGGTGCTGAACGCCCTGCCGACCAGCTTCAACACGCCCGAGATCAACGTGCCTTGCGCCGAGGGCGAGCACCATGAGGTGGTGAAGAAGCTGCTGGAAGTGGCCGAGTTCCCAGGTTCGAAAGAGATCGTCACCATCGACGGCCTGCGCGTCGAGTATGAAGACGGCTTCGGCCTAGTGCGCGCCTCCAACACCACGCCGGTGCTGGTGCTGCGTTTTGAAGGCCACACGCCTGAAGCGCTGGAGCGCATCCAGCACGATGTGCTGGCGCAACTCAAGCGCGTCAAGCCCGACGCCACCTTCGCTGCCGGGCATTGAGCCGCGTTGCCGAGACCTTCGCTGAAAGGCTCAGTCGCTGGGCCTATGCGGCGCTGCTGCGCCTGCTGACGCCCTTCTACCTGCTGCGCCTGTGGCGGCGCGGCAAGGCCGAGCCACAGTACCGCCTCAAGATGGGCGAACGTTTGGGCATTTACAGCGCAGCGGCCGACGGCCAAGCCTGGATCTGGGTCCATGCGGTGTCGCTGGGCGAAACGCGGGCGGCCGCCGCCTTGATCAGCGCGCTGCGTGAGCGCCGCCCCGGCATGCGACTGCTATTGACCCACAGCACCGCCACCGGTTTTACGGCGGGCCAGGACTTGCTGCAGCAAGGCGACGCGCAGACCTGGCTGCCCTATGACACGCCCGGCGCGGTGCGGCGTTTTCTGCGTCACTGGCGGCCCGCCATCGGCGTGCTGATGGAAACCGAAATATGGCCCTCGCTGCAACATGAGGCGCAGCGTCATGGCGTGCCCATGGTGTTGGCCAACGCTCGACTTTCGGCTCGAAGCCAGCGACGTGGCGAGCGCTTCAAGGCCTTGCTGCATCCGGCCGGCCGCAGCCTGGCCCTGGCCTTGGCACAGACGCAGGCGGACGCCGAGCGACTGAGCGCCAGCGGCGCGCCTCTCGTGCTGGTGCAAGGCAATTTGAAATTCGATATGCAGGTCGACCAGGGCCTGCTGGCCCAAGGCCGGCAGTGGCGCGCGCAACTTGGCCGCCCGGTCTTGCTGGCCGCAGTGACCCGCGAAGGCGAAGAATCGATGCTGCTGCAGGCTTGGGCGCAAGCCTGGTCTGCGGCGGCAGACCCACATGCCGCGCATCGATCTGGGCCCAAACCCTTGCTGCTGATCGTGCCCCGCCACCCGCAGCGCTTTGAGGAAGTGGCGGTCCTGATTCAAACCGCCGGCCTGACCTTGGCACGGCGCAGCCAATGGACGCAAAAACCGAGCGAGCTAGACAGCCAGGCCGAGGTCTGGCTGGGGGATTCGATGCGCGAGATGGCGCTCTATTACGCCGCATCCGATGTGGCGCTGCTGGGGGGCAGTTTTGCGCCGCTGGGCGGGCAGAACCTGATCGAGGCCGCCGCCTGCGCTTGCCCGGTGGTGATGGGCCCGCACACCTTTAATTTTGCGGAAGCCTCCGAGCTGGCGGAGGCCGCCGGCGCGGCTCGGCGAGTGGCAGATCTGCCCCAAGGCCTTCAAGCGGCACTTGAACTCTGCGGCGATGCAGTGGCTCAACAAGCCACCCGTGAACGCGCGCTCGCTTTTGCCGCTCAACACCGAGGTGCGGCGGCACGCATGGCCGAGCAAATCCTGACCCTGCTCGCGTGAATTTGCCTCGCCTCTGATCGCTCGGACCGGGCTGGTTCGCATACAGTCAAACTGAGCCCGGCGGGCTTGGGCCGTGGTGGGCCCAAGCTTCATGATCCCGGTGCGAAGGAGCGATCGGCATGCAAGGTCCGAACGAGTCAAGCCTGTCAGCGGCAGCGTCGAACGCAGCCAGCGAGGGCTCGCTCGTACTGACGAAATCGCCGTTTCGCCTGACCCGCTATTTTTCGCTGGTCTCACTGGGTTTGATTGCACTGGCCAGTTTGGCGCTGAGCTACTTCGCACAGTCATTGACGCTGACCGTGGTCAGCCATATGGCGGAGCGGCGCAATGAGGCGATGACCGCCGTCTTCATCAATGTGCTGGGGCAGGACTTCGCCGCCATCACCGACCCAAGCCAGCGACTCGATGCGACGCAGCTGCGCGCCCTGGCTGAATCGAAAGGTCTGCACCAAAAGACCGCCGCGCTGATGCAGGGCTCCGAGATCGTCAAGGTCAAGCTCTACAACAGGCAAGGCCTGACCCTGTACTCCTCCGCCCCCGCCCAGATTGGCGAAGACAAGAGCGGTAATGCTGGCTTTCAATCCGCGCTGGCAGGTAGGCCGCAAAGCCTGCTCACACACCGCGACAAGTTTGACGCTTTTGAAGGCCAGCGCGCCGATGTTGATCTACTAGGCAGCTACCTGCCGCTTCGGAAGGAGGGTCAGATCATCGGGGTGCTTGAGCTGTACCAAGACGTGTCGGGTTTCATCCTTCGGCGCGATGCTTTGCTCAAGCGCCTGGTGCTGATCGGTTTGACCACCATGCTGCTGCTCTACGCCTTGCAATTGCTGCTGGTGCGGCGTGCGCAAGGCATCTTGCACCGCCAGGAACTTGAGCTGCAGCGCACCAATGCGGAGCTCGATCAGCGCGTGCATGCGCGCACGGCCGAACTCGCCTCGGCCAAGGCCCGGCTTGAACATCTGGCCCACCACGACCCCTTGACCGGTCTGCCCAATCGACTGCTTTACCTCGACCATCTACGTCGCCAGATCAGCCGCGCGCAGCGTAATGATGAACAGCTGGCCGTGCTCTATATCGATCTGGACCGATTCAAAGAAGTCAATGACAGCCTGGGCCATCCGGTCGGGGACGAATTGTTGATTGAGGTGGCGCGACGGCTGGGCGCCATCATTCGCGGCGGGGACATACTGGCGCGCTTGGGCGGCGACGAATTTGCCTGCGTGCTGGCCTGCACCGACGCCCGTCTGGAGGCTGCCCCGGTGGCGCAAAAGCTGATTGCCGCCTTGTTGGCGCCCCTGAACCTACAAGCGCATGAATTGCAGATCTCGGCCAGCATTGGCATCAGCCTGTACCCGGCGGATGGTCGCAGTGCGGACGAGCTGTCTCAGGCCTCCGACACCGCCATGTACGAAGCCAAGCGCGCCGGTCGCAATCGCTTTCATTTCTACCAAGCCGAGATGACCACCTCAGCGCAGGACCGTGCCCATATGGAAAAGCTGCTGCGGCGCAGCTTGCAGGCCGATGAGATGGATCTGCACTTTCAGATGAAGCTGGGGCGCAAGGAGGCCGCGCCAAGCGATCTAGCCCATCAAAAGGCCCCGGCAAACAGCGTCACCGACACCACTCTAGTGCCCTGCGGCGCCGAGGCGCTGGCCCGCTGGCACAGCGCCGAGCTGGGGCAAGTGCCGCCGGCCCGCTTTATCGCCCTGGCCGAAGAGAGTGGCTTCATCGTCGAGTTGGGCGCCTGGGTCTTGCGCAAGGCGTGCATGCAGATGAAGGCCTGGCGCATGGCAGGCCTGCATGTGCCGCATATTTCGGTCAATCTCTCGGTGCGCCAATTAGAGCGACCCGATATCGTGGAACTGGTCGGCCAAGCCTTGGCAGACGCGCAACTGCCGCCCGAGACGCTTGAGCTGGAGATCACCGAGTCGGTCATCATGCATGCCGAGAACGCCATTCAAGCGCTGGCGGCCCTGCACAGACTTGGCGTGCGCCTGTCGGTGGACGATTTTGGCACCGGCTATTCCTCCTTGGCCTATTTGAAGTTGCTGCCGATACAGACGCTGAAGGTGGACCGTTCCTTTGTCATCGGCATCGGCGAGCACCTGGGTGATGAAGCCATCATCCAGGCGGTGATCGGCATGGCGCGCAGTCTGGGCTTGAGCACGGTGGCCGAAGGCGTCGAGACCGCTGCGCAGCTGGAATTCTTGCTGGCCCAGGGCTGCGACCAGATTCAAGGTTATCTCTTCAGCCGGCCCTTGGCCGCCGCCGAATTCGAGGTCAAGTGGCGCTCTAGCCTGGCCTCTCAAACAGACGTGTCAGCCGCCGTATCGCCCGAGGCCAGCAAGGCCTGAAGCCCGGCCTCATCCAGCACGGTCAGTCCCAGTTCACGCGCCTTGTCCAGCTTGGAGCCCGCCTCCTCGCCCGCCACCACATAGTGCGTTTTCTTGGACACCGAACCGCTAACCTTGCCACCGGCCGCTTCGATCAAATCTTTGGCCGCGTCTCGCGACAAGGTCGGAAGGGTGCCCGTCAGCACCAAGGTCTTGCCGAGCAAGGGCTTGGGCCCCTGCTCGGCCGCCGCGCCCTGCCCCTCGGGCCATTGCACCCCGGCGGCACGCAGTTGCTCCACCACCTCGCGGTTATGAGTCTGCGCAAAGAAGTGATGGATGCTTTGCGCCACGATGGGGCCGACATCGCGGACCTCCAGCAGTTGCTCAACGCTGGCAGCCATCAAGGCATCCATGGAGCCGAACTGTCGTGCCAAATCCTTGGCCGTCGCCTCGCCGACTTGACGGATCCCCAGGGCGAACAAGAAACGCGCCAAGGTCGTTTGCTTGCTCTTCTCCAAAGACTCAAGCAGGTTCAAGGCGCTGCGATCGGCCATGCGTTCCAGCGCTGACAGTTTGGCCACACCGAGCTTGTAGAGGCCCGGCAGGCTGCTGACGATGCCTTCATCGACCAACTGTTCCACCAATTTGTCGCCCAGGCCTTCGATGTCCATGGCGCGGCGACCGGCAAAGTGCAGCATCGCCTGCTTGCGCTGGGCCGGGCAGAAGATCCCGCCAATGCAGCGATAGTCCATGCCGCCGCGCTCGCGCAGCACCTCGCTGCCGCAAACCGGGCAAGCGCGAGGAATCCGAAAGTTAGGCACATAGCTGGCGCGAGCCGCTGGCACACGCCCCACCACCTCGGGGATCACATCGCCGGCGCGCCGAACAATCACTTGGTCGCCCACCCGCACGCCCTTGCGCCGCAGCTCAAAGATATTGTGCAAGGTGGCGTTCGATACCGTGGTGCCACCCACAAAGACCGGCTCCAGCTTGGCCACCGGCGTCAGCTTGCCGGTTCGGCCAACTTGAATCTCGATGTCGTTGAGGCGCGTCACTTGTTCTTGCGCCGGGTATTTGTGCGCCACTGCCCAACGCGGCTCGCGGGTTACAAAGCCCAGGCGCTGCTGAAGAACCAGGCTGTTGACCTTGTAAACAATGCCGTCGATATCAAAGGCCAGACAGTCGCGCTTGGCACCCATGGCTTGATGAAACACCACCAAGCCTTCGGCGCCTTGCACTACAGCACGGTCGGCACAAACCGGCAGGCCCATGGCGGCCAAGGCGTCCAGCATTGCGCTGTGCGTGGCGGGCAAGTCCCAGCCCTTGACCTCACCCAGTCCATAGGCGAAGAAACTCAAGGGGCGCTGTGCCGCCAAGGCCGGGTCCAACTGCCGCACCGCGCCCGCTGCGGTGTTGCGCGGATTGACGAAGGTCTTCTCGCCGGCCCGGCGCTGCCGCTCGTTCAAGGCCTCGAAATCATCGCGGCGCATATAGACTTCGCCGCGGACTTCCAAGACCGGCGCTTCCACGCCATTGAGCCGCAGTGGGATCTGACCGATGGTCTTGATGTTTTGCGTGACGTCTTCACCGGTCTCGCCGTCGCCCCGCGTGGCCGCTTGCTTCAGCAGCCCAAACTCATAGCGCAGATTGATGGCGAGGCCGTCGAACTTCAGCTCGGCAGCGTATTCCACTGCTGGCGCCGCCTCGTCCAACTCGAGCTGCTTGCGCACCCGCTGGTCAAAGCTGTGGGCGCCGCTGGCTTCGGTGTCGGTTTCGGTGCGGATGCTGAGCATGGGCACGGCATGCCGCACCGGTGCGAAGCCTTCCAAGACCTTGCCAATGACGCGCTGGGTCGGTGAGTCTGGCGTTAGCAGTTGGGGGTGCTGCGCTTCCAGGGCCTGCAGCTCCTGGAACATGCGGTCGTACTCGGCATCAGGCAGGGTCGGTGCGTCCAGCACATAGTAGAGATGGGCGTGGTGGTTCAGGCTGGCGCGCAACTCGGCGGCGCGCAATTCCGGCGCTTGGGGTTCAGGCAATTCACTCATGGCCGTGATTGTGGCTGAGCTGACTGCAACTGCGCCGCCTTGACGATATCCGCCAACCAGTCCATCACCACGCGCACCCGCAGCGACAGATTGCGGCGGTTGGCATACAGCAGATTCAGCGGCATAGCCGGCGCCTCGAACTGCGGCAGAACTTCCACCAAAGCGCGGCTGCGCCCATGCGCCGAAGGCTGCAGCATGGGCACTTGAATGATGCCCAGTCCCGCCAGACAGGCGGCCATATAGGCCTCAGCGTTATTAACGGTGACAGCGCCCTCCATCGCCATGCTTTGCACCTGACCATCAGCGTCCAGGTATTCAAAGCCAGCGGATTTGGCGCCCAGATTCCCTACAAAGTGGATCAGCCGGTGGTCACGCAAATCGTCCAGGCTTTGCGGAGTGCCAAAGGCCTTCAGGTAAGCAGGGCTGGCGCAATTGACTTGGCGTAGCAGGGCCAGCGGGCGCGCCACCAAGCTGCTGTCCACGACTTCGCCGGTGCGCAAGACGCAATCAAAGCCCTCGCGGACCAGGTCCACGCGGCGCTCAGTACTGCTAAGTTCCACAGACAAGAATGGATGGGCCGCCAGCAGCTCCGGCAAGCGCGGTATCACCACATCGCGGGCCAAGGCGGTGCTCATGTCGATGCGCACCCGGCCACTGAGCCGGGATGCGCCGGCCTGATCTTTCTGCACAAACAGGGTCTGCAACTCGTCCATATCGGCCAGCACATCTTTGCTGCGCTCGTAATAGACCTGGCCGTCTTGGGTCAGTTGCACGCGTCGGGTGGTTCGGTGCAAAAGCCGCGTTCCAAGTTCATTCTCCAGTTGCTGAACAGCAATGGACGCATTGGCCTTGGGCAGGCCCAGGCTGGCTGAAGCTGGCCAACTCGGCGACCCGGTGAAAGATTTTCAATCGCTCTAGCGGATTCATTGGTGCGAAATTGCTAAACAGATAAATCATATTCTGCTGATTTATGTCGAATTCGGCAATCAATAAAGTTCAGCCATCCCAACACTGCAACTCAAGTGGAGCCCAAGCCAATGACAAGCAACACTCACCCAATCTCGCCCATCGCCCTCATCACCGGCGGCAGCCGCGGCCTCGGCAAAAGCACCGCACTTCGTCTGGCCGCGCAGGGCAGCGACATCATCCTCACCTACCGTAGCCAGCGCGCGGCCGCCGAAGCCACCGTGGCCGAAATCCAGGCGCTCGGCCGCCGCGCCGTGGCTTTGCCGCTCGATGTGAGGCGCAGCGCCGACTTCGAAGCCTTTGCCGCTTCGGTACGACAAACCCTGGCCGACGCCTGGCAGCGCGAATGCTTTGACCACTTGGTCAACAACGCCGGTGAAGGTGTGCACCAAAGCCTGATGGACACCAGCGAAGCGCAGTTCGATGCCTTGTTTCAGGTGCACCTGAAGGGCGTGTTCTTTCTGACGCAAAAACTCTTGCCGTTAATGAATGACGGCGGCCGCATCGTCAACATCTCCACCGGCTTGACCCGCTTCGCCCTGCCCGGCTACGCCGCCTATGCCGCAATGAAAGGGGCGGTTGAAGTGCTGAGCCGCTATATGGCCAAGGAATTGGGGCCCAGAGGCATTGCCGTCAACACGCTCGCACCGGGCGCCATTGCCACCGACTTCGGCGGCGGCGCCGTGCGCGACAACGCGCAGGTGAACGGATTCATCGCATCGCAAACCGCGCTCGGCCGCGTGGGCCAACCGGAGGACATCGGCGGCGCCATTGCCGCCTTGCTGAGCCCCGGCAGTGCTTGGATCAACGCGCAGCGCATCGAGGCCTCGGGCGGCATGTTTGTCTGAATGAGCGCCGCCGTATCAGGCGGCCTCATGCCAGTTCAGCTCGCGTCTTTGGGGTCAACCGGCGGCGCTGCAGCCACCCGCGCAATCATCACCTGATCGACGCGGTGGCTGTCCACGTCCACCACCTCAAAGCGCCACCCCTCCCAGACCACTTGATCGGTGCGCCGGGGGATGCGGCGCAACATCACCATCAAGAAGCCGGCCAAGGTGTCGTACTGGCCGGCATGCGGCCAAGTTTCAAACTCCAAGGCGCGCTGCACATCGGGAATCGGGGTGATGCCGTCCGCCAAGAAGGAGCCGTCCTCGCGGCGCACGATTTGCTGCTCTTCGTCATAGGATGCCACCAGATTGCCCATCACCGTGCTCATCACATCGTTCAGCGTGATGATGCCGACCACCAGGCTGTACTCATTGACGATGACAGCAAAGTCCTCTAGCTTTTCGCGGAACTGCGACAGCACTTCAGACAGCGTCAAACGGTCCGGCACGATCAGCACCTTCTTGACCAAACCCTCGGCGCTCAGCTCAATCGGTTCGCCGCGCAGCACGCGCTGGAACAGCGCGGTGGCGTCGACATAACCGACCACCTGATCGATCTCGCCTTCGCAGACCAGATAGGTCGAAAACGGCTGCTCGGCAATGCGGGTGCGGATGATGGCATCGTCATCGGTGAGCGAGAAGTAGGCGATGCGCTCCCGCGTGGTCATCGCGCTCTCCACCCGGCGGGTGTCCAACTCGAACACGTTCTCGATCATCTGCTGCTCGGCATCAGCCACCACGCCGGCCTCATTGCCGGCTTCGGCCAGGGCCAAGATGTCCAGATGGGTGATGCTGTTGTCGCGCACCACTGGGCGGCCCATCAGCCGGATCAAACCATCGGTCAGGGAGCTGAAAGCCCAGGTCAGCGGCTTGAGCAAGGTGACCAGACCCAGCATGGGGCCGATCACCGCCATGGCCATGCGTTCCGGCTCGCTCATCGACAGGCGCTTGGGCACCAGATCGGCCAGCACGATGAACAAGGCGGTGATGCTGGCGAAAGACAAGGCAAAGGCCAAGGTTTCGGCCTGCTCAGGCGCCATCAGCAATTGCAAGGCGGCCTGGTAGTGCGGCGTCAAAGCGCCTTCGCCGACGATACCGCCCAAAATCGCCACGGTATTGACGCCGATCTGCACCACGGTGAAGTAGTGGCCCGGCTGCTCTTGCACCTGCAAGACGCGCTCGGCGCGCGATTCGCCTTCATCGGCCAGCTGACGCAGCTTCAGACGACGCGAACCGGCCAGCGAAATCTCTGCAATCGAGAAGAATGCACTGCTGGCGATCAAGGCGGCAATCAACAACAGACTGGTAAGCAAACGGCTACTCCTGGCTGAGCGGGTGTTCGGCGGATGATGGCCTCAAACTTAACTGAACAAGCGCCGTGCCGCCAGCGAACCGGCAGCCAAATCACGCGAGGCCAGCGCGCGGTACAGCGTGGTCAACTCCTGGCCGATCGCGGCAAAGGCGTGCAGATTGAGAATTTGCCCGCGGTCGTCGCAGATGTCGGCCTCGATGTCGCGAGCCAAGCCGCGCGCCGCTTCTTGCCAAGAGGCAAAAGGCTCCAAGGCCTCCGGCGTTTGCGGCACATCCAGCGAGAGCGAGATTTCACGCAGCGAAGACTGCTGCGGATTCTCAGCCAAGGCGGCTTGAGGCTCGAAGTTCAGGCACAAAATCGGCGGCGCGCCCTCATCTGCCGAAGCCATCACCAAGCGCCCCGGCATGGCGCCGGGCACAAAGCCATGGCGCAAGGCCATCTGCTGCACATAACCCAGCGTCCAAGCGGCCGTTTTGGCACGCAAAACAATCGCCAGCTGCGCATCATGGTCGCCAGCAAAATGGTCCAACTCGCGAGCGCGGCCCACCACATCCAGCATGTCGGGGAACTGCACAAAAGCCCCGATGCCATCGGCAAAGCCCTGCACTTTTTGCACGAACTCCGAATACTCGATTTCGTTCATCGCACCATTGCGATTGGCCATTTGCACACCGGCCTGAAACTCGCCGTAGCGCTGCCCCGGCGTGGGCAGTTCCCAATCGCCGGTTTCGGCATTCAGACCTTCGATGTGGAAGGGCTTGGTGCCAGCACGGCGGCTGCCGGGCAGGTGCGAGAGCGCCATTTCGCCGCTGATGGGCGTGTCCAACGTGATGGTGGCAATCGCGTCGATCAAGGCGTCAATGCGGGCCGAGGGCTTGCGAGGCGCACGCGCGACCACCGGCACGGTTTCGTCCAAGCTCGGCGCCTCGGCGCTGGGCTGCATATCGTCCAGGCCGGGTTCGACGCGCGTGCCGCCGCCATCCATCATCGGTTCCAACTGCACCTCGGCACGGCGCGGCCCGGCCTTGCGGGCGGTCCAAGCGCCATGCGCCACCACACCGACCAATACCGCGCCACCCGCAACGGCAAGCATTTCAGTCAAAGTCATCGCGTCAAGCCTCCGCCATGGCCAAGGCCTTGTCCATATCCACCGCCACGATGCGGGAGACACCCTGCTCCTGCATGGTCACACCAATCAGTTGTTCAGCCATTTCCATTGCAATCTTGTTGTGTGAGATGAAGAGGAACTGAGTTCCGCTGCTCATCTCGGCCACCAGCTTGGCATAACGCTCGGTATTGGCGTCATCCAGCGGCGCGTCCACCTCGTCCAACAAACAGAACGGGGCGGGGTTGAGTTGAAAGATCGCGAACACCAAGGCGATCGCGGTCAGCGCCTTCTCTCCGCCCGAAAGCAGATGGATGGTGCTGTTCTTCTTGCCCGGCGGCTGGGCCATCACCTGCACGCCGGCGTCCAAAATTTCGTCGCCGGTCATCACCAGCTTGGCCTGCCCGCCGCCGAAGAGCACCGGGAACATGCGGCCAAAGTGCATATTGACTTGATCGAAGGTCGCGCCCAGCAGGTCGCGAGTCTCCAGGTCGATCTTGTGAATCGCATCTTCCAACGTCTTCATGGCCGACATCAGGTCGGTGCATTGCGAATCCAGGAAGGTCTTGCGTTCGCGGGCTGCGGTCAGCTCATCTAACGCCGCCAGATTGACGGCGCCCAGGGCTGCAATCTCGCGGTTGATGCGATCGATCTCGCCTTGCAAGCCGTAGAGCTTGACCTGGCCTGCTTCAATGCCTTGGGCCAGCGCCTCCAGGTCGACAGCGGCCGCCACCAGCTGCTCCATATACTGCGCGCCGCCCAACTGTGCAGCTTGTTCTTCCAGCTGCAGCTTGGTGATGCGGTCACGCAGCGGGTCCAGGCTGCGCTCAAAGGTCAGGCGCTGCTCATCGGCCTTGCGCAGGCGCAGGGTCAGATCGTCATAGCCGCTGCGCACGGCGGCCAAGGCTTGCTCACGCTCCATCTTCAAGGCCAGCGCATCTTGCAGGCCAGCTTGAGCGGCCGCGTCATTGAGCGTTTCCATCTCGCGCTGCAGGCTCTCCGTGGACTGGCTATTGGTCTGCATCTGCGCTTGCGCGGTCTCGATGGCGCGTTGCAACTCGCCGCGACGCGAAGCCAGCGCTCGGGCGCTGTACTGCGCTTCTTGGGCTCGCCGCTCCAGCGCGCGCAGTTGCTCACGCGCTTCGCCCAAGCGGCGCTCAGCCAGCAGCGTCGCGTCTTCCAATTCGGCGTGGCGCTCCTGCGTGGTGGCCAGCTGGATGTCCAACTCCTCAAAGCGCGCTTCGCCGGTGACGCGGCGCTCCTGCAATTCTTCGGACTGCGCGTCGATCTCGAACAACTCTTCTTCCAGCTGCGAACGGCGGCTGCTGGCGGCTTCGGCTTGCTGCGTCAGGCGCAGCAATTCCACCTGCAATTGATGGGCGCGCGTCTGCGTTTCAGCCGCTTCGCGGCGCAAATGCTGCAAGCGCTGCGAGGCCTCGGAATACGCGGCTTCGGCGCGTACCAAGGCGCTCTTGGCGTCGTCGGTGATCATGGCCTGGGCGCGCAGCTCCAAAATCAGGTTCTCGATCTCTTGAGCGCGCGCCAACATGCCGGCCTGCTCGGTGTCTGGGGCGTAAAAGCTGACCGCGAACTGGCTGATGGCATGGCCCTGCGGCGTCATGATCAGTTCGCCATGGGTCAGCCGGGCGCGATTCGCCAAGGCCTCTTCCATGGAAGAAGCGGTGTAGACACCTTCCAGCCAGTCATTCAGCAAGGCCTTCAAGCCAGCATCATCCAAGCGCAGCAAATCGCTCAGCCGTGGCAGGGTTTCATGCGTGTTGGCGATCGCTGCCGACGGGGGCGAATAAAAAGCCAAACGGGCCGGCGGCGCGTCTTGCTCAAAGGCGCGCACCGTTTCCAAACGCCCAACCTGCAGGGCACTCATGCGCTCACGCAGCGCGGCTTCCAAGGCGTTCTCCCAGCCGGCCTGGATGTGCAGCCGGGTCCACAAGCCTTGCAAACCGTCCAGGCCATGCTTGGCCAACCAGGGCAGCAGCTTGCCTTCGGTCTGCACTTTTTCTTGCAAGGCCTTCAATGCTTCCAAGCGCGCCGACAAGGCCGACTGCTTGGCCATTTGCTGATTGGCGTCTTGCTGGGTGTTGCGGCGTGCGTCTTCATAAACCGGCACTTGCTCGGACAGCTCATGCAGGCGCGCATCGGCCATTTCTTGCGCCTCGGTGGCGGCGTCGCTTTGACGCTTCAAGTCGGCCAGGCGATCTTGCTCGGGCGCGGCCAGACCTTGGCGCTCGGCCGCCAGGCGCTCGCGCCGGGTACGCAGCTGGCGCGACTGCTCGTCAACGCTGCGGCTCTCAGCAGCCAGCACCTGAATCTGCTGCTGCACCTGCACGACCGCCGCGCGCTGCTCATTGGCGCGGTTTTGTGCCGCACGCACCGCGTCTTCCGCATTCGGCAAATTGGCGCCCTGCTCTTCGGCTTGGGCGGCGAGAATTTCACTTTGCTCTTCGGCGGTGGCGATTTGCTCGGCAATCGTCTCCAGCTCGGCCTGGGCTTGCAGCGAGCGCTCTTCCCATTGCTGGCTTTGCGATTTCAGATCCGAGAGGCGGGCCTCAACACGCTGGCGGCCTTCAACCACATAGCGGATCCGTTCTTCCAGGCGGCTGACTTCCAACTGAGCCTCGGCAAAGCGGCCTTGGGAGGCATGCAACTCATCCCCGGCCGCGTAATGGGCTTGGCGCACCGTCTCCAGCTCGGCCTCGACCTGGCGCAACTCGGCCATGCGCGATTCGAGCGCGTTGACGGCCTCCAAATGCTCGGTCTTGACGCGACCTTGCTCAGAAGTCGCATCGCGATGTTTGAGGAACCAAAGCTGATGCAGCTTCAGCGTGCCGGCGTCTTGCAAGCTGCGGTAGCTGGCGGCCACCTCGGCCTGCTTTTCCAGCTTGTCGAGATTGGTGTTGAGCTCGCGCAGGATGTCGTCCACGCGGGTCAGGTTTTCGCGGGTGTCCTTCAGCCGGTTCTCGGTCTCGCGGCGCCGCTCTTTGTACTTGGAGACGCCGGCGGCTTCTTCCAAGAACATGCGCATCTCTTCCGGCTTGGATTCGATGATGCGGCTGATGGTGCCCTGGCCGATGATGGCGTAGGCACGCGGCCCGAGGCCCGTGCCCAGGAACACGTCCTGCACATCGCGGCGGCGCACCGGCTGGTTATTGATGAAGTAGCTGGAGGTGCCGTCACGGGTCAACACGCGCTTGACCGCGATTTCGGCGAACTGATTCCATTGCCCGCCGGCGCGGCCGTCTTCATTGGAGAACACCAGCTCAACGCTGGAGCGGCTGGCCGGCTTGCGATTGCCCGAGCCGTTGAAGATGACGTCCTGCATGGACTCACCTCGCAACTCGGACGCCTTGCTTTCGCCCAGCACCCAGCGCACCGCGTCCATGATGTTGGACTTGCCGCAACCGTTCGGCCCCACCACGCCCACCAGCTGCCCCGGCAACTGAAACACCGTCGGATCGGCAAAGGACTTGAAGCCCGAGAGCTTGATCGAATTCAGACGCATGGGTGCGAGATGAGGTGAGCCCGATCGCCCAAGCCCCGCTTGCCGCCTTAGGCCTCCCGGGGGCTCCAGCAATCGTTGCTAAGCCATTGATTTATTTATACAAAAGCGCCACAGGCGGGCGCTTTGTCTGGGCTGGATGATACCATCGGGGCCTCCCCCTTCTACTCATGAGCGTGAGCATCAGCGGGCTGCTTGTCGGCCCCATGTCGCGCCGCACTGAATTCATGGCCAAGAACAGCCCGACCGTCAAAGAAGCCAAGCAAGCGCCTAAGCCTAGCCTTAAGTCTTCAGCCAAGCCCGCCAACAAGCCTTCCAACAAGGCCAGGCAAGACCTTGAACTCGAGGCCAAGACGCGCAAGGTCTTGAAGCTAGCGCCCAAGACGGGCACCGCAGGCAAGGCGTCTTCCGCTGCGGCCAAACCGCGCAAGGCGGCTGCCACGGTGATCGAAAGCCAAGTCAGCATGGAGATGGCGCCCAAGCAGCGCGAAATGCCGCCCAACCCGCCCTCGCGACCCAGCAAAGAGTTGCACGCCTTCCCTAACCCGGCGCCCGAGCGCGACTATGTGATCCAGTTCCAGGTGCCCGAGTTCACCTGCCACTGCCCGCTGACCGGCCAGCCCGACTTTGCGCACTTCACCATCGACATGATTGCGGACAAGTACTGCGTCGAGCTGAAGAGCCTGAAGATGTACTTCTGGAGCTATCGCAACGAAGGCGCTTTCCACGAGAAGGTCACCAACACCATCTTGGAAGACATCGTCAAAGTGACGAATCCGCGCTTCATCCGCATCACCGCCAAGTGGTATGTGCGCGGCGGCATCTACACCAATGTGGTGGTGGAGCATCGCAAAAAGGGCTGGCAGCCGCTGCCTCGGGTGGACTTGCCCGAGCACGGCTTCCAATCGGGCCTGCTGGCTTAACTAGGCCCAGTCGGCAGCGCAAGAGCTTCGACCTTGGCTTTTCCCACCAGCAGCAGCCATCAGCTGAGCGCGGTTCGTGTGCGGCGCAGCCGCATCGACGGCTTTGGTGTCTTTGCGGACGAAAGCGTGCCGCAGGGCGCCAAGCTGGGGGAATTGACGGGCGAAGCTATCAGCGTGGCCGAGGCCAGGCGGCGCGCCGAGGGTCGGCAGCGCATCATGCTGGTTGAAATCTCGGCCAGCCGGGCGATTGATGCCACCCGCTCCGACGACCCGATGCGCTTCACCAACCACTCTTGCGCGCCCAACGCCCGCATTGCGGTGGAGGCCGGCGCCATCGAGTTCTTTGCCTTGCGCGATCTGCAAGTGGGCGAAGAAATCACGGTGGCTTATGGCGCGACTCACCACGAAGGACGGCTGGCCTGCCGCTGTGGCCAGCCCGGCTGCGCTGGCTGGCTTTGAACAGCGCGGCCGCCTTGCGTGGCGAAGGCAGGCAAGTGCCCAAGCCATGAAGACCAGCCATCAAGAAAAGACCGAAAGAACGTACATGACGCCTCCCGCCTCGCACAACCCCTTGCTGGACAAGCTGCACCCCTACCCCTTCGAGCGCCTGCGCGCACTGAATGCAGGCATCCAGCCCAATCCAGCCTTGCGCGCTATCAGCCTGGGTATTGGTGAGCCCAAGCACCCGGCGCCGCAGCTGATCGAAGACGCGCTGATCGCCAGCGTGAAGACCCTCTCGGTCTACCCGGCCACCGCCGGCGAGCCGCGCTTGCGCGAAGCCATTTGCCAATGGCTGCAGCGCCGCTACGGATTGGCATTGGATCCCGCCAGCCAAGTGCTGCCGGTGAACGGCTCCCGCGAGGCCTTGTTCGCCCTGGCCCAGACCGTCATCGACGCCAGCCGGCCGGGCGCCACCGTGGTCTGCCCGAATCCCTTTTACCAAATCTACGAAGGTGCAGCGCTGCTGGCCGGCGCACAAACAGCTTTTGCCAACAGCGACCCGGCCAAGAACTTCGCCGCCGACTGGAGCCAGATCGACGCTGACACCTGGGCCAAGACTCAGTTGCTCTACGTCTGCTCCCCCGGCAACCCGACCGGCGCGGTGATGCCGCTGCAAGAGTGGAAAACACTGTTCGAGTTGAGCGACCGCTATGGCTTCGTGATCGCGTCTGACGAGTGCTATTCGGAGATCTATTTCCGCGAAGAGGCGCCGCTGAGCGGCCTGCAAGCCGCAGCACAGCTGGGTCGCGGCGATTTCCGCAATCTGATTGCCTTCACCAGCCTGTCCAAGCGCTCCAATGTTCCGGGCTTGCGCAGCGGCTTTGTGGCCGGCGACGCCGCCCTCATCAAGAAGTTCCTGCTCTACCGCACCTATCACGGCAGCGCCATGAATCCGATGGTGCAAGCCGCCAGCATCGCCGCCTGGGGCGATGAGGCCCATGTGGTGGCCAATCGCGAGCAATACCGCGCCAAGTTCGCCCAGGTCACGCCGCTGCTGGCTCAGCATATGGAGGTGGCCCTGCCGGATGCCGGTTTTTACCTCTGGGCCGCCGTGCCCGCCCACATCAACGGCGGCTGCGACATTGCCTTCGCCCAGGGCTTGTTGGCTCAATACAATGTCGCGGTATTGCCGGGCAGCCTGCTGGCGCGTGAAGCGCATGGTGTCAATCCTGGTGCTGGGCGTATCCGTCTGGCGCTGGTAGCGGAAGTGGGCGAATGCCTGGAAGCCGCACAGCGGATTGCCGACTACTGCCGCGCTCACCCAGCGCCGGCAGTGGCTGTTTGATTGACCCCAAGCCCTTCTCCTTTGCCCCTGTTCATTCCTTTCAGCGCTCAATAGCTCATGACACAAAATCTGCAATCCACCATCGAACTGGCCTGGGAAGGTCGCGCCAACATCACCACCAGCAACTCGCCCGAAGTGCGCGAAGCCGTTGAGCATGTGATGGCCGAGTTGGACGCTGGCCGCCTGCGCGTGGCCGAGCGCCAGGGCGTGGGCCAGTGGACTGTGCACCAGTGGCTGAAGAAGGCCGTGCTGCTGTCCTTCCGCTTGAACGACAACCGCCTGATGGGCGCTGGCGACACTACCTTCTTCGACAAGGTCCCCACCAAGTTTGGCGGCTTAAGCGAAGACGCAATCCGCGCCATGGGCGTGCGCGTGGTGCCGCCCGCCGTAGCACGCCGCGGCAGCTTCTTGGCCAAGAACGTGATCCTGATGCCCAGCTACGTCAATATCGGCGCCTATGTCGATGAAGGCACCATGGTGGACACCTGGGCCACGGTCGGCAGCTGCGCCCAGATCGGCAAGAACGTGCACCTGAGCGGTGGCGTGGGCATCGGCGGCGTGCTGGAGCCGCTGCAAGCCAACCCCACCATCATTGAAGACAACTGCTTCATCGGCGCCCGCTCCGAAGTGGTGGAAGGCGTGATCGTGGAAGAAAACTCGGTCATCTCCATGGGCGTTTACATCGGCCAAAGCACACCGATCTATGACCGCGAAACCGACACTGTCAGCTACGGCCGCGTGCCCGCCGGCTCGGTGGTGATCAGCGGCAGCCTGCCCAAGAACGACGGCAAGTACAGCCTCTACGCCGCCATCATCGTGAAGAAGGTCGACGCCGGCACCCGCGCCAAGACCAGCATCAACGACCTGCTGCGCGCCTAATCTCGGCCAGCAGCAGCGGCGACAACAAAAGCGATCAACAAGGCAGCGGGAGGCGCGCAATGAGCAGCGGAAACATGGAGCGCATCCTGCGCCTGATGGCGGACAAGGGGGCGTCCGACGTTTACTTGTCCGCCAATATGCCGGTGTTGATCCGCCTGAACGGGCAAATCGTGCAGTTGTCCGATCAGGTGCTGTCACCCACGCAACCGCGCCAACTGATTGCCGAAGTGGTGGAGCCATCGCAAATGGCCGAGCTCGATGCAAGCGGAGAGTTGAATCTGGCCGTGTCGGTCAGCAAGGTCGGCAGCTTTCGTCTGTCCGGCTTTCGCCAGCGCGGCACCATAGCCGGCGTGTTCCGCCACATCCCGCACAACATCCCCAGCCTGGAAAGCCTGAACCTGCCGCCGGTGCTGGGCAAGTTGGTGCAAGAAAAGCGCGGCTTGATCCTGATGGTGGGCGCCACCGGCACCGGCAAGAGCACCACGCTGGCCTCCATGCTGGAGCAGCGCAACCAGACCATGACCGGCCACATCCTCACCATCGAGGACCCGCTGGAATACCTGTTCACCAACAAGCGCTCGGTGGTGAATCAGCGCGAGGTGGGCCGCGACACGGCCAGTCTGCAAATTGCGCTGAAAAATGCGCTTCGCCAAGCACCCGACTGCATCTTGATTGGCGAAATCCGCGACCGCGAGACCATGACGGCGGCGATTTCCTATGCCCTGTCAGGACACCTGGTGCTGGCCACTTTGCACGGCAATAACTCCTACCATGCACTGAACCGGATTTTGTCTTTCTACACGCCCGAGTCGCGCCCGGCGCTGCTGAACGACTTGGCGGCTGGGTTGAAATCCATCGTCTCGCAACGCCTGGTGCGCGCCGCCGCCGGCGGGCGAATTCCGGTGATCGAGATCTTGATCAACTCCAAGCTGATCGCCGAGTTGATCGAGCAAGGTGACTTTGCCGGCGTCAAGGAGGCGATGGAGAAGTCAATTGCCGAGGGTTCTCAGAGTTACGAAGAGCATTTCGCCAAGCTGATCACCGAAGGCACCATCACCCGCGAAGAAGGCCTAGCCTTTGCCGACTCTCCCACCAACTTGCTCTGGCGCTTGCAGAACGACGCGCCGGGCAGCAACAAGCCCGCCGCCAAGCCGCAAGAAAAGGCCAGCGACGAAGCCAGCTTCACCGAAATCACCCTCGATGTCCGCCAGGACTGAGGCTCAGCTCACAAGAACAACAACGATGTCTGACACTCTTGCCCTTTTGGAGGCGCTGATTGCGCGCCCCTCGATCACGCCCGATGACGCCGGCTGCCAAGACCTGATTGCGACTCGCCTGCAAGCGCTGGGCTTTGAGATCGAACGCATGGACAGCGGCCCCGACAATTTCCGGGTTCGCAACCTCTGGGCCATCAAGCATGGCAGTGCCGCAAATCCTGCCGTGATGATGTTGGCCGGCCACACCGATGTGGTGCCGCCCGGTCGGTTGGACAGCTGGACCTCAGACCCCTTTGTGCCCAGCTACCGCGACGGCCGGATCTACGGCCGCGGTGCCGCCGATATGAAGGGTTCGGTCGCCGCCATGGTGGTGGCCGCCGAAGAGTTTGTGCAGGCTCACCCCACCCACGCCGGCAGCTTGGCATTTCTGCTGACCAGCGATGAAGAAGGCCCCTCGGTCGATGGCACCAAGGTCTGCTGCCAAGTGCTGCAGGCGCGCGGGCAAAAGCTGGACTACTGCATCGTCGGCGAGCCCACCTCGGTGGACCAAGTCGGCGATATGCTGAAAAACGGCCGTCGCGGCACCCTCAGCGGCAAACTGCGCGTCAAGGGCATTCAGGGCCATGTGGCCTATCCGCAGCTGGCGCGCAATCCGGTCCATCAGGCTGCCCCTGCCCTGGCTGAGCTGGCGGCCACCGAGTGGGATGCAGGTAACGCCTATTTCCCCGCCACCACCTTCCAGATCTCCAATATCAATGCCGGCACCGGTGCCACCAATGTGATCCCCGGCGAGATGGTGGTGGATTTCAATTTCCGCTTCTCGACCGAGTCCACGCCGGAAGGCCTGAAATCCAAGGTGCAGGCCCTGCTGGCGCGCCATGGTTTGGAGTACGCGCTCGACTGGACCTTGGGCGGCGAACCCTTCCTGACCCCGGAAGGCAGTCTGAGTGCGGCCATCAGCGCAGCCATCCTGGCCCAGACCGGTTTGCAGACGCAGCTGTCGACCACCGGCGGCACCTCCGACGGTCGTTTCATCGCCAAGATCTGCCCGCAAGTCATCGAGTTTGGCCCCATCAACGCCAGCATCCACAAAATCGACGAGTACCTGCCCGCCGACAGTCTGGAGCCGCTCAAAGAGATTTATCGACGCACGCTGGAGAACCTGCTGCTGTGAAGCTGATTGACTGCATTGAACTGAACGCCGCCCGCCTGACCCAGGCGGGCGTTTCCTTTGGGCATGGCACCACCAATGCGTTCGACGAAGCGGCTTGGCTGGTTCTGTGGCGCTGCGGCTTGGCCCTGGACAGCCTGGATGAGCATGAGCAGCTGGAGCTGACGACCGAACAAGAACAACAGATCACGGTCTTGTTGGATGAGCGCATCAGCAGCCGCAAGCCGGCCGCCTATCTGACCCGCGAAGCCTGGCTGCAAGGCATTCCTTTTTATGTGGACGAGCGCAGCATCGTGCCGCGCAGCCTGATCGCCGAACTGATTGCCGACGCGTCGATTGACGCCTGGCTCTCAGACCAAACCCAGCGTGTGCTGGACCTGTGCACTGGCAATGGCTCTTTGGCCGTGCTGGCGGCCATGGCCTGGCCCGAGGTGACGGTGGACGCCATTGATCTCAGCCCAGACGCCTTGCAGGTCGCGCGCATCAATGTCGACAAGCATGAGTTGGGCGCGCGCATCCGCTTGCTGCAGGGCGACGGCCTGAGCCCCGCAGCGGGTCAGCGCTATGACTTGATCCTGTGCAACCCACCCTATGTGAACAGTGACTCGATGAGCAAGCTGCCGGCCGAGTACCGCGCAGAACCCGAGTTAGCGCTGGCCGGTGGCAGCGACGGCATGGACTTTGTGCGTGGCCTGCTTGCCCAGGCCAGCCAGCACCTCAGCCCCCATGGCGTGCTCGTGCTGGAAATCGGCAATGAGCGCGAATATTTTGAAGCGGCATTCCCGCAGTTAGAAGTGGCTTGGATGGAAACATCGGCCGGAGAAGACCAAGTCTTGCTCGTCACCCAAGAAGAACTCACAAAGAAAAACCAGGACTTGCAAGCATGATCACCTTACGCAATATCACGCTGCGACGCGGCACCAAGGTCGTGCTCGACGACGCTTCCGTCACCCTGCAACCGGGCGAAAAAATCGGTCTGGTGGGGCGCAATGGCGCCGGCAAGTCCAGCTTGTTTGCGATGCTGACCCACCGCCTGCAAAACGATAAAGGCGAGGTGGACATTCCGCGCCAATGGGCCGTGGGTGAAGTGGCGCAGAACATGCCCGAAACCGATATGCCGGCCACCGACTATGTCTTGGAAGGCGACACCCGCTTGATGGCCGCGCGTGCGGCACTCGACGCCGCTGAAGCCGCCGAAGATGGCCACGCCATGGCCGATGCGCATGCCTTGCTCAGCGATGTGGGCGCCTTCGATGCTCGCCCGCGCGCGCAAGCCCTGTTGATGGGCTTGGGCTTCAAGGGCGAACAGGTCGATGCGCCAGTGAATAGCTTTTCGGGCGGCTGGCGCATGCGCTTGCAGCTGGCTCGGGCGCTGATGTGCCCGGCCGACTTGATGCTGCTGGACGAACCCACCAACCACTTGGACTTGGACGCCTTGGTCTGGCTGGAAGCCTGGCTGCAACGCTATGAGGGCACGCTGATCGTCATCAGCCATGACCGCGAGTTCTTGGACGCCATCACCCGCGTCACCCTGCACCTGGACGAGGCCAAGCTGATCCGCTACGGCGGCAACTACACCACTTTTGAGACAATGCGCGCCGAGCGCATGGAGCAGCAAGCCGCCGCTTTTGGCAAGCAGCAAGAGCGCATTGCTCACTTGCAAAAGTTCATTGACCGTTTCAAGGCCAAGGCCAGCAAGGCCAAGCAGGCACAAAGCCGCGTCAAGGCCCTGGAGCGTATGGAAAAGTTGGCGCCGGTGCTGGCTTCCGCGGACTTCTCATTCGAGTTCCGCGAGCCGCTGAACCTGCCCAACCCCATGCTGATGTTTGATGAAGTGGCCTGCGGCTACGACACCGACGAAGGCGAGAACGTCATCGTGCGAGGCATCAACCGCTCGGTGCTGGCCGGCCAACGCATCGGCATCTTGGGCGCGAACGGCCAAGGCAAGTCCACGGTGGTGAAAACCGTGGCCCGCATGCAGCGCGCCATGGGCGGCAAGATCACCGAGGGCAAGGGTCTGACGATTGGCTACTTCGCTCAGCAAGAAATGGATGTGCTGCGCCCCGATGAAGGCCCGCTGTCACACATGGTGCGTCTGGCCAAAGAGGTCAGCCCAAATGCACGTGAACAGGAGTTGCGCGACTTCTTGGGCCAGTTCCGCTTTGTCGGGTCCATGGTCAATCAGGAAGTGGGCTCATTGTCGGGGGGCGAAAAAGCCCGTCTGGTCTTGGCCATGTTGGTTTGGCAGCGCCCCAACCTTCTGCTCTTGGACGAACCGACCAACCATTTGGACTTGAACACCCGCGAGGCCTTGTCCATGGCCTTGAACGAGTTCGAGGGTACGGTGATGTTGGTCAGCCATGACCGGGCCTTGCTGCGCGAAGTTTGCGATGAATTCTGGCTGGTCGCCAAGGGCGTGGTGGCGCCGTTTGATGGCGACCTGGACGACTATCAGAAGTGGCTGCTGGAACAATCGAAGGAAGCCGCCAAGGCCGCCAAGGAAGCGGCGAAAGCCGCGCTCAAGAACGCCAGAAATTCCAGCAAGTCACCAGCGGCTGCACCCGCGGCCGCACCAACGCCAGTGGCCACGCCCATCGCGGCAAAAGCCCCCGCCGGCCGGGAAGACCGCAAGGCCAGCGGCCAAGCGCGGCAAAAATTGGCCGAGCAAACCAAGCCACTTCGCCGCGAAATGGAATCCATTGACGCCAAGTTGAACAAGCTGGCCGATGAGCGCAGTGCGGTCGAGGCGCAATTGGCGGCCGGAACCGCCAATCCTGCCCAGATCGCGGAACTGGGCCGCCGATTGAAATCAATCGGTGATGAACTGGCTGAAGCAGAGATGCGTTGGCTGGAACTCAGCGCAGAAGTAGACGCGCTGCACGCAGCCGGCTAAGGGGCAGTGCCGCCGAGCGGCACTGCATTCAAGTAGCCCCGCTTCAGCGAGACAGCAGCACGGCCGCCAGACCCACGGCGGCAGGCAAGGCCTGCACGAATAGGATTTTGCGGCTGACGGTGATTGCGCCGAAGACGCCAGCCACCACCACGCAAGCCAAGAAGAACAATTGCACCGGCACGCCAGCCGCTCCTTGGCTCAGCCCCCAAAGCAAACCGGCACTGAGAAATCCGTTGTAAAGCCCTTGGTTCGCAGCCAGCGCCTTGCTGGCCTGGGCAAACTCGGCCGTCAGCCCGAAGACTTTTCGCCCCAGGGGCTTGGTCCAAAGAAACATCTCCAGCACCAAAAAGTACAGGTGCAAGCCGGCCACCAAGACCAGCAAAAGATCTGCCACCATTCGCATCGCGCACTCCCTGATCGTCGTTTGAGGTCTTCAGTCTTTCGCCTCCTTCCGGCGCGAAACTACCGCGGGAAAACTGACCCACCCCTCTTTCCCTGGGCGCCTGTATAGCATGGGCGGCAAAGGCCACATTAATTGTACGCAATTGAATTGCACCCTACATTCATGCCCATGCCACGCACAGCTCGAACCCAGCAACAGCCCCAATTCGACACCGATCAGGTTTTGCGATTGGACAATCAACTGTGCTTTGCCTTGTACGCCAGTTCCCTGGCCATGACCAAGGCCTACAAGCCCTTGCTGGAACCTCTCGGACTCACCTATCCGCAGTACTTGGTGATGTTGGTCCTGTGGGAGACCGATGGCCTCAATGTGGCCAGCCTCGGCCAACGGCTCTCACTCAATTCGGGCACGCTGACACCGCTCCTGAAACGCCTCGAAAGCACCGGGCTGATCCGGCGCCAACGTGCCCAAGACGACGAGCGGCGCGTCGACATTTTCTTGACCGCAGAAGGGCAAGCCCTGAAAAGGTCTGCCCGAGCTATTCCAACTCGTTTGGCCTGCGCCAGCGCCTGCTCCTTTGAAGAGTTGGCCGAACTGACTTCGCGATTGCAGCGCTTGCGACGCGAACTCGATAGCCAAAACGAGCACAAACCAAGCTGATCCCAGCAAGGCCGGCTTGCAAAAAGCCGGCAATCAAGTACCTCAACCCACCGCGAGCACAAAGGAAAGCACCATGGCACTCGATAAAGTTCTCTACACCGCCCACGCTACGAGCACCGGAGGCCGAGAAGGCAAATCCACCACTCCCGACGGCGCCTTGAACCTGACGCTGTCCACACCCAAAGAGTTGGGCGGCGCAGGAGGAAGCGGAACCAATCCCGAGCAACTGTTTGCAGCCGGCTACTCCGCCTGTTTCATTGGCGCGATGAAGGTCGTGGCTGGAAAAATGAAAATCGCCTTGCCGGCCGATCTGTCGATCAGCGCAGAAGTCGGCATTGGCCCCATCCCAGCGGGCTTTGGCATACAGGTTGCGATGAACATCAGCATCCCCGGCCTGGACCGAGCCAGCGCCGAGCAATTGGTCGCGGCCGCGCATCAAGTCTGCCCCTACTCCAATGCAACGCGCGGCAATATCGACGTCGCACTGAATATCGTCTGAATGGGCTGAAGAAGACCGCAGGTTTGAGTGCGCGGACGAGCGACAAAAGCGCGCAGTCCCAGCTTGTACCTGCGTCTTCTGCGATAGCCAGACTGCGTCCACTCGGCGGAACGAACTCCGCCGAGATTGGCACTTAGGCCTTAGGCGATCCGCGCCTGTAATTTCTCCTGCATCAGTTGCAGCAGCATTTCAATCCTTGCCTTCACCGGACTGAGTGCGCCGGCGCTGGGCAAGGCCTCGTCCGAAGCGGTCACCGGTCCAGCGTCACAGCGGGTGCTGCGCAAGACGCGGACACCGGCGGCCTGCGCCTCCCGCAAGGCCGCGTCCAGGCTGATCGACAGGCTGCCATTGCCAGTACCGGCAACCACCAAGCCGTCAACACCTTGGGCCACAAGCGCCCGGACCACCGAACCGCTTGCCCCTACATGGTTGAGCACGATTTCGACGCTTGGC
This sequence comes from Paucibacter hankyongi, assembly GCF_037482915.1. NCBI lineage: Bacteria > Pseudomonadati > Pseudomonadota > Betaproteobacteria > Burkholderiales > Sphaerotilaceae > Roseateles > Paucibacter hankyongi. Next base: position 523,543 of record NZ_JBBHJX010000001.1, read on the forward strand.
CATTGTTTGGGCGGCAGCGTTGCCAGCAAGGACGTGCCAAAAACCGGCGCATGGCTGTGCGCAACAGCCAACCAGCGAACATGCCCCTCTTCGATGCTTGCCAAGCGACTGCCATCGACCGAACCGAAGGCATCGACGCGGTAGCTGTGCACCTTGCGCACCTGCTCGGCCGAATGAACCTGACCGGCGAACACCACCACAACACCTGACGCCGATGGATTCGTCGCGACAGTGACGGCATCCAACAGATTTTGAGGACCATCTTTTTGCAAAGCGGTGGCCGGACGCATCGCCGCGGTCAGCACCACCGGTTTAGCCGGACCCAAGACGCGCTGCAAAAAATATGCAGTCTCTTCCAAGGTGTCGGTGCCATGGGTGATGACCACCCCGGCCACCTCGGGGCGCGCTAAATGGATCTGGACACGAAGTGCTAGACGTTGCCAGGTTTCAAAATCCATGTCCTTGCTGTCGAGCTGAGCGACCTGCTCAGTCTCCAAACGTTGCCCAGCCAGCGGCGGCACCGCGGCGACCAATTGCGCAACACCCAGTTGGGCTGCGCGGTATCCCACATTGTCAGAGGCATCTTCAGCCGTACCCGCGATCGTGCCCCCGGTGCCGAGGATCAACACCAAATCAGGTGACTGCGTGGTCAAGGACTCTGGCGACCTATTGTTTGCATCGTTTTTTTGCATTTTTTTCTCAGCTGGATGAAAATACAGTAGCTGGATAAATATTCAGGCCAACCCCAAACAGGATTCCCATGGACGACAAGCCGAAACTCACCGCACGTCAGCAACAAATCCTCGATTTGGTTCGACAGGCCATTGAACTGACCGGCGCCCCTCCGACCCGGGCCGAAATCGCTGCCGAACTCGGATTCCGCTCCGCCAACGCAGCCGAAGAACATCTGCAAGCCCTGGCCCGCAAGGGCGTCATTGAGTTGGTGGGCGGAACTTCCCGCGGCATCAGGCTGAAGTCTGACACATTGAAGGCGGTCAACCAGGCTCGCGAAGCAAAAGAGTCTCGCCAAACTATAGGTGGCGCTCCCGGCCGTCAGTTTTCCCTGCCACTTGCCAGCTTGGCCCAGTTGACTCTGCCCTTGGTTGGGCGCGTTGCAGCGGGCCAGCCGATCTTGGCCCAAGAACATATTGAACAGACATACGCCGTCGAAGCCAGCATGTTTGCGCAAAAGCCTGACTTTCTACTCAAGGTCCGTGGTATGAGCATGAAAGACATTGGCATCATGGACGGCGACCTGCTCGCGGTGAAGAAAATTTCCGAGGCCAAGAATGGCCAAATCGTGGTGGCGCGCTTAGGTGATGACGTGACCGTCAAACGATTCCAACGCAATCGCAAAGGTATCGAGTTATTGCCTGAAAACCCTGACTTTGCACCGATTCTCGTTGCCGACGGCGACGAGAGTTTTGTGCTAGAAGGGTTGGCTGTTGGTTTGATTCGCGGCCAGATGTTCAATTGAATGCGCTCAAAACATGGCGCACCAGAACCTACTGGTGAATTCGTATGGGCTTGACGACGGGGATTTAAATCCGCGAAGGGCACATGCGATTGGACTCTGAGAATTCTCAGTATCAAATCTGCGCTCCTATTCGCGCGCTTTTGGAGCTCAATATACCGAGTCGGCACCCAGATCAAACTCCAGGCTTGGTGCCCGACTCGTATGAGTGAATGCTACATACGGCCTTGGAGACTGCAAATCCGTCCCGAGTTAGAGTTCTCGAGAAATCGATTCGGTAGTCTGGGATCACAGACTCGATATGAGTATGCGGGAATAGACCTCGTTCGGCCGACAAATGTGATCGAAAATGACTGGCAAAAGAAAAAGCCCTGACTGCTTTCGCAATCAGGGCTTTCAATATTGGCGGAGTGGACGGGACTCGAACCCGCGACCCCCGGCGTGACAGGCCGGTATTCTAACCAACTGAACTACCACTCCAAATGACTTAGCAGTTGATTACTCAAACACTAACTCACCGAACAAGTTTTGCAACCATCCTCAGATGATTGCCAAGCCTTGTCAAACTTGGCGTCCCCTAGGGGATTCGAACCCCTGTAGTCACCGTGAAAGGGTGGTGTCCTAGGCCTCTAGACGAAGGGGACTAAACCTTCTAATTTTCAGATTCAAAAAGCCTTTCAGCCCTTCGAATCGACCCACTTGAACCGCGCGCCGCCACTTATCACCAACAAGCAATAAGTGGTGGAGATAAACGGGATCGAACCGTTGACCTCTTGCATGCCATGCAAGCGCTCTCCCAGCTGAGCTATACCCCCAAATATTCTGCGGGCGCCGCGCTATTCAAGCGTCACTACTAATTTTATTCTATCACAAGTAATTTGATTTCTCACCTTACTCGCCGCAGCGATTTATTATCGCTGCTTCAAACAACTCTGACTTTCACCAGAGCTTAATGTTGGCGGAGTGGACGGGACTCGAACCCGCGACCCCCGGCGTGACAGGCCGGTATTCTAACCAACTGAACTACCACTCCATGTATATTAGTATAACACGAATATACAGAACAAATTTGTAGTTGTCTTAAAACATTCTCAAAACAACTACCAAGTCTTGTCAAACTTGGCGTCCCCTAGGGGATTCGAACCCCTGTAGTCACCGTGAAAGGGTGGTGTCCTAGGCCTCTAGACGAAGGGGACTAAACCTTCTAACTTCTCGAACTGCGCGCCGCCAAATTAGATTTGGTGGAGATAAACGGGATCGAACCGTTGACCTCTTGCATGCCATGCAAGCGCTCTCCCAGCTGAGCTATACCCCCAAAACCTTTACTCCGCACTACTTGCCACTGCTTCGCTTTCGCTCGCTTTGGCTGCTGTGCGTCGCGACGTTTTGTGTATCGCGCTGTTCAAGCAAGACATAGATTGTAGAACGAATTTCACACGGAGCGCAAGCGTTTGATGACAATTTCTTTTTCGAACAACTCCAGCACCGCATCCACGCTCGGCGTTTGCACGCGTCCGCACACCAAGGCGCGCACCGGCATGGCCAAAACAGGCATCTTGATGCCGTGCGCGGCAATCGTTTCTTTGATGGCCGCGGCAATACTGGCCTTGGTCCATTCCGCGCCTTCGAGCTTTTCGGCCAGGCTTGCCAGAGCGGGCTTGATTGCATCTGTCACATGAGCGGCCAAGTCCTCAGCACTGGGGCTGACGGCCACGAAATACATCGCCAGCCAATCTGCCAAAGCCACCGTTGTCGCACAACGATCCTTGAACAAGGCACACATCGCTGGCAGACGCGCCACATCAGCTTCGATTCCGCGCTTGCGTAATTGCTCAGCCACCAAGGCCGCCAAGCGTGCGTCATCGGCCTGCTTGATGTACTGGCCGTTGACCCATTCGAGTTTGGCCGGATCCCACTGAGCGGGGCTCTTGTTCAGGTGTGTGCCATCAAACCAAGACACCAACTGCTCGCGACTGAACAGTTCTTCGTCGCCATGGCTCCAGCCCAAGCGTGACAGATAGTTCAGCATCGCCTCGGGCAGATAACCGGCCTCTTCATAGGCCGTGACACTGACCGCCCCCCGCCGTTTCGACAGTTTCTGCCCGTCATCGCCCAAGATCACCGGTACATGCCCGAACTGGGGCAGCGCGGCACCCAGTGCATTGAAGATATTGATCTGCCACGGTGTGTTGTTGACATGCTCGTCACCCCGGAACACATGGCTGATTTGCATATCCCAGTCGTCCACCACCACGGCGAAGTTGTAGGTGGGTACACCCAAGCTACCGGCGGGAGCGTCTTCACCCGCGGGGCGCACGATGATCAAATCATCGATTTCCCGGTTGTTGATGGTGATGGGGCCCTTGACCAGATCGTCCCAAGTCACATCGCCTTCGAGCGGGTTCTTGAAGCGAACCACCGGCGCTACGCCGGCAGGCACTTGCGGCAAGGTCTTGCCGGCCTCGGGCCGCCAGCGGCCGTCGTAACGGGTCTTCTCGCCGCGGGCGCGCTGGGCCTCGCGCATATCGTTCAACTCGGCCGGCGTGCAGTAGCAACGGTAGGCCTTGCCTTCGGCAATCAATTGCTCGGCCACGGCCTGATAGCGCTCCAAACGCTGCATCTGATAGATCGGGCCCTCGTCATAGTCCAAGCCCAGCCACTTCATCGAGGCCAGAATCTGTTCCACAGAGTCTTGGGTCGAACGCGCCACATCGGTATCTTCGATGCGCAGCACAAACTTACCACCGAAGTGGCGGGCGTAGGCCCAGGAGTACAAGGCCGTGCGCGCCGTACCCAGATGCAGGAAGCCGGTGGGCGATGGGGCAATACGGGTGCGCACGGTGTTGGAAACGTTCTGGCTCATAGGGATTTCAAGGTAGAAAGACCGCGCAACAAATCATCGGTGATGTCATCGACATGCTCTAAACCGACCGACAAACGAATCAAGCCTTGGCCAATGCCCGCGGCCTGGCGCTGGGCCTCGCTGAGGCGACCATGCGAGGTGGTTGCCGGGTGCGTGATGATGGACTTGGTGTCGCCCAAATTGGTGGCGATGCTGAGCACACGGGTGCTGTCGATCACATGGAACGCCGCGGCGCGCGCGGCTTCCGGCGTAGCGGCGCGCAGTTCAAACGAAAGCACCGCACCACCCTGCCCCGACTGCTGCCGCATCGCCAATTCGTGTTGCGGATGCGAAGGCAAGGAAGGGCAATAGACGCGCGCCACTTCTGGGCGAGCCTCCAGCCAACGTGCCACGGCCAAGGCTTGCTCGCTTTGCGCCCGCATACGCAGGCTCAGGGTTTCGAGGCCCTTCAAAATCACCCAGGCGTTGAACGGGGCCAGGACCATGCCCAGCGTCCGCATCACCGGCCCGAACACATCTTTGATCAGATGGTTAGGACCGCACAAGGCGCCCGCCATCACGCGGCCTTGGCCGTCCATGAATTTGGTGGCCGAGTGCATGATCAAGTCGGCACCAAATTTGGCAGGCTGTTGCAGGGCCGGCGTGGCGTAGGTGTTGTCCACCACCAGCAAGGCGCCCGCGGCATGCGCGATATCAGCCAAGGCCTGAATGTCGCAGACCTCGGTCAAGGGATTGGTCGGCGTTTCGGCAAAGAAAAGCCGCGTCGTGGGCCGGATGGCCTCGCGCCACTCTTGCAGATCAGTTTGAGAGACAAAGCTGGTTTCCACCCCGAATTTGCCGAACTCCTTGGCAAACAGATTGATGGTGGAACCAAAAACCGAGCGCGAGCAAACCACATGGTCGCCCGCCTTCAAGAGGCCCATGCAGAGCAACAGTATGGCACTCATGCCGGTGGCGGTCGCGATCGCGCCTTCCGTACCTTCCATCGCGGCCAGGCGTGCTTCAAGCGCACGCACGGTCGGATTGCTGGTGCGCGAATAAGTGAAGTCCTCCGAGGCGGCAAAGCGCCGCGCCGACTCCTCGGCGTCAGGCTGCACATAAGTGCTGGTCAGAAACAAGGCTTCCGAATTCTCCCCGTACTGGCTGGGCGCCAAGGCCGTGCGCACGGCCAGGGTCTCAGGCCGCAAGCCGGATGGCAACTGGGCCCGTGCAAGACGGCGGTCGTCCTGCTGGCTCATTGGCCCTCGCCTCCACTTTGCAAGGCCAGTCGCGTACGGGCCGGGCCTTCTTCTTCATCACCTTGGGCGCGACGTTGCGCTTCTAGCTTGGCGAAGTCTTCAGCGGTCACATCACCGGTGACGTACTCGCCGTCAAAGCAAGAGGCTTCAAAGCCCTTCACGGCCGGCTGCAGCGCAGCGACCACGCGTTTCATGGCATCCACATCCTGATAGATCAAGGCGTCGGCGCCAATGAATTGACGGATTTCTTCGATGCTGCGGTTGTGGGCCACCAACTCTTCGCTCGTCGGCATGTCGATGCCGTAGACATTGCGATAGCGCACCGGCGGTGCGGCCGATGCCAGATACACCTTGCGTGCGCCGGCTTCGCGGGCCATCTGCACGATTTCCTTCGAGGTGGTGCCGCGCACGATCGAGTCATCGACCAGCAGCACATTGCGGTTCTTGAACTCCAGGCCAATGGCGTTGAGCTTCTGACGCACCGACTTCTTGCGCGCGCCCTGCCCCGGCATGATGAAAGTGCGGCCGACATAGCGGTTCTTCACAAAGCCTTCGCGATAAGGCTTGCCAATGCGATGCGCCAATTGCATCGCTGACGGGCGACTCGACTCGGGGATGGGAATCACCACATCAATATCGCTCGGTGGCATGGTGGAGATCAGGCGCTGCGCCAGGGTCTCGCCCATATTGAGACGGGCCTGGTAGACCGAGATGCCGTCCATCACCGAATCTGGGCGGGCCAAGTAGACGAACTCAAACATGCAAGGATGCAGTGAGGGGTTCTCTGCGCATTGCTGGGTGCTCAAAGTACCGTTCATGTCGATGAACAAAGCTTCACCTGGAGCCACATCGCGGATCAACTGGAAGCCATTGCCCTCCAGCGCCACACTCTCGCTGGCCACCATGTACTCACCATCGGCCGCCTGGCCGAAGCACAGCGGGCGAATGCCATAGGGATCGCGGAAGGCCAACAGACCGTGGCCGGCGATCAAGACGATGACGGCGTAAGAGCCCTTGATGCGCTTGTGGACGGCGCTGACGGCCTTGAATACGCCCTCGGCTCCCAGAGGCAGGTCGCGCGCCGCCAGTTCCAGTTCGTGGGCCAAGACATTCAGCAAAACTTCGGAGTCACTCTCGGTATTGATGTGGCGGCGGTCAATATCGAACAGCTCGGTCTTCAAGCTCTGCGCATTGGTCAGATTGCCGTTATGTACCAGCACCAAGCCAAACGGCGCATTGACGTAGAAGGGCTGCGCCTCTTCTTCGTTATAGGCATTGCCGGCGGTCGGGTAACGTACCTGCCCCAGGCCGATTGAGCCGGGCAGCGCGCGCATATTGCGGGTCCGGAAGACGTCACGCACCATACCGCGAGCCTTGTGCATGAAGCACTTATTGCCCTGCATGGTGACGATGCCTGCCGCATCCTGACCGCGGTGCTGCAGCAGCAGCAGCGCGTCATAAATCAGCTGGTTGACCGGAGAGCGAGAAATCACGCCGACGATGCCGCACATGGCTATTCCTTGTCTTGTAGAGACGCTAACGAACTAAAAAAACGAACCATCAAAAATCTTCACGCCCGGCACCACCGGAACTCAGGCCATGCCCGGCACCGACTGCAGCAGTTCCGCCGGCAGCAGCGGGCGCAACACCTGCAGGGTTGACTGCAACACCGGCAGCAATTGCGAGGCGCCCCAAGCTTGCGACTCTATCGCCGGCGTCATGCCGACGACAAGTACCAAGGCCAGACAGATCAGCAAGCCGCGCAGCAAGCCAAAACAGGCACCAAACAAGCGATCCACCACGCTGAGTGGCGACGCATGCAGCAAGGCCCGCAGCAACTTGGCCCCCAGCCCCCAAATCAACAAAACCAGCACAAAGGCGAGCACCAGGCCAAGCATATGGGCCAGACTGGCGCCGAGCTTCTCCTGCGGCAGCCAAGGCTCCAGCCAAGGCGCTAACACGGGCGAGGCCAAATAGGCGACTAACCAACCAGCCAGGGACAAAACTTCAAACACCAAGCCGCGCCACAGACCGAGCAGCAGGGACACGGACATCAAGCCCAACAAAAGCCAATCGATCCAATTCACGCGTTCAGCGCTCCAACACCGTGTTGAATCGACTCATACTGAGCGGCACGCTCAAAGCGTCAGCACAGCGGTACTCAAGCCGGCTGCACGGATACGCGCGGCCGCCTTGTCGGCCTCGTCCCGGCTGGCAAAGGGGCCAACGCGCACCCGAATGCGTTTACCGGCCGGCGTTTCAGCCACCTGCGTATAGGTCTTCATGCCCATCTTTTCCAGCTTCAGGCGAACCTCTTGGGCTGCCTTGCTTTCAGCATAAGCCCCCACCTGAACAATCATTCGACCGGCGGCTTCACTGGCCCGCGTTTCGCTGGGCTTGCCTTCCAACAAAGACTGCACGCGCGCCGCCTCCTGGCCCTTGGTTTTGGCGTCGGCATGAGCTTCGCTTGGCTTGGGCTTGTCGGCGCTCTTTTGCGCTTGGGCGGCCGGCTTGGCCTCGGGCTTGGTTTCTGGCTTAGGCTCTGGCTGAACCTGAGGCTTTGTTTCTTGCTTGGGCTCAAGCTTGGCACTGGGCTTGGCCTCTGCCGCAGTGGCGAGCACGGTCTTGCTCGCCTCGGCCGCGACCGCAGCGACGGCCGTGGCCGAAGGTGCAGTCAATGGAAGACTGGAAGCGGCGCTGGACTTGCTCGCAGTGGCCTGAGGGGCCTGAGTTCCTGTCTGGTTCACGGCCTGAGTCCCGGCGGACTGCAACTCGGATTCTGCCGCAGGCAAAGCCGGCAGGCTTTGCGTCGGCGCAGGCATGGCCGCTGGCACCTTCAGTGCAGCGCCGCCATCCTTGCTTGGAATTTCAATCGGCAGATCGACCGGAATCGGGCGCGGCTGCGTTTCAAACAGCAGCGGGAAGCCAATCACGCCCAAGCCCACCAAGACCGCCGCCCCGATCAAACGATGGCGGGCACGCAGGCGCAGTTGTTGCACCGCGTCGACGGAGTCCGACACCGATTTGGCGGCCGGCGGCGGTGTTCCGCGCTTGAAAAATGACAGCAGACCCATGGCGATTTGGCAGCGTGAGCCCGTAACAGGCGATGTAAACAGACCCCGGATAGAGGCCTGGATTTCAAGACAGGAAGGTGGGAGCTTGGGCTGGTTTGCCGGCCTGCAAACGCGGCAATCCATTCTTCAGAACGCCTCCCACGGTATGGAAGGAACCGAAGACCAGAATTCTATCAGCGGGGTCGGCCGCGGCCGCCGCTGCGTGCAAGGCATCCAACGGCTCTCCGTGCTGGTGTAGCGTTACTTGGGCGCCAGCCTTCAACTCTCCGGCCGCACGCATTTGCTCGAACTGCGCCAGCAGTGCCGCCGCAGTGGCGGCGCGTGGCATGTCGAGATCGCAGAAGTGCCATGCATCGACCAGCGGCGCCATGCGCCGGAAGATGGCTTCGATATCTTTGTCGGCCATGGCACCGAAAACCGCATGAGTGCAGGGAAAGAAGCCCATCTGGTCGAGGTTCTGCGCCAGCGCGGCCACCGCATGCGGGTTATGCGCCACATCCAGCACCAAGGCCGGCTGACCGGCGACCACCTGGAAGCGCCCCGGCAACTCCACCATGGCCAGACCATTGCGTACCGCCTGCGCACTGATGGGTAGTCGATCAAACAAGGCCTCAAAAACCGCCAGCACCCCGGCGGCGTTCAGTAATTGATTAACGCCACGCAGCGCCGGATAAGCCAAGCCGCTGAAGCGACGTGTTCGGCCCGACCATTGCCACTGCTGGCGGTCGCCGCTATAGGTGAAGTCCACACCCAGTTGGCGCAAATCGGCACCAATCTCGGTCGCCCGCAGCGCCAGGCTGGCCGGCGGCATCGGATCACTGACCACCACCGGGCGGCCGGCACGCATGATGCCGGCCTTCTCTCGGCCCACCGACTCGCGGTCAGGACCCAAGTATTCGGTGTGGTCCAGGTCGATGCTGGTGATGACCGAGCAATCGGCATCGATGGCATTGACGGCGTCGAGTCGCCCCCCCAGGCCCACCTCGAGAATCACCAGATCCAGCGGTTCGGCCGCCAGACGCAGCATGATGACCAAGGTGGTGAACTCGAAATAGGACAGGGTCATGTCCCCGCGCGCCGCCTCCACTGCCTCAAAGAAAGGCAGCAGCGACTCCGCCGTCACCGACGCACCACCGACCCGGCAGCGCTCCTGAAAGTGCACCAGATGCGGCTTGATGTAGAGCCCGACCCGGTAGCCCGCCTGCAGTGCAATGGTCTCCAGCATCGCGCAAGTCGACCCCTTGCCATTGGTACCGGCCACCATCACCACCGGGGCATCGAACTTCAGACCCAGTCGATCGCGCAAGGCGATCACCCGGTCCAAGGTCATGTCTATGGTCTTCGGGTGCAGGCGCTCGCAATGGGCGAGCCAAGCGTCCAGGCTATCAAGCATCATCATCGATTCACAAAACAGGACGGCCAGACCTTGTGGGCCTGGCCGTGTGGGGTTCAAAAGCCAGCCAGCTGGCGCGGCAATCAGGCCACCGCGTCGGAACTCATGCGCTGCAGCATGGCCAATTGACGGGCAATGGTCTCACGCAGTTCGCGACGATCCACAATCATGTCCACCGCGCCCTTTTCCATCAGGAACTCGGCGCGCTGGAAGCCTGCCGGCAGCTTTTCGCGCACGGTGTTTTCGATCACGCGAGGGCCGGCAAAACCGATCAAGGCCTTGGGCTCCGCGATCACAACATCACCGACGAAGGCAAAGCTGGCCGACACGCCACCCATGGTCGGATCGGTCAAGACCGAGATGTAGGGCAGTTTGGCCTTGGCCAAGCGCGTCAATGCGGCATTGGTTTTGGCCATTTGCATCAAGCTCAAGAGGCCCTCTTGCATGCGCGCGCCACCGGTGGCAGTAAAGCAGATGAAAGGTGTCTTTTGCTCGATGGCTGTTTCGACGCCGCGCACAAAGCGCTCGCCGACCACCGAACCCATCGAGCCGCCCATGAAGTTGAACTCGAAGCAGGCCGCCACCACCGGCACCGTCATTAACGCACCGCCGATAACGACCAAGGCATCGGTCTCGCCGGTGTGCTCAAGCGCTTCCTTGAGACGGTCCGGGTACTTCTTGCTGTCCTTGAACTTCAGAGCATCAACCGGCAACACCTCTTGGCCGATCTCGAAACGGCCTTCGCCGTCCAGGAAGGCATCCAGGCGAGCGCGTGCGCCAATGCGGTGGTGATGACTGCACTTGGGGCAGACGTTGACGTTCTGCTCCAGATCGGTCTTGTACAGCACCGTCTCGCAGGAAGGGCACTTGATCCACAAACCTTCCGGCACCATGCGGCGCTCGGTGGGATCGGTTTGCTGCATCTTGGGCGGCAGAAGTTTTTCAAGCCAACTCACAAGCGGACTCCTTTGTCTTTTGAACTGAAGCGACGGACTACGCGTCTAGCGCGGCCCGAATCTCGCGGATGAACTGGGCACCCGTTACGGCGACATTATCGCGCGGCTGGACCTCGAGCAACTCAACCAGGCGCGAACCAATCACAACGGCGTCCGAAACCTCGGCCACAGCGCGAGCGGTGACGGCATCACGAATGCCGAATCCGACCCCCACCGGCACCGAGACATGGCGGCGAATGCGCGGAATCATCTCGGCCACGGCCGCGGTATTCAGGTGGCCGGCGCCGGTCACACCCTTCAGCGAAACGTAGTAGACATAACCGCTGGCGATTTGGCCGATGCGCTGCATGCGAGCCTCGGTCGAGGTTGGCGCCAGCAGGAAGATCGGATCCAACTCCTGCGCCTTCAGCAAGGCCGCGAAACGCTCGCACTCCTCGGGCGGATAGTCCACCACCAGCACGCCGTCCACGCCAGCGGCCTTGGCGTCAACAACAAAGCGCTCCACGCCGTAGCGCTCGATCGGGTTGGCATAGCCCATCAACACCACCGGGGTACTTTGATTGCTGACTCGAAAGGCGCTCACGTCGGCCAACACGCGACTCAGGCCGATGCCGGCCTTGACGGCGCGTTCAGCAGCACGCTGAATCACCGGGCCATCGGCCATCGGATCAGAGAACGGCACGCCCAGTTCGATCACGTCGGCGCCGGCTTCGGCCATGGCCAACATCAGCGGCACGGTGGTTTCCGGGAACGGATCACCGGTGGTGACAAAGGGAATCAGGGCCTTGCGACCCTCGGCCGCCAAACGCGCAAAAGTGGCTTGGATGCGGCTCATGGCTGAACTCCCTTCACCGGCATGGCGACGGGGGCAAGCGACGCATCGCCGCCCTTCACCGACTGCCCCTTGCAGGACGGGCGACAGAAGAACTCGGCCTTGGAGATATCGGCGACGGTGCCAATATCCTTGTCTCCACGCCCCGACAGGCACACCAGCAAATGCTGATCGGCCGGCAAGGTCGGCGCCAACTTCATCGCATGGGCCACCGCATGGCTCGATTCCAAGGCAGGGATGATGCCTTCGGTGCGGCACAAATGATGGAAGGCGGCCAAGGCCTCGCCATCGGTGACGCCAACATACTCGGCGCGGCCAATGTCTTTCAGATAGGCGTGCTCGGGGCCAACGCCGGGATAGTCCAGACCGGCCGAGATCGAATGCGTCTCGATAATCTGACCATCGCCGTCCTGCAGCAGATAGGTTCGATTGCCGTGCAAGACACCAGGGCTGCCCGCCGTCAGCGTGGCGGCATGCTTGCCGGACTCAACGCCCTCGCCCGCGGCCTCAACACCAATCAGCCGCGTGCCGGCATGCTCGATATAGGGATAGAAAATGCCCATCGCATTGCTGCCGCCGCCGACGCAGGCGATCACCGCATCCGGTTGACGGCCGATCATCTCGGGCATTTGCACCAAACACTCATCACCAATGATGCGCTGGAAGTCGCGCACCATCATCGGATAGGGGTGCGGGCCGGCCACCGTGCCGATGATGTAGAAGGTTGACTCGACGTTGGTGACCCAGTCACGCATCGCCTCGTTGAGTGCGTCCTTCAAGGTCTTGGAGCCCGACTCCACAGGCACCACGCGGGCGCCAAGCAAATGCATGCGGTAGACGTTCGGGCTTTGACGCTTGATGTCCTCGCTGCCCATATAGACCACGCATTCCATGCCGTAGCGGGCGCAGATGGTGGCCGTGGCCACGCCATGCTGACCGGCGCCGGTCTCGGCAATGACGCGCTTTTTGCCCATCCGCTTGGCCAGCAAGGCCTGACCAATCGTGTTGTTGATCTTGTGGGCGCCGGTGTGGTTCAAATCCTCGCGCTTCAAGAAGATCTGCGCACCACCCAACTCGCGGCTGAGCCGATCAGCGTGATAGACGGGGCTGGGGCGGCCGACGAAATGGGCCAGCTCTTTTTTGAACTCGGCGATGAAGTCGGGATCTTGCGCGTAGTGCGCATAGGCCGTCTTCAACTCCTCGAGTGCATGCACCAGGGTTTCGGCAACAAAGCTGCCACCATAGGTCTGACCCTTGACCGGGCCGAAATGCCCTTGGGCATCGGGTTGATGATAGGAATTCATGGTGATGAAGGACTCAATCTCTGTTTGGCTGATTCACATCCGCCGCCAGCAGCACATCGGCCTGGCGCACGGCATCGCAGAACTGACGCATCAGCGTGGCGCTCTTGAGGCCCTTGGCCTCGGCTTCCACGCCCGAACTGACGTCAACGGCCCAAGGCCGCAGCTGAGTGATCCCAGTCAGCACATTTCCGGCATGCAACCCACCAGACAAAACGACTGGAGAGCGCACGTTTTTTGGAATGAGTGACCAATCGAAAACCTTTCCACCACCGCCATAGCCGTCGACATGAGCGTCGAGCAGAATGGCCTGGGCCGCTGAATATTGTTGGGCGTAGTCTAGCAAATCGAAGTCTGCCGTGACGCGGGCCGCCCGAAGAAAGGGCCGCCCTGCTCGCTCGCAAGCTTGCGGCGTCTCATCGCCATGGAACTGCAGCAGCATATTGGGCAGCGCGGCCAGTCCGGCGGCCAACTCGGCATCGCTGGCATTGACGAACAGACCGACCGGCGTCACAAACGCCGGCAACAAACGGGCCAACTCGGCGGCGCGCGCCGGGCTGACATAACGCGGACTCTTGGCGTAGAGCACAAAGCCAATGGCATCGGCGCCGGCCTCGACCGCGGCCAGCACATCGGCCTCACGGGTCAGGCCACAAATCTTGATGCGGGTGCGTTGATTCATCACTGCTTCTCAGGTGGCTTCGCGGTTCTTGCGGTAACCCGGCAACCAGTCCATGGCTGCGGTATGGGTGGGAATGCCATCCTCGGCGTCGTAATAAGGCCCGGTGAAATACAGGCCATCGGGCGGAAAAGTGGGCGCCGCAAAACGACGTTCGCCGCGGGCCAGCACTTCGGCAAACCATTCCACTGGCTTGGCGCCACGACCGACCGCAAGAAAACTGCCCATCAGATTGCGGATCATGTGATGTAAAAAGGCCGAGCCATCAAAGTCAAAACGCCAGTAGTCGCCGTACTTCTCGATCTCGATCTTGCGCATGGTCTTCACCGGCGACTTCGCCTGGCATTCCGAGGAACGGAAGGCGCTGAAATCATGCTCGCCGATCAAGAGCGCAGCAGCCTCACGCATCAAGTCGCCATCGAGCTTGCGGTAGGTCCAGCCCACAGCGCCCGCTTCCATCGAGGGGCGCACCACCGACTCGAGCAAGACATAGCTATAGCGGCGCCCGCGTGCATCAAAGCGGGCATGAAAGTCGGCGCGCGGGAACACCGCCCATTGCACCGCTATATCCTTGGGCAAATGGCAGTTGGTGCCGCGCACCCAAGAACTCAGGTCGCGCTCGACCTCGCAGTCCAGATGCACGACTTGGTTGAGCCCGTGAACGCCGGTGTCGGTTCGTCCGGCGCAAACCGTTTGAATGGGGCGCGCGGTGAACTGACTCAAGCCTTTTTCCAGCACATCTTGTACCGTCTGCCGATCGGACTGGCTTTGCCAGCCGTGATAAGCCCAACCGCGGTAACTGACCCCTAAGGCAACTCGCATCACTTCACTCAAAAAAACGCTTCACAAAGAAAAAGGCGCCCGGCCAAGCCGGGCGCCCTTGATTGTCACGCATCAAACAGGACTACCCGTTTAGCGCAACTCGTTCAGCATCGCCTGCGCCTTGTCGCGCAGCGGGCCAGCGGCCTTGGAGATCAGTTCCTGCAAGACCTCGCGCGCACCTTCGGTGTCGCCGATCTGCCGGAACTCGTCGGCCAACTCGAGCTGGCGCAGCAAGGGGTCCCCCTCGTCTTCCATCAGATCAAAGGCATTGGCGAGCGGGTCGGTTGCGGCCTCGGCGGCAACTTCCTCAGCCGCGGCAGGGCCCTCATTCAGCATTGCAGCGAATTCAGGCGGCAAGTCCAGATCATCCATTGGCGCTGCTTCGGCGGCCGGAATCGGCGCTTCGGCTTCGGCCACCTCGGGCAGATCCAGGTTGATCGACGAAAGATCGAAGTCTAAGGCGGCACCCGCGGAAGCCGGCGCAGGTGCGGGCGCATCATCCAGACTGCCCAGATCGTCGAGATCAAACTCGAGATCGGTGGCCGGCATGGTGGCCTGCGGTGCAGCCGGTTCAGACAGATCGAAATCCATCGCCAAGGGAGCTTGTTCGACCGTGGTGGCCATGGCCTGGGTGGCTTCCATCGCGATCGGAGACGCGGGAGCGGCAGGCGCACCCAAATCCAGATCAAGATCGAGATCAAAGCCGCTCATCGGGCTGGTGTCGGGCGCGCCACTGCTGCGCCCCAAGGGCTCGGTGGCTAAATGGCCTGATGTATGCGGCATGGTGCTCGCATCCATCGGCTCGGCGGGCACTTCACGACTGCCGCCGGCTTGACTGGGCGCGCCGCCCGGCTGGTAGAGCGGGTTCTCAGGGTCGATTTGACGACCCAATTCCTGGGCACGCGCCCAGTCATCACCCGCACCACCGGTTTCAGCAAAGAGCTGAATTGCCAATTGCTCGAAGCCCTTGGTGTCGCGCCGCTTGGCATACACCTCGAGCAGCTTGAGACGAATCGCCAAGCGGTCGGGCGTGGCGCGCAGTGCTTCCTTGAGAATTTCCTCGGCCTGCAGATCGCGCCCGTAGGCCAGGTAAACATCGGCCTCGGCCACCGGATCGACGTCGCCGATCGCATCAAGCTGGCTCAGCGAGTAGTTCATCGACGAAGCCGCACCCGAGGCGTCACGGGTATCGACCCGCTGCCCACCGGTGGCACCGAAAAAGGAATCGGGCTGCAGGCGGCTTTCATGGAAGCCGGTATCCGCCTTGGCGCCAGCCTTGCTGGCGCGCAGGCGGTACAAACCGAATCCACCGGCTGCCAGGGCCAAGGCACCACCTAGCAAAGCCAAGGGGTTGGCCAGCAATTGATCCAACAAACTGGGCTCAGCCTCTTGCGGCTGCGGCGCCAAGGTCATCGGCGCCGAAGCCGGTTTGGCGGCAGAAGCTGCTGCCTGTGCCTTGGGTGCGGAGGCAGCGGCGGAAGCCGGCACCGATGCAGGCTCCACGGCGGCGGGCGGCGCAGCGGCGATCACCGGCGCTGCAGGCATGACAGCCGCCGGAGCAGGCGCTGGAGCCGGAGCAGGTGCGGGGATTGGCGCGGCCGCCGATGCAGCAGGTTTCGCCGCGCTGGAAATCTTTTTCAGTTCCTCGACATTGCGGGTCAACTCGGCCATGCGGGCCGCCGCGTCCTTTTTCTCGGTCTCTTTGGAGGCCTTGGTCGCCTTGGCATCGACCGCTGCCGCGTTCGCGCTCGCCGCCTTGCTGAGCATCAGCTTGTCGGGCGTTGGCGCAGGCGCCGGCTTGCGGTCCTCCACCGCGGCCTGTACCTTGCCTTTGGCCTGGCGATCACTTTGATCCTTCTCCAGCGTCGGCGCTGCACTGCTCAAGCGCAAACGATAAGCACTGAAGTCAGCGCTCTGGGCCCGAATCACTTCGCGCGCTTCTTCCTGGGGCAATGCGCTCAGAACCTCGCCGCCAGGCACTTGCAGCACCGCACCCGACTTGAGGCGGTTCATATTGCCGTCCAAGAAGGCGTCGGGGTTGCTGCGGTACAGGCCTACCAACATCTGATCCAAGGACACACCGGGTACCTGGGTCTTGTTGGCAATGCGGGACAAGTAATCGCCCGGTTTGACCTTGTACTCGGACCCGGCCGAACTGCTGGCGGCCGGCGCGGCAGCCACCGGTGCAGCAGGCGCGCGCGTCGCGCTTGAAGCCGGCTCGGCACGCGGGCGCGCGGCCTCCGGCGCAGTACGGCTGGGCGAGGCTGCTGGTGCAGGAGCTGGCGCCGCCACAGGCGGGATCGCTTGCGTCTGTGCCGGTGCCGGGGGACTCACGGGCTCGGGCGCCGCAGCCGAAATCACCGGCGCGGCCACCACGGCAGGCGCCGCGGCTGCCGGCTTGGGCGACGATGGCGGATCAAACAAGAGCGTGTATTCCCGCACCAGACGACCGCTGGCCCAGGTCAATTCAAGAATCACATCGACGAAGGGCTCTTGCACCGCCCGATCGCTGCTAACGCGCAAAAAGGTGCGACCGTTGCTGCGCGCAACCTGAACCTGCGTGCTCGTCAACACCGCGTTGTATTCAACCCCGGTGGCACGATACGACTCGGGAGGTGCAATGCGCACCTTCAGCGTGCCGGCTTCTTCGGGGCTCAGGCTGGTGATATCGATCTCGGCCTTGAGTGTTTCACCCAGCGCCGACTGCACCGACAAGCGGCCCAGTCCTAGGCCCCATGCGCTGCTACTGGCCATGGCCAACACGGCAGCTGCGGCCGCAGCCACTTGGGATGGGCCAAAGCGCCGATTGGCATTGCGCTGCGAATCTTTCGCCGTCAGCCCTTGGGCATCAGCCCTTGCGCGAATATGTGGTTTCAAGGCGTCCCCCAAAGCAACAAGGCGGGCACCACCGGGTGTCCGCCTGTTTCGACGATGTTTGTTGTCTGCTCAACAGCGCTCACGATGCCATCCTCATGCGCACTTTCGATTGGAAATCTGAATAGCGGCAAGCATATACGCTTAGAAGCTCAGGCAAAGGCTGAAAAGGCAGATAGAGGCCGCTCTGATTCAGCCCGTTACAAGCTTGTCGCTTGCCGGCAACGGGCTGCCTGTGCAATTACTTCGCCAGCAAGATGCGCAGCATGCGGCGCAGCGGCTCGGCGGCACCCCACAAGAGCTGATCACCGATGGTGAAGGCGCCGACATAGTCCGGGCCCATGGCGAGCTTGCGGATGCGTCCCACCGGGATGGTCATGGTGCCGGTCACGGCCACGGGGGTCAGGTCTTGCACGGTCGCCTCGCGGGTGTTGGGCACCACCTTCACCCACTCGTTGTCGGCAGCGATCATCGCTTCGATGTCGGCCACCGGCACATCCTTCTTCAGCTTGAAGGTCAGCGCCTGGCTGTGGCAGCGCATGGCCCCGACACGCACGCAAAAACCATCGACCGGGATTGCGGCCGAGCCAAAGCCCTCACCCAGACCCATGATCTTGTTGGTCTCGGCCATGCCCTTCCACTCTTCCTTGGACTGACCATTGCCCAAATCCTTGTCGATCCAAGGGATCAAGGAGCCGCCCAGCGGCACGCCGAAATTGGCGGTTTCGGCAGCGCTCAGTGAACGCTGCTTGGCTGCAACCAAACGGTCGATTTCAAGAATGGCGCTCTTCGGGTCATCCAACAAGGAACGCACAGAAGCGTTCAGTGTGCCGTACTGCGTCAGCAACTCGCGCATATGCTGCGCACCACCGCCGCTGGCCGCCTGGTAGGTTTGCGTGCTCATCCACTCGACCAGACCGGCCTTGTAGAGCGCGCCCACGCCCATCAACATGCAAGACACCGTGCAGTTGCCGCCGACCCAGTTCTTGCCGCCGGCGCTCAACGCGTTCTTGATCACCGGCATATTGACCGGATCCAGAATGATGACGGCGTCGGACTCCATACGCAGCGTCGAGGCGGCATCGATCCAGTGACCGTTCCAACCGGCCGCGCGCAGCTTCGGGAACACCTCACTGGTGTAGTCACCACCTTGAGCGGTGATGATGATCTCGCAGCGCTTGAGCTGCTCGATGTCGAAGGCGTTTTGCAGCTTCGTTTCGTTCTTGGCCTGCGCCGGGGCTTGGCCGCCGGCATTCGAGGTGCTGAAGAACAGCGGCTCGATCAAATCAAAGTCACGCTCGGCCGTCATGCGGTCCATCAGGACCGAACCGACCATGCCACGCCAGCCCACCAATCCAACTAATGTCGTCATTTTCCGCTTCCTCTATCGATCTCAACAAGTGTCTTGAGCTTCGTCTCCCCCGGCTTGTGTCGCCGGGGGGATAGGGGCGAGACAAACCGGAGCTGAACTAGCCCTTAATGGTTTTGGTCATGCCGGTGTTGCCGGCCAAGGCCTTGACAACCGCATCACCCATCTCGCTTGTGCCCACCTTCTGAGTGCCCTCGCTCCAAATGTCGGCGGTACGCAGACCTTGGGACAGCACAGCGCCAACGGCCGTCTCGATACGAGCGGCAGCTTCGGGCTGGTTGAGGGAAAATTTGAGCATCATGGCAGCGGAGAGGATTGTAGCCAAAGGATTGGCGATGCCCTTGCCGGCAATGTCCGGCGCGCTGCCATGGCTGGGCTCGTAAAGGCCCTTGTTGTTCTTGTCCAGCGAGGCCGAGGGCAACATGCCGATCGAACCAGTCAACATCGCCGCCGCATCGGACAAGATGTCGCCGAACATATTGCCGGTCACCATCACATCAAAGCGCTTCGGCGCCTTGACCAACTGCATGGCGGCGTTGTCCACATACATATGGTCCAGTTCAACGTCCGGGTACTCGGCGCTGACCTCGATCATCACGTCCTTCCAGAACTGGAAGGTTTCCAACACATTCGCCTTGTCCACCGAGGTCACGCGCTTGTTGCGCTTACGGGCGGCCTGGAAGGCCACATGGGCGATGCGCTCGATCTCCGGGCGCGAATAGCGCATCGTGTCGAAGGCCTCTTCGCTGCCCGGGAAATGCCCGTCCACCGCGGTGCGGCGGCCACGCGGCTGGCCAAAATAAATGTCGCCGGTCAACTCACGGATGATCAAGATATCCAGACCCGCCACCAACTCGGGCTTTAGGCTGGAAGCATGGGTCAGCTGCTCATAGCAAATGGCCGGACGGAAATTGGCGAACAAGCCCAGGTGCTTGCGCAGGCCCAGAATGGCCTGCTCGGGGCGCAGCGGGCGATCCAGCTTGTCATACTTCCAGTCGCCCACGGCGCCAAACAGAATCGCGTCGGCGTCCTTGGCCAGTTGCAAGGTGGAATCAGGCAAAGGATGGCCCTTGGCCTCGTAGGCGGCGCCGCCCACCGGCGCGCTTTCCATCTCCAAGGGCAGGCCCAAGACCTTCAAGACCTTGACAGCCTCGGCGACGATTTCGGTGCCGATGCCGTCACCGGGAAGAATTGCGATTTTCATGAGATTGAGTCTTTCCAGAATTACAGATCGGCCATTGGCGCTTCGGGCCCGAACTCCCCATTGACCGGCATGTCGCTTTCGCTCAGCCCAGCAGGCGCTTGTTCAGCCAAGGTTTGCTGGCCATGCGCTCGGCTTCATAACTCTTGATCTTGTCGGCGTAACGCAAGGTGAGGCCGATGTCATCGAAGCCACCCAGCAAGCAAAACTTGCGGAAGGCCTGCACCTCGAAAGGCAGCTCCACACCATCGGCCTTGATCACCACCTGGCGTTCCAGGTCGATGCTCAGCTGATAGCCCGGGAAGGCATGCACCTCGTCGAACAACTGAGCCACCTGCGATTCGGGCAACTGAATCGGCAAGATGCCATTCTTGAAGCAGTTGTTGAAGAAGATGTCGGCGAAGCTGGGCGCAATCAGCGCCCGAAAGCCGTATTGATCCAAGGCCCAGGGCGCATGCTCGCGGCTTGAGCCGCAGCCAAAATTGCTGCGCGCCAGCAAGATGGAGGCACCGGCATAGCGAGGTTGGTTCAGCACGAAATCCGGGTTAGGCCTGCGGCTGGCCGGGTCCTGTCCGGGCTCACCGGCGTCCAGATAGCGCCATTCGTCGAACAAATTCGGGCCAAAGCCGCTGCGCTTGATCGACTTCAAAAACTGCTTCGGGATGATCGCGTCGGTGTCGACGTTGTCCCGGTCCATCGGGGCCACCAGGCCGCGGTGAAGATTGAACTTCTGCATTGCTATTTCTCCGGTTGCGAGGGAGGCATCTCGGGCCTCCCCGGCGCTCACTTTTTCTTCACGCTGTCTTCGATTTTTTCGCCGACCTTTTGCAGGTCACGCCCGAAGCCATGCACGGTGTTGCAGGCACTCAGCGAGACCAACATCGCCAAACCGATCAACAGGCTTGCAAACTTTTTCATGTCATGACTCCAGGCACGAAGCGAAAGGCCCGTCAGACCAACTGCCGCACATCGACAAAATGCCCTTCCATCGCCGCTGCGGCCGCCATCGCCGGGCTGACCAGATGGGTGCGACCGCCGGCGCCTTGGCGGCCTTCGAAATTGCGGTTGCTGGTAGAGGCGCAGCGTTCGCCATGCTCCAGGCGGTCGGCGTTCATGGCCAAACACATGGAGCAGCCCGGCTCACGCCATTCGAAGCCGGCCGCCTTGAAGACCTGATCCAGGCCCTCGGCCTCGGCCTGCGCCTTCACCAAACCCGAACCCGGCACCACCAAGGCCAATTTCACATGCTTGGCGATGCGGCTACCGCTCGAGCCACCGAGGCGGCGCACCACGGCCGCGGCCTCGCGCATATCTTCGATACGGCTGTTGGTGCATGAGCCAATGAAGACCTTGTCGATGCGAATGTCGGCCACCGCCTTGTTCGGCTCCAGGCCCATGTACTGCAGGGCGCGCTCGATCGCGCCGCGCTTGACGGCATCCTTTTCCTTGTCCGGATCGGGCACCCGCTCGTCGATCGCCAAGACCATCTCGGGCGATGTGCCCCAGCTGACCTGAGGGTGGATCTGAGCGGCGTCCAAGTCCACCACCGCATCAAACTTCGCGCCGGCATCGGAATGCAAACCACGCCAGTACTGCACGGCCAAATCCCACTCCACGCCGGTCGGAGAATAGGGGCGGCCCTTGCAATAGCTGATGGTTGTGTCGTCCACGGCGATCAGGCCGGCGCGTGCACCGGCCTCGATGGCCATATTGCAGACCGTCATGCGGCCTTCCATGCTGAGCGCACGAATCGCCGCACCGCCAAACTCGATGGTGTAGCCGGTGCCACCGGCGGTGCCGATCTTGCCGATGATGGCCAGCACGATGTCCTTGGCGCCACAGCCGCGCGGCAACTGCCCCTCGACCCGCACCAACATATTCTTGGCCTTCTTGGCCAACAGCGTCTGGGTCGCCAGCACATGCTCGACCTCGCTGGTGCCAATGCCATGGGCCAGTGCACCGAAGGCTCCATGGGTGGAGGTGTGGCTGTCGCCACAAACCACCGTCATGCCCGGCAAGGTGGCGCCCTGCTCCGGGCCGATCACGTGCACGATGCCCTGGCGGCGATCGTTCATCTTGAACTGGGTCAGGCCGAAGCGGTCGCAGTTTTGATCCAGCGTATCGACCTGCAACTTGGAGACCGGGTCGCTGATACCGCCGCTGCGGTCGGTGGTAGGCACATTGTGGTCACTGACAGCCAGATTGGCCGACAAGCGCCAGACCTTGCGCTGAGCCAGATCGAGGCCCTCGAAGGCCTGCGGGCTGGTCACCTCATGCAGCAGATGGCGGTCGATATAGAGCACGGACGTGCCGTCATCCTCGGTATGGACGACATGCTCGTCCCACAGTTTGTCGTACAGCGTGCGAGCCGTCATGGCAAAGCTCCTTCGGGGTTCATATACGGGTTCATGTCTTGTTTTGCGGGCACAGCGCCTCAACAAAGCGCTGCACCACCGCGGGCAAGCGCTCTTGTCGGGCCACGCCCAGGCAGTAATCACGCGCGGCCCAGGCTTCATCGAGCTTGAGCAGGCGCACCTCAAAGACGCGCGAAAAGCGCTCCGCCGGTGCGGCCGGCAAGACCGCCACGCCGAGGCCGGCCTCGACCAACTGCGCAATCGCATCGAAGCCGCGCACCTGCAGCCGCGCATTCAAGGTGCGGCCGCGGGCCTGGGCCTGCTCGCGCATCAGTTGCTGCGCCGAGGCGCCGGCGTGCAAGCCGATCAAATCGTAGTCAAGCAAGTCACTGAAACTGACCGCATCGCGGCCCGCCAGATCGTGGTCGCGTGGCACCAAGACGCCGAGCCGGCCATGCGCATAGGTCCAGGTCTGCAGGCGGTTGTCGAGCAGCGGCGGCGTGAACACGCCAACATCGGCGCGCCCCTCGGCCACGGCGGCCTGCACCTCGGCGCTGGTCTGATCTTCCAGGCTGATACGAATCTGCGGGTGAGCCTGACTGAACGCGGCCAGATCGGGGGGCAAGCATTCGGCAATGGCACCGCTATTGGCGGCAATGCGCAGATGCCCCTTGATGCCACGTGCAAACTCCACCACCTCGCTCTCCAGCGCATGCAGCGAGGCATGCAAGGAGCGGATGTGGCGCACCAACGCCCGGCAGGCCTCGGTGGGCTCTACGCCGCGCGAACGCCGCTCGAAGAGTTGCACACCGAGACGCGCCTCCAGGTCAGACACACGCTTGCTGGCCGCCGCCAGGGCCAGATGCTCACGCTCCGCGCCGCGCGTGATCGAGCGGGTTTGCTCGATCGCCAACACGAGATTGAGGGTGGTGAGGTCCAGGCGCATGGTGTGTATAGGGGATGGAGACTGGAAACGGCTATGCAGTCGGAATGAAGGGCTGGCGCTCAGGCGGCTGAAACTTTGGAGCTACTGGGATCACAAGATCGCTAATCTAGCTTTCGCAGAGAACTCTTGCAGACAGCAATTTACAAGCAAAGCTTCGTGCTTTGCGAATTCACGCCAATATTACAGAATTTACCAAACCGTGGGTTGGTGTTTGGGCCGTCAAACGCGCAGCGCTTAGACAACAAGGCGCAATGCCGTCGACAACAAAAATGAAACCCAAAGCCCGTTCTGGCTCTAGCATTGGGCGAGCCACTCAGCTGGTGTGGATGGGTTTTCACCTCACTCAATCGCTAGGAGCATCCCATGACTCGAACCTCCCGGAACTGGGCAATTGCCGGCCTGATCTTGCAGGCCCCTAACCTTGCCCTGGCTCAAGCCGCCCCGGACGCGATTCATATCTGCCACGAGAATGAAGACGCCTATCCCTGGTTGCTCAAGGACAAGCCCGGCTACAGCCAGATCATGATGACGCAGCTAGAGAAGCAGTTAGGTACGCCGATCAAGCTGATGCCCATGCCCTGGAAGCAATGCCTCGCCGAGCTCAAGGCCGGCAAAGTTGAAGGAGCCATGAACGCAAGCTTCAGCGCCGAACGCGCGGAGTTTGCCCATTACCCACTGAAGCTCGACGGCGAACCCGACGCGACCAAGCGCATGTACCGCGCGACCTACGCTTTGTACAAGGCCAAGGGAACCGCACTCAGTTGGGACGGCAAAACCCTGGCCGCCAATGGCACGGTGGGCGCGCAAACAGGCTTCTCAATCGTCGCCCAATTGAAACAACTAGGCGCCAAGGTGGAGGACAGCTCGCCCACAGCAGATGAGTTGCTGGGCCGCGTGGCCTCCGGCCGCTACTTGGCCGCGGCTCTGCAGACCACCGAGGCCGAGGCCTCCTTGAGCAGCGTGCCTTCACTGCAAGCCAAGATTGAGCGGGTCAACCCAGTCCTGGTCGAAAAGCCCTACTTCACCGTTTTTTCCAAACCGTTTTTCGCCAAACATGGCCAAACTGCCCGAGAAATCTGGCGCCTTCAGGGCAAGTTGCGCGAATCTCCCGAGTTCAAAACACAGGTGTCGCACCTGATGAAGTCGGTCGACTGACAGCCGATGATGAAGCCTCAGGCACGCGGAATGGCATAGGTGCCCACCGCGTGCGCGACCGGCTCCGGGTCGCCCTCAGAGAACAGGTCCACCTCGCCGACCGCCAAGGACTTGCCGACTTTTTTCATCCGGCAGACGCCGATGATGTCTTTGTCGGAGGCCGGCTTACGCAAGAAATTGATGTTCAGGCTGGTCGTCACCGCCAAAGGCACGATGCCGATCTGCCCCAGCAGCGCCACATACAGCGCCACATCGGCTACCGTCATCATGACCGGGCCGGAGACGGTGCCGCCGGGTCGCAACTCAGCCGGGCCGACCGGGTGCCGAATCGTGGCGGTGCCGGCTGCTACGGCTTCGATGCGGCAACGGGTTTGCGGGAACTGCTCCTGCAGAAAAGCCGCCAAGCTGGCTTGGCTCACCGGGTTAGCCTGAGTCACGGGGGCCTGTCCCGCGTGACCGGCAGGACGATTCACGCAGCGCCTCCGCTCGGCGCAAGTGCAGCAATC
This sequence comes from Paucibacter hankyongi, assembly GCF_037482915.1. NCBI lineage: Bacteria > Pseudomonadati > Pseudomonadota > Betaproteobacteria > Burkholderiales > Sphaerotilaceae > Roseateles > Paucibacter hankyongi. Next base: position 548,580 of record NZ_JBBHJX010000001.1, read on the forward strand.
ACCTCGGCCGGCGCCTGCACCAACTCAATCAAGACGCCCTCGCCTCCGATCGGGAACTCGGCGCTGGACTTTGGGTGGATGAAGCAGATGTCGTACCCCGCCGCGCCCTTGCGGATGCCACCGGGCGCGAATCGCACACCGTTCGCCGTCATCCACTCGACAGCCTTGAGCAGGTCGTCCACCCACAGGCCCACATGGTTGAGCGGTGTGGTGTGCACGGCCGGCTTCTTGTCGGGATCGAGCGGCTGCATCAGGTCGATCTCGATCTTGTGCGGGCCCTGGCCAATGGCGCAGATGTCCTCGTCGACGTTCTCTCGCTCGGAGACGAAGTTGCCGGTAACCTGCAGACCCAGCACATCGACCCAGAGCTTGCGCAAGGCCTGCTTGTCGGGGCCGCCGATGGCGATCTGCTGGATGCCGAGGACTTTGTAGGGCTTGCTGTTGGTACTCGTCATGGCGTCACTCACTCGAATCGCAGGATCAACTGATCCACCGACAAACTCTCACCTACCTTGGCCAGCACCTCGGCGACCTTGACGTCGCGCTCGGCGATCAAGATGTTCTCCATCTTCATCGCCTCAATCACCGCCAGGCGCTCACCCGCTTGCACCACTTGGCCCGCTTGCGCGGCGATATGAACCAAGAGGCCCGGCATCGGCGAGAGCAAGAACTTGCTGGTGTCGGGCGGCACCTTGTAGGGCATCAAGGCCTGCAACTCGGCAGCGCGGGGCGACAGCACATTGACGACGATGGCGTAGCCGTTGTGCTGCAGGCGGTAAGCGAGCGGCTGCTTGTGCGCGCCACGCTCAGCCTGGGCTACAAAGGGCTGGCCGTTGACCGTGCCGCTCAGGCGTATGTCGTTCAGGCGCGAGTTGCAAACAATGCGGTATTGCTTGTCACCCACGCGCACCAGCGCTTCGCCGAGATGACCGCTGAATTCGGAAATATGCAGCTGATGGCGCGCCTGCTCGCCGGCGGTACCCACATCGACCAGGGCCACATAGTCATGCTCGATGCGCACCTCGTGGCCCGGTAATTGCCCGGTGATGCCGGCCTCGCGTTCACGCGCCTTGCGGCGGATGAAGCCGGCCAGGGCAACCAGGAACAAGGGGTCCTCATGCGGCACGTCCTCGGCCCGGAAGCCGCCACCGTAGTGCTGGGCGATGAAGCCGGTATTGAAGTTGCCTGTCTTGAAGTCGGGATGCGCCAGCAGCGCCGACTGGAAGGGGATATTGCTCGAGATGCCGCGGATGACGAAGCCGTTGAGCGCCTCACGCATCTTGACGATCGCATCACTGCGGTCGCGGCCATGCACGATGAGCTTGGCGATCATCGAGTCGTAGAACATCGGGATCTCGCCGCCTTCGTAGACGCCTGTATCCACACGGACACCGCCAAACTGGCCGGCGGCATAACTTTCACCCTGCAGGGTTTGCGTGCCCTGCTCCAGATTCGCCTGCGGCGGCTGGTACTTGACCAGCCGGCCCGTGGAAGGCAAGAAATTGCGGAACGGATCTTCCGCATTGATGCGGCATTCAATCGCCCAGCCTTCGCGCTTGATGTCTTTCTGCTTGATCGTCAGCGCTTCGCCGGCGGCCACGCGGATCATCTGCTCCACCAGGTCCAGGCCGGTGATGCACTCGGTCACCGGATGCTCCACCTGCAAGCGAGTGTTCATTTCCAGGAAGTAGAAGCTCTGGTCCTTGCCGACGACGAACTCGACCGTGCCGGCACTCTGGTACTTGACCGCCTTGGCCAGCGCCACGGCTTGCTCGCCCATGGCCTTGCGCGTTGCCTCGGAGATAAAGGGCGACGGCGCCTCTTCGATCACTTTCTGATGGCGGCGCTGGATCGAGCATTCACGCTCCCACAAATAGAGCACTTCGCCCTGGCTGTCGCCCAAGACCTGGATCTCGATGTGGCGCGGCTCTTCGACAAACTTCTCCATGAAGACGCGGTCGTCGCCAAAGCTATTGCGGGCCTCGTTGCGGCAACTGGTGAAGCCCTCAAAACATTCTTTGTCGTTGAAGGCGACCCGCAAGCCCTTGCCACCGCCGCCGGCGCTGGCCTTGATCATGACCGGGTAGCCAATGCCTTGAGCGATATTGACCGCCTCCTCGGCCGACAGAATCGGTTCGTTGTGGCCGGGGATGGTATTCACCTGGGCCGCATTGGCCAACTTCTTGGAGGCGATCTTGTCGCCCATCGCGGCGATCGAGTAATGCTTGGGGCCAATGAAGGCCATGCCCTCCTCTTCGACACGGCGAGCGAATTCTTCGTTCTCGCTCAAGAAGCCATAGCCGGGGTGGATGGCTTGCGCGCCGGTCTGCTTGGCCGCAGCAATGATCTTGTCGGCGACCAAATAGGACTCACGGCTGGGCGCCGGGCCCAGCAGCACGGCCTCATCGGCCAGCTCCACATGGCGAGCGTCCTTGTCCGCCTCGGAGTAAACGGCCACGGTTTGGATGCCCATCTTGCGGGCCGTCTTGATGACCCGGCAGGCGATTTCACCCCGGTTGGCAATCAATATCTTGTTAAACATGAGCAGCTCCCGGGGTGAAATCGCCTGCGTGACCGGCTTCGCCGTTCTCCACGCAATGTGTCGTCTTGCAGACGACCGCGCCTTCGGTGCGAGCACCGCGCTTGGCAATCAGAATCTTGTTAAACATGGTGTGTACCCATCTCAAGAATAATCAATTCATCTCACTGCGGCAGTGGCAGTCGGCCACTCAGGCACTGATCGATCCACGCAGTAACACGCCCATCAATCCAGGCCGGCCCTTGGCCCTTGGCCGGGCCTGCGCCTTGATAGGCAAAGTTCAGCATGACGGGCGCCCGGCGGGCGTAGTCACTGCCATCGTTGAGGGCGCCCTCGCGTTGCAAATCAGCCAGCGCCGCGACCCGCGACTGGCCATCGACACGGAACAGCAAAATCACCGGCAAGGCATACAGATCGGCGGCACAGGCCTCAGCGCGAGCCTCGGCCGCGGCGCCATAGTTGCGAATAGCACAGCGCATAAAGGCTTCGCGCGCATACTGCTGCACACGCGAATCCGCCCAGCCGAGCTCGCCCTCCGAGGCTGCTGATGATGCAGCCGAGGCCGCAGCTTCCGGCCCATTCGGTGCGTCACCCGCTTGTACCGCCGCCGCATGCGCAGCGACGCACTCGGTCGACCGCAGCGGAGCAGGCTTGCCCTTCTGCGCCCACACCGGCTGGCTCACACACAGCGCCATGGCCAATCCGATCACGGCGACGATCAGAGCGGGATATTGCCGTGCTTGCGCCACGGGTTCTCCAGCTTTTTGTCCTTGAGCATGACCAGCGAGCGGCAGATGCGCTTGCGGGTTTCATGCGGTTGGATTACATCGTCGATAAAGCCCCGCGCGCCGGCCACGAAGGGGTTGGCAAAGCGCGCCTTGTACTCGGCCTCGCGGGCGGCTAGTTTGACCGGATCGCCCTTGTCCTCGCGGAAGATGATCTCCACCGCGCCCTTGGCGCCCATCACCGCGATTTCGGCGTTAGGCCAGGCGAAGTTGACGTCGCCGCGCAGGTGCTTGGAGGCCATCACGTCGTAGGCGCCGCCGTAGGCCTTGCGGGTGATGACGGTGACCTTGGGCACCGTGCATTCGGCGTAGGCATACAGCAGCTTGGCGCCGTGCTTGATGATGCCGCCGTACTCCTGGCTGGTGCCGGGCATGAAGCCGGGTACATCAACGAAGGTGATCACCGGGATGTTGAAGGCATCGCAGAAGCGCACAAAACGCGCCGCCTTGATGGAGCTCTTGATGTCCAGGCAGCCCGCCAGCACGAGCGGCTGGTTGGCCACGATGCCGACCGTCTGACCTTCCATGCGGGCAAAGCCGGTCAGGATGTTCTTTGCGTACTCGGGTTGCAACTCAAAGAAGTCGCCATCGTCGACCGTCTTGAGGATCAGTTCCTTCATGTCATAGGGCTTGTTCGGGTTGTCCGGCACCAGGGTGTCGAGCGAATGGTCGAGCCGGCTGCCGGGGTCACCGCTGGGCCGGGTGGGTGCCTTCTCGCGGTTGTTCAGCGGCAGGTAGTTGAAGAAACGACGCAGCATCAGAATCGCTTCGACATCGTTCTCGAAGCTCAGGTCGGCCACACCGCTCTTGCTGGTGTGGGTGCCGGCGCCGCCCAATTCCTCGGCGGTCACTTCCTCATGCGTCACCGTCTTCACCACCTCGGGTCCGGTCACGAACATATAGCTCGAGTCCTTGACCATGAAGATGAAGTCGGTCATGGCCGGCGAGTAGACCGCACCGCCGGCGCAAGGGCCCATGATCATGCTGATCTGCGGGATCACACCCGAGGCCAGCACGTTTTTCTGGAACACATCGGCATAGCCACCCAGCGAGGCCACGCCTTCCTGGATGCGCGCGCCACCCGAATCATTCAGGCCGATCACGGGCGCGCCGACCTTCATGGCCTGGTCCATCACCTTGCAGATCTTCTCGGCATGCGATTCGCTCAGCGCGCCGCCAAAGACGGTGAAGTCTTGGCTGAAGCTGAAGGCCAGGCGGCCATTGATCATGCCGTAGCCGGTGACGACACCGTCGCCGGGGATCTTGTTGTCCTGCATGCCGAAGTCGACACAGCGGTGCTCAACGAACATATCCCATTCTTCGAAAGTGCCTTCGTCAAACAAGAGCTCAAGCCGCTCCCGTGCGGTCAGCTTGCCCTTGGCGTGTTGGGCGGCAATGCGTTTTTCGCCACCGCCCAATCGCGCCAAGGCACGCATTTCCTCAAGCCTTTGTTGGATGTCATGCATCACCGTCTCCAATGAAATGTTCGGAACCAGATTGATTGAATTTTGTCAGCAGATCGCGGGCCGCCGCCGAAGCCGGCAAACGCCCCTGGCGGACCTGCTCGGCCACTTCGGCCAGCACCGCCTTGACGGCCGGCGCCTGCGCAAACTGTTGGCGCAGGCCGGCGTGAATGCGTTCCCACATCCAGTCCAGCGCCTGCGCCTGACGCTTGGCCTCGCGCCGCCCATCGCGCGCTTGTTCGGCCTGAAATTGTTCGACCGCAGCCCAAAACGCCTCCAGCCCGGAGGCTTTGAGCGCACTGACCTGCAAGACCTTCGGGTGGCTGGCCTGCTGGCCGGCGTGACCATAGTGGCGCAGGCTGGAGGCAATCTGAGCCTGGGCGCGCGTGGCGGCGGCCCAGTCCAGATCGGCCTTGTTGATGACGACCAGATCGGCCAGCTCCATCACGCCCTTTTTGATCGCCTGCAAATCGTCTCCGGCATTGGGCAGCTGCAGCAGCACATACATATCCGTCATGCCGGCCACGGCGGTCTCGCTTTGGCCCACGCCGACCGTTTCAACAATGACCACATCAAAGCCGGCCGCCTCGCAGACCAACATCGCCTCGCGGGTCTTCTCGGCCACGCCGCCCAGCGTGCCGCTGCTGGGGCTGGGGCGGATGTAGGCGCGCTCATCCATCGAGAGCCGCTCCATGCGAGTCTTGTCGCCGAGGATGGAGCCGCCCGAGACGCTGCTGCTCGGGTCCACCGCCAGCACCGCCACGCGGTGACCACGCTCGATCAGAAACAGGCCCAGCGCTTCAATGAAGGTGCTCTTGCCGACGCCGGGCACGCCGGACAGCCCGAGCCTGAAGGCCCGGCCGGTGTGCGGCAGCAACTCGGTCAACAAGGCATCGGCCTGGGCGCGGTGGTCGGCGCGGGTCGATTCGAGCAAGGTGATGGCCTTGGCCATCGCGCGCCGCTGCATGGGGCCAGGGCCGGACAAAAGTGCGGGCGCCAGACTCATGGGCGCGACGCCTCAAGGGCAGAATCACCAGCAGGCTCGCTGGCCACGCCGGTCCACACCGGCTCGATGCCGACCGGCACCACCGCCAGTTGAGCATCTTCGCCGGGCCGGGGAACGCGCCAACGATAGTCGATATCGAACTCGCTTTCGCCCGTCTGCGCAAAGCCATGGCGCCGGTAGAAGCGGTTGGCATCACTGAGCTTGAGGGCCGAGAGGGTCACGTCTTGCCCAGCCGCGCGGGCTCGGTCCTTGATCCAGCTGATCGCCCAGGCGCCAACACGCTGACCTTGCTGAGCGGGGCGCAGGTAAAGATGGTCGAGGCGCAAGCAGTCGCCATCGGGCCGCAGGGTTAGGAAGCCGATACGTTCACCGTCGCGGCAGATGTGCTGCATAAATTCGGGCGCGAAGCCGGCACGAAAACGCTCGCGGCCGCGTTGCAGATCAAAACGGCCGAGCCGCTCCAGGCTGTCGCGCAGCGCCTCCATACGCAGCGCCAACATCGCCTCGAAGTCTTCGTCTCGTACGGCTTGAAGGCTGAAACCGTTCATCGTCGCGCTCAGGCTGCGGGCGACTGCAGACTCAAGCGGATCTGCTCCAGCACATCCTTGGCACTGGCCGGGATGGGGGTGCCGGGGCCGTAGATGCCCTTGACGCCGGCCTCATAGAGCATGTCGTAGTCCTGCGCCGGGATCACGCCGCCGACGAAGACGATGATGTCGTCGGCCCCTTGTGCCTTCAGCGCGGCGATGATGGCCGGCACCAGGGTCTTGTGCCCTGCAGCCAGGGTCGAGATGCCGACCGCGTGCACATCGTTTTCAATCGCCTGGCGGGCGCATTCCTCGGGGGTCTGGAACAGCGGGCCGATGTCCACATCGAAGCCCAGGTCGGCATAGGCCGTGGCCACCACCTTGGCACCGCGGTCGTGGCCATCCTGGCCCAGCTTGGCCACCATCACGCGCGGGCGGCGGCCGTGTTCATCGGCAAAAGCCTTGATCTCGTCCTGAAGCTTGGCCCAGCCTTCGGCCGAGTCATAAGCCGCCGCATAAACGCCGGTGACTTTTTGCGTGTCGGCACGGTGGCGGCCGTAGACGGCCTCGAGGGCATCGCTGATCTCGCCGACCGTGGCGCGCAGGCGCACGGCCTGGATGCTCAGGTCCAGCAGATTGCCTTGGCCGGTTTTGGCGGCTTCGGTTAGCGCGTTCAAGGCGGCTTGAACGGCGGCGCTGTCGCGGCTGGCCTTGATGGCCTTGAGCCGCTCAATCTGGCCGTCACGCACGCGGACGTTGTCGACATCGAGGATCTCGATCTTGTCTTCCTTGGCCAGCTTGTACTTGTTGACGCCGACGATGACATCGCGGCCCGAGTCGATGGCCGCTTGCTTCTCGGCCGCGCTGGCCTCGATCTTGAGCTTGGCCCAGCCGCTGTCCACGGCCTTGGTCATGCCGCCCATGACCTCGACCTCTTCGATGATGGCCCAAGCCTTCTCGGCCATGTCCTGGGTCAAAGACTCCATCATGTAGCTGCCGGCCCAGGGGTCGATCACGCTGGTGATGTGGGTCTCTTCCTGGATGATGAGCTGGGTGTTGCGGGCAATGCGGGCGCTGAAATCGGTGGGCAGTGCAATCGCCTCGTCCAGCGAGTTGGTGTGCAGGCTTTGTGTGCCGCCGAAGACCGCCGCCATGGCCTCGATGGTGGTGCGCACGACGTTGTTGTAGGGGTCTTGCTCGGTCAGCGACCAGCCCGAGGTCTGGCTGTGCGTGCGCAGCATCAGGCTCTTCGGGTTCTTGGCCTCAAAGCCCTTCATGATCCGGCACCAAAGCAGGCGCGCCGCCCGCATCTTGGCGATCTCCAGATAGAAGTTCATGCCCACGGCCCAGAAGAAGGACAGGCGCGGCGCGAAATCATCGACATCCAGGCCCTTGGCCAGGGCGGTCTTCACATACTCCTTGCCGTCGGCCAGGGTGAAGGCCAACTCCAGCGCCTGGTTGGCGCCGGCTTCCTGCATGTGGTAACCCGAGATCGAGATCGAGTTGAACTTGGGCATCTTCTGCGCCGTGTACTCGATGATGTCGCCGATGATCTTCATCGAGGGCTCGGGCGGGTAGATGTAGGTGTTGCGGACCATGAACTCCTTGAGGATGTCGTTCTGGATGGTGCCGCTCAGCTTGTCTTGAGTGACGCCCTGCTCTTCAGCCGCCACCACATAGCCCGCCAGCACCGGCAGCACGGCGCCGTTCATGGTCATGGAGACAGAGACCTTGTCGAGCGGGATCTCGTTGAAGAGGAGCTTCATGTCCTCGACCGAATCGATCGCCACGCCGGCCTTGCCGACATCGCCGGTCACGCGCGGGTGGTCGCTGTCATAGCCGCGGTGGGTGGCCAGATCGAATGCGACCGACACGCCCTGGCCGCCGGCCGCCAAAGCCTTGCGGTAGAAGGCATTGCTTTCCTCGGCGGTCGAGAAGCCCGCGTACTGGCGAATCGTCCAGGGCCGCACCGCATACATTGTGGCCTGCGGGCCGCGCAGAAAGGGCTCGAAGCCGGGCAAGGTGTCGGCGTAGGGCAGGTTCGCCGTGTCGGCCGCGGTGTAGAGCGGCTTGACCGTCAGGCCTTCGGGCGTGTGCCAGTTCAGGGCCGAGACATCGCCCCCGGGGGCGGATTTGGCGGCGGCTTTTTCCCACTGCGCCAGCGTGGCTTGCGGGAATTCGAACGCTTGCTTCTTGGATTCAGACATCTCTTGGCTCCTGCGGACGCTGCATCATAGCGCGACCATCATTCATAATTATAAATTCAGAATTGACGCTACACTGACGGCAGATCGCCATGAACGCCGACGCCAAAACCCGCACGCTCGCCCCACGCGCCCTTTATCAAGAAGTGGCCGAGCATTTGCGCCAGCAGATTTTTGGCCGCCAGCTGGAGCCGGGCGCCTGGATTGATGAGTTGAAACTATGCGCCGAGCTAGGCATCAGCCGCACGCCGATGCGTGAAGCGCTGAAAGTGCTGGCCGTTGAGGGTTTGGTGACCATGAAGCTGCGCCGCGGGGCCTATGTCACCGAGATGAGCGAACGCGATGTGCGCGAGGCTTATCAGCTATTGGCATTGCTGGAGAGTGATGCTGCCGGCCAAGTGGCGCGCGCCGCCAGCGATGAAGAGTTGGCAGACTTGAAGCGGCTGCATGAGCAACTCGAGCAGCAAATCGGCCACCGGGACGCGTTTTTCGCCGCCAATGAGCAATTCCATTTGCGCTTGTTGGAGATTGACGCCAACCGTTGGCGCTCGCAAATCGTCACCGACCTGCGCCGGGTGATGAAGCTCAACCGGCATCACTCGCTGTTCAAGCAAGGGCGCCTGCAAGAGTCGTTACAAGAACACCGCGCGCTCATCCAGGCACTGCTGGCCCGAAATGCGAACGAAGCGGCGCGGCTGATGCGCGCCCACTTCGACAATGGATTGGCTGCAGCCACGGCCTGAAGTTAGGCCGCGCACGCGCTCGCTATTCCTTAGCGCCAGATCGCTCGCAATGCGTCGATCGCTTCGGGAATGGGGTAGTGGTGATTGCCGACAAACAAGCTGTTTTTGTCTAGGTAGTCGGCGTGGCGCAAGCTGCCATGGATCTCATGATCAAAATACTGCACCACAGAGTTCTTGGCGAAATTGCCAGCCACCACGGGTCGGCATTCAAAACCGACCTCGTTCAGCGCTGCAACCAGTTCAGCCCGAGTTCTCTTGCTGCCTGGCTTGATGGTCAGGGCAAAACCAAACCAACTGCTTTCACCCAGCTCCCGCTGAATCGCAAGGCTGGGGTGATCGGCCATGGCGGTCTGTAAGGTCCGGCCGTTCTCGCGGCGCGCTTGAATCAAAGCTGGCAAGCGTTTGGTTTGCTCGATCCCGAGAGCGCCGGAGAGTTCCAATGGGCGCAGGTTGTAGCCGGGTAGCACAAAGCGGAAGGACTCCTCGAAGGGATCATCGCTCTTGGTGCCACTGACGTGGTTGTGCTTGGGCAAATTGCGCGTCCAGCCATGGGCGCGCAGCGACAGCATCACGTGGTAAAGCTCTTCATCGTCAGTGATGACCATGCCGCCTTCCATCGTTGAGATATGGTGCGAAAAGAAGGCACTGAAGCTGCCCATCACGCCGAAAGTGCCGGTCTGTTTACCCTTGAAAGTCGCGCCCATTGACTCGCAGTTGTCCTCCATCAGCACGATCTCGCGGCCCGCAACAAGGTTGCGAATGGCGTCAAAGTCATTGGGGTTGCCCAACAGATTGACGATCATGATCGCTCGGGTGCGTTCGCCAATCGCAGAAGCCAAAGCTTCTAAGTCGTAATTCAGCGTCTCAGGGTCAATATCGACAAACTTCAGGCGCAAGCCGTATTGATGCAGCGGGTAGTACGTCGTCGGCCAGGACACCGCCGGCACAATGATTTCGTCGCCACGCTTGAGCCTCAGCTTGTCGTTCTTGGTATAGAAAAGAGCGGCTGTCATCAAGAGGTTGGCCGAAGAACCGGAATTCACCATTACGCAATGCTTGCTGCCCGTGAAGCTCGCGAAATCACGCTCAAAACTCGCAACCTTTTCGCCCATGGTGAAGTGGCCGCTGGCAATCACGCCTGCCATGGCGGCGTACTCCTCTGCACCCCAGGACGAAGTGGCAAGTGGGAACTGATGTGTCATGTCGAAACAACCTTGTCGAGAAAATAGTCGTAGCAGCGTGCAATGCCCTGTTCCAGGCTGATCTTGGGCGCCCAGCCCCAGGCGGTTTGCCGGCTGACATCCACCAGCTTTTGGCGCATGCCCACCGGTTTGCTGAGATCGTGAACGAACTCACCATGCCAACCCACGACTTGAGCGGCGGCCTCATAGTAGGCCTTGATCGTGTAGTCATGGCCCAAACCGATATTCATCAAGTCCGGCGCTTGCTCGCCATGTTCGACATGGCGAACGACCGCATCGGCTAGGTCCGCTGCATCCATGAACTCGCGGCGCGCCGAGCCATCACCCCAGATCTCGACCGTTGAGCTGCCTGCCGCCTTGGCTTCATGCAGCTTGCGAATTACCGCAGGAATTAGATGCGAATGCACAGGATCAAACTTATCAAAGCGCCCGTACAAATTGCAGGGAATCAAGGTCTTGAATTGCAACTCCGGCTCTTGGCGACGCAGGTATTGGCAAAGTCGGGTGGCATAGATCTTGGCGAGAGCGTATCCCTCATTGGTGGGCTCAAGCTCGCCGCTCAAGACCTGCTCTTCGCGAAGTGGGTTGACGCCATTGCGCGGATACATGCACGAACTGGCCAGATTGATCAGACGCGCGACACCGGCACCATGAGCTGCCAAGATGATGTTGCGACCCACATCGGTATTGCGCACCAGAAAGTCCACTGGACGCGCAATATTGGCCTGAATGCCGCCAACCAGCCCCGCAGAATGAATCACCACATCCGGCCTGACTTCACGCACAAAGGCCTGAACCGCGTCAAAGCGTTCCAAGTCCAATTCGGCGCGGGTCGGTGCCATCAAGTCCCATTCGGCAGCGCCCGGATGCTCCGCAATATTGCGACCCACCATGCCGGCGCCGCCGGTCAGCAGCACCCGCTGCTTAGCAACAAGGCCGCTCATTCAATGGTGACCGGCAGTTCATAGCCATGGCTCTTGAGCAGCGCGTGGCGACGAGCCTGGTCCAAATCGGCGGCCACCATCTCGGCAGCCATTTCTTGCACCGTGATTTCAGGCGTCCAGCCCAGCTTGGCCTTCGCCTTGCTGGGATCACCCAGCAGAGTCTCGACTTCGGTCGGGCGGAAATAGCGCGGGTCCACACGCAGGATGACGTCACCCACGGCGAGGGCGGGTGCTTTGTCCGCGTCAGCGATGGCGTCCACAATGGCCACTTCGTCCACGCCCTGGCCCTCGAAGCGCAGACTCAAACCCAGCTCGCCCGCGGTCATTTGAACGAACTCACGCACGCTGTGTTGCACGCCGGTAGCTATGACGAAGTCCTCAGCATGGTCTTGCTGCAACATCATCCATTGCATGCGCACATAGTCTTTGGCATGACCCCAATCGCGCAAGGCGTCCATATTGCCGACGTACAAGCAATGCTCCAGGCCTTGCGCAATATTGCAAAGTCCACGCGTGATCTTGCGCGTTACAAAGGTTTCGCCGCGACGCGGGCTTTCGTGATTGAACAAAATGCCATTGCAAGCGTAGACGCCATAAGCCTCGCGGTAATTCACTGTGATCCAGTAGGCGTACATCTTGGCTACCGCGTAGGGGCTGCGTGGATAAAAAGGGGTAGTTTCGCGCTGAGGCACTTCCTGCACCAGGCCGTACAACTCGCTCGTGCTGGCCTGATAGAAGCGGGTGGTTTTTTCCAAACCCAGGATTCGAATCGCTTCTAGCAAACGAAGGGTGCCCATGCCATCGACATCGGCGGTGTACTCGGGAGACTCAAAACTGACAGCCACGTGGCTTTGCGCGCCCAGGTTGTAGACCTCGTCAGGCCGAACCTCCTGCATGATGCGAATCAGGTTGCTGGTGTCGCTCAAGTCGCCATAGTGCAGATGGAATTGCGGAGATGGCACATGCGGGTCTTGGAAGATATGGTCAACGCGGGCTGTATTGAAGGAAGAGGCTCGGCGTTTGATGCCGTGTACCTCATAGCCTTTTCCCAGCAGGAACTCCGCCAAGTAGGAGCCATCTTGCCCAGTAACGCCGGTGATCAGCGCCACTTTCTTTTTTGCTGCTTGCATTGTCCTAACTCCGTTATTCGATGCCGCCTAAAGCAGCACACTGTAAAGCCTCTCGCAGCTATTGAGGCCACTCAGGCGACAACAGCTCTCACCACATATTGCAAAGGCAAGGCATCGCGTACCGCGCCCTCTGCATCACGACCTTGGGCGATAGCCATTTGGCGGATCGCCGCCAAGATCGGCTCCCGTCCCGGCTCATCAAAGACTCGCGGCACGCCAGCCTCGATACGCAAGCCGGCCCGGGCGAACAGCTCAAACAATGTCACGCGGGTGAACCAGCGCAAATGGGTACGGTCGAGCAAGCCGGCGCTTTCGTAACGGAACTCGCCTACGGCCAACCGAGCCTGCAAGCTCCAGTGCTGGGCGTTCGGAATGCTGGCCACCACGCAGCCGCCGGGCGGCAAAACTTTACGGATCTTCGTGAGCACAGCCCAGGGGTCGCGCAGATGCTCCAAGACATCCCCAAACACCCAGCAGTCGCGCGAAACGTAGTCGCGATAAAGGGATTCATCGGCCCCCTCAATGTCCAGCGCAGCCATGCCGTCGCAGTAACGTGCCGCGATCTCGGCCGCCTTAGGATCCAGCTCCATACCCATATAGTGAACGTCAGGCCGCTGCCGCTTGAGTGCAAAAGCCAAGGCGCCTGTGCTGCAGCCCACTTCCAAAATAGCTTTGGCCTGCGGCGGGATCATGGCGAGCAAGTCAGGGTTGAAGCCCTCGCCTGGCCCTTCGCTGGGCATGGTGCCAGTGGGTTTCGCGGCTTGGCGGGCTTGAACTTCGGCCATCCACTCTTCCAAGTGATAGCCGCCAGTCGCTGAGCTGGTGCCCATGCCGATATGGTCGATATAGACCTTGCGCGTGCCCATCAGCACATCGTTCTTGGCCCAATCGAGATTGCGCAGCAAATCGGATTGACCAGCATCGTGCAAAGCAAGCATGGGCGCGACCATCGGTGCGCCATGTTTGATCGGCAAAGGCCATTGGCGCATCACCTCCACATTGCACAGCATGCATGGTGGATGCAAATAGGCCACCGCACCATAAGCGTAAGGAATGTCGAAACCATCGCGGTTTACATAGGCCACGCCGCCTGCACCATAGTCACCGGGACGCAGCGCTTCGTTGAGTGCCTCGAGAAAGCCTTCACGTAGCACGAGCACATCGGTATCCAAGAACAAGGCTCGCTCGCCGAGCGGCAAGTTCGTGATGGCCCAAGCCATGCCCGGGCCGTGATGAATATTGAAACCCTGGACGTGCAGTTCTACGCTCTCAAATTGTTCGGTCACTGCTCGGATCTGGTCGACAAACTCAGGCCCAGAGCCGTCCACAACATGGACGGTATTGGGATAGAAGCGGCGCAAGGAAGCCAGCATGCCCTGCAACAACTCTGGCGCGTTGTAGGACACGGCGACAACGGGAATGTCATGAATGCTCATATCAGTTTCTTCTCAGTTGTTGCCACCGGCTTCGTCAGCAACACGTCCAACCACGGACGCCGGATTGCCGGCCACGATCGACAGCTCAGGCGCCTCAAAACGCGGCATCAGCACCGCACCGGCAGCAATCACGCAGCCACGCCCGATACGAGCGCCCTTCAAAATAGTCACCCGCGAACCAATGAAAACATCGTCTCCAATTTCCACCGCCATGGGCTTGGGGTCGGGCTGGCGACGCTGCTCCAAGCGCAAGTCATGCGAATTGCTGTCCATCACATGAAGCTCAGGGCCGATCAGGCAGCGCGCGCCAAAACGAATGGACGCACCTTCGGAAATCAGCACGCAACGATTATTGAAAACCGTGTCAGCGCCAATTTCGATCAGGGAGTCAGGCGTTCGAGATTCGATATAGCTGGCGCCATAGCTGCCTGGAGAACGCGGCACGCCAAAGACCGAGCTGGCCGCCAAGCGAATCCTGCCTGCCCCTTTGAAATGGGTTGGTGTTAGCAAGTTAAGAACGCGTGCCCCCTCACCCATCAACTCCATCCGCGCCCGATCTGAGACATGGAAGAAGTAGTGCACCAACAAGGCCCGTAGCCATTGGTCCAAATCAAAAGGATTGCTGACGCCAATCAGGCCGCGCAGTCGTTCAAATCGCTTTTGCAGGGCAGCCACGGTCAAAACCCGTTGTTGACAAGGTACGCTGACCAGAGCTGCTCAAAGCGTTCTTCGGCGCCCGCCTCGCCGGCCGCCATTTGCGGCAAGACTTGGCAAAACGGCAACATGTCTTCTTGCTGGCTGTAGCGCTGAACCAATGCCGCAGCAATGCCGTGATAGCACAGGCGTGCATGGTATTCACCCAAGCGTCCCAGTTTCTTGCCGCCCAGCGCCAAGGCCACATAGCCCAGGTGTGCGGCCTTCATATGCTTGCCATACAACTGCGCAGAATGGCCATCGCCCCCGGTTCTGAAGTAGCCCAAGCGGTCCTGGATGTAGGCGATCGGCCCGCGAATACTGGCCGCCAGAAAAAAACCCAGATCCCATAGACCGGCATAAGACACGCCTGCGAACTCATGCTGGAACATCAAGTCCGCAGCATTCGCGCGCATGACGCAATTGGAGAACTCGCCAAACCAGTTCTGGCATTGCGGCACGGTGCTGACAAACATGGCGGCCGCGTCCAGAGTCACCAAGCGATTCAGTGAATTGAACACTCCGTCCGGAACGGGCATGCCTTCGATGGGCTGGCCGCGCTCGTTGGCCGTCCAGCGGGCACTGATGCTGCAGGGAAAGCTCCCCATTTCGTGCGCCCCCAAATGGCGCGCATAGAAGTCGGGGTAGATCACATCGTCGTCCAACAAGAGGTGAACGAGTTCTGAGCTGCCATTCCAGAGCTTCAGCAAATGAGTGAAGTTCTGATAGGCGCCAATCTTTGGTCCGGTGGCGATCTCAATCGGCAAGCGTGCCCGCAGATAGCCCATCTCCGGGCTGTTGAGTCGTTCGGTGAATTCCCCGTTGGGGCTGTCATCAGAAATGATGATCCGCTGACTCGGACGTGTTTGCGTCGCCAAGCCTGTAAGCAACTCCAACATGTGCTTGGTCTTGTAAGCCGGAATCAAGGTGGTGATCTTCATGGGCGAGCGGGCGTCCGAGGTCTTGCAGGGGAATGAGCTTGCTGCATTGCGGAACAGATTTAAGCGCAGCAATTCACACTGCCAAGCGCAGAACAAGCAAGTATTGCTACAGCTTTTGAATCTTTTTCCGAAAACGCACGCCCCTAGCATTGCTGAACCTTGCAATCCGTGGGCACGCCTGCGCGAGTTGCAGCTTTCGACGTCACATCCTTTCACTATGAACGCAACTTCGAATCTAGTCGCCGACTCACAAGAGTGTGCTGGGCTTTGCGCCCATGCTAGGAGCGGCTTGGCTCAAGTTAAAGGCCAGGACGCCGAAATCCGAGTGAACTGCCAAGAGAGTTGGTCGTCGGAGCAAACCTCCGCGTTCTCGTTCTTGGCGGAAATTCCAGTCCCAGTTTTTCAGCGCTGCTGCTGAATTTCATCAACAGCGCTCAAAAGGCCGATCGACATTCGATCGCCCTCGCGAAATTAACCAAGTGAGCTAACCATGCCCTCATCCATTTTGTCCTTCGGAACGGCAGCGATCCAAAAGTTGAGCACCAAAGGCTTGGCCAAGCTCACCACGGAAGACTGGGCAGCGTTTTCCTCGGACCAGATCGTGGCGCTGACCACGAGCCAGGTCAGTTCACTGGGCTCCTTCGCCATCCGTGCCTTGGGCACCGATCAGCTCAGAGCCCTGGAGTCCGATGACTTTCGCGTGCTGAACTCCGCAGCGATTCGCGCGCTGACCACCGAGCAGTTTGCCGCTCTGGGCACCGACCAGATTGAACGCCTAACCTCAGCGCAACTGAAGGTACTGGCCTCCAATCAGATCGCCGGCCTGTCCAGCGACAGCTTGAACGCACTCTCAACCGAGCAATTCCGCAATCTGGGCTCGGCTCAGATCGGCGCCATCAGCACCGATCAGCTGCGTACCATGACGACCGAAGACTTGGCCGCCATCAGCACGGCTTCCATCAAGGGCTTCAGCTCCAGCCAAGTTGGCGCATTGACCTCCGACGGTGTAGTTGCCCTGAGCACCGCCCAAGTGGCCGCATTGACCTCGGCCCAATTGCGAGGTCTGAACAGCGACCAGATCGCCAAGCTGGAAACTGACGACTTGCGCGCGATCAGTACCGCCGCCTTGCGCGCCTTGGGCACGGACCAACTGGCGGCTCTGGGTACCGATCAGATCACCAAGCTGACCTCCGCGCAGGTCAATGCGCTGAGCTCCACTCAAGTCAGCGGTTTGAGCAGCGACAACCTGAACGCCTTCACGACCGAGCAGTTCAAGCAAATGGGCTCGGCCCAGATCGCTGCCATCAATACCGATCAGTTGCGCACCCTGCAGACAGAGGACTTGGCCGCTATCAGCACGGCCGGCATCCGCGGACTGAGCTCGGCTCAGATCGCCGCGCTGACCACGGACGAAACTGTGGCGCTGACGACCGCACAGTTCTCGGCATTGACGTCCGCACAAGTGCGAGGTTTGAACAGCGATCAGCTCTCCAAACTGGAGACCGATGATCTTCGCGCGATCAGCACGGGTGCTTTGCGAGCACTGGGTACGGATCAACTCGCGGCTCTGGGTACGGATCAAATTGGCAAGCTGAGTTCTTCACAGGTCAACGCACTCACCTCCACACAGATCAGCGGGCTGAGCAGCGACAACCTGAACGCCTTCACCACCGAGCAGTTCAAGCAAATGGGCTCGGCCCAGATCGGTGCGATCAACACCGATCAGCTGCGCAGCATGCAGACGGAGGACTTGGCATCGATCAGCACCAATGGCATCCGCGGCTTGAGCTCTGCCCAGATCGCCGCGCTGACGACCGATGAAACCGCGGCGCTGAGCACCGCTCAGTTCGCCGCCCTGAGTTCCTCTCAGATAAAGGGTCTTAACAGTGACCAGCTCTCCAAGCTGGAGACTGATGACCTGCGCGCCATCAACACCTCTGCTCTACGCGCACTGAGCACTGAACAATTGGCCGCGCTGACCACTGACGAAATCGCCAAACTGAGCACCGCGCAGGTCAATGCCCTGACCTCCACGCAGATCAGCGGCCTGAGCAGCGACAACCTGAACGCCTTGACCACTGAGCAGTTCAAGCTGATGGGCTCGGCCCAGATCGCCTCGATCAACACCGATCAGCTGCGCACCATGACCACGGAGGACTTGACCGCCATCAGTACGGCAGGCATCCGCGGTCTGAGCTCGACCCAAATCGGCGCCTTGACGACTGATGAAACCGTGGCGCTGACCACGACCCAGTTCGCCGCAATGACGTCCGCACAGGTACGCGGATTGAACAGTGATCAGCTCTCCAAGCTAGAAAGCGATGACCTGCGCGCCATCAGTACCGCTGCAATCAAGGCCCTCGGCACGGATCAACTGGCCGCCTTGACGACCGAGGAAATCAGCAAACTGACGACCGCTCAGGTCAATGCGCTCACCTCCACTCAGATCGCAGGCTTGAGCAGCGACAATCTGAACGCCTTCACGACCGAGCAGTTCAAGCTGATGGGTTCGGCCCAAATCGGCGCGATCAACACCGATCAGCTGCGCACCATGACGACCGAGGATCTGGTCGCCATTAGCACCAACGGCATACGCGGTCTGACTTCGGCCCAAATCGCCGCGCTGACCACCGACGAAACCGTGGCCCTGACTACAGCCCAATTCGCCGCACTGACGTCCGCACAGGTGCGTGGTCTGAACAGCGATCAAATCTCCAACCTGGAGAGTGATGATCTGCGGGCCATCAGCACCGCCGCGCTGCGTGCACTGGGCACAGATCAGCTGGCAGCCCTCACCACGGATGAAATCAGCAAGCTGAGTTCGGCGCAAGTCAATGCCCTGACCTCGACCCAAGTGGGTGGCCTGAGCAGCGATAACCTGAACGCCTTCACCACTGAACAATTCAAACTGATGGGCTCGGCCCAGGTTGGCGCGATCAACACCGATCAGCTGCGCACCATGACCACAGAGGACCTGGTCGCTATCAGTACCGCCGGCATCCGCGGACTGAACTCGTCGCAGGTTTCCGCGCTGACCACCGATGAAACGGTGGCCATGACCACCGCCCAGTTCGCCGCCCTGAGCTCTGCGCAAGTGCGTGGCTTGAACAGCGATCAACTCTCCAAACTGGAAAGCGATGACCTGCGCGCCATCAGTACCGCAGCGCTGCGCGCTCTCGGCACCGACCAGCTGGCAGCATTGACCACTGAAGAAATCAGCAAGCTAAGTTCGGCCCAAGTCAATGCCCTCACTTCGACCCAAGTCGGCGGCCTGAGCAGCGACAACCTGAACGCCTTCACCACCGAGCAGTTCAAGCTGATGGGCTCGGCCCAGATCGGCGCCATCAACACCGACCAGCTGCGTACCATGACCACGGAGGACCTGGTCGCTATCAGTACAGCCGGAATCCGCGGCCTGAATTCGGCCCAGATTGCAGCGCTGACCACCGATGAAACGGTGGCCATGACCACCGCCCAGTTCGCTGCCTTGACCTCCGCGCAAGTACGTGGGCTGAACAGCGATCAACTCGCCACGCTTGAGAGCGATGACCTGCGCGCCATCAGTACCGCAGCCATCCGCGCCTTGGGCACCGATCAATTGGCCGCTCTCACTACCGACGAAATCAGCAAGCTCACCTCCGCTCAGGTCAACGCCCTCACCTCCACTCAAGTCGGCGGTCTGAGCAGCGACAACCTGAACGCCTTCACGACCGAGCAGTTCAAGCTGATGGGCTCGGCTCAAATTGGCGCTATCAACACCGATCAGCTGCGCACGATGACGACCGAAGATCTGGTCGCCATCAGCACCAACGGCATCCGTGGCCTCAGTTCGGCCCAGATTGCCGCGCTGACCACCGACGAGACAGTGGCCATGACCACCGCCCAGTTCGCGGCCCTCACCTCCGCTCAGGTGAAGGGCTTGACCAGCGACCAGATTTCCAAGTTGGAAAGCGATGACCTGCGCGCCATTACCACAGCACCAGTTCGCGCCTTGGGCACGGATCAACTGGGCGCTTTGACCACTGACGAAATTTCCAAGCTCACTTCGGCCCAGGTGAACTCACTCACGTCCACGCAGATCGCGGGCTTGAGCAGCGATAACTTGAACGCCTTCACGACTGAACAGTTCAAGCTGATGGGCTCGGCCCAGATTGGTGCGATCAACACCGATCAACTGCGCACCATGCAGACGGAAGACTTGGTGGCCATCAGCACAGCGGGTATCCGAGGCCTGAGCACGGCGCAGATCGCCGCGCTGACCACCGACGAAACCGTGGCTCTGACCACCGCTCAGTTCGCCGCGCTAGCTTCGGCACAGGTTCGTGGCTTGAACAGCGATCAGCTGGCCAAGTTGGAAAGCGATGACCTGCGTTCGATCAGCACAGCGTCACTGCGAGCCCTGGGCACCGAACAGTTGGCTGCACTGAGCACTGATCAAATCGCCCAACTGAGCTCAGCCCAAGTCAATGCTTTGACCTCGACCCAAATTGGCGGTTTGAGCAGCGACAACCTGAACGCCTTCACCACCGAGCAGTTCAAGCTGATGGGCTCGGCTCAGATCGGCGCGATCAATACCGATCAGCTGCGCACGATGACGACCGAGGACCTGGTCGCCATCAGCACCAACGGCATTCGCGGCCTGAATTCTGCACAGATTGCCTCGTTGACCACGGACGAAACCGTGGCGATGACGACCGCCCAGTTCGCCGCCCTGACCTCAGCCCAAGTGCGCGGCCTGAACAGTGATCAACTCGCCAAGCTGGAAACCGATGACCTGCGCGCCATCGGCACCGCAGCCATTCGTGCCCTGAGCACGGATCAGTTGGCCGCCTTGACCACCGACGAGATCAGCAAGCTGAGCTCCGCGCAAGTCAATGCCCTGACTTCGACCCAAGTGGGAGGCCTGAGCAGCGATAACTTGAACGCCTTCACGACCGAGCAGTTCAAGCTGATGGGCTCGGCCCAGATTGGTGCGATCAACACCGATCAGCTGCGCACCATGCAGACTGAGGACCTGGCCGCCATCAGCACAAATGGCATCCGAGGTTTGAGTTCGACCCAAGTTGGCGCGTTGACTACAGACGAAACCGTTGCCCTGACCACCACTCAGTTCTCGGCCATGACCTCGGCACAGGTGAAGGGTTTGAACAGCGACCAGCTCGCCAAGCTGGAGAGTGATGACCTGCGGGCCATCAGCACCGCCTCGATTCGGGCCCTGGGCACGGATCAGCTGGCAGCCCTAACCACCGACGAGATCAGCAAGCTCACTTCCGCCCAAGTCAACGCACTCACATCCACTCAAGTCGGCGGCCTGAGCAGCGACAACCTGAACGCCTTCACCACCGAGCAGTTCAAGCTGATGGGCTCGGCCCAGATCGGAGCGATCAACACCGATCAGCTGCGCACGATGACAACGGAAGACCTCGTTGCCATCAGCACCGCCGGCATCCGCGGCCTGAGCTCAGCTCAGATCGCCGCCTTGACGACGGACGAGACCGTGGCCCTCACCACGACCCAGTTCGCCGCCTTGACCTCCGCACAAGTGCGTGGTTTGAACAGTGACCAACTCTCCAAACTGGAGACCGATGACCTGCGTGCCATCAGCACCGCCGCGATTCGCGCCCTGGGCACGGATCAATTGGCCGCCTTGACCACCGACGAGATCAGCAAGCTGAGCTCCTCACAAGTCAACGCGCTTACTTCGACGCAGATCGCTGGCCTGAGCAGCGACAACCTGAACGCCTTCACGACCGAACAGTTCAAACTCATGGGCTCCGCTCAGATCGGTGCCATCAACACCGATCAGCTGCGCACCATGACGACCGAGGATTTGGTCGCCATCAGCACCAACGGCATTCGCGGTTTGAGCTCGGCTCAGATCGCAGCGCTGACCACCGACGAGACCGTGGCCCTGATGACGGCCCAGTTCGCTGCGCTGACGTCCGCACAAGTCCGCGGTCTGAACAGTGATCAAATCTCCACGCTCGAGAGTGATGACCTGCGCGCCATCAGTACTGCGGCAATTCGAGCCCTGGGCACCGATCAGCTGGCTGCCTTGACCACCGACGAAATGGGCAAGCTCAGCTCCGCTCAAGTCAACGCCCTGAGCTCGACTCAGATCGCCAGCCTGAGCAGCGACAACCTGAACGCCTTCACGACCGAGCAGTTCAAGCTGATGGGCTCAGCGCAGATTGGTGCGATCAACACCGATCAGCTGCGCACCATGACGACGGAGGATCTGGTTGCCATCAGCACCAACGGCATTCGTGGTCTGAGCACGGCCCAGATGGGCGCCTTGACGACGGACGAAACCGTGGCACTGACCACGGCTCAGTTCGCCGCCCTGACTTCCGGTCAGGTGCGTGGTTTGAACAGCGATCAACTCTCCAAACTGGAGAGCGATGATCTGCGAGCTATCAGCACCTCCGCCATTCGCGCACTGGGCACCGATCAGTTGGCCGCCCTCACCACTGAGGAGATCAGCAAACTCACCACCGCACAGGTCAATTCCCTCAGCTCTACGCAAATTGCCGGCCTGAGCAGTGACAACCTGAATGCGCTCACGACCGAA
The DNA here is from genome assembly GCF_037482915.1 of Paucibacter hankyongi. Lineage (NCBI taxonomy): Bacteria > Pseudomonadati > Pseudomonadota > Betaproteobacteria > Burkholderiales > Sphaerotilaceae > Roseateles > Paucibacter hankyongi. Next base: position 570,764 of record NZ_JBBHJX010000001.1, read on the forward strand.
CAGTTCAAGCTGATGGGCTCAGCACAGATCGGTGCCATCAATACCGATCAGCTGCGCACGATGACGACCGAGGACCTGGTCGCGATCAGCACCGCCGGCATCCGAGGCCTGAGCTCAAGCCAGATCGCAGCCCTCACCACCGAAGAAACCGTGGCCTTGACCACGACCCAGTTCGCCGCCCTGACCTCCGCACAAGTGCGTGGTTTGAATAGCGATCAGCTCTCCAATCTCGAGAGTGATGACCTGCGCGCCATCAGCACCGCGGCGATTCGTGCCCTGGGCACCGATCAATTGGCCGCCTTGACCACCGACGAGATTGGCAAACTGAGTTCGGCCCAGGTCAACGCGCTCACCTCCACCCAAATTGGCGGCTTGAGCAGCGACAACTTGAACGCCTTCACGACTGAACAGTTCAAGCTGATGGGCTCAACGCAAATTGGGGCCATCAACACTGATCAGTTGCGCACGATGACGACCGAAGATCTGGTCGCCATCAGCACCAACGGCATCCGCGGTCTGAGTTCGGCGCAAATCGCCGCGCTGACCACCGATGAGACCGTGGCCCTGACCACTGCCCAGTTCTCGGCCTTGACTTCTGCACAAGTCAAGGGCTTGAACAGCGACCAAATCGCCAAGCTGGAAAGCGATGACTTGAGGGCCATCAGCACCGCCGCGATTCGGGCCTTGGGTACCGATCAGTTGGCGGCCATGACCACCGATGAAATCAGCAAGCTGATCACCTCGCAGGTCAATGCCCTCACCTCCACCCAGATCGCAGGCCTGAGCAGCGACAACCTGAATGCCTTCACGACCGAGCAGTTCAAGCTGATGGGTTCCGCCCAGATCAGTGCGATCAACACCGATCAGCTGCGCAGCATGCAGACGGAAGACTTGGCCGCGATCAGCACCAATGGCATCCGCGGTCTGAGCTCAGCACAGATCGCCGCGCTGACCACGGACGAGACCGTGGCCCTGACCACGACCCAGTTCGGGGCCCTGACCTCCGCACAAGTGCGTGGTTTGAACAGCGATCAGATCGCAAAATTGGAAACCGATGACCTGCGCGCCATCAGCACGGCCGCCATTCGCGCCCTGGGCACCGATCAGCTGGCGGCGCTGACCACCGACGAGATCAGCAAGCTGAGCTCCTCACAGGTCAACGCGCTGACATCGACACAGATTGCAGGCCTGAGCAGCGACAACCTGAACGCCTTCAGCACCGAGCAATTCAAGCTGATGGGCTCGGCCCAGATCGGCGCTATCACCACCGATCAGTTGCGCGCCATGACCACCGAGGACTTGGCCTCGATCAGCACCAGCGGCATCCGAGGCTTCACTTCCGTGCAACTCGGCGCCTTGACGACCGATGAATTCGTGGCCATGAGCAGCGCGCAGTTCTCGCAACTGACAACGCAGCAAATAGGCGGGCTGACGACCGAACAGATGAGCAAGTTCGAGACAGAAGATCTGCGAGCCCTGTCCACCGCAGCCTTGCGCGGCCTGGCCAGCGATCAGTTTGCAGCCTTGGGGACCGATCAGCTGCGTGCCTTGAGCACCGCTCAGGTCGCATCGATGACCACCAGCCAGGTCAAGGGCCTGTCCACCGACAACTTGAACTCGCTGACCACCGAGCAATTCAAAGCCCTCAATTCCGCCCAATTGGGTGCGATGACGAGTGACCAGGTGCGCGGCTTGGCCAGCGACGATCTGTCGTCGATCAGTTCGACCGCCATCCGCGGCTTCACTTCTGATCAGTTGGCCTCGTTGACGACGGACTCTGTGGTGGCCATGAGCACGGCGCAGTTTGCGGCTCTGAGCTCCGCACAGACTTCGGGATTCAACACCGAGCAGATCGCCAATATGCAGACGGAGGATGTGCGCGCCCTGTCGACGGCGGCACTGTCCAAGTTCAGCACGGATCAGTTCGTGGCATTGAGCTCGGATCAGATCACCAAGCTGAGCAGCAGCCAGATCGCCAGCATCAATTCGGCGCAGGTCCTGGCCATGGGCTCGGATGACCTGAACTCTCTGAGCTCAGCACAGTTCGCCTCGCTCACTGCCGTCCAGGTGGCGGGCATCAGCACCGACATGATGCAGGCGCTGCAAACCGAAGACCTCAAGGCCCTGAGTGTGTTCGCAATGCGCGCACTGACCACGGATCAACTGAATGCACTGACAACGGAGCAGGTCACCAATTTGACCAATCTGCAGCTGACCGCCTTGAGCAGCACACAGATCGCCGGCTGGGCGACCGATGATGTACAAGCCCTGAGCACCCGCCAAGTCGCCGCACTGACGTCCTCGCAGCTCTCTGTGATGTCCACGGATCAGATCACTGTCATGGCGACAGACGACCTGCGGGCCATGACGACCAGTGCAGTGCGCGGCCTGACCTCTGCCGATATGACCGCCTTTACCTCTGACCAGGTGGGCGCCTTCTCGAGCAGCCAATTCGCCAGCTTCTCGAGTGCTCAGCTCACTGGCCTGCAGACAGACGACATCGGTGCGATCTCGACCAGCAGCTTGGTCGGCCTGTCGACGTCGGGCCTCTCGTCCTTCTCGACCGAGCAGTTCCAAGCGCTGACAACCGACCAAATCCACAGCTTCTCCAGCGCTCAGATCCGCGCCTTTACTTCGGATCAGATCGGAACATTGGCAAGCGACGATGTGGACGCCTTGAGTACGGCGCAAATCGCGGCATTCACTTCGTCGCAAATCCATGCCTTCAGCACAGATCAGTTCCACCGCTTCGGTTCGGAAGACATCAAGGCTCTGACCACAGCGCAAATGGCCGGCATCACCACCGATCAGATCGTCAGCCTGACCACCGATCAGATCGCCGGGCTCGAGGCTGTCGATATTGCCAAGATGAACATGACGCAGGTGTCCTCCTTCACCACCGACCAGATCAGCGCGATGTCGGGCGATCAACTGGACGCGTTGTTCCTGGCAACACCGATCGTTTTGGACCTGGACGGCAACGGCATCAACACCTTGTCAGCGGCCAGTGGCGTCAACTTCGACTTGAACGGCACCGGCCAGGCTCAGAAATGGGGCTGGGTCGGCGGCAACGATGGTCTGCTGGTGATGGACAGAAACCATGACGGCCATATCAACGACGGTAAGGAGTTGTTCGGCACCGGCACGGTTCTGGCTAACGGCAAGCACGCGGCCAACGGCTACCAGGCCATGGCGGGTGAGGACAGCAACCACGACGGCAAGCTGGACCTCCATGATGCGAGCTTCAAGGATCTGCGTGTCTGGGTCGACGCCAACCACGATGGCAAGACCGACGCCGGTGAACTGCGCGCGCTGACCGAGCTGGGCATCACCGAGATTGGATTGAACGCCAACAAGCACAGCGAGTTGGACAACGGCAATCTGATCGGCCTGGTCTCTGGCTACAAGACCGCGGATGGCGCAAGCCATACGGTGGCGGACGTCTGGTTCAGCAAGGATGTTCAACCTGAGGGCGCAGCCCACGAGGCCAAACCCGATGTGAAGCTGGGAGACTTGTTGAGCGGCCCGTCCGGTAGCCTGCTCCAGGAAGCCAATCTGGCCAGCGGATTCACACCGCCCGCGTCGTCCGAGCATGCTGGCCATCTCTTGGTGCCACGTAAGCACAACGATGAGGAAGATAATCGATTCAATCCTCTGATCTAAGAGGGAATGATCGACCGGCGGGGGCCTTGCCCCCCCCTGCGTCCAAGGCGCTTTGGGTCTGTTCAAGCCCCAAGGCGCCTTGGCTCATTTGAAATGCCCTGTTTCTTTGATCAACCCCAGCGCGCGAGCACCGTGATGAGCAGCAACTTCAAAGTCCACCCCACAGCCGATGTGCAGAGCCCAAACATTGGCACCGGAACCATGATTTGGCAGTTCTGCGTGGTGCTGCCAGGCGCACGCATCGGCCAGGACTGCAATGTCAATGCCCAGTGCCTGATCGAAAACGACGTTTTGGTTGGCGACCGAGTCACGGTCAAGTCCGGCGTGCAACTGTGGGACGGGATCACCGTGGAAGACGATGTCTTCATCGGCCCCAATGTGACCTTCACCAACGACAAATATCCGCGCTCGAAAGCCTATCCCGAGGCTTTTCAACGCACCCATCTCGAGCGTGGCGCCTCGATCGGCGCCAATGCCACAATTTTGGGTGGGGTGCGGATTGGGGCGGGCGCTTTGATAGGCGCCGGCAGTGTGGTGACCAAGGATGTACCAGCGGACGAACTCTGGTTTGGGAACCCGGCAACCTACAAGGGGCCAAGTTCAGTCCGCTAAAAATGGCCGGGCCTTGTCGACCTGGCCCTAGCCGTGCCCATACTTCAAGCCGAGGCGCGCACTGCCTGGATCACTTGTTCGACTTGGGCCTCACTCATGCCGGGCCATATGGGCAAGCTCAGCACCTCCCGGTGCATCGCCTCCGAAATCGGAAAGGCACCCGCCTCGTAACCCAATTCCGCGTAGGCGGGCTGCAGATGCGGCGGCACCGGGTAATGAATCAAACTGCCCACGCCTCGAGCTGCAAGGCGCCGCTGCAAGCCATCGCGGTCGGCGTGGCGGACCACGAACAAATGCCAAGCCGGCCCAGCCCAATCGGGCACAAAAGGCAGTTGTAAATCCAAGCCGGCCAAACCCTCCAAAAACTGCGCGGCAATCAGCGCTCTTTGCTCGGTGGCGGCGCGCAATTGCGGCAACTTGGCCAAGAGAACGGCTGCCTGAATTTCATCCAGTCGTGAGTTAAAGCCCTTAAGCTCGTTGTGATATTTGACCCGCGATCCGTAGTTGCGCAACACACGAACCGTGTCAAGCAAGGCCTCGTTGGAGCTGCTGACGCCGCCGCCGTCTCCAAAAGCGCCCAGGTTCTTACCGGGATAAAAACTCCAGGCCGAGATGTCCGCCAAATTGCCGATCTGGCGGCCTTTGTACCGGGCCGCATGAGCCTGAGCACAATCGTCCAAAACGCTGAGACCGTGAGCCCTTGCGAGCGCTAGGATCGCGTCCATATCGGCCGGCTGCCCGTACAAATGCACAGGCAGAATCACTTTGGTCTTGCGGGTAATGGCCGCAGCAACTTTCGAGGGGTCCAGATTGAAGGTCTTCTCATCGGGTTCGACCGGCACGGGTCTAGCACCGCATTGGCTGACCGCCAGCCAGGTAGCAATGTAGGTGTTGGACGGCACAATGACCTCATCCCCCGGCCCGACGCCAAGCGCCAACAAGGAGAGATGCAGGGCGTCCATACCGTTGGCGACACCGGCGCAAGCTCGGGCTTCACAAAACTCTGCAAACGCAGTTTCAAAGGCCTTCAACTCCTGACCCAGCAAGAACCAGCCACTGGCAGCAACGCGCTGCAGAGCTTCATCAATGGCAGGTTTTGACGCCGTATAACTCGGCTGCAGATCCAAGAACGGAACTGAAATAGGGGTCTGCTGCTCAAGCGCCATGGCGGCCTCCTTGCACGGCACCCAAAAATTCGTCGTAATTCCGGATGTAGTCCTCGGCGCTATAAGTATCAGAGGCCAGCACCAATAGAACGGCATCACTAGAGAACTGGTACTGAATACCCCAGACCATCGGCGGGATGTGCAGACCGACGCGGGCGCTGTCCAGCAGGATTTCATCGCGGAACTGGCCGTCGTCCACCACGATGCCGCAACTGCCTTTCACGCAGACCAGGAATTGGTGACAAGCCTTGTGTGCATGCTCACCCCGCACTTCGCGGCTCGGGACGTCATAGACCATGAAAAAGCGCTTCGGTTCGAATGGAAGATGAGCACCCACCTCGCCAAAGGACAAGGCACCGCGCAAGTCGACGATCTTGGGCAAGCGGTGCAAGGCGGCTTGTTTGACATGCAAAACAGGCAAATCGCCGTCAGCAGCTCCCGTACGGGCGGAGGCCGCTTGACCCGGCAGGTCAAGGTGAGGTGTATTGACGTAACCGGTAATGTGCGCGGGATTGCCCGAGACGATCGCATTGGGCGGCACATCTCGTGTCACGACTGAACCGGGAGTGACTCGGCAATTTGCACCCAAGGTCAGACCAGCACCAATCGTTGCATTGGCGCCGACTCGAGCACCCGAACGCAAAACCGTGGTGCTGACAGCTTCGGCCGACGTTGCTTCAACGTCCGTCGCGAAAGAGGCGTTAGACCCAATCACTACGCCAGACTCGAGGACCATGCCTGACCAAAGAAAAACTCCGCCCCCTATTGAGACGCCGTCCCCAACGGCAACACCAGCGCCAACGACTGAGTAATCTCCGATAGAAAAATTACTCCCTACCAACGCGGCTGGGTCAACAGAATAGTTCATTGTTTTTTCCACTCATATTGCAAACTGCCTCGCCGCAAAAATACCGTCTTCTGCAGAACGATTAAAAATTCACGTAGACGATCAAAAATAGAAATTTAAATGCCCCAATAAATCGAGCCAAGCAGGATTCCAAAAAATCGCCAACAGCCCAACAAACTCATTAAAACTCAATACTTCAAGCCACCATCAACTCAAATACTTTTTTTTCACACACCCTGAAATTGAAAGCAATTCTCAGCCATAGAAAATAGGCGATCCCACGATGGGAGGTCCCCCACCCACGCATCACAAGCCCGCAGTTTAACCATCAAAAAGTCAGGGTGCTGATATTCATTCTCAAAGTTCTTGGACGCCAACACAATTTTTGCGCCGGAGTTTATTGGCATAAAACAGGCGCGCATTTGATTGGCTCTTGCCAAGGCGTCATTGAGTGTCACCAAATCATTTTCCGCCCGTACCAAGACACACCGCTGACTGCGTTTGATTGCAGCGACAGTCTTATCTTTCAGATAAGAAAACTTTTGTTTTGCGACGACTAAGTGGTCCTCGACCTTGGCGGTGTCGATCTGACCTGTCGCGTTGGTCGCGAATTCATGCTGAAACAACAATCCTGAGAATTGTTCACGAACTCTTATGCCTTCATTCCCAGGTTCCCCAACCACATCCCAATTGCCGGACTGAAACATGGCATCACACAATTTATTAACAACATCGAATGATGTGCCGGGCGATATCAGCCAGTCGAAAAAAAAGGCGTCCGCCACGCCCGTACACCGACGAATTTGAAAAGCAGTCGCACAAAACTCGCCGACGCTAAAGTAATCATTCTTCATAAACATGAGATCAGGCTTAGAAGCAATGTTCTTTCGCGAATTGCCTGATAGGCCACTGTACAAAACCAATTCGGACAACACCATTGGCTACACTAACGGCAAAGTACCCGTTGGCACAGACCTGCTGCACCGAAAAAAGTACAGATCCGAATCGCCAAAACTCATGAGCAAGCTGGCTCAAAACTGGCGCAATGTGACGCCACTCCTGATTGAGGTACTGCTCGTTTTCGTGTTGAGGCATACGACTCGAAGCTGAGGCTTGAACTCGACTCTCGTTGACGACCACAGTCTCGAGAACCGACCTCAAACGCTCAAAACCAAGAGACCGGCAGGTCTAGCCCCACGCCTTTGATCAGGGCCTGTCGTTGTTCGCGCAATCCTTCGTTGGGCGCGGGCCAACGACGGTAGATGTGCAAGAAATCGAGCACGACCGTCAGATCATTGGAGGTGGTCTGCGTGCCGCGGCGTGTACCGGGATTCACATCCTTGTGCACCACGGCGCCGCCGCCGGGGTAGTAGCTCGGCATGGCTTTGACGCAGACTGCCAGCAGAAAGTCCCAGTCCTCTTGCGAAGCCAAGTGCCAATCGACTTCGCAACCTTCCAAGACATCGCGCCTGAAGGCCAGCACATTGTTCGGAATGAAGTTCCTCACAAAAAGCGACTCCACGGGCCGGTCTTTGAGTTGCACTGCATCGACACGCAAACGTTCGATGCCGGATTCGGTGCGGTTCTCCATCACCACCTGCAAGTCGGAGAAATAGACTTTTTTGCTACCGCCATCGTGCTTGATCTGATGCACCAGCGTGGCCAAATGCTCGGGCATCAAGCTGTCATCGTCATCCAGGAAGATCACCCACTCACCACGGGCATGCCGCATGCCCTCGTTGCGGCTTTGAGCCGGGCCCGGTGTGCCGGAGCGTTTGACAAATGTGTCTTCGGGTCGCAGCAATTCGGCTGCCACCAGCGCTGTTTCTTGATCCAGGGCGTCTGCTACCACGATGATCTCAAAGTCGTCCATCGTTTGAGCCCGAATGGAGCCGATGGAACGGCGCAGCAAACTAGCGCGAAGATGGGTCGGAACGATGAAGCTGAAGAAGGGAGTCATGGCTAGATGAGTTGGGCTATTTGATCGGGGTCATCACGCCGCGGCCCATAGACCACAGAATGGCCACAGCCTGTTGACCATCGCTGAGCGCGTTCAAATGCAAGATCCGCAACCCATAGTAGTCCGACTCCGCGCCGATTACGTCAAACAAGGAGCGTCGCCCCAGCAACTGCCATTGCTGCAAGGTCGCAGTGCGGAGACGATCGCTGTTACGCAGAATTTCCACCACGCTACGCGCGCGCGCAAACGATGAGGTCGCCGACTCATGGACATCCAACACGCGGTAACGCCGCGATTCGATGGAGTCTTCTTTTTGCAAACGGGCCGCTTCTGCACGCTTGCGCGCAGCGCTCAGGCCATAGTCAGAACCCGGAGTGAAGATTGGAATCGTGACGCTCAATCCTGCACCCCAGGCATTGCTTTTTGACAAACCGGTGTTGGAATCCAGATTCACGGCCAAGCTGACTTGCGGCCGGTTGGCAGCCTGCACAGACTCGGCGTAACTGGACTGGGCCCGAGCCTGGGCGGCGAGTTGCTGCACCTCAGCCGCTTCCGACGCATCGTTTTGCATCTCATCAACAGCAGGCACGCTCATCAGCAGTGAAGAGTAGCTGGCGCTGGGCGGCAACACATCGCCAACAAAGCGGCGCAGCCGGGTTTCAATTTGGCGCAAGGTGCTGCGTACCTGGTCCACCGTTAACTCGATCTGTTGCCGAGTCTTTTGCGCCTGCACCAACTCGCTGGAGCGCCCCTTATCGGACTTGACGATGGTCTCCAAAGACTCAATCAGGCAGGACATGCGGCGCACATACTGACCGTAGACCTGAATTTGCAAGTTGTAGCGACTGCGATCCAAGGCCAGGGCCACCGTCTGCAAGGCGATCTGCTGCTCGGAATTGAGCATGCCATAGCGAGCCGACTCGGCCAGTTGGCCGCGCCAATTGGCAAGCTGCTCGATACGACCAGAGCTGTAGAGCGGCGCCGTGACCTGCAGGCTGGCATGCCCCTGCGTGCCCTTGACTAACTCTTGATTGCTGGGCTTGTTACCCACGCTGAGCAGCGAAGCCCCCAAGCTGACCTGAGGCATACGGGCGGCGCGCGCCTCTTCCCATTCATCACGGGCCGCCTGGGCCAATAGATTGCTCGCCCCTTGTGCCTGGCTGCGTTGAATCGCCAAGTTCACCAAATCAATCAGCTGACTGCGCGGGTCAACGGCCGAAGGCTCAAAGGTACTGGCATCACGACCGCGACTGGACGGAAGAGCATCTTCTTCACCGCACATGCTAGGGCTGGCGGTTTGCTCTTTGGACGCCGGAGCTGGGGCATTGGCGGCCGCGGCCTTGCCGGGTTTTCGCACCTGGCCTTGTGACTGAGCCAGGGCCATGTCGGCCGAACTGAGGAGCAAGAAGGCCGCAGCGACTGGCGCGCATTGCCGCCAGCAGCGATGGACAGCGGCGAAAACAGTGGCCACAGTCTTGCCTCGGGGACCAGGCAATATGGGCGTTAGCTCTTTGGGGTGCTCTCGTAACATAGCTGCTACTTGAACACAGAGCGAGTCCGGCAAATTGGTGAACAACTTGGCAGACTTGGCCTAAATCAGCTCATTGCCCGGCCTGGACTGCAGCTCCCCAGTACTGGAACTAAAAACGACTGAGCAGTTGGAACTCTCGAATCGAGCCCAGAAAGGCATTGGAATAGCTGGCCGGGTCTCCATCATGGCGAGCGGGATACAGCGTCAGGCTGTACTTGTCCCGCATCACCGCTGCGGAGAGCGAGTATTGGCTGTTGGAACACACCAGCACATCTGCCAGACGCATCAGCCCATGCACCATCAGGGCTTCGCCACCAATCGCGACGACCGCTTCGATTGGCAAGGCCGACAACAACTCCACCATTTTGGGCGACAGCGGCGTGTCGCTCACCACCAGCAGATGCTTGACCAGACGCACCACCTTGGAAACAGCACGGCACAACGCCTCGTCGTCAACGATATAAGTGGCCACGTTCAGATAGTCGCCGCGCCGCACATGCAAGCAGGCATAGCTGTCTTGGCCAAAGAGCCGTTGACGCTGAGCCAAGACTGCCGGTAAGAGCTTGAAGCGCTCCACCACAGCGGGTTCGTTAAAGCCGCACATGGCCAGACGGATCTTCTCTGCACCATCAGGTACCAAGTTCCCCGAACTGGCCGTACGAAAGCTGGCCTTGCTCAGGCCGTAATGATCCAAGTCCCAAGCCCAGTGCGAGACCTGACCGCTGATACCCGGCGTGGCCACTTGCTCTGGGCGCTCAAAGTAGCGCAGGTCAGCTGCCACAGCTTGGCCCGTTTTTTCCAGATAGAAGTAGCCCGCAGCGCTGAACAACTGGGCGCCGAGCCCGCCGGTGAAGGTGATAAGTTGGGTCATGCGATTAGAAATGAACTGGGCGGTTGATCGAGCCCCCCGAGGGCATTGAGCATGGCTTGCGAGCCGACGGTGCCACAGACCTCGGCACTCAAGGCTAGCGGCAAGACCTGGGCCTGCACCTCTGGCGCCAGGGCTCGCGCCTCCAGCATCCAGGAGCCAAAGCCGCCGTCGAGCAAGTGGTCCTCCACTGTCAGCACGCGCTGAAACCCGGCCAGTCGTGCGGCTTGTGCACGTTTCGAGGCCAGCGACCAGAGCGGCATGCTGTAGACCGGCTGGAGAGTCCAATCACCGGGCCAGCCCATCGCAATCCCCAGCCCTGCGCCGGTTGTCAGCACCGCCTTGGGGCCGCTGCCAGGCCGCACCGGCAACCAGCACCCGGGCTCAAGCGCAGGGGGTTCGGTATGAAAGCATGGCTCGCCGGCCTTGCCCAGACGCAAATAAGACGGCCCAGGATTAGCCACCAGATAGCGCAAGCAAGCTCGCACCTCCATCGGATCACCCGGCGCAGCGATCAACATATTGGGGAAGGAACGGATCAACGCGTAGTCTTGCACTGCATGGTGCGAGTAGCCGAGGGCGCCATAAGCGAGGCCGCCACCGACCGAGACCACCGTCACGGGCAAGCGGTGGTAATCCACATCGTTACGGATCTGCTCAGCGCAACGGAAGGTTGGGAAATTGGCGATGGAATAGGTGAAGACATGGTAGCCCTCGGAGGCCATGCCGGCGGCCAAGCCGGTCATGTTTTGCTCTGCCACCCCAGCATTGATGAAGCGATCGGGGAACTCGTCGGCAAAGGGCTCGATCACCGAATAGCCCAAATCGCCGACCACCAAAGCAATGTGTGGATGGGCGCGTGCCAGCGTTACCAACTCTTGAATAAAGGCATTACGCATGGGCCTGCAGTTCCTTGAGGGCCTGTTCGAGTTGTTCGGCATTGGGCGAGCGGTAATGCCAGTCCACGCTGTTCTCCATGAAACTCACCCCCCGACCCTTGATCGTGTGCGCGATCAAAACAGAAGGTTGGCCAGGCTGCCACGGCGCGCCGGCCAGAGCTTCGCTCAGTGCCTCATGGTCATGACCGTCGACCTCTCGCACCGCCCAACCGAAGGCGCGCAGCTTGTCGGCCAAAGGTTCGATGCGCAGAGTTTTCTCCACCGTGGTGAGACTTTGCAATTTGTTGTAGTCAATGATGGCCACCAAATTGTCGAGACCATGGTGCGCCGCAAACATCAAGGCCTCCCAATTGGAGCCCTCGCCCAACTCGCCATCGCTGAGCTGCACAAAAGTCCGCCAGGCCTGCCCACGCTTCTTCGCTGCCAAGGCCTTGCCGACACCGAAGGACAGGCCGTGGCCCAACGAGCCGGTGGAAAACTCAACGCCGGGCACTTTGTGACTGATGTGGTTCATCAGCATCGAATGGTCTTGCCCATAGCTGAGCAGATCGGCTTCGGCGATAAATCCGGCCTCGGCCAAAGCGGCGTAGATGGCCACACAAGCGTGGCCTTTGCTCAAGATAAAGCGGTCACGCTCGACCCAAGCGGGCTGGCTGGGATCAAGCTTCATCACTCGTCCGTACAGCACCGCGACGATGTCGCAAATGGACAGCGCCGAGCCGATATGCGATGCGCGTGCACGCTGCACCATGCGCAGGGCATTGGCGCGCATGCGCCGCGCAAAGCTTTGGGTGTCCACGATGTCTTGAATGACTGAACTCATGGTCTGGCCTTTTGTGCCCAGCGGGCAGTTCTTTGAATAGCTTCATCCAAATCGATACGAACGCGAAGGCTCAGCTCGGATTCGATCCGTTGTAGGTCCGGCAAATAGGCCTGTGCAGGCACGCCGGACTGGGGCTGACGCGCAATCTTGACGGCAGACACGGCCCCCAACGCAGCGGTCACACGCTGCGCCAGTTGTGCAATGGAGACCGACTCATGGCCGCCGACGTTGTAGGCTCGCGAGCTCTTGCCTCGGAACAAAAGCTTCCATAGCCACAACGCCAGATCCGCAGCGTAGAGGTAGCTACGCAATGGTGTGCCATCGCCTTGAATGAGCAGGTCTTCGCCACGCAACGCAGCTCCAATGAAGTTGCCGATGGCGAACTGTCGGTCCAAGGGCAAATGCGGGCCGACAAAAGCAAAGCAGCGCGCGACGGGGATCTCCATGCCGGTCTCGGCTGCGGCCATGGCGCACAGCAACTCGCTGACGCGTTTGCCTTCGCCATAAGCCGAACTGGGCGTCAAGCAGTCAGGTGCGCCGCTGAAATCCTCTGACAAACGCTCAACAGCACTGGGCTGCCGGCCATAGACCGCGCCAGAACTCAGGAGCAGCAAACGCCCAACGCCGGACTGGCGCGCTTGCATCAACAAGTTTTGTGTGCCGAGCACACAGACGTCCAAGACTTCGGCGGGTTTGGGATTGAGGGCAACATCGGTCGCCGCATGGATGGCCCAGGCGCAAGATTGACCTGGGGCCAAAGTGAAGCTGCGCACATCACCTTGCAGCCATTCGATCTCGGGCGCGGCGGCCAACTCAGGATGTTGCACTCGAAAAGACGCAACATCGCGGCTCAATACAAGGACACGGGCGTTCAGCGCCAAAGTACGGTTGGCCCACAAAAAGCTGCCCAACAACCATTTGCCGATGAAACCCGTGCCGCCGGTAAGCAGCAGCCTTTGGCCGCGCAAGGCCTGCCAGTCGCCGCCCACTCCGTCCAAGACATGGGCCAGGTCCTCGGGCGGCAAGCCCAAGGGTGTCGCGGACAGAGCCATAGAGTCCATCAGAAGTTCAGTCCGAAGAACTCTTCGAGCTTGTCGGCAATGAAATCCAATTGAGGTTCGCCCAAGCCCGGGAAGGTGCCCAGCCAGAAAGTTTGATTCATCACCACATCGGTGTTGGTGAGGCTGCCGCTGACGCGGAAATTTCGGCCCGCCATATAGGGCTGCTTGGTCAAATTACCCGCGAAGAGCAGGCGAGTACCAATCTTGTTTTGCTCCAAGAAATTGATCAGGTCAGCCCGCTTCACACCAGCGCTGTCCTTCAGGATCAAGGGAAAACCAAACCAAGAAGGCTCCGAGCCTGGTGTCGCCTCGGGCAGATGCAAACACTCAGCACAGCTTTGCAGTCGGCTCTTCAGGTAGCTGAAATTGGCGCGGCGCGTGGCGATGAATTCCTCCAAACGATCCAGCTGAGCCAGCGCGCAGGCGGCTTGCATATCGCTGATCTTCAGGTTGTAGCCCAGATGGCTATAGGTGTATTTGTGGTCGTAACCGTCCGGCAGATCACCGCCAAGCTCTTTTTTGCTCCAGCAAAAACGCTTGTTGCAGGTGTTGTCCTTGCCGGGCGGGCAGTAACAGTCACGGCCCCAGTCTCGAAAGGACTCGGCGATCAGCTTGAGTTCAGCGTTATTCGTAAACACCGCCCCACCCTCACCCATGGTGATGTGATGCGCTGGATAAAAACTCAAGGTACCAATATCGCCAAAAGTGCCGACCATCTGGCCTTTGTAAGTAGCGCCCAACGCATCACAGCAGTCTTCCACCAACCACAAGCCATGCTTTTTGCAAAGGGCCGTGACAACATCCAGATTGAAAGGGTTGCCCAGCGAATGCGCCAACATGATCGCTTTGGTCTTGGGCGAGATGGCGGCCTCGATCAAACTGGCGTCAATATTGTGAGTGGCGAGGTCAACGTCGACAAAGACTGGCACGGCGCCAAACTGCAAAATGGGATTAACCGTGGTCGGAAAGCCTGCGGCCACACCAATCACCTCGTCGCCTGGCTTGATGGCGCGATCGCCAAGACGGGGGCTGGTCAGGGTAGAGAAAGCCACCAGATTCGCCGAGGAGCCTGAGTTCACCGTAATCAGGTGTTTGACGCCGAGAAACTGTGCCAGACGTTGTTCAAACATCGCATTGAAGCGGCCGGTGGTCAGCCATCCGTCCAGTGAGGCATCAACCATCAACTGCAACTCTTTAGCGCCAATCACCTTGCCGGACACCGGCACAAAAGACTCGCCCGGCACGAAGGGCTTGGGGGCGTGCGCAATATCGGCGTATTGCTGAACCAAATCAGCGATCTGGCTGCGCAGCTTGTCGAGCTGGGGTTGAAAGGTAATGGGGCTTGCGCTCATGCTGCGGATTCCGTGGAGTTCGATGACTTGATGTACTGTTCAATTTGATGCCGGCACAGGGCCTGCATGTCCTGTCCGGCAAGCCAAGCTTGCTGCCACTCGACGATGCGAGACAGCGCTTGTGCCAGGGTCCAGCGTGGCTGCCAGCCCAGACCTTGCCGAGCCTTGGCGATGTCCAGCTTCAGGTAGTTGGCCTCGTGGGGATGGTCACCAAGGTTCAGCTTCCAGCTCGCACCATTGCCCCACTCGGATACCAGGCGCTCAACAATCCACTGCACCGGCTGCACATCGTCATCGCGCGGGCCAAAGTTCCAAGCTTCAGCGTGGCTCTGGCCTTGGGTGAACAATTGCTCCGCCAGAACCAAGTAGCCGGACAGCGGTTCGAGCACATGTTGCCATGGGCGGATGGCATGCGGATTGCGGATGAGCACAGGCTCCTTGCGTTCGAAGGCCCGCAAGATATCGGGCACTAGGCGATCTGCAGCCCAGTCACCTCCGCCGATCACATTCCCAGCGCGTGCGCTGGCCAGTGCCACGCGGCCCTGAGACAAAAACGAACGCCGATAAGCGGCAGTCACCAACTCTGCACAGCCCTTGCTGGCGCTGTAGGGGTCATGCCCGCCCATCGCTTCATTTTCACGATAGCCCCAGACCCACTCACGGTTCTCGTAGCACTTGTCGGTGGTCACATTGACGATGGCACGCAGGCTTTCACATTGCCTGGCGACTTCCAACACATGCACTGTGCCCATCACATTGGTGGCGAAGGTCTCCACCGGTTGTTCATACGACAGGCGCACCAGCGGTTGCGCGGCCAAATGCAGCAAGATCTCAGGCTTGCTGCGCTCGAACACACCTTGGACTGCCGCCAAATCACGGATATCAGCCAGGGTCGAGCTGGCCATGTCGGCGCTCACCTTGGCCTGATCAAACAAGGCCGGATCGGTCGGAGCCGGCAATGCAAAACCATGCACCTCGGCACCCAGAGACTGCAGCCACAGGGCCAGCCAACTGCCTTTGAAGCCAGTGTGGCCGGTCAGAAGCACACGGCGTCCGCGCCAGAAAGTGACGTCTGGGTTCACGACCATGCTCATCCTCAATCCCACTTCTTCCAGGGCGCTTTGCCACTGGCCCACAAATCATCCAGCAAGACTTTGTCGCGCAAAGTGTCCATGGGTTGCCAGAAGCCGTGGTGCTGATAGGCCATCAGTTCACCGCGTGCGGCCAAGGTATCCAAGGGCTCACGCTCCCAAATGGTGCGATCGTCATCCAGCAGCGAAATCACCTGAGGACTGAGGACAAAAAAGCCCCCATTGATCATGCCGCCCTCGCCGAAGGGCTTCTCCTTGAAGCTTTTGACCTGATCGCCCTCTAGATCCAGCGCACCAAAGCGTGCAGGCGGATAGGTGGCAGTGAGCGTCGCTAACTTGCCATGATTGCGGTGGAATTCGATGCTGGCGCTGATGTCGACGTCGCTGACACCATCGCCATAGGTGAAGCAAAAAGCTTCATCCAACTCCACATACTTGGCCACACGCTTGAGGCGCCCGCCGGTCATGGAATGCTCGCCGGTGTCCACCAGGGTCACATTCCAGGGCTCGGCGCGTTTGTGATGGACCTCCATGCGGTTGGAACGCATATCGAAAGTGATGTCCGACATGTGCATGAAGTAGTTCGAAAAGAACTCCTTGATGACATAACCCTTGTAGCCACAGCAGATCACAAAGTCATTGATGCCGTGATGAGCGTACATCTTGAGGATGTGCCACAGAATCGGCTTGCCCCCCACCTCAACCATGGGCTTGGGCCGAGCGGCGGTTTCTTCGCTGAGTCGCGTGCCCAGGCCACCGGCAAGAATCACTGCTTTCATAAAGGCTTCATTCCTTGTTTTTCAGGCGCTGACAAAGGCATCAGAGTGGAAATCTCGCGGCAGCACCCCGGCGGCCAACAATTGGCGGCGAGCCGCCTCTATCATGGCCAATGAACCGCAGGCATACACGGCAATGCCCCGCATATCAGGCCGCTGCTGTAGCAAGACATCCTGTACATGGCCTCGCGCGCCGGTCCAAGCAGCCCCTGCGCGCGACAGCACCGGCGTGTAACTGAACCAAGCAGGCATGTCTGGTACGGACCAATAAAGATCGACCGGCAAACGACCACCCCACAGCAATTGCAAGGAGCCCGGCTGCGCCTCGGCGGGCATGCGCTGCAAGGCTTCCATCATGGCCTTGAGTGGCGCAATGCCAGTGCCGGTCGCGAGAAACACCACATCGCGCCCTGCCACTTCGCGCATGAAGAAACTGCCGTGCGGCCCCTCCAGCCTCAACAGATCGTTCTGCTTCGCCTGCTCGAACCAGTAAGTACTCAGCTGGCCTTGAGCCACGGCGCGGACTTGCAGTTCTAACCCGCCATCAGCTGCCGGCGCCGCCGCCAGGGAATAGCTGCGACGCACACCGGCTGGGCCGATGATGTTGAGGTACTGTCCTGGCAAAAACTCCAAGCGGCTATTCGGCGGCAAGCGCAGTTTGACTCGAAGTACGTCTGGGGCCGGCTGCTCCATTGAATCGATTCGCGCCGGCAAAGTCTTGACCGTGATGGCTGCGGCCGCCCCGAGGTCTTCGGCATCCAACTCCAGATCGGAAGTGGCGGCGCTAGCGCAGCTCAATACCCAGCCGGCTGCGCGCTCTTCCGCCGACAGCAAACTGTCATCAAGCAGAGCTCGGGTCTGCCCTTGCAAAACCTGAACCCGGCAACTTCCGCAACGACCGGTGCGGCAGCTGTGCTCCAACACCAAACCGGCAGAACGAGCAGCATCCAGCAAGCTGATATCAGCTGGAGCCTCGAACTGCTTTCGATTCGCGAGAGTAACGAGGGACGGTTCAATCACGGACGTTGTGCCTGCAAAAAGGCGTTGCATGAGGGAATGCGCCAGGGCGTTGTTAGAGGCCATCAGCAGCTTGCCGGGCATCTTAATCTCGATGCCAAAGCGTCAAGCTGTCGAATAGAACCGGGCTAGCTGCCGAATTCGCACGAATTCGCTCAGTAACGCCAAGGCTGAGTCCAACTAACGCGACCGATCTGCGGGTATACGCCGCGTCAATGACGGGAAGACACGATTCTTCCGGTTGTGAAGCTAGGCATACACCCCCTACTCAAAGCGGCTAAACGCCGCGATAGAGCACTCTTTTCCTCGCCTTTGACGGACAGTCCAGCCGCTATATTTGTTCGCCTGTGCGCCTGAGTGCGCCCAAACTTGCGTCGCTTTGCAAGCCCCACACAGCCGAACCCATGAGCCCGGACGACTCCATGAATGAACCAGTCAATCGCAGTACCACGGTCTCCCTGAAGCGCCTTCGCGTCGGCGTCTGGAACTATTACGAAGAGATCACGCGCGACGGTTTTTTGTTCAAGAACCCCAACACCTCGGTTGGCGCCAATCTGCTGAAGCCCTGGTGTGATCTCTATGCGCGCGGTAAGGAGATGGGCATCGATTTCGTCACACTGGACCAAATCCAAGGTCCCGCTGATCTGGATGCGGTGATCTTCATGGACCGGCCACGCCCCGGAAGGCCGCTGATTGATGCCTTGTTGCAAGCGCCCATCAAGAAGTATTTGATGCTGTTTGAGTGCAACGTTATCAAGCCAGACAACTGGGATACCGACTACCACCGCCAATTCGATCGCGTCCTGACCTGGAACGATGCTTTGGTTGACGGCACTCGTTACATCAAGACCAATTTTGCGGCCGATCTACAGCGCCCCTATGACTTCAGCACGCAAAAATCTTTGTTTGAGCACCGCAAACTGGCCACGGTGATTGCCGGGGCCAAAGCCTCGGCACACCCCAATGAACTCTATTCCGAACGGGTGCGAGCGATTCGATGGTTTGAACACAATGCGCCTGCGGACTTCGACCTCTATGGCATGGGCTGGGATGCTGCGGCATTTCCGAGTTACCGCGGGGCGGTGCAAGACAAACTCGACACTCTGGCGCAGTACCGCTTCTCCATCTGCTACGAGAACGCGAAAAACATCCCGGGCTATGTCACCGAGAAAGCACTGGACTGTCTCCGCGCTGGCACCGTGCCTGTTTACGGCGGAGCCCCGAACATCGAACGTTGGATTCCGGAGGATTGCTTCATCGATCTGCGCAACTTCAGCAGCTATCCGGAGCTCTACAACAAGCTCTCCCGTATGAGTGCTGAAGAGCATGGTGCCTACTTGGACCGCATTCAAAGCTTCCTCAACGGCACCAAGGCGTATCCGTTTTCCAGCGAATGCTTCTTCGACACGGTCACTGGCATTCTCAACTGGGACCTGCGTGGTCAAGGTCCGGCCGACCCCTGCCAGGCTGTCACTCTGCAACAAAATTTGACCAGTCTGGCGATTGAATTCCCCCTGTCCTCGCCCCTGACCCCGAGCCCGGCCCGACCAAACGAGAAAGAGCTGCAACGAGATTCCTTTAAGAAGGCCGGAGGCCCCAAGCTGCTTGTGTATTTTGGCTATGGCGACGAGTTGCCCGTCTTTACTCGCGCACGCGCGCTCTGGCAGTTTTTCCTGACCCACTATCCCAATGTCGAGGCCGTCTTTGCGCGCACAAGTACCAAGCTTCCCCGAGGCGAAGTGCGTCACGACGGTTACGACCTCGTGGTCGGTACTAGCGATGGTCAAAACCTAGCTTCTGCGGAAACGGGTTATGCCGCTTCAGGCATTTGGTCCAGCAAAGAAAACCGCGACACCATTTATCGGCAGCAAGCGGTCTATGACTATCTTTTGCGTCAGCACGAAGAGCCCTTCTTTCTGTTCCAAACCACGGTCACCTCCGTGATCGACTTCCGCGGCCTGTCGACATTACTCGACACCTTGCCCACCAGCGGCTGTTTCGCTGGCTCTCCCGCACGTCTGAATTCGCCGCCTGAACTGTCAGGCCTGACCTTTGCCAGTGGCGCGAACTCGCTGTTTTCCAGCGATTTGCTGCAGCTCATGCGTGAGCGCTATGACCCTGAGCATCCGCATGTCAACTACCCCAACGACATCTGGCAGGCCCTGACCTTGGCGGATGTCGAGCGTCGGCCCCTGCCCTTTTTCAGCTTCACCCGACCGCGTTCTCTTGACTCCCGCCGCAGCAAGGTGCCGGAACTCACGCAGCGCCTATTGGCCATGGGGCATTACCACTTCCGGGTCAAAACGACCAGTGCCGAGGCCGGCTTGGGCCTGCGTGAGGAAATCGACCCCTGGGTGATGGCAGGGATCATGGATGCCATTCTCAACAGCTCACCAGTTCCAGAAGCCAATCGAGCATTGATCACTCGATTGCTCGCCTCAGTGCAACCGAGCAATGGCCAAAGCCTGAGTGCTTTCAGCGAGACCAGCTTCTTCCGTGGCCCACGCAGCTTCCCGCTGCATGACGAGGAGACGGACAGCCTGTTCCCCGATTTGGCGGGCTGAAGCGAATTCGGTAGCCCCCTTCCAATCAGTCCCAAAGAAAAAGGGGCGTCCCGATGAGGGACGCCCCTTTTGACTCAGGGACTTTGATTTAGGCGCCACGTGAAGCCATATTCAACGCTCGCGCATGGCCTCGGTGGACTTCATCATCGGACGCAGCAGGAAGCTCATCACTGAACGCTCGCCGGTCTTGATCTCGACGGTGGCGGTCATGCCGGGAATCACCGGAAGCTGCTCACCCCTGGACTTCAGCAGGGTGTTCTTCTCGGCGCTGATGCGCGCCCGGTAATAGCGGGCGTCACCATTTGGCGTTTCGGCATCTCCCAGTGCGTCAGGGCTGATGTACTCCACACGGCCAATCAAGCCGCCAAACACATTGAAGTCATAACTCGAAAGCTTCACGGTAGCCTTTTGGCCAACATGGATGAAACCCACGTCCATGGGCTTGATTCGGGCCTCCACCAGCACCCGCCCTCCCATGGGCACAATTTCCATGATGGGCGCTCCGGCCGTGACCACCCCGCCCACGGTATTGCTGCGGATGTTCTTCACCAAGCCATTGACCGGTGATTTCAGCACGGTGCGGGCCAGCGAGTCCTCCCGGACCACCATTTGCTCGTCCAGCATGGCCAATTCGTTTTGCACTTTAACCAGCTCGCCGCTGGCTTCTTGTTTGAAG
Organism: Paucibacter hankyongi; assembly: GCF_037482915.1. Lineage (NCBI taxonomy): Bacteria > Pseudomonadati > Pseudomonadota > Betaproteobacteria > Burkholderiales > Sphaerotilaceae > Roseateles > Paucibacter hankyongi. The sequence continues at coordinate 591,670 of NZ_JBBHJX010000001.1, forward strand.
CGGCTGATACGTTCATTGCGCTGCTGCTGCAACTCGTTGACCTGGCGGCTCAAACGCATCACTTCCACATTCGACATCAAGCCCTTGGCAGACAGATCTTGAGCCACTTTCATTTCAGTGGACAGCAGCGAGGCGCTGCGATTAATGCTGCTCACCGCTTCTTCCAGCAGCTTTTTGCGCAGCTCATAAGACTCCGACTCGGCATCGATCAGCGCCTTGTGGCTCTTCAGTTCCGCAGGAAAAGCCAATGGACGGCCCGAAGCCTCGGCACTCAGACGAGCTGCCGCAGCCTTGAGGGAGAAACGCTTCACCTGCGCTTCGCTTTGCTGCGCTTCTACACGGGTGGGGTCGAGTCGAACAAGCTCTTCGCCCTGCTCCACCTCCTCGCCCTCGTGCACCAACATTTCACTCAGAATGCCGATCTCCATGGTGGAGATGATTTGTTCGCGGCCATCGGGCACCACACGACCGTCGGTGCGGGTCACCATATCGACCTTGGCCATGGTGGACCAGACCACGGCAACCACGATCGCGGCCAACACCAGATACAAGGCCCAGGTCACCCGCGGCAATGGCTCATCGAGTTGGGCCGCGGCCAAACTGCTCAAAAACATTCCCTCGTCGCGGGCTAGCGTCATCGCTTATCTCTTTTTGAACTACGGATTACACGGAGGCAGAACGCTGCACCGGCTGGGCCGCCGGATGCATATGCAAATTGGACTGGGCTTCAGGCGAAGACGCAGGCTGAGTAGGCCGCACACCAGAGAGCGCCGCCAAGACCTGATCCCGCGGACCATCCATGACCACACGACCGCTGTCCATCACCGTGATGCGAGAGACCAGTTCCAGCACCGCGGGTCGGTGAGTCACCATCACCAGCGTGCATTCGCCCGCAGCATCACGCAGTTGGCGCAGAAAAGACACTTCGGATTGCGCGTCCATCGAGCTGGTGGGCTCGTCCATCAAAAGCACTTGCGGCTTGCTGATCAAGCTCCGGGCCAGGGCCACCAACTGGCGTTGCCCCCCCGACAGCAAGCAGCCCTGTTCACCGACCGGTAGATCCCAGCCCATAGGATGCGCTGCGACCACTCGGTCCAGACCGGTCAGCCGAGCCACTTCCACCAAACGCGAAGCATCGATGTGGGCACGGCCCATCAAAACGTTGTCGCGTAAGCTGCCATGGAACAGTCTGGGATCCTGAGACACAAAGCCCACTCGCGCCCGAAACTCCGCCGGATCTACCTGGCGCAGATCGATGCCATCCACCTCGACCATGCCTTCGCTTGGCTGATAGAGACTGGCCATCATGCGCAAAACGGTGGACTTGCCACTGCCAATGCGTCCCAGAATGGCCACCCGCTCGCCGGCGCGAATCTTCAAAGTGACGTTCTTCAGAACCTTGGGCGCCACCGCATTGCCCTCGGCCGGATAGGCAAAGCCCACATCGTTGAGCGCAATGCTGCCGCTGAACTTGTTGAGCGGCACATAGTTGCGGTCAGACTCCCGCTCGGTCGGTTTGTCCATCAACAGATCCAGCGAGGACATCGCGGCACGCGCGCCTTGGTAGCGGGCCGCCAGGCTCACCACCATACTCAAGGGCGCGATCGCCCGGCCGGCAAACATCACGGCTCCGATCAAGGCACCAGCAGTCACCACGCCGTCCTTGATCAGATAGACACCCCAGACCAACATGATCATGGTGATCGCTTGCTGCAGAGTACTGGACAGATTGCTGTTCCAGGCATGCATATCACGGCTGCGCATCGCGGATTCGGCGGCGGCGGCAGAGGTGGTTTCATAGCGACGCAAAAAGCGACCTTCTGCGCCCGAGGTCTTCAAATCTTCCAGCCCTTCTACGGCCTCGACCAGCGTGCCGTGCAGATCGGCCATTTCGCCCATGTTTTCATTGACGGCCGCGCGCATGCGTTTTTGCATAAGCAACGAGATGCCCAAAATGACGGGCACCGCCAAGGCGGGCACCCAGCCCAAGGGGCCGCCCACGATGAAGGTCATGCCGATAAAGATGATGATGAAGGGCAGGTCCGACACCACCGACATGCTCGCCGAAGTGAAGAACTCCCGAACGCACTCGATCTGTCCGATGGTGTGGGCGTAGGCCCCGGCCGAACTGGGCTTGAACTCCATGCGAACGCCGAGCGACTGGCGGAACAGCTTGGCACCCACGATCAAATCGACTTTACGGCCGGCCAAATCAATCAAATGGGCTCTTAACTGACGCGCGAACAAATCAAACACCAACGCCAAGGCTGCACCAATCGCCAGTGTCCATAGGGTCACGAAAGACTGGTTCGGAATCACCTTGTCGTAGATGACCGAGGTCACCAGACCCGAGACCAACATCAAGACGTTGCTCAACAAGGCCGCCAGCATGGCCGCACGGTAGTACGGAATGAAGCGCTTGACCGTTCCCCAGAACCAATGCGGGCCATGACTGCGCAAATGGGGGTCGGAACGTGTATGAGCTTGGGACTTCTCCTGCGGCGTCACCAACATAGTGAAGCCGCTGTATTCGCCCTCTAGCTCGGCCGAGCTTGCCGTGCAGATATTGGCTTCTGCACCGGGAAAAAGCACTTCATAGCGCCCTTCGGGCTGAGGCTGCGCTGCATCCAAGCGACGCACCAGCACACAGGCGTCGCCGTCATTGAGCAGCAAGACCGATGGCATCAACAAGGGGTTGAGGTCATCAATTTTTCGGCGAACCAAGCCGGCGTTGTAGCCCGCTTCGCGCATCATGCGCATCGCTTGATCAGGGCCCAATGTCCCATCGACCGACGCACCCGCCAAAAGCGATTCTGCTGAACGTGCGAGCCCATAATGCTGAGTCAGCCAAACCATGGCCTGCAGCAGCGGGTTGCCGATATCGCCTTGCGCTTCCTTCTGCCATTCAGGCGTCGGCTCGGCCGCCGGGGCTGTTTCACGGTCCGCCGCGAGGTAAAGACTCGGCGCGTTTGAGCCGCCCGCAGGCCTGGGGCCGTCAAAGAAGGAATCGTTTCGTTTGCTCACCACAATCCTTCAGGGCAACTCAGTCGGAGCTGCCGACAGCTGCTCGCCTATGGTCCAAAGCCATCGTTTCAAACTTGGATTCCAGGTCGCGAACCAAGCCGGGAATATCAAACAGCTTTGATTGCCGACCATGCTCGGTCAGGTAGCGCTTGTAAGACTGGGCCCGCGCCGGGTTCAGGCCGATCTGCACCGCGCGCTGCTCATACTCCGCCAAGGAATAGGTGATCAGGTCGGGCAAGCCCACATTCGTGAGCAGACTTCCCGCCATGCGAGAGATATAGGTTCGGCCCGAGCGCGTCAGGATGGGGGTGCCCATCCACAGACAGTCACTGGCCGTCGTGCCCGCGTTGTAAGGGAAGGTATCCAGCACCAGGTCAGCCAAAGCAAAGCGGGCGAGGTACTCCGCAGGGGCCACCCGTGGCGCGAAGATCAATCGATCTTCAGCAATGCCCTGGGCTGCGGCGGCCTGGATCATATTGGCCTTGGACCATTCGTTATCGGCCAACAACCACAGCACGCTATTGGGCACCTGCTTGAGTATCCTCATCCAGCTGCCAAACACCTCTTCGCTGAACTTGTGGTTGTTATTGAAGGAGCAGAAGACAAAGGCAGATTCAGGCAAGTTGTACGTCGAGCGACTTGGCGGCGACGCCACCTCCCGCTGCCGATCGCTGACTTGGTAGCAGTTGTCCAGGTAGATCGGCTTCTCAGTGCAGTAAGGCAAGTACTCAGGCTGCATCACAAAGCGGTCGGCAATGATCCAATCCACGCCCGGCAAAGCCGAAGTCGCCGGCAGGCCCAGGTAGCTGACCTGAATTGGAGCCGGGCGATAGGCCAAGATATTGGGCCGGGCGCCGCTGGTCAGACCTTGCAAATCGACTAAAACGTCAATGCCCGCTTGAGCGATCAAGCGCGCGGCGGTGAAGTCATCCACACCAGCGAGGCGAACATGGTGATCCATGCCCTTCAAGATGCGCGCGCGCTGTGCTGTGCCGTCTTCTCGGCTCCAGCAGAAAGCAAACACCTCGAAGCGTTCGCGGTCATGCAACTCAAACAATTCCGGCGTCAGCAGGCCGACCGCATGCATGCATAGATCGCCCGAGAGATAGCCCACCTTGATCCGACCTTGTCGGGCCAAACGCGAAACGGCTTGGGTATGCAACGGCTTGTCTTTGTGGGCCAGCACCTTCTCATGCACAAAGCGCTGCGCCACCATCAGCTGCAACGCCGGATCATCACTGGCACTCAACATGGCCAGCAAAGATGTCCCCACCAACAATTGGTTATGGGTCACTTGACCAACCGGCTGGTACACCGGCCAATCACACTGCTTTTGGCGGATGTGCACATAGTGCTGAATCACATCGCTTTGGCGATGATTCAATTCCAGGCTGCGCCTCATCAAAGCCTGGGACTGCGCAAACTGCTTGTGCGTTTCCAGCAAGCGAGCCGAGTTGTTGACCGCATGGAGCTTCAACTCCATCAAGTCGTCGCTCAGTGTTTGACCAGGGCCGATGCCCAAGGCTTCATCGACGGTGCGCCACTCCGTCAGGGCCTCTTCGACGCGGCCGGTGTGTTCCAGTTGATGACCCAGATTCAAACGGGCTTGGTAAAAAGCCGGGCTCAGGGCCAGCGCGCGACGGTAAACCTGCTCGGCATCGGTATGGCGACGGGCCGCGCCCAAGAGCGTGCCCCAGTTGTAACAGGCAATGGGCAGGAATGGCGAGCTTGCATTGCCCTCCACCCAGGTTTGGTAGAGCTGAATTGCCCACTCAGCGCGCCCACCGGCCTGCAGCTCAGACGCCTTGGTCATCAAGTCGCTCAGCGCCATAGCCCCAGTTCTCGCTTGCGCAAGCAAGCCCTCCAACTCCGGTTGCAGCGCAGTTGAGGACTGAAGAGATGGTGCGGGCATATCCATGGCAGTTTCTTCCGTTGAAACGGTTCTTGAAAGCTCACTGCATGTTATGAGCCACGGCCCTGGAGCTAGCGCTGGATTAGGTGGCGAAAACCTCTGCAAATGCGCCCATACCCACGGCGACTCTGCGCAAAGAACCCCACTGGCTGCGTCCTGGGTATCGGCATCCCAAAGCAGAACTTGAGCCCTCAATCGCGAAAAGTCCAGTTTTGAGGCGGTTATCACCGCTTCGTCACCTCAGCATTCAGAACAACATGGCGAAACCTAGAACCGGGCGAGTGGCGTGCCTCGGCATGCGGGCATTCGCCTGTTTTTGACTCGGCTCAAGCCAAGCTAAAGAAAACCGATAACAGACTGATTGAAGCGTAAAGCCTCGGCGATACGCCCGGTCAGCATCGCAATTTTTGCGCAGGCGACCCCGGGCAGATCGATGTATTCACTTGTCCCCAGAGGACAAGAACCCAGACACCACAGCAAGACAAAGACTTGCTGAAGACACAAAGTTCAGGAGAGCAGATCATGGCATCCGTCGTTACGACTTACACCCCCGAGCAGATTGCCGGTCTGTCGACCCTGACCATTCAGAACTTCACAACTGAAGACTGGGCTGCCTTCACCCCTGACCAATTGGTGGCCTTGACCACCACCCAGATGTCGGCCATCAATCCTTTGGCCATCTCAGCCATCAAGGCCGCCAATATCTTCGCGATTGAAACAAGAGACTTGCGCCTGATCAGCACGGCCGCAGTGGCCAAGCTGACCACCGAGCAACTCGCCGGCCTGCTCAACGAACAGCTGGCGGCCTTCACCACCGGCCAAGTCGCGTCTCTGACCTCCAATCAGATCCGCAACCTCTCCACCAACAGCCTGAATGCACTGACCACCGCACAATTCGCGGCCTTCAGAACAGACCAAGCCCAAGCCCTCAGCAGCGATCAAATCAGCAAGCTGAGCACGGCAGATCTGAACTCCTTGGGCAGCGCCCAGTTTGGCGCCTTGAGCTCGACCCAAATCGTGGGCTTGCGAACCGACCAGATTGCCCAACTCGAGTCCGCCGACTTACGCGCCCTGTCCACCTCGGCTGTGGCCAAGCTCAGTACCGATCAGGTGCAGGTACTGAACTCTGAGCAAGTCAAGGTATTGAGTTCGGACCAGCTCAAAGCCCTCAGCACCGATCAGCTCAACACCTTCAGCACGCCTGAGTTGGCTGCGCTGACCTCCAACCAGGTCGCCTCGCTCTCGGCCGCTCAGCTCGCTGGCCTGGCGGTCAACACCGACCAGATCGGCGCCATCGAGACCGCTGACATCACCGCCATCACCACGGCTGTGGTGCGCGCCTTGTCCACTGACGTCTTGGCCGCGCTCTCGCCGGCCCAGTTGGCCGCCCTGACCACCGCTCAGATCGTCGCCCTGAGCACCGATCAGCTGCGCGCTCTGGCCACGCAAGACCTCAATGCCTTCACCACGGCGCAGTTCGCTGCCCTCACCACCGAGCAGCTCAAGGGTCTGACCTCCGATCAGTTCGGCCACTTGCAGACGCAAGACCTCAACGCCCTGAGCACCGCTCAGTTCGCCTCCCTGAGCTCGGCTCAGCTGGGCGCGCTCAATACCGACTCGGTCGGCGCACTCAACACCGAGCAAATCTCCAAGCTGGAGAACGCCGACTTGCGCGCGCTGTCCACCTCGGTCATCGCCAAGCTCTCCACCGATCAGGTCAAGGCCATCAATTCCGAGCAGGTCGTGGCCCTCACCTCCGATCAGATCAAGGCCTTCTCCACCGATCAGATCGTCACTTTCAGCGCCGCTGAACTCAAGGCCATGACCTCCAACCAGGTCGCCGCCTTGACCGCCGCTCAGCTCGGCGCCCTGGCCATCAACACCGACCAGATCACCGCCATCGACACCGCCGACATCGGCGCCATCTCCACCGCCACCGTGCGGGCCCTGAGCGATGCCGCCCTGGCCGCCCTCACGCCTTCTCAACTGCAAGTCTTGACCTCCAACCAGGTCGGCGCCTTGAGCTCCGATCAGATCAAGAACCTCGCCACCCAGGACCTCAACGCCCTGACCACCGGCCAGTTCGCACAGTTCAGCTCCACGCAGCTCGCTGGCCTCACCACCGATCAGGTCGCCAAGCTGGAGAGTGCCGACTTGCGCGCGCTGTCCACCTCGGTCATCTCCAAGCTCTCCACCGATCAGGTCCAGGCCCTCGTCTCCGATCAGGTCGCGGCCCTCACCCTGGATCAGATCAAGACCCTCTCCTCTGATCAGCTCAACACCTTCAGCACGGCTGAGATCGCCGCCCTGAGCTCCGCCCAGGTCGCCACGCTCTCCGCCGCTCAACTCGGCGGCCTGGCGGTCAACACCGACCAGATCGGCGCCATCGACACCGCTGACATCACCGCCATCTCCACCGCGGTCATTCGTGCCCTGTCCACCGCCACGCTGGCCGCGCTCGCGCCGAACCAGCTCGCAGCACTCACCACCGCGCAGGTCACCGCGCTGCACTCTGATCAGCTGCGCAGCCTGGCCACGCAAGACCTCAATGCCTTCATCCCCGCTCAGTTCGCGGCGCTGAGCACCGATCAGCTGCGCGTGCTCAACTCCGATCAGCTCGGCAATCTGCAGACGCAAGACCTCAACGCCCTGTCGGCCACGCAGTTCGCCTCGATCACCTCCACACAGGCCGCCGGTCTGTCCACCGAGCAGATCTCCAAGCTCGAGACGGCCGATCTGCGGGCCTTGGGCACCTCCGTCATCTCCAAGCTCTCCACCGATCAGGTCAAGGCCATCGTCTCCGATCAGGTCGCCTCCCTCACCACCGATCAGATCAAGACGCTCAGCACCGATCAGCTCAACACCTTCAGCACTTCGGAGCTGGTCGCGCTGACCTCCGCCCAAGTCGCTGCACTCAGCTCCACCCAGCTGGCAGGTCTGGCCCTCAACACCGACCAGATCGGCGCCATCGAGACCGCTGACATCACCGCCATCACCACGGCTGTGGTGCGCGCCTTGTCCACTGACGTCTTGGCTGCGCTCTCGCCCGCCCAGTTGGCCGCCCTGACCACCGCGCAGATCGTCGCCCTGAGCACCGATCAGCTGCGCGCCCTGGCCACGCAAGACCTCAATGCCTTCACCACGGCGCAGTTCGCTGCCCTCACCACCGAGCAGCTCAAGGGTCTGACCTCCGATCAGTTCGGCCACTTGCAGACGCAAGACCTCAACGCCCTGAGCACCGCTCAGTTCGCCTCCCTGAGCTCGGCTCAGCTGGGCGCGCTCAATACCGACTCGGTCGGCGCACTCAACACCGAGCAAATCTCCAAGCTGGAGAACGCCGACTTGCGCGCGCTGTCCACCTCGGTCATCGCCAAGCTCTCCACCGATCAGGTCAAGGCCATCAATTCCGAGCAGGTCGTGGCCCTCACCTCCGATCAGATCAAGGCCTTCTCCACCGATCAGATCGTCACTTTCAGCGCCGCTGAACTCAAGGCCATGACCTCCAACCAGGTCGCCGCCTTGACCGCCGCTCAGCTCGGCGCCCTGGCCATCAACACCGACCAGATCACCGCCATCGACACCGCCGACATCGGCGCCATCTCCACCGCCACCGTGCGGGCCCTGAGCGATGCCGCCCTGGCCGCCCTCACGCCTTCTCAACTGCAAGTCTTGACCTCCAACCAGGTCGGCGCCTTGAGCTCCGATCAGATCAAGAACCTCGCCACCCAGGACCTCAACGCCCTGACCACCGGCCAGTTCGCACAGTTCAGCTCCACGCAGCTCGCTGGCCTCACCACCGATCAGGTCGCCAAGCTGGAGAGTGCCGACTTGCGCGCGCTGTCCACCTCGGTCATCTCCAAGCTCTCCACCGATCAGGTCCAGGCCCTCGTCTCCGATCAGGTCGCGGCCCTCACCCTGGATCAGATCAAGACCCTCTCCTCTGATCAGCTCAACACCTTCAGCACGGCTGAGATCGCCGCCCTGAGCTCCGCCCAGGTCGCCACGCTCTCCGCCGCTCAACTCGGCGGCCTGGCGGTCAACACCGACCAGATCGGCGCCATCGACACCGCTGACATCACCGCCATCTCCACCGCGGTCATTCGTGCCCTGTCCACCGCCACGCTGGCCGCGCTCGCGCCGAACCAGCTCGCAGCACTCACCACCGCGCAGGTCACCGCGCTGCACTCTGATCAGCTGCGCAGCCTGGCCACGCAAGACCTCAATGCCTTCATCCCCGCTCAGTTCGCGGCGCTGAGCACCGATCAGCTGCGCGTGCTCAACTCCGATCAGCTCGGCAATCTGCAGACGCAAGACCTCAACGCCCTGTCGGCCACGCAGTTCGCCTCGATCACCTCCACACAGGCCGCCGGTCTGTCCACCGAGCAGATCTCCAAGCTCGAGACGGCCGATCTGCGGGCCTTGGGCACCTCCGTCATCTCCAAGCTCTCCACCGATCAGGTCAAGGCCATCGTCTCCGATCAGGTCGCCTCCCTCACCACCGATCAGATCAAGACGCTCAGCACCGATCAGCTCAACACCTTCAGCACTTCGGAGCTGGTCGCGCTGACCTCCGCCCAAGTCGCTGCACTCAGCTCCACCCAGCTGGCAGGTCTGGCCCTCAACACCGACCAGATCGGCGCCATCGAGACCGCTGACATCACCGCCATCACCACGGCTGTGGTGCGCGCCTTGTCCACTGACGTCTTGGCTGCGCTCTCGCCCGCCCAGTTGGCCGCCCTGACCACCGCGCAGATCGTCGCCCTGAGCACCGATCAGCTGCGCGCCCTGGCCACGCAAGACCTCAATGCCTTCACCACGGCGCAGTTCGCTGCCCTCACCACCGAGCAGCTCAAGGGTCTGACCTCCGATCAGTTCGGCCACTTGCAGACGCAAGACCTCAACGCCCTGAGCACCGCTCAGTTCGCCTCCCTGAGCTCGGCTCAGCTGGGCGCGCTCAATACCGACTCGGTCGGCGCACTCAACACCGAGCAAATCTCCAAGCTGGAGAACGCCGACTTGCGCGCGCTGTCCACCTCGGTCATCGCCAAGCTCTCCACCGATCAGGTCAAGGCCATCAATTCCGAGCAGGTCGTGGCCCTCACCTCCGATCAGATCAAGGCCTTCTCCACCGATCAGATCGTCACTTTCAGCGCCGCTGAACTCAAGGCCATGACCTCCAACCAGGTCGCCGCCTTGACCGCCGCTCAGCTCGGCGCCCTGGCCATCAACACCGACCAGATCACCGCCATCGACACCGCCGACATCGGCGCCATCTCCACCGCCACCGTGCGGGCCCTGAGCGATGCCGCCCTGGCCGCCCTCACGCCTTCTCAACTGCAAGTCTTGACCTCCAACCAGGTCGGCGCCTTGAGCTCCGATCAGATCAAGAACCTCGCCACCCAGGACCTCAACGCCCTGACCACCGGCCAGTTCGCACAGTTCAGCTCCACGCAGCTCGCTGGCCTCACCACCGATCAGGTCGCCAAGCTGGAGAGTGCCGACTTGCGCGCGCTGTCCACCTCGGTCATCTCCAAGCTCTCCACCGATCAGGTCCAGGCCCTCGTCTCCGATCAGGTCGCGGCCCTCACCCTGGATCAGATCAAGACCCTCTCCTCTGATCAGCTCAACACCTTCAGCACGGCTGAGATCGCCGCCCTGAGCTCCGCCCAGGTCGCCACGCTCTCCGCCGCTCAACTCGGCGGCCTGGCGGTCAACACCGACCAGATCGGCGCCATCGACACCGCTGACATCACCGCCATCTCCACCGCGGTCATTCGTGCCCTGTCCACCGCCACGCTGGCCGCGCTCGCGCCGAACCAGCTCGCAGCACTCACCACCGCGCAGGTCACCGCGCTGCACTCTGATCAGCTGCGCAGCCTGGCCACGCAAGACCTCAATGCCTTCATCCCCGCTCAGTTCGCGGCGCTGAGCACCGATCAGCTGCGCGTGCTCAACTCCGATCAGCTCGGCAATCTGCAGACGCAAGACCTCAACGCCCTGTCGGCCACGCAGTTCGCCTCGATCACCTCCACACAGGCCGCCGGTCTGTCCACCGAGCAGATCTCCAAGCTCGAGACGGCCGATCTGCGGGCCTTGGGCACCTCCGTCATCTCCAAGCTCTCCACCGATCAGGTCAAGGCCATCGTCTCCGATCAGGTCGCCTCCCTCACCACCGATCAGATCAAGACGCTCAGCACCGATCAGCTCAACACCTTCAGCACTTCGGAGCTGGTCGCGCTGACCTCCGCCCAAGTCGCTGCACTCAGCTCCACCCAGCTGGCAGGTCTGGCCCTCAACACCGACCAGATCGGCGCCATCGAGACCGCTGACATCACCGCCATCACCACGGCTGTGGTGCGCGCCTTGTCCACTGACGTCTTGGCTGCGCTCTCGCCCGCCCAGTTGGCCGCCCTGACCACCGCGCAGATCGTCGCCCTGAGCACCGATCAGCTGCGCGCCCTGGCCACGCAAGACCTCAATGCCTTCACCACGGCGCAGTTCGCTGCCCTCACCACCGAGCAGCTCAAGGGTCTGACCTCCGATCAGTTCGGCCACTTGCAGACGCAAGACCTCAACGCCCTGAGCACCGCTCAGTTCGCCTCCCTGAGCTCGGCTCAGCTGGGCGCGCTCAATACCGACTCGGTCGGCGCACTCAACACCGAGCAAATCTCCAAGCTGGAGAACGCCGACTTGCGCGCGCTGTCCACCTCGGTCATCGCCAAGCTCTCCACCGATCAGGTCAAGGCCATCAATTCCGAGCAGGTCGTGGCCCTCACCTCCGATCAGATCAAGGCCTTCTCCACCGATCAGATCGTCACTTTCAGCGCCGCTGAACTCAAGGCCATGACCTCCAACCAGGTCGCCGCCTTGACCGCCGCTCAGCTCGGCGCCCTGGCCATCAACACCGACCAGATCACCGCCATCGACACCGCCGACATCGGCGCCATCTCCACCGCCACCGTGCGGGCCCTGAGCGATGCCGCCCTGGCCGCCCTCACGCCTTCTCAACTGCAAGTCTTGACCTCCAACCAGGTCGGCGCCTTGAGCTCCGATCAGATCAAGAACCTCGCCACCCAGGACCTCAACGCCCTGACCACCGGCCAGTTCGCACAGTTCAGCTCCACGCAGCTCGCTGGCCTCACCACCGATCAGGTCGCCAAGCTGGAGAGTGCCGACTTGCGCGCGCTGTCCACCTCGGTCATCTCCAAGCTCTCCACCGATCAGGTCCAGGCCCTCGTCTCCGATCAGGTCGCGGCCCTCACCCTGGATCAGATCAAGACCCTCTCCTCTGATCAGCTCAACACCTTCAGCACGGCTGAGATCGCCGCCCTGAGCTCCGCCCAGGTCGCCACGCTCTCCGCCGCTCAACTCGGCGGCCTGGCGGTCAACACCGACCAGATCGGCGCCATCGACACCGCTGACATCACCGCCATCTCCACCGCGGTCATTCGTGCCCTGTCCACCGCCACGCTGGCCGCGCTCGCGCCGAACCAGCTCGCAGCACTCACCACCGCGCAGGTCACCGCGCTGCACTCTGATCAGCTGCGCAGCCTGGCCACGCAAGACCTCAATGCCTTCATCCCCGCTCAGTTCGCGGCGCTGAGCACCGATCAGCTGCGCGTGCTCAACTCCGATCAGCTCGGCAATCTGCAGACGCAAGACCTCAACGCCCTGTCGGCCACGCAGTTCGCCTCGATCACCTCCACACAGGCTGCCGGCCTGTCCACCGAGCAGATCTCCAAGCTCGAGACGGCCGATCTGCGTGCCTTGGGCACCTCCGTCATCTCCAAGCTCTCCACCGATCAGGTCAAGGCCATCGTCTCCGATCAGGTCGCGTCCCTCACCACCGATCAGATCAAGACGCTCAGCACCGATCAGCTCAACACCTTCAGCACTTCGGAGCTGGTCGCGCTGACCTCCGCCCAAGTCGCTGCACTCAGCTCCACCCAGCTGGCAGGTCTGGCCCTCAACACCGACCAGATCGGCGCCATCGAGACCGCTGACATCACCGCCATCACCACGGCTGTGGTGCGCGCCTTGTCCACTGACGTCTTGGCTGCCTTCTCCTCGGCGCAACTTGCAGCGATGACGACAGCCCAGGTCAACGCGCTGTCGACGGACCAACTGCGCAGCCTGGCTTCGCAAGACCTGAACGCCTTCACGACGGTGCAGTTTGTCAACATGACATCGGTGCATGTGCAAGCGCTCAGCTCCGATCAGTTGGGCAAGATGACGTCGGAAGACTTGAATTCCTTCACCACTACTCAGTTTGGTTTGATGAGCAGCAAGCAGGTGATGGGCTTCAACACCGAGCAGATGAGTCGCCTGGAGAGCGCCGATTTGCGCGCGATTTCGACGGCCGGCATCGCCAAGCTTTCTACCGAGCAGGTGGAAGCGATGACGTTGACACAAACATCGGCGCTCACCACCGCTCAAATCACGGCGCTGAGTTCAGACCAGATCAAGACCTTCAGCACCGCAGAACTGGTGGCGTTGGATTCGTCTCAGATCAGCGTGCTGTCGGCCGCGCAGCTGGGTGGGCTTGCGCTGAATACCGATCAGATCGGTGCGATTGAAACGCGTGACTTCGTCACCATCGGAACCGCGGTGATCCAGTCACTCAGCAACGCTACCTTGGCCGCGCTCAGCAATGCACAGCTGGCCTCCATGACCTCGGCTCAGCTGAATACTCTGAACACCGATCAGATCAGCCACCTCTCGACCTCCGACCTCAACGCCTTCACGACGGCGCAGTTCGCGGCATTCGGCACGACCCAGATCAGCGCCTTGACCACCCAACAAGTGGCGCAACTGGAATCGGATGATCTGCGCGCCCTCAGCGGCACCCAGATCGCCGCGCTGAACACTGATCAGTGGTCCGCCATTTCCACCGCCGACTTCCGTGTGATGGGCACCTCGCAGATTGTCGCCATGACGACGGCGCAGGCCCATGCCTTGACCACCGACCAGATCGAGGCCATGACGACGGACCAGATCAAGGCCTTGGAACTGGCCGACATCGGCGCGCTCACTGCCGGCCAGGCAAACCACTTCACCTCGGACGACATTGCCGTGATGAGCGGGGCTCAGCAATATGTCTTGATGACAACCACAGGCGTCTCGCCCATGGTCTTGGATCTTGATGGCAACGGCGTCAGTACTCTGAGCGCAGCCCATGGTGTCAATTACGACTTGCTGGGTAACGGTGTCACCAGCCAGGTGGGTTGGGCGGGGCCGCATGATGGCTTCCTTGTCATGGACCGTAACCACGACGGGCTCATCAATGACGGGCGAGAGTTGTTCGGCATGGGCACCCGCCTGGCCGATGGCCACCAAGCCGCCAACGGCTACGTGGCGATGGCTCAAGAGGACAGTAACCATGATGGCAAACTCGATTTGCATGACGCCAGCTTCAAGGACCTGCGAATCTGGGTCGACGGCAACAGCAATGGCGTCACCGATGTGGGTGAGCTCAAACTGCTGTCCGACTACCACATCGCCGAGCTGAATCTGCGCGCAACGCAGGGCACGGTGGTGGACAACGGCAATCTGCTGGGCTTGGTGTCTGACTACACCACCACGGACGGCGCCAAGCATCAGTTGGCGGACGTCTGGTTTGCCCAGGCCGTGAAACCGGCAACGGGCGAGGCCGACAAGCCCAATGTTAGTATTGACGATGTGTTGGCGGCGCCGACCACGCCGATGCTGGTGGAGAGCGCGCAAGTCAACACCAAGCCGGCGGCCGAGCCCACGCCGAATGAACTGCAGCATCAACATCTGCTGGACAAGCGTCTGGCCGATGAAGATGAGTTCAAGCGCAATGGACCGCTGTTGTAAGCGCCAGGTCACCACGTCCTGGTGAGACAGAAGGGGCGATCCGTGAAGGGTCGCCCCTTCTGCGTTTGGACACCTGAGCGCCCAATCTTCCAGGGCGATGCCCTTGGCCGCGCCTGTTCAGTCACCCACAGCGCCAAAGACTCCGCAACAACCCTAATCAGCCCTGAACTGACCTGTTATTCCCGGCTCTTTTGCCCTTCAGCTTGCGTCCCGTCTGCCGAGAATCTAGTTAAGCCCTGTAGGAGGGGGATGGGACCGATATCGGTCGCTAGAACTAAAGCAAAAATGCTGAATGCAATTCTGACTCGATGGGCCAGGACTCGCGGAGCCTTGCCCCTGAAGCACTCGACACTAAGCCGCAGCAACAACAGCGGCAACATGACAGGCTTTAGCGCCACACGCAGCGGCGGTGATTCGCTATGGCAAACCCTGTTGCGCTGGATGCCGGGCGAGGCTGACCCATGGGGTGCCAATCCCGCCACGCCTCCCTGCGAGAGTTTGAAACTCAGTCATGTGCCCAGCATCCGCGCGGCCTTTGAAACCTGCTTGCGCGATCTGCAGGGTGAAGGGGTGGACACCTTGAAACGCAGCATTCGTTGCAGCCGCAGCCTGCGGGACCTGTGGCATCTGCGCGCACAGGCCTATACCGAGGTGGCCCGCGCCTTCTCACAAACCGAAGCCGAGGCTCGCTTGAAGCAACTCAACGCCCATTTTCAATTTGGCAGCAGCCTGAGCCTGTCAGATCGCAAGGGCTCGGTCGTGGCCTTGAGTCATACGGGCCGTGCAGGCCGGGGGCACTGAGATGCAATTGACACTGCGCGAGATCCCTCACTTTCCTCCGCCCTGGGCCTATGCCTGCGCCGGCCGGCCTGACGAGCGACGGGGCCGCATTGCTGTGCGCAAGGCCTTTGTCGAGTTGAAGCTGGCCTTTACCCGTGCCGCCGCCGAGGTCTCGGGCGAGATCGGTTTGAGCCTGCAGCGCATCGTGCGCCAGGCCAGCGAGCCGATCGAGTTGTGGCTGATTCGCTCGACCCTCCTGGCGGCGCTGCCGCTGGACAGCGAACGCGCCAATGACCATCGCTTGGCGGTGCTCGACGCTCTCGGCCAGGTCTACCCCGGTAGCGACACGACGCCGAGGTTTTCGCAACGCTGCTGAGGCCGTCGAGCGAGAATTTACGGCGAGCCGCCTGGGCACAGCCGCTGGGCAAGGCAGAATGTGCCTCAAGCCATGAATATCATCATCCTCGACGACTATCAGGACGCCGTTCGCAAACTGCGTTGTGCGTCCAAGCTTGAACACCTGAACGCCAAGGTTTTCACCAATACCGTCAAGGGGATTGGGCAGCTGTCCATACGGTTGCGCGACGCCGAGGTACTGGTGCTGATCCGAGAGCGGACCCAGTTCCCGCGCCAGTTGCTTGAAAAACTGCCGCGCCTCAAACTCATTGCCCAAACCGGCCGCATTGGCTCCCACATCGACATCGCAGCCTGCACCAAGCTGGGCATTGCCGTGGCCGAGGGGGTTGGTTCCCCGGTTGCGCCGGCCGAGTTGACCTGGGCCTTGATCATGGCGTCGATGCGGCGGCTGCCGCAATACATCGGCAATCTCAAACATGGCGCTTGGCAGCAGTCGGGTTTGAAGTCCGCCTCCATGCCGCCCAATTTCGGCCTCGGCATGGTCTTGCGCGGTAAAACCTTGGGCATCTGGGGTTACGGCAAGATCGGCCAAATGGTCGCCGGCTACGGCCGCGCCTTTGGCATGCAGGTACAGATCTGGGGCAGTGAAGCCTCGCGCCTGCGTGCCCAGGCCGATGGCTACAGCACGGTAGAGAGCCGTGAGTCCTTTTTCGAAAGCAGCGACGTGCTCAGCGTGCATTTGCGCCTGTGCGACGCCACGCGCGGCTTGATCACGCCGGAAGACCTGGCCCGCATGAAGCCCACCGCCTTGTTCGTCAACACCTCGCGGGCCGAGTTGCTCAGTGATGGCGCACTGGTTTCGGCGCTCAACCGTGGCCGGCCCGGCATGGCGGCCATCGATGTGTTCGAGAGCGAGCCCATCTTGCAGGGCCACCCCTTGCTACGCTTGGAAAATGCCGTTTGTACTCCGCATATCGGCTACGTAGAGCAAGACAGTTACGAGCTCTACCTCAGCGCTGCCTTCGACAACATCCTCAACTACATCAACAACGAGCCCAGCAATATCGTCAACCCCGAGGCCTTGCGGGTCTTGCGTTGATGCCCACAGTGTTGACGCCGACAGCAAAGGCAGGGCCTGCCTCCCTGGGCGAGTTGTTTTGGGCCTTCAACCGCCTGGCATTGCAGGGCTTCGGCGGCGTGCTGGCGGTAGCACAACGTGAGTTGGTCGAGCGGCTCGCTTGGTTGAGCCGAGAGGAGTTTCTCGATGCCTTTGCGATCGCACAGGTGCTGCCTGGCCCCAATATCGTCAACATCTCGCTGATGCTCGGCGACCGCTTCTTTGGCGTGCGCGGTGCCTTCGCGGCCTTGGCCGGCATGCTGCTCTTGCCGGCCACCATCGTGATCGGCATGGCCGCCTTGTATGGCCAATTCGCCACCCACCCCATCGTCGCCAATACGCTGCGGGGCATGGGCGCCGTGTCCGCCGGGCTGATCCTCGCCACCGGGCTGAAGCTATTGCCCTCCTTGAAAAAGAGCCCCATGGGGCGCTTGCCCAGCTTGCTTTTGGCAACGCTCACCATAGGCGCCGTCATCTACCTGCGCTTACCGCTGCCGCAACTGCTGCTGATTTTGGGCAGCCTCGGCATGGCCTTGGCTTGGCGCGGGCTGCGCCGAGTCGCCAAGGCGAAAACATGACAGCGACAACGCCCGATCTGTGGGCCCTGTTCCTGCACTTTCTGACCTTGTCCTTGCTGTCCATCGGCGGTGCCATCACCACCGCCCCGGAAATGCACCGTTACTTGGTCGGCGAGCAACATTGGTTGAGCGACACCCAGTTCACCTCGTCCATCGCCTTGGCGCAGGCTGCACCTGGCCCCAATGTGCTGTTTGTCGCCGTGCTGGGCTGGAATGTGGCGGGCTTGCCCGGCGCTTTTGCGGCCATGTCCGGCATCATGCTGCCCTCCACAACCTTGGTGCTGGCCGCCACACGCTGGGCCCGCAATAACCGCGACAGCATCGGAGTGCGCGCTTTCACCGCCGGCATGGCGCCCTTGACCTTGGGGCTCCTGCTCTCCACTGGTTGGCTGCTGGCCGAGCCCTACTTGAAAGCACCCGACCATCTGCCGACTACCCTGCTCTTGATTGCCGCCACGCTGTGGCTCACCTTGCGCACCAAGATCAGTCTCGTGTGGCTGGTCTTGGCGGGTGGCCTATTGGGGGCGCTGGGCTGGGTCTAGAAGGCTCAGCCTTCAAAGATTGAACGAGGGCTTACCTAGCCCTCTTTCGTTCCAAAGATCTTGTCGCCCGCGTCGCCCAAGCCCGGGATGATGTAGCCCTGCTCGTCCAGATGGCTGTCGATAGCAGCGGTCCAGCAGCGCACATCGGGGTGGGCGGCGTTCAATGCGGCCACACCTTCGGGGGCAGCGACCAGCACCAAGGCGCGGATGTCTTTGCAGCCGCGCTTTTTGAGCAGATCGATGGTAGCGATCATCGAGCCGCCGGTGGCCAGCATCGGGTCAACAATCAAGGCGGTGCGTTCGTCCAGTTGGCCGACAAAGCGCTCGAAGTAGTGCACAGGCTGCAGGGTTTCATGGTCGCGCGCCAGGCCTACGACGCTGATCTTTGCGTTCGGAATCATGTCCAAGACGCCGTCCATCATGCCCAAACCCGCACGCAGAATCGGCACCACGGTGACCTTGCGGCCGGCGATCTGGTCCACGGCGGTGGGGCCGCTCCAGCATTCGATGGTGGTCTTTTCCAGCGGGAAGTCCGCCGTGGCTTCATAGGCCAAGAGGCGGCCGACCTCGCCGGTCAGTTCACGGAACTTCTTGGTCGAGATGTCGGCCTCGCGCATCAGGCCGATTTTGTGTTTGACGAGAGGGTGAAAAACTTCAATGACGGCCATGGCGGGAGCTCTTGCTATTGTTGTTGAGGGTCGAAAGCGGGACGAGATTATCCCTGCTTGCCGGCCTGACGCTGGCGCATCGCCTCGTACAAGCAGACACCGGCGGCCACCGACACATTCAGGCTTTCCACCGAGCCCATCATCGGAATGCGCACCAACTCGTCGCAGGTCTTGGCCGTCAGCTGGCGCATGCCGTCGCCTTCAGCGCCCAAGACCAGGGCCAGCGGACGGTTCAGGTCGATGTCGTAAATGGACTTTTCGGCCTGGTCCGAGGTGCCGACCACCCAGACGTCCATCTCCTTCAATTCCTTCAAGGAACGGGCCAGATTGGTGACCATCAGATAAGGCACGGTCTCGGCCGCACCGCTGGCCACCTTGGCCACGGTGGCGTTCAGGCCCACAGCATGGTCTTTGGGCGCGACCACGGCGTGCGCGCCAGCACCGTCGGCCACACGCAAGCAAGCACCCAGATTGTGCGGATCGGTCACGCCGTCCAGCACCAAGACCAGAGGCATGCCCTCGATGGTCTCCATCACATCGTCCAAGAACTGCGGCATGGCCAGGGCCTGCACCTTGGCGACCACGCCTTGGTGACGGGTGGTGCCAGCGATCTTGGCCAGGCGATCGTCATCGCTTTCAATCAGCTTGGCGCCACCATCGCGGGCGCGATCGACAAAGCTGCGCATGCGCTGATCGCGCCGCGTCGTGTCGTAATGGACTTCGACGATGGATTCGGGATGCGTCTTTAGACGCACGGTGACGGCATGAAAGCCAAAGAGAATTTTGTTGGAGCTCATGTGCGCATCGTAGCGGCTAGCGTCAGCAAAGCGATCAAGACCGGCTGATGAAGCATGTAAAAACTCAGTGACCATCGGCCCAAAGTGGCCAAGGGCTCCAGGAACCGGGGCACCGACCCGGTGATCAGTCCTGCCGCGAATGAGCCTCGCTGTTGCTGCAACAGCCAGCGCCCCAGCGCATAGCCCCAGAGCATCACGCCTAGCCAAGGCAGCACCGGCACATAGTCCTCGGCGATGGGCTTGCGGGTGACCAGGCCGATCCAGTTGCTCCAGCGACTGTCAAAGAACGGGTCTTGAGCCCAACTCGGCAAGCCTAGGCACAGCAGGCCCAGCAGCAAGCAAGCGCCAATCGACAAGCGCGGGCCAGCCCAGCGCAAGAGCAGCAGCATCACCGCCATGCCATGCAGCACCCCAAAGCTGATGAAGCTGCGCGGAAACATCCACCAAGAGCCCAGGCTGACCAAGACCGCGCAGCCGGCCACCTGCGCCCAACGCAGCCAAAAACGCGGCCAGGTCTGCTGCTGATGTAGGGCCAGCGCCTGGCCCATGCCGGCGCAGAGCAAGAACAAACTGACGATGAGGCTGCGCTGCAACGTCCAGAAGGGGTCGCGATAAAAGTCCTGCTGAATCCAGCGAAAGTGGTTCAGATCAAAAGCGAAGTGGAACAGCGCCATCCAGACGATGGCGAAGCCGCGCAAGGCATCGAGCCGGGGATAGCGGGTCGCAAGCGGCGTGCCGGGGGTTGCGTCGTCGTTCAAACGAAATCTCGTGGCGTCAAAATGCGCGAAGTCTATGCCGGACTTGAGTTTTGGCCCGGCGGGCCCAAGTTCTGACTTGAATTCTTGCACTCACTTTTTGCGCTCTGTGCCAGCGCCCGAAGCCATGCTTTCTGAAACTTCTCCTTCGATCGCCACCCAGCCTTCCATGTCCAAGCGGCTCTTGCTGCCTTTGACCGCAGGCTTGGCGCTGGCGCTCAGCCTGGCTTGGCTGTGGCCGGCCGATGTTCAAAGCAAATCACAAGCGCAGCCACGCGCCGTGCAAGCCCGTGGGCCGCTGGATGCTGCCGAGCAAAACAATATCGCAGTCTTCAAAAAGACCTCGCCCTCGGTGGTACACATCACCACCTTGACCACCTCGCGGGACATGTTCAGCCTCAATGTGACCCAGCAGGCCAGCGGCACCGGTACCGGCTTTATCTGGGACGGAGACGGCCATGTGGTGACCAATTTCCACGTCATCCAAGGCGGCAGCGGCGCCACCGTCACCTTGTCCGACCAAAGCAGCTACCCTGCGAAGCTGGTCGGCGTCTTCCCCGACCGCGATTTGGCGGTGCTTCGCATAGAAGCGCCCAAAGACAAGCTGGCGCCGATTGCCGTGGGCAGCAGCCGCGATCTGCAAGTGGGCCAGGCGGTCTATGCGATTGGCAACCCCTTTGGTCTGGACCAGACCCTGACCCAAGGCATCGTCAGCGCCTTGAACCGCGAAATTGAATCGGTGACGCGGCGCACCATCCGCGGCGCCATCCAAACCGACGCGGCCATCAACCCCGGTAACTCGGGTGGCCCACTGCTGGACTCAGCCGGGCGGCTGATCGGCGTCAACACCTCGATCTACAGCCCCAGCGGCGCCAGCGCCGGCATCGGCTTTGCGATCCCGGTGGACGAAGTCAACCGCATCGTGCCGCGCCTGATCACCGATGGCCGCATGGTCCGCCCTGCCCTGGGCGTGACCGCCGGGCCGGCCAATCTCACTCAGGCCTTGAAGCTGCCCAAGGGCGTGGCCCTGGTGCGGGTCAGCCCCGGCAGCCCGGCCGCTCAAGCCGGCCTGCAAGCCTTTGCCCGAGCGCGAGACGGCAGCATCATCCACGGTGACGTGATCACCGCCATCAACGATGAAGCGGTGGATGATTTGGACGAGATGCTCAGCCTTTTGGAGCGCCGCCAGATTGGCGAACGCGTCACCCTAAGCTTGTGGCGAGCCGGCAAGGCCCGCAAACAGCAGGTGCAACTGGGCAGTTCTGACTGATGGCCCCTGCGCCCCTGTGTTACCGTCATCAGCGATGAATTTCAGACAGTGACGAGAGCACATGAACGCGCAGCCGAGCCCAGGCAGCAGCCAGACCACGGACGAACAGATCAGCGCTGGCGCGAGTGCCTGGCTGGCCTATTGGCCGGCGCTGTTGATCGCCCTGGCCGGTTTAGCCCTGAGCACCGCCCTGCTCTGGGCCCGGCAGGCCGAAGATGCCGCCGGTGAACAAAGCCGCATTCACCATGATTTGAGCGCCATCCGGACGCGGCTGGAGGCGGTGGCCCAGGCCACCTTCAGCCCCACTGTCGGTTTGGAGGCCATGATCCAACTCGACGGCGGCATCTCCACCGAACGCTTTGACGCGCTGGCCGGCCGCGTCGTCAAGCTACTGCCTCAAGTACGCAGCATCGTCGCCGCACCAAATGACGTGGCGCGTTATGTCTACTCACTGAAAGGCAACCAGGCGGTCATCAATCTGGACTACCGCACGATTGCCGTGCAGTACCAGCAGATCCAAGCGGCGCGGCGTCAAGGCCGGCCGCTCTTGGTCGGGCCGGTCAAACTGGTGCAAGGCGGCCAGGGCATCATCCAGCGCACGCCGGTGTTTTTGCCCTCGGCCGATGGCAAACAAGAAGCGGCCTACTGGGGCGTGATCTCGGTGGTGGCGGACTTGGCGCGCTTTGTTGAAGCAGCCGGTCTGTCGGATACCCCGTCCTTGCGCATCGCGCTCTACCAAGTGCAGGCCGATCAACAAAGCCTGGGCACGCCGATCTGGGGCGAAGCGACGCTGGCCCAACGACCAGACAGCGTGACCCAATATGTGCAGATGCCGGGCACGGTCTGGGCCTTGACGGCGGCACCTGTAGCGCCAGCGGACAACGGCACCGCCCCGGCCCTCAAGCATGCGCCCGAGTTTGGCGCATCGCTGGTGGCCAGCGCCGCTTTGGCGCTGCTGGCGGCTTTGCTGGTCTACCGCCGGCGGCTGTTGCAGACGCAAAACCTGACCCTTTCAAAAGAAGTCGAACAACGCCGCCAAAGTCAGCAAGCGCTAGAGGCAACGCAATCACGCTTTCGCGAATTGACCGAGATGTCGGCGGACTGGGTTTGGGAGCAAGACGAGCATCTGTGCTTCACCTACATCTCCCGACTGGCCGAGGACCAAGACACACACGACCCGCTGAGAATGCTCGGGCAGCAGCGCTGGAATGCGCCCAATCTGGTGCCCGGCACCGATTGGGACAGCCACCGACTCAGCCTCGACAAGCACGAACCTTTCCGTGATTTCGAATATGCGCATCTGGACGATCTCGGCCAGCGGCGCCATGTCAGCATCTCCGGCGCCCCCATCTTCGACGCCCAGGGGCAGTTCAAAGGTTACCGCGGCACCGGCCGGGACATGACCGATATTCGGCAGGCAGAGGCCGCCTTGCGGAACTCGGAGCAAGCCCTGACCCTGGCGCGGGACCGTCTGCAAGCGGTGCTCGACGCGGCGCTCGAGTTCTCCATCATCGCCACCGATATGGAGGGCCGCGTCGCTCTTTTCAACCGAGGCGCCGAGCAAATGCTGGGTTACTCCGAGGCAGAAATGCTGGGCCGCTCGCCGGCCATCATTCACCTGCAAGAGGAGATCGCTGCACGCGGTGCCGAATTGAGTCGCAGCAGCGGCCGGCTGATCGAAGGTTTTGAGGTCTTTGTTGCTCGAGGACGAGAGGGCGGCACCGAGACCTGCATCTGGACCTATGTGCGCAAGGATGGCAGTCACCTGACCGTGTCACTGACCGTCAGCCTGCTGCATGACCCATCCGGCAAGCCGACAGGCTTTCTGGGCATTGCCCGCGACATCACCGCGCAGCGCCAGGCCGAAAACGAATTGGTACGCTTGAATGCAGGCCTGGAAACGCGCGTCGAGCAGCGCACGGCCGAATTGAGCCACGCCTTGGACACGCTCAAAAAAGCGCAACACGAACTGCTGCGGGCGGAGAAGATGGCCGCGCTGGGCTCCTTGGTCGCCGGCATTGCCCATGAGTTGAACACGCCCTTGGGCAACTGCCTGACCACCGCATCGACCTTGGATGACATGACCCAGCAAATGCGCCGCAACTTCGAAGGCGGCCAGATGCGACGTTCGGTGCTCGACGCCTACCTCAACGACGCCACAACCGCTTGCAGCATCCTGCTGCGCAGCATGTCAACGGCGAACGAATTGGTGACGCACTTCAAGCAAGTGTCGGTGGACCAAACCACCGCGCACCGCCGCAAGTTTGGTCTGAGCTCGGTGCTGGATGATGTGCTGAGCCTGTTGCGACCCCAACTGCGCAAGAGCACTATCTTGGTAGAAAGCCAGATCAAGCTCAGCCAGGAGCTGGACAGCTTTCCCGGCCCACTCGGTCAGGTGCTGAGTAATCTGTTGATGAACGCCATCTTGCATGCCTTCGAGCCGGGACGTGCCGACGCACGCATCTTGATCACGGCGACGTTGAACGCTGACGACCAAGCTGAGCTTGAAGAGCACGGATGTGGCAGCTTCACCTTGCGCGTGGAGGACAACGGCATCGGCATGACGCCGGAGGTCCGTCGGCGCGCCTTTGACCCCTTCTTCACCACCAAGATGGGCCAGGGCGGCACCGGTTTGGGCCTGAACATCGTTTACAACATCGTGACCGGCATTTTGGGCGGGCGCATCGAGTTGTTCAGCGAGCCTGCTCAGGGCAGCCGATTTGTCATCACCCTGCCCTTCACTGCGCCGCAGTTCGAGGCGGTAGCGCCCACGCAGACCTCGGTCGACACCGACGCCGCAGCCGATGTCGACCCGGCGGCATCAAGCTGAACATCGGCCAGCGCGCATCAGCGCGAGGCCCAAGGCCCAAGAACTAAGTTCTTAGGCCACCAAACAGGCGATCAGCCGACCCAGCGGCGCGCATTGCGGAACATGCGCATCCAGGGGCTCAGCTCGTTCACATCGCCCGAGGTCCAGCTCAGTTGCACATTGCGGAAGACGCGCTCAGGGTGCGGCATCAGCACGGTGAAACGGCCATCCTCCGTGGTCACCGAGGTCAGACCATCCGGGCTGCCGTTCGGATTCAGCGGATAGGTCTCGGTGGGCAGGCCGAAGTTGTCGACATAGCGCATCGCGCGCGCCACCTTGGCGGCATCACCACGCTGCGAGAAGTCGGCAAAGCCTTCACCGTGGGCCACGGCGATTGGCAAGCGTGAGCCTTCCATGCCCTTGAAGAAAAGGCTGGGGCTGTCCAAGACTTCCACCATCGCCAGGCGAGCTTCGAACTGCTCGCTCTTGTTGCGGGTGAACTTGGGCCAATCTTGCGCGCCGGGGATGATGGGCGACAAAGCCGCCATCATCTGGCAGCCATTGCAGACCCCCAGCGCAAAACTGTCGCTGCGGCCGAAGAAGGCCTTGAACTGCTCGGCCAAGACCGGGTTGAACATCACCGAACGGGCCCAGCCTTCGCCGGCACCCAAGGTGTCGCCGTAGCTGAAGCCGCCGCAAGCGACGAAGCCCTTGAACTGATCCAAGGTGACTGCGCCGGCTTGCAGATCGCTCATGTGCACGTCATAGGTGTCAAAGCCGGCCTTGGCCATGGCGTAGCTCATCTCGACATGCGAGTTGACGCCCTGCTCGCGCAGGATGGCCATCTTGGGGCGTGCGCCCACATTGATGAAAGGCACGGCCACGTCCTCATTCGGATCGAAGCTCAGATGCACATGGCGGCCAGGGTCTGCAGCCAAGCCGGCTTGGGCGTGCTCGCTCTCGGCGCAGCTCGGGTTGTCGCGCAAAGCGGTGATCCGTGCCGAGACCTGGTCCCAGCTCTTGTGCAGCGTTTCCAGCGGTGCGCTGAAGACCTTTTTGGCATCGCGCCAGACTTCCACGGTCGCAGTCGTGTTGGGCTTGCCCACCACATGGCTGAGCTTGGAGAGGCCGTGCGCGCGCAGCGTCTGCAGCACCGCATCACGGTCGCTGCTGCGCACCTGCAGCAGCACGCCGAGTTCCTCGTTGAACAAGGCCTTCAGCGTCAGCTCTTCACGGCGGGCGCTGACCTGGCCGGCCCAGTTCTTGGCGTCGCCAGTGTCGGCACGGCTGTCGCTGACGCCGTCACCTTCGGTCACCAACATATCGACATTCAGGCTAACGCCCACATGGCCGGCAAAAGCCATTTCGCATGCCGCGGCCCACAAGCCGCCATCGCCGCGGTCGTGATAGGCCAGCAGCTTGCCCTCGGCGCGCAAGGCGTTGACGGCGGTGACCAAACGCTTCAGCTGATCGGCATCATCCAGATCAGGCACGGCGCCGCCGAACTGATTCAGCGCCTGCGCCAAGATAGAGCCACCCATGCGGCTCTTGCCATTGCCCAGATCCACCAGGATCAGGCTGGTGTCGCCTTGATCGGTCTTCAATTGCGGGGTCAAGGTGGCACGCACATCGGCCACGGTCGCGAAGGCCGAGATGATCAGCGACACCGGTGCGGTGACCTGCTGCTCGGCGCCCTTCTCATCGGTCCAACGGGTGCGCATGGACAAGGAATCCTTGCCGACCGGAATCGAGATGCCCAGCTCCGGGCAGAGTTCCATACCGACGGCCTTGACGGTGTCGAACAAGGCGGCATCTTCACCCGGCTCGCCGCAAGCGGCCATCCAGTTGGCGCTGAGCTTGACGCGCGGCAGCTCGATCGGCGCGGCCAGCAAATTGGTGATGGCTTCGCCCACGGCCATGCGGCCGGAGGCGGCGCCGTCGACGGCGGCCAGCGGTGTGCGCTCGCCCATGCTCATCGCTTCGCCGGCAAAGCCCTTAAAGTCGGCCAGGGTGACCGCGCAATCGGCCACCGGCACCTGCCAGGGGCCGACCATCTGGTCGCGGCTGTTCAGGCCACCAACCGTGCGGTCACCGATGGTGATCAAGAAACGCTTGGAGGCCACGGTTGGGTGGCGCAACACATCCAGCGCCACGGTGGTGAGGTCAACGCCGGTCAAAGCCAAGGTGCCGCCCCTGCGCTGCACGCGGCTGACTTCGCGGTGCATCTTGGGCGGCTTGCCGAGCAAGACGTCCATCGGCATGTCGATGGCGCGCTCGCCGCCCTCGCCGTCTTCCAACACCAATTCGCGATGTTCGGTGGTCACACCGACCACGGCAAAGGGGCAGCGCTCACGCTCGCACATGCTGCGGAACAGCTCCAGGCTGTCGGCAGCGATGGCCAAGACATAGCGTTCCTGGCTCTCGTTGCACCAGATTTCCTTGGGCGCCAGGCCGGATTCTTCCAGCGGTACCTTGCGTAAATCAAAGCGGGCACCACGGCCGGCGTCATTGACCAACTCGGGGAAGGCATTCGAGATGCCGCCGGCGCCAACGTCGTGGATCGCCAAGATCGGGTTCTTCTGACCCAGGCCCCAGCAATGGTTGATGACCTCTTGCACGCGCCGCTCAATTTCGGGGTTACCGCGCTGCACCGAATCGAAGTCCAGGTCGGCCGTATTGGTGCCAGCCGCCATCGAGCTGGCAGCGCTGCCGCCCATGCCGATGCGCATGCCGGGGCCGCCGAGTTGGATCAGCAGCGAGCCAGCCGGGAATTCGATCTTGTGCGTCAGATCGCTGCGGATGGCGCCCAGGCCACCGGCGATCATGATGGGCTTGTGATAGCCGCGCTGCACGCCGTCGACTTCTTGCTCGTAAACGCGGAAATAGCCGCCCAGCGCAGGACGGCCGAATTCGTTGTTGAAGGCGGCGCCGCCAAGCGGGCCTTCGATCATGATTTGCAAAGCACTGGCGATATGGGCGGGCTTGCCCACCTCTTTTTGCTCCCAAGGCTCGTTCAGGCCGGGTAAACGCAAATTAGAGACCGAGAAGCCGGTCAGGCCGGCCTTGGGCTTGGCGCCACGGCCGGTGGCGCCTTCGTCGCGGATTTCACCGCCGGCGCCGGTGGAGGCACCCGGGAATGGCGAAATGGCTGTCGGGTGATTGTGGGTTTCCACCTTCATCAGCACATGGGCGGTTTCTTCGCGCGCCTGGTACTGCGGGGCACGGCTGTCGCCGGCCGGCATCCAGCGCTCGATGGCATGGCCTTCCATGATGGCGGAGTTGTCCGAATAGGCCACCACCGTGTGCTGCGAGTGCAGCTTTTCGGTGTTGCGGATCATGCCGAACAGGCTCAGCGCCTGCTCTTCGCCGTCGACCGTGAACTTGGCATTGAATATCTTGTGGCGGCAGTGCTCGGAGTTGGCCTGCGCAAACATCATCAGCTCGACGTCGCTGGGATTGCGGCCCAGCTGCTTGAAGGCGGCTTCCAAGTAGTCGATTTCATCGACCGACAGCGCCAGGCCAAAGGTCTTGTTGGCCGCCTCCAGCGCAGCGCGGCCTTGGCCCAGCACATCCACATGTTCCAGCGGCTGTGCCTCGCGCTCGTCGAACAAATGCGCGGCTTCTTCACGGGCCAGGAGCACGCTTTCGGTCATGCGGTCATGCAGCACTTGGGCGCAGGCCACCAGCTCCTCTTGACTCAAGGCCTTTTCGCCCCCGAGCAAGCCGCCCAGCAAGCCCGACTTCAAGACGATGCGGTATTCGGTGACGCGCTCGACGCGATGAATGTCCAGGCCGCAGTTGTGGGCAATATCGGTGGCCTTGGAGGCCCAGGGGCTCACGGTGCCCAGACGCGGCGCAACCACCACCAAACTGCCTTCGTCGCCGCCGGTGTAGGCATCGCCGTAATTCAGCAATGCGGCCAGCTTGGACTTGTCTTCCTCGGCCAAAACCGCGTCGCTCCAAACCCAGTGCACATGGCGCGCCCTGACGGCACTGATGCGCTCATTGACCGCCTGAAGTTGCGGCAGCAAGGCCTGAGCACGGAATGCAGAAAGGGCGTTGCCACCTTCGAAAGAAAGCAGTTGCTTGAGCTTGGCCATGGAGTCCCGGAGCGTCGGCGCGCTGAAGCCCACGAACACGGGGAATCAGCACTGGATTTGCGAATTGCTGGCACGAACCGACAAGGTCCGGCCAAGAAAGTCGGGGATTTTACCGATCTGCGAAGCACTGCCGCCGAACTGCGCAAAACGACCGTTGAAGCGGGCACGCCACAACTTGTGACAAATCGCACTAGGAACAAGGTGCTCTAGAAACATCCGGAAACACATCACACACAAGCAGCAAGCTTGCCTTGCTTACATTGGATCCATGGCGCCAGCCATGACTTCAAGCACCCTCCCCTTGCAGCAAAAGGTCCAATCCGATGAACAAGCAACTCACGCCCTGGCCACAGCGCCTCAGTTTTGCGCTCCATGCCCTTTGCGCCTTGAGCGCGGCCACCCTGGTGGCCTGCGGCGGAGGCGGCGGCGGCAGCAGTGCCGAGGTCGCCCCCGCCGCTCCGGCCCCCAGCGCCCCCACAGCCTCCACGCTGAGCCTGGTTGAAGGCACCATCACCGGCTTCGGCAGCGTCGTCATTGACGGCCAGCGCTACCCCGACACCGGCACCAAGGTCGAGATCGGAGACAACCCCGAACTGAAGAAACTGGCCACGCTTGGCGACCTGCGCACCGGCATGCGGGTGCAGGGCGAGCTGAAAGATGGCGTGCTGCAAAACCTGCTGGTGAACTTTGCCCTGGTGGGCACGGTTTCGTCGGTGGACAGCGCGGCCGGCACCTTGAATGTGTTCGGGCAGACCATCAAGACGAGCACGAGCGGCCAGATGCCGACCGTGTTCGAAGGCTTTGCCAGCTTGACTCAATTGCTGGCCGGCGACTTGGTCAAGGTATCCGGCTCGGTGGCCAGTGACGGCGCCATCACTGCCAGCCGTATCGAACGCAAGCTGAAAGAAGGCGGCGAGCTCTACCGGCTGAGCGGCCCCGTACAAGGCCTGGATGCCACGGCCAAGCGGTTTTCGCTGGCCGGCAATGCCAGCGTGACGGTGGACTATGCCAAAGCCAAGCTGCTGCCCGAGGGCGCGGTGCTGGAGAACGGCAAACTGGTCAGCGTGGTGGCCACGGGTGCACCCACGCAAAGCGGCGGGCAAACCGTGTTGACGGCCAGCGCGGTGGAGATCAAGGCGCGCAAGCTGCCCGACTCCGGCGATGTCAGTGTTGGCGGTCAGATCAGCAGCTTCAGCAGCCTGGCCTCGCTGCGCATCGGTGATGTGCAAGTGGATGCCAGCTCGGCCACGCTGAAGGAAGGCACGCTGGCCAGCGACATCGTCAACGGCGCGCAGGCTTTCGCCAAGGGCAGCCTGAAGGATGGCGTATTGAAGGCCAGCAGTCTGCAGGTCTTCAAGGCCGAGAAACCTGAATCAGCGATGAAGGCCTTGTTGATCGGCCAGGTCACCGACTTCGTCTCGATAGCTAACTTCAATCTCCGTGGCACCAATGTCGACGCCAGCCAGGCCACCTTCAGCAAGGGCAAGGCGAGCGACCTGGCCACCGGCGCCTGGGTCACAGTCAGCGGCCAACTGACCTCGACTGGCGTGTTGGCCAAGACGATTGAGATCCAACCACCGCCGGCCGACAAGCCGGCTCGCTTGGAAGGCGCCATCAGCGCTGTTGATCTAGCCAATAAGCGCTTCAGCCTGCTGGGCACCACCGTGCAGTGGAGCGAGACCACCAAGCTCAGCCCCGACGGCAAGTCACTGGCAAATCTGCTGAACGGCGTGGTGCTGACGGTGGAAGGCACTTACTCGGAGTCGACCGGGGTCTTCACCGCGACCAGCGTCAAGATCATCTCCACCAGCGCGGTCAACAAGACGGTGGGCTTCTCCGGCATTGCCTTTGATGTGACGGACGCAAGCTTCAAAGTCGGCAGCAACACCGTGCTCTTGAACAAGGACAGCCGTCTGCAACCCACAGGCACGACCTTGGCCGACCTGAAGAACGGCGCCCGTGTCAGCGTGCAGGCCTCACTGACCCAGGTCGACGGTAAGCCAGTGCTGACCGCGCTGCAGATCGAGGTGCAAAAGCCCGAGAAGGACAGCGAGGGTGCTGAGTACGTCTACCTGAGCGGCCTGATCGTCGACTACGTCAGCAGCGCTGACTTCAAGGTCGGTAGCCAGAAGGTGAACGCCAGCGGGGCGTCGGTCGAGTTCATTGACGGCAACGCCGCCAAGCTCGGTAATGGCCTGAAGGTCGAGATCAAGGGCAGCGTCAACAAGGATGGTGTGCTGATCGCCAAGCGCCTGCACTTCATGCCAGGCTGATTCCCTCAAGTTTGGCAATGAGAAAGGGCCATGCCTCACGGCATGGCCCTTTTCTTTGAACGACTCAGGTTCGAATCAGAGACCGGCCTTCATCTGCGCGACGATGTGCTCGATGCGGTCCAGCACCGCGGCTTGATCCAAGGTGGTCAAGACCCGACCCTTCATGACTTGACGGCCACCGACCCAGACGTCCGACACATGCTCGCGGCCGGCCACATAGACCAGCTGCGCCTCGGGGTTGTAGACCGGGCGGCATTCCAGCGAGTCCAGCGACACGGCCACCACGTCAGCCAGTTTGCCCACTTCCAGCGAGCCCAAATCATCGGCGCGACCCATGGCCTTGGCGGCGCGGATGGTGGCCATTTCCAAAGCGGTGCGCGCGGACACGGTGGTCGGATTGCAGGTCGAGCCCTTGGCCAGCAAGGCGGCGGCGCGAATCTCGCCGAACATGTCTTGGCGATTATTGGAAGCCGCGCCGTCGGTGCCCAAGATGGTGTTGACGCCGGCCGCCTCCAAGGCGGTGACTGGGCAAACGCCCGAGGCCAGCTTCATATTCGAATTCGGGTTGTGCACCAGATGCACGCCCTGACGACCCAGCATGGCGATTTCGTCGTCGGTCAAATGCACCATGTGCACTGCCATCATGCGTTCGTTCAAAAGGCCCAGCTTGTTCAGGCGCTCGAGTGGTCGCACGCCGTATTGCTTCAGGCTGCCATCCACCTCGTCCTGAGTCTCATGGATATGGCAGTGCATCTGCATATCGTATTTTTCGGCCAGCTCGCGCAACTGCACAAAAGTCTCGTCGGAGACGGTGTAGGGCGCGTGCGGGGCCGAGGTCCAGTCCAGCGAGGCCTGACCCTTGAACTGCTCATAGGCTGCCAGGCCATTGGCGATGTACTCGGCCGCATTGGCCGCATAGCCCGTGGGGAAGTCGATCACATTGATCGACACGCCGGCACGGATGCCCGAATCGATGGCCGCGCGTGCCATCGCTGTCGGGAAGAAGTACATATCGTTCAGATAGGTCACGCCGCCACGCAAGGCCTCGCAAGCGGACAGCAGCGAGCCCTGGTAGGTCCAGTCTTCGCTGACCCACTTCTTCTCCAGGGGCCAGATGTGGTTTTGCAACCAGTCCATCAGCGGCACATCGTCGGCCACGCCGCGCAGCAAGGACATGGCCGAATGGGTATGGCCATTGATCAAGCCGGGGATCAGCACATGCTGACCCAGTTCGACACGCTCGGCATCGGGATACTGCGCTTCGGCCTCGGCCCAAGGCAAGATCGCAGCGATGCGCTCACCGGCGATCACCAAGGCATGGTCATTCAGCACCTGGCTGCCGGGTGCCATGCTGAGCAGCCAGCGGGCCTTCAAAATTGTGGTCTTGGACATTTCAATAGTCTCCATGGGGTCGGCGCAACAGCGCCAACTGTAGCCTCAGGCGTGTTGGCCCGAAACCGGTTAGAGGATCGCGTGTGGCGATCGGATCCGGCGCGTTGATCAAGCCGCTTCATCAAAAGCTTGGTCAAACAAGGCCAGCACACGCTCGGCCTGCACCCCAATGCAGACCTGCTGCGTGGGGCAGCCGCTCCAGGGCGTCTGCGCGCCGCTCGGCTTGCGGAAGTCTTGAATGGTCTGGCCACGCGCAATGCCCTCCATCGCCACCCGCACCGGGCCGGCGCGCAGCGTGAAGGCCTCGGGTTCGATGGCGTAGGCAATCGCGCTGGCGTCGTGGGCATAAATCCCCTTGATGCCGTCGCAGCCGAAATAGAAGTCTTGGTAATGACGGGTCGCCTGCCAAAGGAAGTCTCCGACCACCCCACCGCGCCCCTGCAGGCTAGCCAGATAGTCTTCGCTCATCACCACCTCCTGGGTGACGTCGAGACCGACGATCACCACCGGCCAGTCGGCGCTAAACACCAGATCGGCCGCCTCGGGGTCATTGATCACATTGGCCTCGGCCACTGGCGTGACATTGCCGCAGCGAGCGGCCGTTCCGAAAGCGCCGCCCATCACGATCACCCGATGTACCTTGGACGCGATGCTGGGGTCTTGGCGCAGCGCCAAGGCCAGATTGGTCAAGGGGCCGACCGCGATCACGGTGATCGCGCCGGGCTCGGCGTTGACCATATCGCAAATCAATTGATGAGCCGGGCGCGCGTCCAAGGCGGGCAAGCGCCCCTCGGCCGTCATCGCCAAGGCGGCTTGCTCAGCCATGCCAGCCATGCCGCCAAGTCCGTCATCTCCATGCACATGGCTGGAAAACTCGCGCAAGGCGTTGTCGTGCAAAGGCCCGGCCGCGCCCGCCGCCACCGGCACCGCTTGACCATACAGCGCGGCCAAAATCTGCGCATTGCGCTGAGTTACAGCGATCGAGCCATTGCCAAAAATCGTCGTGATGGCGCGCAGCTCCAAGGCCGGGTGGCGCGCCAGCAGGTACAGCGCCATGGCATCGTCAATGCCAGGATCGGTGTCGAAAATCACCGGCATAGGGGCGGCTTTTTTATCTTGCTTCATGTTTGTTTTGCTTGTGCTTTGCAACTTTGCCAAGCGGCCCGAAACCTGGTCAGACGCGCCAGGGCACGAACTAAGCGGCGAACTCTGCGGGCAACTCGGCCCGTGTCGGCATGGCGGTCTGAACGCCGCAACGGCCCACCGCAATGGAAGCCGCCGCCTGACCCAAACGTACCGCCTCGACGGCACTGCGTCCCTCGGCCAAGCCTGTGGCCAAACCGCCAACAAAGGTGTCACCGGCGCCCACCGTATCCACCGCATCAACCGTGAACGCAGGCAATTGTCGAGCCGCCTGCCCGGCGCAGCAGAGCAACACACCCTCGGCACCCAAGGTAACCAAGACCTGTTTGACACCGCGCAATTGCAAGACTTGGGCCGCCGCGTACAGACCGTCAAGGCTCTTGTCTTGCAGGCCCGACAGTTGCAGCGCTTCGGTTTCGTTCACCACCAGCCAGTCGACCAAGGACAGCAAGGCATCGCTGAGCGGCAAGGCCGGCGCGGCGTTCAGCACTGTCAACGCGCCTCCGACGCGAGCCAATGCAAAACCCTGCTGAATGGCCGCCAGCGGCACCTCGGTCTGCGCCACTACCACGCGAGCCTTTTGCAGCATGCTGGCACTGGCGCTCACATCGGCGGCGTTCAGCTGCGCGTTGCTGCCGGGCACATAGACGATGGCGTTCTCACCACCGCCTTCGCGGCCGACCATGATGACGGCTATGCCGGGCAAGGCCGCAGCATCCAGTTGCACACCCTCGCAGCCAATCCCTTCGGCTTGCAAGCTGCGCAGCAACTCTTCACCGTATTGACGTGTCCCTATGCGCGAAACAAAGTCGACCCGCGCGCCCAGGCGCGCCGCGGCCACCGCTTGATTGGCGCCCTTACCGCCCGGCGCCATCACAAAGTCGTCGCCGGCCAAGGTCTCCCCTGCCGCCGGCAGTCGGCTTGCATGCGCCACCATATCCATATTGATGCTGCCGATCACGGCCACCCGGGCGCCCGCTTCGGCCCGGTTGATCTCATTCGCTGCCATTGCTGTCGTCATTTCAATCAATTGTTTTCTCTTAACTTCCCTGCAGGTCTTGCGGTGCCGCGGAACTTTCACGCAGCACCAGATGGGGCGTCAATAAGACCTCCTTCAACTCAGCACCCGGCTGCTCAATACGCTCGATCAATACCCGGGCCGCTTCGGTGCCGAGTTGACGAACACCGCAGCCGACCGTGGTCAGAGCTGGAAAAACGTAATGACTCAATTCGATATCGTCAAAACCCACGATGGAGACCTGCTGCGGCACCTTCAAGCCCAACTCAGCGGCGGCCCGCAGCGCACCGATCGCCATCATGTCGTTGCTGGCGAAGATGCCGGTGATGCGGGTCTTGGTCGAGGGTTTGCTGGCCTGCTCGCGCAACAAATGCCGCGCCGATTCGTAACCACCTGGGCTGCTGAAGTCACTCTCGATCACCAAACGCTCGTCGGGCTCAATGCCGGCTTCACGCAAGGCCTGGCGCCAGCCTTCACAACGCTCACGCGCAACCTCAAACTCGGACGGCCCGCTGATGCAAGCGATGCGACGATGGCCCAATTCAATCAGGTGCCGAACCGCGTTGTAGGCGCCCTTTTGGTTGTGCACCGACACCCGGTCAGCGCGCGCGCCAGGTACCAATCGATCGACCGTCACCGAGGGCACACTGGCCAGCTTGAAGATGCGGGCCAAGGCCTCGTCATCCCCGGCCGAGGACAGCAGCAAACCGTCCACCCGCTTCTCCAGCAAGGTGCGCATGTATTGCTGTTGGCGCTTGGGATCGTTGTCAGAATTGCACAGAAAAACCGAGTAGCCGGCCAAGCGGCAGCACTCTTCGACACCGCAAACCAACTCCGCAAAAAACGGATTCTGAACATTCGGCACCAGCACGCCAATGATCTTGGTTTCACTCTTGCGCAATGAGCGCGCCACCGCGCTGGGCAGATAGCCGATCTCATCCACCGCCGCGAGCACGCGCCGGCGCGCCTCCGCACTGACCGGGCGTGTGTCATTCAAAACATGTGACACGGTGGTGAAGGACACACCGGCCAAGGCCGCGACGTCTTTGATGGTGCTCACAACTAGCAGATTCGTGAAGAAGCCATGAAACAGTGGTGGCAAACGTTTGCCGTTGTGCGAAGCATAGCCGAAACAGGTCATTGACTTATGACAAGCAGGCAACAAAGTAGGCCAAACGCCGAGCTGATTGGGGAGCGAACGCGGCCTAGCAGGCCAATTGGACATAAAAAAAACCCTCGTCGACACCTGGCCGCGAGGGTTTTGCACTGCCGGCCCGCCCTAAGGCGGAGCCGTCAATGAGCGCGATTTAACGCTGAGCGATGGGCTTCACGTCGCGAGCGGCTGCGCCCACGAAAAGCTGACGCGGACGGCCGATCTTGTACTCGGGGTCGCCGATCATTTCGTTCAGCTGAGCGATCCAGCCAACGGTTCGGGCCAGAGCAAAGATTGCCGTGAACAGGCTGACCGGGATGCCGATGGCGCGCTGCACGATGCCGGAGTAGAAGTCGACGTTCGGATACAGCTTGCGCGACACGAAGTAATCGTCTTCCAGAGCGATCTTTTCCAGGGCCATGGCAAGCTTGAACATCGGGTCGTCATGCAGACCCAGGGCATTCAGCACTTCATGGCAGGTTTCGCGCATCAGCTTGGCACGCGGGTCGTAGTTCTTGTAGACCCGGTGACCGAAGCCCATCAACTTGACGTTGGAGTTCTTGTCCTTGACCTGCTTGATGAACTCGCCGATCTTCTCGACACCGCCATTGCGCTGGATGTCTTCCAGCATATTCAGTGCAGCCTCGTTGGCGCCGCCGTGAGCGGGGCCCCACAGGCACGCCACACCTGCGGCGATGGCTGCGAAGGGGTTGGTGCCCGAGGAACCACACAGACGCACGGTCGAGGTCGAAGCATTTTGCTCGTGGTCGGCGTGCAAGATGAAGATGCGGTCCATGGCGCGCACCAGCACTTCATTCGGCTCGTACTTCTCGCAAGGCGTCGCAAACATCATGTGCATGAAGTTGGCGGTGTAGCCCAGGTCGTTACGCGGGTAGATGAAAGGCTGGCCGATCGAATACTTGTAGGCCATGGCCACCAGCGTCGGCATCTTGGCGATCAAGCGGATCGCTGCGATTTCGCGGTGCTGGGGGTTATTGATGTCGGTGCTGTCGTGATAGAAGGCCGACATGGCACCCACGAGGCCAGTCATCACCGCCATCGGGTGCGCGTCGCGACGGAAACCACGCAGGAAGAACTGCATCTGCTCGTTGACCATCGTGTGATGGGTCACGCGATTGACGAAATCGTCCTTCTTGGCTTGGTCCGGCAGTTCCCCGTACAGCAGCAAGTGGCAGGTTTCCAGGAAGTCGCAGTTGGTGGCCAACTGCTCGATCGGGTAGCCGCGATACAGCAGCTCGCCCTTGTCACCATCGATATAAGTGATGGTGGAATTGCACGAAGCCGTCGACAAGAAACCCGGGTCGTAGGTGAACTTGCCCGTCTGCGCGTACAGCTTGCGAATGTCGATCACATCGGGCCCAACCGAGCCTTTGTAGATCGGCAGATCCATATTGGGGCTGCCGTCGGAAAACGACAGGGTGGCTTTGACGTCTGACGGTGTCATGGGCTTGTCCTTTTGACTTCTGGGGATTTCTAAAACGCAAAAACTTGGGCGGTAATGCTTAGGCAGGCACTCTGAGCAGACTCAGGACCTCGACGACATCGGGGCGCATCAGCTCGCCCTCGGGCTCCTTGCGGCGCAGGAAGAGGTCCAACAAATCGTTATCGGACAAATCCATCAGCACACGTAGCCCTTCCGCCTGGAACTCGGTCAGACTGCCGGTGTGCCGATCGAAAAACCGCTCGATGAACAAATCGTTCTCCAGCAAGCCGCGCCGGCAGCGCCAACGCAGCTTGGAGAGCCCCCGTTCATCAACGAGGGCAGCGGAATCAACAGCAGAAGCAGTCATCTCGGGGCTCTGGCATCAGACGGCGCGACGCACCATCATTTCCTTGATCTTGCCGATGGCCTTGGTCGGGTTCAGGCCCTTCGGGCAAACGTCGACGCAGTTCATGATGGTGTGGCAGCGGAACAAGCGGTAGGGATCTTCCAAATTGTCCAGACGCTCGGCCGTGGCTTGGTCGCGGCTGTCGGCAATGAAGCGATAGGCTTGCAGCAGACCGGCGGGGCCCACGAACTTGTCGGGGTTCCACCAGAAGCTGGGGCAGCTGGTCGAGCAGCTGGCGCACAAGATGCACTCGTACAGGCCGTTCAGTTCGTCGCGCTCTTCAGGGAACTGCAGGCGCTCCTTGTCAGGCAGCGGCTGATCGTTGATCAAGAAAGGCTTGATTGAGTTGTACTGCTTGAAGAACTGCGTCATGTCGACGATCAGGTCACGCACCACCGGCAGACCCGGCAGCGGCTTCAAGATGATCACGCCGGGCAGCGTGCGCATATTGGTCAGACAGGCCAGGCCGTTTTTGCCATTGATGTTCATGGCGTCGGAGCCGCACACGCCTTCACGGCAGCTGCGGCGGAAGCTCAGCGTCGGATCCAACTGCTTCAGCTTCATCAACGCATCCAGCAGCATGCGCTCGGAGCCATCCAGCTCGACCTCGAGGGTCTGCATATAAGGCTTGGCATCCTTGTCCGGGTCGTAGCGGTAGATCTGGAAGGTACGCTTGGTCATTTCTCTATCCTTGAATTCTTGAAGATCGCAAACGTCACTTAGAACGTACGCACCTTGGGCGGAATCGATTCCACCGTCAGCGGCTTCAGGTTCACAGGCTTGTAGTCCAGGCGATTGCCTTCGGAGTACCACAGCGTGTGCTTCATCCACTCGGCGTCATTGCGGCCGTTTGGATGCTCGGGCGTGTCGGCGTAGTCATCCACGGTGTGGGCACCACGACTCTCGCGGCGAGCAGCGGCCGAGACGATGGTGGCTTGCGCCACTTCCATCAGGTTTTCCACTTCCAGCGCTTCGATACGCGCGGTGTTGAAGACCTTGGACTTGTCCTTCAGGGTGATGTTCTTGGCGCGCTCGACGATCTCGGCGACCTTGCCGACACCGGCGTCCAACATGGCCTGGGTGCGGAACACACCCGCGTGCTGCTGCATGGCGGCGCGCAGGTCGTTGGCCACGTCCTGGGCGTATTCACCGGAGGTGCTGTTGTCCAAGCGTTCCACACGTGCCAGCGACTGAGCGCCAGCGTCGGCGGGCAGCGGCTTGTGCAGCTTGCTCTTCAGACCCGACTCCACGATATGGTTGCCGGCCGCACGGCCAAACACCAAGAGGTCCAACAGCGAGTTGGTGCCCAGGCGGTTGGCGCCGTGCACGCTGACGCAAGCGCACTCGCCCACCGCATACAGACCGTTCACCACGGCATTCGGGTTGCCATCCTTGGGCATCACCACCTGGCCGTAGATATTGGTCGGGATACCGCCCATCTGGTAGTGAATCGTCGGCACCACCGGGATCGGCTCCTTGGTGATGTCGACGTTGGCGAAGTTGTGGCCAATCTCGTACACCGAGGGCAGACGCTTCATGATGGTCTCGGCACCCAAGTGGGTCATGTCGAGCACCACATAGTCCTTGTTCGGACCACAGCCGCGACCTTCCTTGATCTCCTGGTCCATGCAGCGCGACACGAAGTCACGCGGAGCCAGGTCCTTCAAGGTGGGCGCATAGCGCTCCATGAAACGCTCGCCATTGCAGTTGCGCAAAATCGCGCCTTCGCCACGGCAGCCTTCGGTCAGCAACACGCCCGCGCCGGCCACGCCGGTGGGGTGGAATTGCCAGAACTCCATGTCTTCCAGCGGGATGCCAGCGCGCGCTGCCATGCCCAAGCCATCACCAGTGTTGATGAAGGCATTGGTGGAGGCCGCGAAGATGCGCCCAGCACCGCCGGTGGCCAGCAGCACGGTCTTGGCTTCCATGATGTGCAGCTCGCCGGTTTCCATTTCCAGCGCGGTCACACCGACCACATCGCCGGCCTCGTCCTTGATCAGGTCGAGCGCCATCCACTCGACGAAGAACTGGGTCTTGGCCTTGACGTTTTGCTGGTACAGCGTGTGCAGCATGGCGTGGCCAGTACGGTCGGCCGCAGCGCAAGCGCGTTGCACTGGCTTTTCGCCATAGTTGGCGGTGTGGCCGCCAAAGGGACGCTGATAGATCGTGCCGTCGGCGTTGCGGTCGAAAGGCATGCCGAAGTGCTCAAGCTCGTACACGACCTTGGGCGCCTCGCGGCACATGAACTCAATCGCGTCTTGGTCGCCCAACCAGTCCGAACCCTTGACGGTGTCGAAGAAGTGATAGTGCCAGTTGTCTTCCGACATATTGCCCAGCGAAGCGCTGACGCCGCCTTGAGCCGCCACCGTGTGCGAACGGGTCGGGAAGACCTTGGACAGCACGGCCACATTCAAGCCCGCCATCGACAACTGCAGAGAGGCGCGCATGCCCGAGCCACCGGCTCCGACGATGACCACATCGAATTTGCGTTTTGGAATCGACTTATTTGTCACCGTCATCACAGTCTCCACAGCACTTGGATCGCCCAACCGGCGCATCCCACCAACCACACCAGCGTGATCACCTGCAAAGTCAGGCGCACAGCAACCGGTTTCACATAGTCCATCCAGATGTCGCGCACACCGACCCAGGCGTGAAACGCCAGCGAGACGATGGTGACAAAGGTCAGAACCTTCATCCACTGCGACGAGAAGATGCCCGCCCAATGGTCATAACCGAGCGCACCCGGCATCAAAAATTGCACCAACAAAGCCACGGTGAACAAGGCCATCAAGACCGCCGTGACGCGCTGACCCAACCAATCGCGCAGTCCGTAATGCGCACCAACAACGATGCGC
Organism: Paucibacter hankyongi; assembly: GCF_037482915.1. Lineage (NCBI taxonomy): Bacteria > Pseudomonadati > Pseudomonadota > Betaproteobacteria > Burkholderiales > Sphaerotilaceae > Roseateles > Paucibacter hankyongi. The sequence goes on from NZ_JBBHJX010000001.1 coordinate 631,903, forward strand.
TTCGAGCCAAAAGTAGACATATTGTTTTTTCTCCGAACTAGTCGCGGATCAGTACAGGCCAAACAACTTGGCACCCAGCACCAGAGTCAGCAAGACGCTCAACGCCAAAGTCATGACCGCCGAGTTGTGGCCCTGCTCTTTGGACACGCTGTGCGTGGCGTCCATCCACAGATGACGCACACCGGCAATGAAGTGGTGCAAATAGCCCCAGATCAGGCCCAGCGCCACCAGCTTCACAAACCACGCCGGCACGAAGCCGATGCCGGCCACGAAGGCGTTGGTGAAGCTCTCGTACGAGATCTCAGACGTCAGGCTGGTGTCGAACATCCAAATGACGAAAGGCAGCAGCAAGAACATCATCAGGCCGCTGATGCGATGCAGGATCGACACGATGCCGGCCGGCGGCAGGCGATACGAGACGATCTGCGTCACGTGGATGTTGGTATATATCGGGCGTTTTTTATTGCTCATTTTCTGGGTGATGCTGTTGGTGGAGGCTGCGAAGCCCAACCTTTTGTAATCAACGTGAAACCGGTGGAGTTTATTGCAATGCAGCACACGCCAAGCTGACGCCGTAACCGCCGCACAACGCCGCGATGGCTTTTGCCCCGCGAACCCTGGCGCTGCAAGCCTCAGTTAAGCTCATTGCGATAGAAGTGTGAAGTGGTGTTGTAGAGACCGCGGCGCAACTCTACCGCCTTGTCTCCATAGGTAAAAGACAGGCGCTCAACGCTCAGCAGCGGCGCCCCCACCGGCACCTGCAGCAAGGCCGCCGACTCAGCATCGGCCGCCACAGCGCGAATTTTTTCTTGCGCACGAATCATGTGCACGCCAAATTCAGCCTCGAAAAGTCCATAAAACGGACCCCGATGCTGATTCAAGCGCTCGGTCGTCAGCCCTTTGAACAAATCCCCAGGCAGCCAGATGTCATCCAACACCACCGGCTCGCCCTTGCGACTCAAGAGACGACGCACCTCCACCATGGCGTCGCCGGTGCGCATCTGCAAGGCGCGCGCAATCACGGCTGGCGCACGTTGACGGCGGCAATCGAGCAAGGTTCGCTCAAGCGACTCTTTACCCTCATCGGGCATCAGGCGCAAAAACCGGTACTGGACCTTTTGCTCAGCATGGGTGGCCACAAATGTGCCCTTGCCCTGGCGTCGGACCAGCAGGTTTTCGGTCGCCATCTCGTCAATGGCCTTGCGCACGGTGCCCTGGCTGACGCCAAAGCGTTTGGCCAGATCCAATTCACTCGGAATGGCCTCGCCGGCCTTCCACTCAGCGGCCTGCAGGCGCGCAATGATCAGCGCTTTGATCTGCTGATAGAGCGGACTGAAGGATGGCGACATCGCAGCCGATTCCGGGCGAGCAAGATCATTGACAGTGGACGGCGGCACGACGGGCATGGCCGGCATTGCAGCACAAGCGGAGCCACCCGTCCAGCCGCCGAAGGCGCAAAGCTGTTTGCTATCTTCTATAAGACATAAGAGTGTCAGATTTTTGCAATATTGAGCAATAATGTGCAGCGCAGAACGCACCGCACAGGCCCGCCAACTAGGGGAAAGCCCTTTGCCTGCCCTACACTTGCGGCGCACCCGCGGGGTTCTCGGGCAGATGGCGCAAGCCAAGCCAGACGACAGTGCGGGCAGAACGAATTCATCCCAGTCATACATCACTCTCGGAGCTTTCACATGAGCAAGACCCCTGTTCGCGTTGCCGTCACCGGCGCTGCTGGCCAAATTGGCTATGCCCTGCTGTTCCGCATTGCTTCCGGCGAAATGCTGGGCAAGGACCAGCCTGTCATCCTGCAATTGCTGGAAATCCCCGACGAGAAGGCCCAGAACGCGCTGAAGGGCGTGATCATGGAGCTGGAAGACTGCGCTTTCCCGCTGCTGGCTGGCATTGAAGCCCACAGCGACCCGATGACCGCCTTCAAGGGCACCGACTACGCCTTGCTGGTCGGCTCGCGCCCCCGCGGCCCCGGCATGGAGCGCTCGGAGCTGCTGGCCATCAACGGCGCCATCTTCACCGCTCAAGGCAAGGCCCTCAACGCCGTTGCTTCGCGCAACGTCAAGGTGCTGGTGGTTGGCAACCCCGCCAACACCAATGCCTACATCGCCATGAAGTCGGCTCCGGACCTGCCGGCCAAGAACTTCACCGCCATGCTGCGCCTGGATCACAACCGCGCCGCTTCGCAAATCGCGACCAAGACCGGCAAGGCCGTGGCCGAGATCGAAAAATTGGCCGTCTGGGGCAACCACTCGCCCACCATGTACGCTGACTACCGCTTCGCCACCATCGGCGGCGCTTCGGTCAAGGCCATGATCAATGACGAAACCTGGAACCGCGAAACCTTCTTGCCCACCGTGGGCAAGCGCGGCGCCGCCATCATCGCCGCCCGCGGCCTGTCGTCGGCCGCCTCGGCTGCCAACGCAGCCATCGACCATATGCGCGACTGGGCCCTGGGCACCAATGGCAAGTGGGTCACCATGGGCATTCCTTCGAATGGCGAATACGGCATCCCCAAGGAAGTCATGTTCGGCTACCCCGTGACCTGCGAAGGTGGCGAGTACAAGATCGTCGAAGGCCTGGAAATCGATACCTTCTCGCAAGAGTGCATCAAGAAGACCCTGGACGAACTGCTGGGCGAGCAAGACGGCGTCAAGCACCTGCTGTGATGACAGCGCCGAGCGCCGCAGTTTGAGGCGCTCGGCCGACCCTTGGATCTGATCCCAGGAGTCGCAAAAAGTCCCAAAGGGCCGGTATGCTGAACATGCCGGCCCTTTTTAATTTTCGAGAGTCCAGACCGTGAACCCTGCCCTGCACCCCAAGCTGGCCCTGTTCGAAGACGGCGATGCCGCGACCGCCCTGCCTGTGGTCGACCACTACTGCGGCGTCGAAGCCCGCATGAGCAAAAGCCTGGCGCTGCAAGCCGAGATGGGCCCGCTGTTTGACATCACCCTCGACTGCGAGGACGGCGCCCCGATCGGCGGCGAAGCCGAGCATGTGCTACTGATCAACAGCATGCTGAACAGCAGCAACAACCGCCACAACCGGGTCGGCGCCCGCGTCCACCCCTTGGGGCATGCGTCGTTTGAGGCCGATGTCGACGGCTTAATTCAGGGCTCAGGCGAGCGACTTGCCTACCTTATGCTACCCAAGCCACGTGGTGCCGAGGAGGTCAAGCTGGCCTGCGAAATCATCGACGCCAGCCTGCGCCATCACGGCATCAGCAAGCCCCTGCCCATCCATGTGCTGATCGAAACCCATGGCGCCCTGCGCGATGTGCAAGCGATTGCGGCGCACCCGCGTATCGAATCGCTGTCCTTCGGCTTGATGGACTTTGTCTCGGCTCACCGCGGCGCCATTCCCAGGCATGCACTGGGTGCGGAAGGTCAATTCAGCCACCCCCTGGTGGCACGAGCCAAGCTGGAGATCGCAGCAGCCGCGCACGCGCACGCCAAAACCCCCTCGCACTGCGTGGTGACCGAGTTCAAACATGCAGCAGCCATCGAAGCATCCGCCTCGCGCGCCGCGCGCGAATTTGGCTACACCCGCATGTGGAGCATTCACCCGGCGCAGATCCAACCGATCATCGACGCCTTCGCCCCCAGCGTGGCCGAGATCGATGAAGCCATCGACATCATCCACGCCGCCCAGGCCGCACAGTGGGCACCCATTCAGTTTCACGACACCCTGCATGACCGCGCCAGCTACCGCTTCTTCTGGCAGGTACTGGAGCGCGCCCACCGCACGGGCCAAGCCTTGCCCATCGAAGTGGAGCTGGCCTTTTTCGGCAAGCATTGAGCTTACGCAACAACTCCATGGACCTACTTACACCCTGCACACAATTTGCTGGCAAACGCTAAGCCAGATGCGCCCGGCAAGAGCGACAATTGCAGCATCACCTTCGAGACAAAGCCCCATGCAGTTTTCAACTTCACGCCCATCATCCCTGTTCAAGTTTGCGCTGCTGTGTGCAGTTAGCGCTGCCGGCAGCAATGCCTGGTCGGCCGCCGTTGAAAACAGCAAACCAAAGAATCGCCTGGTCGCCAAGGCCAAACCCCAAAGCGCCATTGCCCCGCTGCCGGAAGAAGACAACACGCCCTTGACCGAAGAGCAGATTGCCGCCGCCTCCAGCGTGCACAGCGGTGACGCCGACTGCGAATTCAAGAGCAAGGTCACGGTCACACCGCACCCCGAGAAGCCCGGTCGCTTCCATGTGCAGTTTGGCAAGATGATTTACAACATGGCGCCCGAACCCACCACCACCGGCGCCGTCCGACTGGAAGACAAAAAAGCCGGTGTGGTGTGGCTGCAGATTCCCGCCAAGTCGATGCTGATGAACACCAAGGTCGGCCAGCGCATCGTCGACAGCTGCATGAACTCGATTCAAGTCTCCGAGGCACAGTCGGCCGCCTTGGCCGCGGCCCAAGACGAAGCGAACGGGACGGCTGCCGGCGGCATCGGCATCACCCCGGACGCCGCAACGGCGGCCGCCAACACCGCCGTGCCGACCCGCACCGGCAAAAGCACCAAGAAGTAAGGTACTGGCAAAGCCACGGGTAAGCCCGCGCCAAAAACTTCATCAGAAGGAGGCCATGGCCTCCTTTTTTCATGCCGATTCCAGCAATCGGCTTGCGGTATGCATTTGAAAGTACGTAAAATCAATACATACTTTCGCAAGCCGGAGCCCTAGCATGGAAGCCACAGTAGCCGAACGCGGCCAGATCACCCTGCCCAAGGCAGTGCGTGATGCATTGGGCCTGAGTAAGGGAACGACACTGACGGTGGAACTCGACGGCGCCCGCATCATCTTGCGCAAGAACGTCGACGACGCCATTTCGCGCGCCCGTGGCCGCTTCAAGCTGGACGGCTTCCCCTCGGTCGATGAGGCCATGCGCGCCGTCCGCGGCCGCGCCCCTGGCGACCCGATGGAGAGCTGAATGCGAACTCTGTTTGCCTCAAGCGCCCACAGCGGCGCCACCGCGCCTGACCGGAGTTGCGCCGCGTGATCGCCATCGACTCCTCCGTCATCGTCGACCTGCTCTCCAACAGCCCGCGCGCCGATTTGGCCGAGGCCGCCCTGCGTGAAGCCCTGACCCACGGGCCCGTGGTGGTTTGTGACGTGGTCGTCTCCGAGGTTTGTTCTTCGCTGCAAAATGGCGATCAGGCCATGCAGGTGATGGAAGAGATGGGCATGGTCTACAGCGGCGTTGAACAACGCGCCGCGATCCGTGCCGGAGAGATGCAACGCCGCTACCGAGCCCGCGGCGGCGAACGTGAACGTACCGTACCCGATTTCATCGTCGGCGCCCATGCGCTGCTGCAGTGCACCGCCTTGATCACCGCCGACGACGGTTTTTTCAGAGATTACTTCAAGGGTTTGAAACTCATCGTGCCCAAGGCCGCTTGAGTTCTGACCCCGATCCCGCCATGACAGCCAACCCAGGAGAAGCCTTCACCATGCTGCAAGCCTACCGCCAACATGTCGCCGAGCGCGCCGCCCTCGGCATTCCGCCGCTCGCCCTCGACGCCAAGCAGACCGCTGAACTGATCGAGTTGATCAAGACCCCTCCAGCGGGCGAAGGCGAGTTCCTGATGGACCTGCTGACGCACCGCATTCCGCCGGGCGTGGACGACGCCGCCAAGGTCAAGGCCAGCTTCCTGGCTGCGGTCGCTCACGGCGACCTGGCTGTGGAGCTGATCACCAAGACCCGTGCCACCGAGTTGCTGGGCACCATGGTTGGCGGCTACAACGTCAAGCCGCTGATCGACCTGCTGGACGACGCCGAAGTGGCCGCCACCGCCGCCGCCGCGCTGAAGAAGACGCTGCTGATGTTCGACTTCTTCCACGATGTCAGCGAAAAGGCCAAGGCCGGCAATGCGCAAGCCAAGGACGTGATCCAAAGCTGGGCCAATGCCGAGTGGTTCACCAGCCGCCCCGAAGTCGAGAAAAAGATCACCGTCACCGTTTTCAAGGTGCCTGGTGAGACCAATACCGACGACCTCTCGCCCGCCCCTGACGCCTGGAGCCGCCCGGACATCCCGCTGCACTATCTGGCCATGCTGAAGAACACCCGCGAAGGCGCGGCCTTCAAGCCGGAAGAAGACGGCAAGCGCGGCCCGATGCAGTTCATCGAAGACCTGAAGAAGAAGGGCCACTTGGTCGCTTATGTGGGCGATGTGGTCGGCACCGGCTCTTCGCGCAAGAGCGCCACCAACAGCGTGATCTGGGCCACCGGCCAAGACATCCCCTTCGTGCCGAACAAGCGCTTTGGCGGCGTCACGCTGGGCGGCAAGATCGCCCCGATCTTCTTCAACACGCAAGAAGACTCGGGCTCGCTGCCGATTGAAGTGGACGTCAGCAAGCTGGAGATGGGCGACGTCATCGACATCCTGCCCTACGAGGGCAAGATCGTGAAGGACGGCGCCACCGTCACCGAGTTCAAGCTCAAGAGCGATGTGCTGTTCGACGAAGTGCGCGCCGGCGGACGTATCAACCTGATCATCGGCCGCTCGCTGACCGCCAAGGCGCGCGAGTTCCTGGGCTTGCCCGCATCCACCCTGTTCCGCCTGCCGGCCGCCCCGGCCGCCACGAACGCCGGTTTCACGCTGGCGCAGAAGATGGTCGGTCGCGCTGTCGGCCTGCCTGAAGGCCAGGGCGTGCGCCCCGGCACTTACTGCGAGCCGAAGATGACCACCGTTGGTTCGCAAGACACCACCGGCCCAATGACCCGCGACGAGCTGAAGGATCTGGCTTGCCTGGGCTTCTCAGCCGACTTGGTGATGCAGAGCTTCTGCCACACCGCGGCCTATCCGAAGCCCGTGGACGTGAAGACGCACCGCGAACTGCCCGCCTTCATCAGCAACCGTGGCGGCGTGTCCCTGCGTCCGGGCGACGGCGTGATCCACAGCTGGTTGAACCGTCTGCTGCTGCCCGACACCGTGGGCACCGGCGGCGACTCTCACACCCGCTTCCCGATCGGCATTTCCTTCCCGGCCGGCTCTGGCTTGGTGGCCTTCGGCGCTGCCACCGGCGTGATGCCGCTGGACATGCCTGAGTCCGTCTTGGTGCGCTTCAAGGGCGAAATGCAGCCCGGCATCACCTTGCGTGATCTGGTCCATGCGATCCCGCTGTACGCCATCAAGGCCGGTCTGCTGACCGTTGCCAAGGCCGGCAAGATCAATGCTTTCTCGGGCCGCATCCTGGAAATTGAAGGTCTACCTAACCTGAAGGTTGAGCAGGCATTCGAGCTGAGCGACGCTTCGGCCGAGCGCAGCGCCGCCGGTTGCACCGTCAAGCTGAACCCCGAGCCGATCAAGGAATACCTCACCAGCAATATCGTGCTGATGAAGAACATGATCGCCGACGGCTACGCTGACGCTCGCACGCTGCAGCGCCGTATCGACAAGGTTGAAGCCTGGTTGGCCAACCCGAACCTGCTGGAAGCCGACAAGGATGCCGAGTACGCCCACGTCATCGAGATCGATCTGGCCGACATCAAGGAACCTATCCTCTGCTGCCCGAACGATCCGGACGACGCCAAGACCCTGTCCGAAGTGGCCGGCACCAAGATCGATGAAGCCTTCATCGGTTCTTGCATGACCAATATCGGCCACTTCCGCGCCGCAGCCAAGCTGCTGGGCGGCCAGCGCGACATCCCGGTCAAGCTGTGGGTGGCCCCGCCGACCAAGATGGACCAGAGCGAGCTGATCAAGGAAGGCCATTACGCCGCCTTCGGCACCGCCGGCGCGCGCACCGAAATGCCGGGCTGCTCGCTGTGCATGGGCAACCAGGCGCAGGTGCGTGAGGGTGCGACCGTGGTGTCGACCTCGACCCGCAACTTCCCCAACCGTCTGGGCAAGAACACCAATGTGTTCCTGGCCTCGGCCGAGCTGGCGGCGATTGCCTCCAAGCTGGGCAAGATCCCCACCGTGGCCGAGTATCACGAAGCCATGGGCGTGGTGAACAAGGACGGCGCCGCCATCTACAAGTACATGAACTTCAACCAAATTGAAGAGTACGCAGAAGCTGCCAAGGGCGTCGCCTAAGGCTCAGCTAAGTCCGCACTGAGTCTGTCCGGCCCCGGTAACAAACCAGGGTTCGGGCAAGCCTCCTCTGAACCCGCCCTGCTCCGCATCGGCGGGTTTTTTAATGCCCACTGGGCCCTGAAGTTACCTCCACAAAAGATTCCGCGGCATGACCAATGCCAGGGGCAACGGCAGCGTTTAGCATGCCGACTGGTATTCAACTGGATTCATCGCATGACGCCACGCCCGCCCAGCCATAGCCGCTTTGCCGCCCTCCTCCTCATGCTGCTGAGCCTGAGCTTGACGGCTGACCTCACTCGGGCCAACGAGCGTCCCGCGACACCGCAAGCAAGCGCACCCAACTCAGCCGCGCCCTACCAGGTCTGGCCACTGACGGCGGATGCAAACGCCGAGGACTTCAGCGACCTGGCACCCTTGGGCCAGGCCTTGGCCGGGGCGCAAGTGGTCGGTCTGGCCGAGCAGACGCATGGCGCCCATGAAGAGTTCGCCTACAAGCTACGCCTACTGCGCTATCTGCATGAAGAGCTCGGCTTTGAAGTGCTGCAGCTGGAGAGCGGCTTCTATGACCTGGGTCGCATCAGCCAGGCCATGGCGCGCGGCGAAAAGCTGGATGATCTGGCATCCGGCAATGTCTTCTTCATGTATTCCAAGAGCGCCGAAGGCCGCCGCATGTTGCAGTACGTCGACCAGACCCAGCAGAGCGCGAATCCGCTCAAGCTGGCCGGCACCGACAGCCAGCACAGCGGCGAGTTGAGCGGCAAGACGCTGCTGCCCGGACTGCAAGCCGCCTTGACAAAGGCCGGCCATCCGGACTTGGTGCAAGGTGAACCCTGGCGGCAGATGAGTCGCCTGAGTTCTGCACTCCTGGCCCTGCAGCGCCAAGCCCCCATGGCGGATGAGCAAACCGCCTTCTTCACGCAAACGAAGCGCATGCGCGCGGCCTTGTGTGGGCCGAAAGCCGCTGGCGGCGCCGCAGCGCCCCTGCTTGACGGCCCCGCTTGGTGGTGCCGGGTGGTCTTGAGTCTGGAGGCGCAAGCGCGCAGCTACTGGAGCCAGGACGCCGACTACCAACGCGACAATGTGATGGGCGCCAACAGCATCTGGTTGACCGAGCAGATGTTTCAGGGTCGCAAGACGGTGATCTGGGCCCATATCGTGCACCTGGCCCGCGGCTTCCAACGCAGCCCGACGCATCTGCAGGCCGGAGAGGTGATGCACCGGCATTGGGGCGGGCGCTATCAGGTGATCCACTTCAGCGCCGGTGGGGGCCAGATTCTGGACTTCGGCTCGATGCAGGCTCAAACCTTGCCGACGCCGGCGGCCGGCAGCCTAGAGGCTCAGTTGATGGCCGGCAAGCCGATGCAACCCTTGCTGCTGCACGCGGCCCGTCCGCTGGAGATGCCGCAATATGCCTTTGAGTACCTCCAACAGGGGGCAGAGACGTCCTTGCGCGAAGGTCAGCTGGGCCGCAACTGGGACTGGCTGGTTTTCTTCCCGAGCGTGCGGCCGGTCAGCATGGTGCGCTAAGCAGCTCAGCGACCATCGATGGATGAGGGGCGAGGGACAACTCCACCCGCCCCGTCATGCTTTCACAGCAGCACGCAGCAACAGCGCGAGACGCCGCACCAGCGGCTCGATCTGCGCTTCCGGGACCTGGGCATAACCCAGCATCAAGCCGGACCATGTGCCACCCCGCCGGCCGGTCTGGTGTTGACTCAAGGCCGGCGCGACGATGCCGGCTTGCAAGGCCTGAGCACTGACGGCTTGGTCGTCGATGGTTAGCGCCGGATCGAAGCACAGCGCCAGATGCATGCCCGCCGACGCACCCTGAACCGTGGCGATGTCGCCCACCTGCGCCTGCAAGGCTTGCACCAAGGCATCGCGACGCTGACGATAGAGCCGGCGCATACGGCGCAGATGCAGACCGAAATGCCCTTCACGCAGGAACTCGGCCAAGGCCAACTGGTCGGCCGCACGGCCACGCGGCGCCGAGCGCGCCAGCAAGCTGTGCAAAGGATTGACCAGCGGCGCTGGCACCACCATAAAACCGATGCGCAAGCCGGGGAATAGCGTCTTGCTGAAGGTACCCAGGTAGATCACCGGTGCGTCGCTGACCACCACGCCATCAAGACCTTTGCCCGGCGTAGCGCCCAAGTCATGTCCCAAGCCTTGCATGGCCGCCAAGGGCGGGCCGTCGTAGCGGAACTCGCTGTCGTAATCATCTTCAATGATGAGGGCACCGATGTGGCGGGCCTGGGCGATCAAGGCCAAACGCCGCTCCAGACTCATCACCGCGCCGCTGGGATATTGATGCGAGGGCGTGACGTAGATCAGCTTCGGACGTTGCTGGCGCCAGTCCTGCGGGCGTGGCGCCATGCCTTGGCCGTCAACCGCAATACCGACTGGCCGCAACTGAGCCGCGCGGAATGCGGTCAGCGCGCCACCATAGCCGGGGCTTTCAATCCAGACCTTGTCGCCGGCATCGGCAAAGGCGCGCGCACAAAGATCGAGGCTGGCCTGCGTGCCATCGGTAATGAAGACCTGTTCGGCACTGCAGCGCACCGCCCGCGATGCGCGCAAATGGGCGGCAATGGCTTGGCACAGCGCCAACTCTCCGGCCGGCGGACCATAGTTCAGCTGCGCCCCGTCGAGCGAGCGCCAAGCCCTGGCCATGAGGCGCCGCCACAGCGCCTGCGGGAAAGCATCCAAGGCCGGCACCCCGGGCGCAAAACCGGCCGCCAGGTCGGAAGCCACCGGCAAACAGGCCAGACTCGCCGTCCGCTGTGACAGGCTCAAGGGAACCTCCACTTGCGCCCGCGACTCATCGTTCGTTTCATCCGCGGCAGCACGAGGCGCCGAAGCAGAAGATAAGGAGGACAGTGGTCGCGCATGCACCACGGTGCCTTGCCGACCGGCGCTGACCCAGCCCTCGCTGGCCAGCTGTTCATAGGCATAGATCACCGTGTTGCGCGCCCAGCCCAGCTCGGCCGCCAGGGCCCGGCTGGCCAGCAAGCGACTACCCGCCGGCAGTTTGCCGCTGCGGATCGCCTCACGCAGCGCCTCGTGCAGCAGACGCTGTCGCGACCAAGTCGCCGGACCCAATCGCTCGGCATGGCCTGAGATCAATAAGGCGTAATCCATGCTCTATTGTCCACGCTTGAATTTGTGGTTCTAAAAAAATTAACTGCATTGGACCTTATCTTGGAACCATCCGATCACTACATTGCGTCCTGCAATTGAGTCCGCACACAAAAACCATCCTGCTCCACCCGCCCTTCATTCGATACGCCATGAACCCTCCCTTGGCTGCCATTCCCTCCGCCACCGCCCCCAGCACGCGCAGTCGTGTGCGCCGCATCGCCGAGAACGCCCGCTACGAGCGCGAAACCGTGTATGCCATCCTCGACGCGGCCTACCTCTGTCATATCGCCTTTAGCGACGAGCAGGGCAGCCACTGCATCCCCACCGCCTGCTGGCGTGAAGGGGACAGTCTCTACATCCACGGGTCCAATGGCAGCCGCATGGTCAAGCACCTGAAGCAAGGCGCGCAGGCCTGCGTGGCCATCACTCATCTGGACGGCTTGGTGCTGGCCCGCTCGGCCTTCAATCATTCGATGAACTACCGCTCCTGCGTGATTTACGGTCAGTTCGAAGCCGTCACCGACGCGGCCGAAAAACGCGCCAGCCTGGATGCCTTCATGCACAAAATCGCCCCCGGTCGCGAACATGAGGCGCGGCCCGGCAATGCCAAGGAATTTGCAGCGACCACGGTGCTGCGCATCCCTCTTGATGAGGCCGCATGCAAGGTACGCAGCGGCCCGCCACAAGACGATGAGCAAGACCTGGCCCTGCCCGTCTGGGCGGGCGTGCTGCCTTTGCGGCAGGAGCAAACGACAGCCATTGCCGCCCTCGACAACGTCGCCCCCGAACCAGCCTATGTGCGGAACTGGCACATGAGCTCGGCCGATTGAAACGAGCGCCAACTGCGTCGATGCCAGGCCGCGCAAAACCATGACTAAAAATCCCAACAGATCGACACTACAGCGTCGATGCGCCCCTCGGGCTCGCGCCTCTTCCCCTCCCGCCCCACGTCTTCACTCGTTCACCCATGTACATCCCACCCTGCAACGCTGAACAAGACCTGGCGACCTTGCACGACTTGATTGCCAAACATCCGCTCGGCACCTGGATCACACTCGCCACCGAAGGACTGACGGCCAACCACATCCCCTTCCTGATTGACCGCGCGCGCGGCCCGCATGGCACGCTGCGCGCTCACGTGGCGCGCGCCAACCCGGTCTGGCGCGAGCTGAGTGGTGAGCAGGAGTCCATGGTGGTCTTTCAAGGCCCTCAGTCCTATATCACGCCCTCTTGGTACCCGACCCGGCTGAACAGCGGCGCGGTGGTGCCGACCTGGAACTACGCCGTCGTGCAGGCCAAGGGGATTGCGCAAGTACAGCATGATCCCGCCTGGATACTGCAAATGATCTCGGACCTGACCGATCAGCAGGAGTCCACACGAGCGCTGCCCTGGAAGGTCTCCGACGCACCTGCCGCCTTCATTGAACGACTGGCCCAGGCCATCGTCGGTATCGAGATTCCACTCGACAGCCTGAGCGGCAAATGGAAGCTGAGCCAAGACGAGGCCCACGCTGACCGCCTCGGCACAGTCGCCGGGCTGGCCGCCAGCATGGACGTGAATTCACAGACCTTGTCGCACATGGTCAATGAGCGAATCGCTTGACCACCCCTTGAATCTCGAAGCTAAATTAAATGAACACCACGTCACTCGCTATCCGCCACGCGCAGCCACAAGACAGCGCGTCCATTGCACCCTTGTTTGATGCCTATCGGCAGTTCTATGAGCAGGCGCCGGACCTGGCTGGGGCGCAGCAGTTCATTCAGGCTCGGTTGACGAACAAGGAGTCCGTCATCTTGTTGGCGCATGACGACCAGGGAACGCTGCTCGGCTTCTGCCAGTTGTACCCAAGCTTTTGCTCGGTCGAAGCGGCGCCGATCTATACCCTCTACGACTTGTTTGTTTTGCCAACGGCGAGGCGTTGCGGCGCCGGGCGCGCCTTGCTTGCGGCGGCGCATGCCTATGCTGCGCAGACAGGCTTTGCCCGCATGGACTTGACCACCGCACGCGGCAACTTTGCGGCCCAAGCCCTGTACGAATCACTCGCTTGGGTGCAAGACCGGGTCTTTCTCAGCTACAACCTCCGTGTGAGGGGCTGAAGTGCGCGCCGGGTTCAAGTCTCGTCTGAGCTTGGCGCTTGGGCTTGCGGTGCGGACAAAGGCAGGTCCAATTCGAACTCAACGCCCTGCCCGGGCTGGCTGCGCACCGAGATGTCTCCGCCGAGCACCGAGTGGATCAAGTTGTAGCTGATGCTCAAACCCAGGCCGCTGCCGCCCTGCCCCATCTTGGTGGTGAAGAAAGGATCGAAGACACGCTCAATGTGTTCGGCCGCAATGCCGCGCCCATCATCGGAATAGAGGATGCGCAAGCGCGGCACATCAATGCCCTCGGCATCTTTGAGCAGGCTGGCGCTGATACGAATCCGCCCACCGCGGCGCGCTTCAAAGCCGTGCAAGATGGAGTTCTTGACCAGATTGCTCAAGACCTGGCCCAGTGGGCCGGGGTAGCTGTCCATCTCCAGATCGGAAGCAATATCTATCTGCCAATCATGGCCCTTGTTCTTCAATTCATTGGCCAAGGTTTCCAGCACATCCTCGACCAGCGCTTGGAGCGCAAAGCGCCGGCGCAGCTGGCTGCTGCGATCCACGGCCACCTCTTTGAAGCTGCGAACCAAGTCGGCCGAGCGGCTCAGCCCGCGCATCAACAATTGCGCTGAATGGGTCACGCCATCGACGAAGTCCTTCAATTCGGAGCGTCGTAAGCCGGACGCCGGTTCACTCAATCGGGCGGCAAATGCCGATGAGTTTTGCTCCAAGGTGCTGGCGGCCAGCAAGCAGTTGCCCAAAGGCGTGTTCAGCTCATGGGCCACGCCCGCCACCAGCGAACCCAAGGCGGCAAATTTCTGCTGCTGTACCAATTCCTCCTGCGTTTGCCGCAGACGAGCAAAGGTGTTGGCGTTCTCAAGCGCAATGGCGCTGTAAGCCGCCAAGGTCACCAACATGTCCAGATGCCAGGCTTGGTAGACGCCGGGCTGCCGGCTGTAGACACCGATCAAGCCGCGCAGCTGACCATTGATCAACAAGGGAGCCAACAAAGCCTCGGCGCAGTCCACGCCAAAAACCTGCAGAGCCGAGTGCTCGCTGGACTTGCAATGCAGGGCTTTGGCTTGCGCCAGACAGGCCCACTCCCAGTCGCCTGCAGAGGACTCGACGGAGCCTGCGCCTGCGCCTGCGCCTGCGCCTGCGCCGTGCGCCTGGCTGAGGCGCCAGCCTGATCGGCTGTGTTCGCCTTCAAAGAGATAGGGGAAGTCCAAACTGCGGCTCACGGGGTCCAGTAGCCCCAGTGCAAAGCCATCCGAAGGCATCAACTGCGCCACATACCCATGGATGCTGCGCAAAATCAAGTCTTGGTCCAAGGTCGCGGTGATTCGACGCCCCATCTCACTCAAGGTGGAGATATTGCCGTGGGCCTGTTCCACGATCTCCTTTTGCCGCTCGACCTCGCGCTTTTCATCGACCAGCAAGGCCATGGTGTCCTCGACGCGTCGCTTTTCCTGACTGAGTTCGGCCGTGCGCGCAGAGACCTGCGCTTCAAGCTGCAACTTTTGGCGCGTCAGTGCAGCCAGCCTTGCGTGAATCATCGCCCAAAGCAAGCCGAGCAAAGCCAGGGCCGAGAAAAGCCGAAACCACCAAGTCGCCCAATAGGCCGGCTGGACCTTCAACTCCAGCCGGATGCTCTCCTCGCTCCAAAGCCCGTCTTTATTGGCGCCCTTGAGCTGAAAGACATAGTTGCCCGGCGATAGATTGGTGTAGCTGGCGATTCGCTGGCCGGCACCCACCGAGACCCAATCCTTGTCATAGCCTTCGAGCTTGTAGGCGTATCGATTGCGCTGAGGGTCGGCGTAATGAAGCGCAGCAAACTCCAGCGACAGGGTTTCATGCGAGCTGCCCAGCGTCAAGCTCCGCAGCTCCGCCAAGGCCGTCGGCAGGGTCAGCCCCTGCACCCGCTGTCCCGGCAGCAAGGGATCGTTGTTGACTCGAATGGCGGTCAGCGCCAACTGCGGCGGAATGGCGTTCTCACGAATATCGTCGGGATGAAAACCGGTCAGGCCGTTCAGGCCGCCGAAATACATGCGCCCGTCGCTGTCCTTGAAGGCCGAGTTGGCGAAGTAAAAGCCTTCGATCATGCCATCTTGCGCGGTGTAGTTCTGGATTTGGTCCGACTCCGGGTCCAAGCGAGAAATACCGGCCGTGGTACTGACCCAGAGGCGCCCTTGCGCATCTTCAAGAATGCCGCCAATCGGGTCGCTGCTCAG
This sequence comes from Paucibacter hankyongi, assembly GCF_037482915.1. Taxonomy (NCBI): domain Bacteria; kingdom Pseudomonadati; phylum Pseudomonadota; class Betaproteobacteria; order Burkholderiales; family Sphaerotilaceae; genus Roseateles; species Paucibacter hankyongi. The sequence goes on from NZ_JBBHJX010000001.1 coordinate 647,412, forward strand.
GCCCGTGCTCCCCGGCAACCTCCGAAACTGCACCGAACCATCGCGACGCTTGATCAACTCCGTCAGCCCTTGCGCCGTGCCCACCCAAATACGCTGCTTGCTGTCTTGAAACAAATACTGCACCCGATCGCTGAGCAGGCTGTTGGGGTCGGCGGGCTGATTGCGATAGTGCAAGAAGCGCTCACTGCCTGGCATCAAACGGTCGAGGCCCTGATAGGTCGCGGCCCAGACATCGCCGTCCTTGTCGACCAGCAGCATGCGCACATAGTCTTGAGATAGGCTGCCGGGGTCCTTGGCATCGTGTTTGAAGGTACGCAGTTTTCCGCTGCTGGGGTCCAAGCGGTGCAAGCCTCCGCGCGAGCCCAGCCATAGCTGCCCTTGCGGATCACTGCTGATATAACGAATCACTTCAGCGAGTGGATTGTCTGCACTGAAGCTGGGCAGTTTGACCTGGCTGGTCTTGGGGTCCATGTGTTTGAGGACCCAGTCCCAGGCGACTTTGTCCTGCCAGGAGACATGGGTGTCGGAGAAGTTCAAACTCTCTTTTTCATTGCTGCCGAACCGAAAGGTTTGCGCATGACCGCTGCGTGGATTGAGCCGAATCGCCGCGTCATAGGTGGCCAGCCACAAGCCGCGCTGGCCGTCGCTGGTGATGCTGAAGATGCGGTTCTCCACCAGGCTGTTGGCATCGCCCGGCACATGGACATATTTGTTGAAGCCGCCGCTGCCCAAGTCGGCTCGGTAAGCACCCGAGGCCCAGGTGCCAACCCACAAACTGCCGAAGCGATCATGAAAAAGGGAAGTGATGTGCTTGGGTGCTGAATGCGCATCGGCCTCCCGGTGGGCCAACACTTCAAAGCGCTGCTCCTTGGGCTGCCAACGCCACAAGCCCTCGGTTTCCATGCCCATCCACAGCTGCTTTTGCCGGTCTTGCAAGAGCGCCACATAGGCATCGGATCGCGAGCGGGGAACAGCAAACACGCGCGATCCGACCTGCCCTTTTTCGTCCAAGCGCCAGGCTTGAACGCCGATCTCACTGGCCACCCATAGCAAATTCTGTGCGTCCACCAGCACGATCTTCGCCGGCGCCATCGCAAAGGCCATCTGCGAGGCCGTAACTTTCACCGCTGACAAGGTTTGCGCGCCGGGCGACCAGTGATCGACTCCCGACTCAGTGCCAATCCAGAGCTGACCGGACTCATCCACAGACAGCGAAAGCACGCGCGGATGGCTCAGGCCAGCCGTGTGGACTTGGAACTTTTGAATCTGGGTTTGATATTGGTAGAGGCCGCTCTCGGTGCCCACCCAAAGATTGCCCTTCGCATCGGCGCAGATGGCGTTGACCTGCAGATGACCTTGCCCCGATCCCGGGCCGGCTGGCAGCGACAGCGTCTCGAAGTCATCCAATTCCGGGCGATAGCGCTGCAAACCGCGCCGGGTGCCCACCCACAGCTGGCCTTGCGGATCCAACAGCAAGGCCTGCACCCAATCTTCACCCAGGCTGCCGGGCTTGCCCTCGACATGCCGGTAATTCACCAAGCGGTAGCCGTCAAAGCGGCTCAAGCCGGCCTGCGTGCCGATCCAGATAAAGCCATGCTTGTCCTGCGCAAAGGCGGTGACGTTGTCACGCGGCAGGCCCTGAATCTCGGACAGTCGCTCGAAATAGAAGTTGCGCTGACTGGCATGCGCCGCAGCCATCAAGCCAAGCCCGAGCGCCCAGCCCAGCAGCAGACAAGACACCCAGCGAATCTGCCACTGCCACTGCCACTGCCGCTGCCGCTGCCTCAGCCGCTGCCACTGCAACAAACAGCCTGCCGACAGCTCGCCGCCTGGAGCTATCCCCTGCTCTGCACTGCTCCGACGCTGCTTCGCCAAGTCCATGGCCACCCGACTGATTGCCCAAAGTCTCCGACCCATCGTACCCGCAGTTCTGCAAGCGCCAAGCAGGAATACGAGAGGACGGCCTCGGAGAGTTCAGCAGGGTTTGCACGGCACAACGAAGGAGGGCCAAGGAGGTGGCCGAACATCCTGCTCCCCCTTCAATCACCCCTTCCGTGATCCGATCAGTCGAGCAACAAGAGCCCCGGGCATTCCAGCAAGGCGCGAATCGCTTGGATGAATTGCGCCGCCACCATGCCGTCCACGACCCGGTGATCGAAGGACGAAGACAGATTCATCATCTGCCGCCCGACCACTTGGCCCTTGATCATCATGGGCCGCTCGACGATGCGGTTGACACCCACAATCGCCACCTCAGGGTGGTTGATCACCGGCGTGGTGACGATGCCGCCCAAGGCCCCAAGACTTGTCAGCGTCAAGGTCGAACCCGTCAGTTCATCCCGGGTGGCGCGGCCACTGCGCGCGACTTCGGCCAAGCGCCGAATCTCCGCCGCGCAGTCCCACAGGTCCAAGGCCTGCGCATCCCGCATGACCGGCACCATCAGGCCTGCATCGGTTTGGGTCGCCACGCCCAAATGAACGGCCTGGTAGCGGGTCAGCAGGCCCGCATCATCATCCAAACGGGCATTGACTTGCGGGAACTCCCGCGCCGCCCGCGTGATGGCTCGAATCAACAAGGGCAGCAAAGTCAGCTTGCCGCGGCTGGCGGCGTAGCGCTGATTCAACTGCTCGCGCAAGGCCTCCAACTCGGTGACATCCACCTCCTCCACATAGCTGAAGTGAGGAATCCGCCGTTTCGACTCCTGCATCTTCTGCGCAATCTTGCGGCGCAGGCCGGTGATTTTGATGGTTTCGTCGGCAGCTAAAGCGGCTGGGCTGACGCGGGCCGGTCGCGCGGCGCTGGCCTTGGGCTGAGCGGCCACCAAGTCCAGGTCGGCATGCATGATGCGCCCGCCCAGGCCGCTGCCCCGCACCTGGCTGAGCTCCAAGCCTAACTCCCAGGCCCGGCGGCGTACCGAGGGCGAGGCAATCGGCTTGTCGCCGGCGCTCAGGTCTTGCGGACGATGCGCGGCTGCGCTCGCCGCAGGCGGCGTGGCTATCGGCACCACTGGAGCTGCAGCCCTGGCCGGGCTGGCCACGGCGGCAGGGATGGGAGCGATGGGAGCGGCGGCAGGTGCCGGTGCTGGCACGGGCGCAGCCACTGGCGCCGCTGACGCAGTCGCATTGCCCTGTTCACCTTCCACCTCAATACGAATCAACTCGGAGCCGACCCGCATCACCTCGCCCGCCTCGCCGCCCAAGGCCAGCACGCGACCGTGCACGGGCGAAGGGATTTCCACCGTCGCCTTGTCAGTCATCACATCGGCCAGGATCTGGTCCTCGCGAATCTCGTCGCCGACCTGTACCCGCCAGGCCACCAACTCCACCTCGACAATGCCTTCGCCGATGTCCGGCATCTTGATGACATGTTGTCCCATCATTTCTCCATCGCACGTTGCAGGGCTGCGGCCACGCGGGCCGGGCCGGGAAAGTAGTCCCATTCCTGGGCGTGGGGGTAAGGCGTGTCCCAGCCGGTCACCCGCTCGATCGGCACCTCCAGGTGGTAGAAGCAATGCTCCTGCACCAGCGCCACCAATTCGGCGCCAAAGCCGCTGGTGCGCGTGGCCTCATGCAAGACGACGCAGCGACCGGTCTTCTTGACTGACTTAACGATCGTCTCCAGATCGAGCGGCCAGATCGCGCGCAGATCGATGATTTCGGCATCGATGCCAGTCTCCTTGGCCGCCGCCTCGGCCACGTAAACCATGGTGCCGTAGGTGATCACCGTCAGGTCTCGCCCCGGCCTGAAGACCGTGGCCTGATCCAAGGGCAGGCTGTAATAGCCCTCTGGCACCAGGCCCAGCGGGTGGCTGGACCACGGAGTGGACGGTCGGTCATGATGGCCATCGAAGGGGCCGTTATAGAGCCGCTTGGGCTCCAGGAAGATCACTGGGTCATCACACTCGATGGCCGCGATCAAGAGGCCCTTGGCGTCATAGGGGTTGGTCGGCATCACCGTGCGCAAGCCGCAGACATGGGTGAACAGCGCCTCCGGACTCTGGCTGTGCGTCTGCCCGCCATAGATGCCGCCGCCACAAGGCATGCGAATCGTCAGCGGCGCGGTGAAGTCGCCGGCCGAGCGGTAACGCAGCCGTGCCGCCTCGGAAACGATCTGGTCCGAGGCCGGGTAGAAATAGTCGGCGAACTGGATCTCGGCCACCGGCCGCAGGCCGTAAGCCCCCATGCCCACGGCCACGCCGACGATGCCGCCCTCGGAGATCGGCGCATCAAAGACGCGCTGGTCGCCGTACTTGGCTTGCAGGCCGTCGGTACAACGGAACACGCCGCCGAAGTAGCCCACGTCCTGGCCGAAGATCACCACATTCGGGTCACGCGCCAGCATCACATCCATGGCCGAGCGCAGGGCCTGAATCATGGTCATGGGCACTGCCTTGTCTTGTGCTTCTTTCTCAGTCATTCCCGGCCTCCAAAGCGGCGCGCCTCGGCCATTTGCTGCTGCAAATGGGCCGGCATGTCCTTGTAAACATCCTCGAACATCGAGGCAATGCTGGGGATGTGGCCATCGGCCAGAGTGCCGAAGGCCTCAGCCTCTTTTTGCGCCGCGATGACTTCAGCCTCCAGCTCTTTGTGCAGCGCCTCATGCTGCACCTCAGACCATTCGCCCAGATTGAGCAAATGCTGTTTGAGGCGGCCGATCGGGTCGCCAAGCGGGAAGCGTTGCCACTCGTCGGCCGGACGGTATTTGGACGGGTCATCCGAGGTGGAGTGCGGACCAGCGCGGTAGGTCACCCATTCGATCAGCGTCGGGCCCAAATTGCGCCGAGCGCGCTCCGCCGCCCATTGCGATACGGCGTAGACGGCCAAGAAATCATTGCCATCAACGCGAAGCGAGGCGATGCCGCACCCAGAGCCGCGAGCCGCAAATGTCGTACCCTCGCCGCCGGCAATGGCCTGAAAGGTCGAGATCGCCCATTGGTTGTTAACCACATTGAGGATCACCGGTGCACGATAGACGTGAGCAAAGGTCAGTGCCGTATGGAAGTCTGATTCAGCGGTGGCACCGTCACCGATCCAGCCGCTGGCGATGCGGGTGTCGCCCTTGATGGCCGAAGCCATGGCCCAACCCACAGCCTGAATGAACTGCGTCGCCAAATTGCCACTGATGCTGAAAAACCCGGCCCGTTTGATCGAGTACATGACCGGCAGTTGACGACCCTTGAGTGGGTCGCGCTCATTCGACAAAAGCTGGCAGATCATCTCCACCAGCGGCACATCATCGCGGCTCAAGAGCAGGCTTTGCTGGCGATACGTGGGGAAGCACATATCGCCCTCGTTCAGCGCCATGGCATGGGCGCTGCCGATCGCTTCCTCCCCCAAACTCTGCATGTAGAAGGAGAGTTTCTTCTGGCGCTGTGCAATCAGCATGCGGCCGTCGAAGATGCGTGTCTTCAACATGCTTCGCAGGCCGCGGCGCAGTTGATCGGCACTCACCGTTGGCGCCCAGGGGCCGACGGCGTGCCCCTGCTCATCCAGCACCCGCACCAGGCTGTAGGCCAGGTCCGCGGTGTCGACCGCGGCCACATCGATGGCCGGCCTGCGCACCTCACCGGCCGGTGACAGATGCAGATAGGAAAAGTCGGTGTGACAGCCCGGTCGGCCGCTCGGCTCGGGCACGTGCAAGCGCAGGCGCTCGCCACGATCCAGCTCATCGTTGCTACTCATTCGTCATTCACTCCTGCGCGGATCTCGCGCCCAAGCTGCGATGAAGCATGACTTCCAGTCTCGGCGGTAGCGCCTCGGCTGCAAGCATGGGGTGGCAACCGGGGTTGCCGGTCGCTTAGGCCTAGCGTAGCGGAAAAGCGCAGCCCTTTGACCCAAGCGACGGCAGAAAACGCGCCGGAACAAACCCTAGTGAGCGGCTAGCATCTGCACATTGTTCAAGTCACGCGCCAACCGGCACGCGGCCTACCCCTTTCACTCAGCCCATGTCACTCTTCCGTCCAACCCTGGCCGCCCTGGCCCTGCTCCCTGCCCTGACCTTGCTCTCTACGACGGTCAATGCCGCCGAACTGAAACTGCGCATCATGCAGACCACCGATCTGCACATGAACCTGCTCAATTACGACTACTACCAGGATCGTTCGACCGATGAATATGGTCTGGCCAAGACCATCAGCTTGATCCACCAGGCGCGCGAGCAGGCCCACAACAACCTGCTGTTCGACAACGGCGACCTGCTGCAAGGAAACCCGCTGGGCGACATGGTGGCCAAGGTCAAGCCGCTGCCCAAGGGCGCCATCCATCCGGCCTACAAGGTAATGAATCTGCTGCGCTATGACGCGGGAAACCTGGGCAATCACGAGTTCAACTACGGCCTGCCGTTTTTGCGCCAGGCCATTGCCGGCGCCGCATTTCCCTATGTAAATGGCAATGTGATGCTGGCCGGCCCCGGGCCAGCGCGGCACGCTTTCACGCCCTCGGTGCTGCTGGAGCGGCGTTTCATTGACACGGCGGGAAAGGCCCACCGACTGAAGATTGGCGTTATCGGCTTGACCCCACCGCAGATCATGCAATGGGACCGCCCCCATCTCGAAGGCAAACTCACCGTGGTGGACATGGTGGACAGCGCCCGCGCCTTGATTCCCCACTTGCGGGCCAGCGGCGCGGACTTGGTGATCGCCATTGCTCACACCGGTTTTGAAAAAACCAGCCAGCCTCAGTTGGCCGAGAACAAGGCTGCCGAACTGGCTCGCCTACCGGGCCTAGACGCGCTGCTGCTGGGCCATGCCCACAGCGAATTCCCGAGCGCCGCCTTTGCGGAACACCCCGGCGTGGACCTGCGGCGCGGCAGCATTTATGGCGTGCCGACCGTGATGCCGGGACGTTGGGGCGACCACCTCGGTCTGATTGATCTGACCCTGTCGCGACAACACGGCCGCTGGCGCGTCAGCGACAGCCATGCCGAGCTGCGCGGCGTTTACCAACGCGAAACGCGGCGCGCGCTGGTGCCCGCCGACCCGGTCGTCGCGTATGTGATTGCACAGGAGCACGGCGAGACCCTCGCCCATATGCGCGCCCAGGTGGCGCATTCGAGCACACCGATTCACAGCTACTTTGCCCAGGTGCTGGACGACCCTTCGGTGCAATTGGTGGCACAGGCGCAATTGGCCTATATGCGCCGCGCAGTGCAAGGCACCGACTTGGAAGGCCTGCCGCTCTTGTCGGCGGCCGCACCGTTCAAATCCGGGGGACGCCAGGGATGGAGCAACTACACCGACATCCCGGCCGGCCCGCTGGCACTCAAACATGTGGCCGATCTGTATGTCTACCCCAACACCATGAAGGCCCTCAAACTGAACGGCGCCGAGGTGCGCGAATGGCTGGAGATGTCGGCCGGCCAGTTCCGCCAGATCGACCCGGCCGGGCCGACCGAGCAAGAGCTCTTGGATCCGGACTTTCGCGCCTACAACTTCGACATGATTGAAGGCTTGAGCTACGAAATCGATCCCAGCCAGCCGGCCCGATACGACGCCGAGGGGCGACGCAGTGCATCGAACGCAAGGCGCATCGTCGATCTTCGTTATCAGGGTCAGCCGCTGGACGAGACTGCGAGCTTCCTGGTCGTCACCAACAACTACCGCGCCAATGGCGGTGGCGGCTTCCCGGGCCTCAATGCGAGCAAGATCGTGGTCGACGCGCCGGACGAAACCCGTCAAGCGGTGGCCCAGTTCCTAGCCGGTGCGCAGCAATTCAACCCGAGCGCAGACGGCAACTGGCGCATCAAGCCGGTGCCGGGCGTGCGACTGCTGTTTCGCAGCGGCGCGGGCGGCATCCCTTATTTGCCGGCTTTGCCTCGCCTGAGCTTGCTGCGGCAGAACGCAGACGGCTCGGCACTGTTTGAGCTCAAGCCCTGAGGTCGGCCTGCTGTCGCCGCCGCGCAATTGTTCACTGAACTGCAAGGGCACACAGTCGCGGGGCTGACAAGGGTTCGATCAGGCCACACAATAGTCCGCACAACATGCCGCTCAACAGGTCGAGCAACAGGCGGCACAATAGGCCACAGCAGGGGAGCCAAAATATTTGCACGGCAGCGGGGTCAAAACCGAAGGAAGCGCCGATGAAGAATCCTGCGGAACCGTCGAGCGCGCGCTTGGGCTTGGAGCAGATCCAAAGCTTGATGACGCGCATGGAGTTGACTGCCGCTGAACAGGCCTTGGCCCGCATTGAGAGTCGCGTCCTCACTAGCAGCGACGCCCTGCTGGCCCGCATCCTTCGACTGCAATGCCGCATGCAAGCAGACGCCAGTGTGATGGGCACGGCGTGGCTGGAGCAGGCGCTCAATATGGTCGAGCAAGCCGCCCTGCTGCCGGGCGACCCCTTGGTCGAAGCGATCGCCTTGAATTGTCTGGCATTGCTGCAATCGCGCATGCGCCTGCATCACGGCGCGCTGGGCAGCCTGGAGCGCGCCTTTGAACTGGCCGGCATGGCCGCCAATCCGGTCTTGGGTTTTGAATTCCAAGCTTCCCGCGCCCGCATCATGGCCGCGGCCGAAATGCACGAAGACCTGTTGCGCTTGGTGGACGAACTGCTGCCGCAGCGAGACAAGATCCCGGTGGGCGCCCTGCACCGCCTGCTCAATACCGGAGCCACCGCCTGCTTTGTGTTGGCCGACGAACAACTGGCACCGCCCGCTGCGCCGCTCTGGCTGCGCTGCCGAGCTTTGCACCTAGACGCCCTGCATCTGGCCGAGACTCAGGGCCTGAAAGAAGATGGCCTGCTGAGTCACCTGAACCTGTCACTGGTCGAGGCCCTGGTGGGCGGCACCGAAGACGCCAGGGTTCATCTGCAAGCCATCCACCAAAACGCCGACAGCAGTCTGATGACGCAGGTGGCCGGAGCGCGCTGGGCGGTCGAGTTCTCTGAGCTGCTGATCGGTTGGCGGGAACGCGCCAATACCGAAGCCTGGCGGGGTCTGCTGGCCTTTGAACGCCGCGTCGACCAGGAAGGTGCCTCGCTCCAGTTTGTACGCGAATACATCTTGCGTGCGATTGCACGCCACGGTCAGGCCGCCGGTGACGCCGATGCTGCCCTGAACGCCAGCCATACCTTGTTGACGCTGCAAAGGCAGCGCGTTCGAAGCGTCTCATCCACCTTGACTCAGGCCATGCAAGATGTCTTCAGTCTGCAGCGCATGCGCCTGGCCAATGAACACCTGACCCGCCAGGGCAGCCAGTTGGAACAATCACTGGCCGCCCGCAATGCCGAGTTGAGCCAGGCCCTGGGTCGCTTACAGGCCGAAGCCAGCATCCGGCGCGCCGCCGAGGCGGCCCTGCAGCAGGCCAATGATGAGTTGGAAGCGCGTGTCAGCGCCCGCACGCAGGAGTTGGAACTGGCATTGCGTACCGTCATGCAACAGGAAAAGCAGTTGGCGCTAGGTCGGGTGGTGGTGGGCATGGCGCATGAATTGAACACGCCACTGGGCAATGCACGCATGGGCGCCTCGGTCATCCATGACCGCGCGACCGAGTTGGCCCATTGGCTCAGCGACGGACAGGTACGGCGCCAAGCGCTGAGTGAAACCGCCAACTCATTGAGCCAATGCTCCTCGCTGGTTGAACGTTCGCTCGAAAGCGCCACTGTGCTGGTGCAACGCCTGAAGGCGCTGTCACTGGACAGCGCCCAAGAAGCGGCACAAGACTTCGACCTCTGCCGGTTGCTGCACGACACACTGGCGAACGAGCAAGCCCGGCTCTCCGAGGGCGGCATCATCTGCCAGTTTGAAATGCCGGAGCAACTGCCAATGCGCGGCGCCATGCATGCCTTGGGCGACGTGCTGCGAGAGTTGTTCGACAACGCGATTGGGCATGGTCTGAAAAACGCCAACGCGCCGCGCCTGATCATCAGCCTGCGCCAACAGGACGGCCGCGTTCGCATCGGCCTGCGAGACAACGGCTGCGGCATTTCGGCCGAAGCGCTGCCACGCATCTTCGACCCCTTCTTTTGCGGTCAGATGGGCCGCGAAGGCGCCGGCCTGGGCCTGAGCGTGGTGCGCATGTTGGTCGAAGAACTGCTGCACGGCCGTATCCATGTCAGCAGCCAACTGGGTCAGGGCACCTTGGCCGAATTGGATTTACCGCTGAACTGAGGCCGGCTGTGGCGCGTCCCGCGCCGGGCTTCAGATTACAGAGCACAAACGGGCGTACTCAGGCGTGGATATCCAGCAAGGTACCGCTGGCTTGCAACTGGGTCTGCAGCACACGCAGATTGGCCACAAAGGCGTAGGTGGCTGTCTTTTGCGTGGCCATATCGGCCTCGGCGGCATTGCCGACGGCATTCACCTGCCGTAGCTGGCCCTTAACGCCGCCCGACTCCAAGGTTTGGGCCTCCACCTGCTGACGGCGGAAGTCGCTAACCCCGCTATTGGCAATATTGCTGGCCGAAGCGCGCAGGCGCTCGTTGGCAACCGAGATTCCGGACAAGGCGGTGGACAGGCCGATGGACATGGCAAAACTCCGAACTGCTGGCGAATGCCTGGATTGTTCCCAGGTCATCGGCAGTCGGCGCCAGAACTTTAGAAAAGAAGGGCTTTATCCCGTCATTTCCTCACGCATTGCGGGTTTACCCCTTGAGCGCGCGTCCATCCATGCCCGCACCAGACGCATCAACCGGCCAATTCCTCGTATCCGCCGGCCGAGATAAAAACGCGCACACTGTCGCCACCGGCCGCCTTGGCCTCGGTACAGGCCAACTCAGCGGCGCCGATCACGGCGTCTACGGTTTCCAGCGTCGACTGGATCTGTACGACCCCGACACAGGCCTTCACACGGGTGCGATGCAAGCCCCAGCGCAAGCGATAGGCGGCGATGCCGGCGCGCATCTTTTCGGCCACGATTTCGGCGTAATGCTGGTCGCAGTTGGGCAGCAGCACCGCGAAATGATCGTTTTCCAGCCGCGCCACCAGATCGGAGGCGCGCACCTTGGTCATCAGCAACTGGCCCAAGCCGTAGAGAAAATGGTCGCCAACCTCGCCGCCCATGGCCGCCACCACCTCGGTGAACTTGTCCACATCCACCCACAGCACCGACACCGGCTCATGGCGGCGGCTGCCGACGTGCTCGGCCAAGCGGCGTTCAAATTCGCGCCGATTGGCCAACTCGGTCAGCGAATCATGCTTGGCCGTCCAGGTCGGCTGCATGCGCTGCTGGCGCGCCAGCGTCACATCATCGAGCAGCCAGAGCGACTCGCCGGCCGGTGTATCCCAATGCACCGGCGTGGCCTGCAAGCGGCCCCAAAAGCGGCTGCCATCGCGGCGCACATACTCAAACTCGTCGTCCAAGGGTTTACCGCTCAAAAACGCAGCACTCATACGCTCTTGCACCGACTGTTGCGCAGCATCAGAGACATAGACCACCCGGGCGGCTTGGCCGACCAGATCGGTCTCGTCACCATGGCCGAACAAGTGGTTGAAATGCTCGCTGACCAATTCGAAGCGACCGTCCTTGACGAACCCGACCGCCATCGGCGCGCGCACCATCAAGGCCCGCATACGGGCGGCAATCACCTCGCCCGCATCATCGGCGTTGACTTCTGACTTGGCTTGCATCTGCTACTCCTTTGTCGGTGGGCTCACCGATTGTTCACTATCGCAGGTGTAACCGGTTCAGCTCGGTATGGATACCCCGAACTGATCGCCGAAACCTGTCCTATTCTTCCACGCACGTTGGGCGCCTCATTTTTCCTGCGCGCAAGGCGCGGGCGTGAGCATGCCGGCCGCCAATTTTTCGGCTTCGCTCAAGGCGCTGCCCCGATCGACCACCACACGCCAAAGCCCCGGCGCCTCTTGGCGCCACACCGAATTGAAACGCCCGATTGCGTCCCCTTTGGGACCACGCACCAGGCCACTGGAGTGCGCAAGGCTGCCATCGGCCGCCACAACCACCTGATCCGGCGCCCAGCTGAAGGGCGCCGAAGTTCCTTGGAAAAAGGCTCGCCAGCCATCCACCACGGCGGCACGGCCGCTCAAGACCTGCTCTCCACCAAAGAACAAGGCATGCTCGCCCAGATATCGCTCAAAGGCCTGCAAATCACGCTGGACCATGCTGGCGGCAAAGCCACATTCGGCCTCGGTAACCTGGGCCTGCCAAGTTTGCTGATCAGACATGCGCGAAGTTCCCTGGATCACCGGCGCCGCAAAAACTGACGTTGCGGCCCAACACAAGAAGGCAAGAAGCCCAAAGCAGGCAGTGCGGCGCATGTTTGAGGGATGGGCCCCGTTGGATTCACTCTGCATCTTGTGCGGCCATTTCCTGCCTCCCGATATCTCTTCAAAGCAAGACTACCCCAAGCCCACGGGGACATCAATCCGCAGATATGCTGTCGAGGCATTCGCCGGACTGTTGGACGGGATGCCGAACGAGCCCAACCCACGCCTCTTCAGTCATGCCCTCACGCCGCAACACCTTGTTGACCTTGGCCGCAGCCTCACTGAGCTGGCGTAGCGGCGCGGCAACCGAGCGGGCCGAGCCTCCGCCCATCCCCTCTGAAAACTCACGCGCCACGAGTGCGGCCGCCACGCCACGCAGCAGCGCCCCGCTGCGTTTGTTAACGACCGAATACGCGCCTTATATGAGCAGCACAAGCGGCGATGGCGGTGCGGCTTTGGCCATCGGCCGTGCCGCGCTGGAGCGTGCCGGCATCGCCGCCGAGGTCTTGTTCAGGCCCTGGGCCCGCGTGATTGCGGAGACCGAACGGGGCGAGTCGGACGGCATTCTCGGTGTCTGGTTCGAGCCCAGCCGAGAGCGTTACCTTGCCTATACCCAAGCGCTGGGCGTGAGCAACCGCATCGGCTTCATGGCACGCGCCGGCAATGCAATCGTGGTGGATGACCTGAGCCGACTGAGTCAAATAGCGGGCTTGCGCATCGGCACCGTGCGCGGCTACGCCAACCCGCCGCGCTTTGAGCAGATCGGCTTCACCACCGACTTAGCAATCGATGATGCAACCAATCTGCGCAAACTGCTGGCGGGCCGAATCGATCTGGTCTTGATCGACAAGGGTGTGGCTTTCCATTTGCTGCAAACCCAACTGCGCGAGGCCGCGCCGCGCTTTCAGTGGCTGGAGCCCGCCGTTGCCGACATGCCGCTGCATATGGCACTGACGCGCAATCGCCCAGACTTTTCGGCCCTGCTGGGCAAAGTCAATCGCGGTTTGAGCGAACTGCGCGACAGCGGCGAACTGGCCATGATCCTCAAACGCAGCGCCTACTGGATATAGGGCCCTGTCGCCCCCGTTGCACCGCCCTGACGCGGGGATTCACACCATCGGCGCGATTTGTTCGGCGTAGTCGTACAAGGCCGCGAGGATGTCTTGGCCGCGCTCATCGGCCGAATCGTTGAGTTGATCGATTTGGTCAAAAAACGCCGCCAGCGTTTGTGCCCCACCCTCGCCCTCATGCAGGCGCGCGCCGCAATGCGCTTGCCAGCGCTGCTGCTCGGTGTCACTCAAACTATCTGGCCAGTTGCGGGCTCGGAAACGGAACACCAATTCATCCAAGCGTGCATCGGCGAAGACCAGCCTCCCCTCCGCCGCACGCTGAGCCATCTGCTCGGGGCTCATCGCACGCAGGCGCTGCAGGGCTCGGCGGTCATCAGGGCCAATGAAGCCGCCATACAGGTCCTCGTCCACATCGGGCGCAGCGCTGGGCTTGTCGCGTTTGAACACATCACCCCACAAACCATCCAATAAGCGGCCGCGCTCCATCAAGGTCTGCGCATGCTGCATGCCCTGCGCCAGGTCCAGACCCCAGCGTTCGGCCATGGCGGGGCTGAGCGTCTTCAAGTTCCCGATCACCACCGGGGACTTGTTGATGTGGATGGTCTTGATCGGCAGCCGGCTCTGCCCCTCCGGCAAGTCCTCTTGCTTGACGAACAGACGGGCGCGAATCTCGGCCGCGTTCAGGGTCAGCAATTCGGTCGGATCGCAGGCCAAGTCCCACACGATCAGCTCGTTCTTATTGCTCGGATGCGGTGCCAGGGGCCATACCAAGGCGAGGCAACCACGCTCGGGGCCGTACATGCCGGAGATATGCAAGAAGGGTCGCCCCACGCCGATCTCGGCCCAGACCGCGTCCTTTTTGCGCAGCTTCAAGCAGAACTCGAACAACTTCGGTTGTGCCGTCTTCAGCAAGCGCGCCAAGGCGATGGTGGCGCGCACATCGCTGAGCGCGTCGTGCGCGGCCTCATGGACCAAGCCATTGGCGACGGTCAGATGTTCAAGTTTGAAGGACGGGCGGCCATCCTCATGCGTGGGCCATTGAATGCCCTCCGGACGCAGCGCATAGGCGCAGCGCACCACATCCAAGATGTCCCAGCGCCCGCATTCGTTTTGCCATTCGCGCGCATAGGGGTCGATCAAGTTGCGCCAGAACAGATGTCGCGTGACCTCATCGTCAAAACGGATCGAGTTGTAGCCCACGCCGACCGTGCCGGGCTCGGCCAAAGCCGCTTCGATCGCCGCGGCGAATTGATGCTCGGCCACACCTTGCTCCAAACAGCTTTGCGGCAGGATGCCGGTCAGCAAGCAAGCCTCGGGGTCGGGCAGGAAGTCAGGCGCCGGCTGGCAGTAAAGCATCACCGCTTCGCCGATTTCATTCAGGTCCGCATCGGTGCGCAGGCCGGCAAACTGAGCCGGCCGATCTCGGCGTGGCACGCGGCCGAAGGTTTCGTAGTCGTGCCAAAAAAATGTCATCTCGTTCATGGTCGGCACGATACCGCATCAAGCGCAGCTCAGCCCGCGCCATCCCCTTCAAGACACGGCTACATCTGCTTGAATAGATGCGTGTAGCTTTCGGCCACCAGCAGCGACTCGGGCCGCTCCTTCAACTTCAGATGCAGGCGGCCGCGAAAGTCGCGCGAGGCTGCCGCAATGGCCGCCACATTGACCAAGGTGGCGCGGTGAATCTGCCAGAACTGCTGCGGGTCGAGTTCCTCCAACAACTCCTTCAAGGGCTTGCGGATCAGCGCTTCGGCATCACGCAGCACCACGCGGGTGTATTTGGTGTCGGATTGAAAGTACAGCACCTCGTCCACCATCAAGAGCCTCAAACTCTGGCCGACCGAGGCATTGATCCACCGAAGCGGTGGGCGCTTGACAAACTCGTCTGCGCCAACTGAAACAGCTGCCGCAACCGCTGGAGCGGGCTCTGGCAGGCGACCCAAGCCTGCCGCGCTTAGGCCGCCCCCCGCCCCCGCTTGCATGCGTTGCTTCAGCCTTGTGATGGTGGTGAACAGTCGCGGCACCGACAGCGGCTTGAGCAGATAGTCGATGGCCCCGGCCTCAAAGGCCTCGATCGCATGCTGGTCATAGGCGGTCACAAACACGATGTGCGCCCGCGACCCCTGTGCCGCGAGTTGCTGGGCCACCTCCAAACCTGTGACGCCGGGCATGTGAATGTCCAGAAACACCAGGTCGGGGTCTTGTTCGGCCACCAGTCGCAAGGCGGCGATCCCGTCCGGCGCCTCGCCGACGATTTGCAAGTCCGGCCAGAGCTGCGCCAAGCGCTCGATCAACTCCTGCCGCAAGGTCAGCTCATCTTCGGCCACCACGGCGCGCACGCTGGCTTTCATCGTCTTCGCTTCCATTTCAAGTGTTCAGAAATGTTCAAGTCAGCACAGGCAGCTCGAGTTGCCGCGTCACATCGGGCTGACCGGGCCCCTGACTCAAGGCCAGGCTCAGCTGCAGCGACTGCACGTCAATCGCCGGCCGCAGCGTCAGTTTGACAAGACGGGGCGTCGCTGCGGTGCCCGCGCAATCGGCAAGCATGCCTTGTAAGAGCGGCAGCAAACGACCCGCGGGGACGCGCAAGGCTACCGCCTCGGCGGGCCCCTCCTGCACAAAGCTGGTGTGCCGCTGCTGCAGCGCATCTTGCAGGGCTATGTAGCTGCGCAGCAACTCGAACTCCTGAGACAGCAGGCTGCCGCGCTCACGCAAGCGTGGCAAGGCCTGCCGCAAATAGTCGATCAAACAGGTCATCTGGTGGCTGGCCAGTGTCACCTGCGTGGGCTCGTCACTGGCATAACCCCGCTCAAGACACACCAAAGCCTCAAACAAAAACTGCGGATCAAGCTGGGCCTGCAAAGTCGCCAGGCGCGACGCCACGGCGGCTTGCGCTAGCCGCCCCTGCTCGTCCTGTATTTGTCGCAAGGCCGCCTGCTGCCGGCTGCGCCGCGCCAACATCTCCAACAAGGCCGCCATCAATCCGCCGGTGACCCAACTCAGCAAGGCCATGCCCAACATTTGGCGCCAGCTAGGTGCCAGCATCAGCGAGATGGCACAAGGCTCGCATTGCGCTTGCAGCATATCGGGCCAAGGCATCAGGAGCATCAGCCCTTGCAGTAGCAAGGCGCCCATGCCCGCCCCCAGCAGGGAAGCCCCAATCAAACGAAGCAGTCGCAAGGGGTGGTCCGGCGCGCTACGGTCGGCAGGCAACCAGAACAAGAAAAAGACCAGCGCCAGGAACAAGAGCTGCATCCAATGCAGGAGGATGAACACCAAGGGCCGGGACTCGTCGCCGAAGTCGACCAAGGGTCCCAGATCCTCGACGCCCAGAAAAAGCACAAAGAGCAGCAAGAGGCCGAGTTCTCGCCAACGCCAGGAGCGCCAACTGGTCCAAACATGGGCCATCATGCCGACCTCTCCGCCCTAGCGGGCCAATCCATCGGCAGCGGGCAACGCAAGCGCACCAACAAGCCATGCGGCTGAACCGGTTCTAGCTCCAAAGCGGCCTGCGGCCCAAAAAAGGCCTGCAGTCGCGCCTTGGTATTGGCCAGACCCACGCCGGTGCCGGCCGCGCCATGCAAGGTCTGACCTTGGCCGAATCCGCAACCGCTGTCCTGCACATCCAGCACCGCCTCGCGCCCGCGGCCACCCGCGTGGTGCAGCCGGGCGAGGATCTTGATCGTTCCGCCCTCCGGCAAGGGGCCCACACCATGCTTGATAGCGTTTTCCACCAAGGTCGCCAAGACCAAGGGCGGCAGCATCAATTCACGCAAAGCGGGGTCGGCCTCGATGTCAAAGCGAAGCCGCTCGCCCATGCGCATCTGCAGGATGCGCAGGTAGTTGCGCACCAAATCCAATTCCTGGGCCAGACTGCTTTGCGACTCGCGCATAGCGGGCAGCGCCGCCTGCAAATAGGCAATCAGACTGGACAGCATCTCGCGGCCCCGGCCGGGCGTCGTTTCCAGCAGACGGCGCGCGGTCGCTAGGCTATTGAACAGAAAGTGCGGCTCGATCTGAGCGTTCAATACCTGCATCTGCGCTTCCATCTGCTGGGTACGCAGCGCTTCACGCTGACCCCGGGCTTGGGCAAGGCGTTGCTGCGTGGCGCCCTCGTCGATCAGCAGCCGCAGCAAGGCATAGGCTAGCCCCGCAAAAAGGCTGTAGAGCGCCAAACGGCTGAAGAAAAACCCCCAATAAAAAGGCTGCGGCCCCCAGATCAGCTGCAACAGGCCATGTCGAAGGAACAGCGCCAGGGCGGTGGCCAGTACAAGCGCCAGCCCACGCCACGCCCATTCATGGCGACGTTCGGGCCACAAAGTGCGGCGCCACGCCAACAAGGCCTCGGTGATCGCCGCGGCCACCAGCAGGCCGAACACCGGCAACAAGCCCAAGGGCAGCAGGCGAAGAAAGGCGCCGGCACGCTGCCACAGATCGGCGTCAGCGTCACTCAGAAACCAGGTCAGGCCGCGCGCCACAGCGATCAGCATGCCCAGCCCCAGCATGGCCGCGACCACACGCAAATTCATCACCGAAAAGAACGCCGCGCGCATCGCCTGGCGCGGAGGGAGAGCCAGGCTCATCGAGCAAGGCCCCGCGCTGGCCGCAATACCGCAATCGAAGCCTTCACTTGAATCCCTCCGCACCAGCCGCCTGTGGCCCCAAAACTATTGGAGCCTGCAGCATTGTTGGGCGGCCAGGCCGCGGCGACCAGCAGCAGGCGACCAAACCGGCCAGGTGGCGACGAAACAGGCCCGTCCCGGGCTGAACTATCCAAAGCCTTGTGGTGGTCCAGGTGCAAGCGCAGAGTCCGGCCCTGAAACCGGCGCCCATTAGGCCTCAACTCTTTTTACTCAAGCCCATGCGCGCTATCGTCGCACGCTCGGCCTCAAACGCGCGCTGCGCATAACGGCCGTAATCCTCGGTGCTCATATAGAGCGCGGGCTGATAGAACTTCTCCAAGGTTTCTTGCACCTTGGGATCCTCCAGCGTCTTTTTAAATGCCGCATGCAGCACCCGCACTACCGCAGGGTCCATGCCCTTGGGGCCACCGATGCCAAAAGGTGAATCGCAAATCGTGTCCCAGCCGCTTTCTTTGACGGTCGGCACCTCCGGGAAGGCCTTGTAACGTTCACGACTCAAGGTGGCCAAAAAGCGCAGCTTGCCGGCGCGCACATGCGGCACAAACTCCAGCGTGCCGCACATCAAAGGAATATGCCCGCCCAAGATGGCTTGCGTGATCTCGGCCGAGCCCTTGAAGGGCACATCCTGGGCTTTGAAACCGGCCAATTCGGCAAACTCCTCAAAGGCCAGATGCGGGGTTGTGCCGGTCCCTGTATGACCATAAGTCAGCCGCCCCGGATTGGCACGTGCCCAGGCGACCATTTCCTTCAAGGTCTTGAACGGCGCATCCAGGGTGGCAGCCAAGCCAAAGGTGTAGCCGCTCAAACCGACGATATGGGTCAGGTCTTTGACCGGATCGAAGGCCATCTTCTGCATATGCGGCAGCCGGTAAACCGCCAGCGGCAACTGGGTCACGGTGTAGCCATCTGGCTTGGCCAGCATCATCTGCGTGGCGCCCAGGGTGCCGCCCACACCAGCACGGTTTTCGACGATCACGGGCACACCCAGGGTCCTTGAAGCGCTGTCGCCAAAGGCCCGCATCACGGCATCACTGGCACCGCCGGCCGGCCAAGGACAGATCAAAGTGATGGGCCTGGAGGGGAAGCGCTCCTGGGCGGCCAGATTGGAAACAAGCGGGGCGGCCAAACCGGCGCCTAACAAAGCTCTGCGTTGCATGGTTTTCTTCAAACTCCGAAATTTGATACCGCGGGGCCAGCCATTCAGACCTTGCGCGAAGCCCCGAGCGCCGCGGGCACAGGCCGCCATAATCGCAGCTTTGCGCACCCTCACTCACACCACTTTTCAGCCAGCCCATTGGCGCGAGACCGCACTTGAAGAAAAAACTGCTGATGTTGAGCGCCGCGGCGCTGTGTGTGCTCGTCCTGTTGCTGGGCGTGGCCACCGTCTTGGTCTATCCCACGCTGCCCGATATTGCCGAGCTGAGCGACTATCAACCCAAGCAACCACTGCGGGTCTACACCGCGGATGAAGTCTTGATGGGCGAGTACGGCGCCGAGCGCCGTAAATACCTGCCGCTCGAGCAAATTCCCCAGCAAATGCAAGATGCCTTGCTGGCCATCGAAGACCACAAGTTTTACGAGCACAGCGGGATTTACCTGCAGGGCGTGGCGCGCGCCGTGCTGGCCAATTTGTTTCGGCCACGCAGCCAAGGTGGCTCCACCATCACACAGCAATTGGCCCGCACCGTCTATCTGACCAAGAAGAAGGTCTACACCCGCAAGTTTGTCGAGGTGCTGCTGGCCATGAAGATGGAAAGCCAGTTGAGCAAGCAGCAGATTCTGGAAATCTATATGAACCAGATCTACCTCGGCCAACGCGCTTATGGCTTCGAGGCCGCCGCCGACATTTACTTTGGCAAGTCGCTCAAGCAGCTGAACTTGGCCGAAACCGCCTTGCTTGCCGGCCTGCCGCCAAACCCGGCCTATGCCAACCCGGTGGTCAACCTGGACCGCGCCAAGCGCCGCCAGGGGGTGGTGCTGAACCGCATGCTTGAGCTGGAAGTGATCACGCAGGCGCAAGCCGATGCGGCCCGCGCCCAAGAACTGCACATCCGAAGCGCGCAAGACAGCCGACTGCACGCCGAATATGCCGCCGAAATGGCGCGTCAGGTCGTGCATGCGCAGTTCGGCGATGAGGCCTACACCCGCGGACTGAAGGTCTACACCACCTTGATTTCCGCCGAGCAAACCGCCGCCTACAAGGCCTTGCGTCGCAGCCTCTTGGACCTGGAGCGGCGCAAGCCCTACCGCGGCCCCGAAGGCTATGTCGAGTTGCCCAAAGACGCCGCCGAGCAAGACGCAGCCATAGCCCAAGCCCTGGCAGACCACCCCGATCTGGACGAGTTGCGCGCGGCGGTGGTCACCGAGGTCAACAAGGGCCAGCTGCAGGCCAGCCTGCAAAGCGGCGAAGACCTGACGATCAGTGCTGACAATCTGCGCCAGGTGCAAGCCTTGTTGTCCGACAAGGCCAAAGAGGGCCTACGCATCCGCCGTGGCGCGATCGTGCGCGTCATGCGAGGCCCTGCCAGCAAAGCCGAGCCCAAAGGTGCGTGGGCCTTGGTCCAGTTGCCCGAAGCCGAAGGTGCCATGGTCGCCTTGGAGCCCAGCACCGGGCGCGTCCATGCGCTGGTGGGTGGATTTGACTTCAGCAAAAACCAGTTCAACCACGTCACGCAAGCCTGGCGGCAACCGGGCTCCAGCTTCAAGCCGCTGGTCTACTCCGCCGCCTTGGAGCAAGGGGTTTCGCCGCAAACACTGGTCAATGACGCCCCCTTTGTTCGTGGTGACTGGGAGCCCAAAAACTACGACGGCAGCTTCGACGGACCGATGACTGTGCGCCAAGCGTTGGCGCGTTCAAAAAACATGGTCACCATTCGCCTGATGGAGCTGATTGGCCCGGCCAAGGCGCGCGCCTGGGCCGCACAGTTCGGCCTCGACATTGACAAGCAACCCGACAACCTGACCCTGGCCCTAGGATCGGGCAGCGTGACGCCGCTGCAGATGGCCAGCGCCTACGCCGTCTTTGCCAATGGCGGCCACCGACTGGCGCCGGTGGTGATCTCGCGCATCGTCGACAGCAAGGGCAGCGTGCTGTTCCAGGCCGCCGAAGCCGGCCCCACCGAAGAGAACCGCGCCATCTCCGCCCGCAACGCCTTTTTGACCAGCAGTTTGCTGCAGGAAGTCGCCCGCAGCGGCACCGCCGCGCGCGCTCAGGCCACCTTGAAACGCCCCGACCTTTACGGCAAGACCGGCACCACCAATGACGCGGTCGATGCCTGGTTCGCGGGCTTCCAACCAGGCTTGGCTGCGGTAGTCTGGATTGGCTACGACCAACCGCGGCCACTCGGTGACCGAGAAACCGGCGGCGGCCTGGCCCTGCCGGTCTGGATCGACTACATGAGCGTCGCCCTGAGAAATCAGCCGGTGCGCGAACTCACACCGGTGGACGGCCTGGTGCACAGCGGCGGTGACTGGAGCTTTGAGGAGTTTGCGGGCGATGCCGGCATCAGAACTTTGGGTCTGGAGGCCGGCAACTCTGCGGGATCGGGTCAAGCGGGCCTCCCCTCCCCAGCCGTGGGCACAACCCCGGCAATACCGCCGAACTTGAGCCCCGCAGCATCAAGCGCCACACCTCTATCGCGTTGAGATCCAGATTTCTTCTGAGGACATCCAGAGGCTTGTCCGCTAGCATCGGCCACCGAACCGAAGCGCCCTATCAGGATCAAACCTTGAACCTCAGTCGCCGTCTCTTGCTTGTCTTGTTTCGCCAGTTGCTGCAGTGGCTGTTGATCGGCCTGGGGCCACTGCTTTGGGCCCAGGCCGCCTACGCGATAGAGCTCAATGCGCAAGAGAGTGCCTGGGTGGAGGCGCACCGCCGACAAAGCTTGACCGTGGGCTTTGACCCGTTCTCAGGAATGGACAGCTTCTCGCTGCGCGGCAAAAAGCTGGGCCTGCTGCCGGCCTTGCTGCAGGACATGAAGCAGCAGCTCGGCCTGCAACTGGTACCGGCCGAGGTGCGGAATTGGGACGACGCCTACACGCGCTTTTTGCAGGGAAAGATCGACGTTCTGTATGGCGCTAACGTCACGCCCGAGCGCGAAAAAATCATGCAGTTCACGCGGGCTGCGCAGCGCTATCCCTACACCGTGTTTGCGCGGCGGGATGCCTCGGTGCAAACCTTGGGCGATCTGGATGGTCGGCGCATCGGCTTTCTCGCCAATGACTTTGTCATTGAGCAGCTGCCCAAAGAGTTTCCCAATATCCGTTTCAAGGAAGTCAGCTTCGAAGACCAAGCCGCGGGCCTCCAGTCCTTGGCCAAGGGCGAAGTCGACAGCTTCGTCACGGCCGGCGGAGGGATCGAGCATGAGTTCTTGCATGACTACCCCAGCTTGACCATCGTGGCCGAGCTTCGGTCCATCACTTCGGACATGACGTTTGCGGTGCTCAAAGACCGGCTGATGCTGGCCCAGATCATCAACCGCTACTTGGACCAACGCCAAGCCCACATCGAGTCACTGGCCAAACAGGCCGCTCGCGACTACAGCCGAAAGGTGCTGCGCTTCAGCGATGCAGAACTGGACTGGCTGGAGACCAAAGGTACGGCCGTGGTCGGCGTTGCCGAAGACTATTTGCCCTTCGATTACGCACATGGCAGCGAATACCTCGGCATTGCCGGCGCCACGCTGCAGCGCATCGGCGACATCGTTGGCATTCGATTCAAGGTTGAAAGCGGCAGCTTTGCGCAGCTGTATGAGCAGGCCAAGCGAGGCGAAGTCGATGTGCTCAACCTCGCCAAGACTGAAGACCGTTTGCCCTTCTTCCTGTTCCCACACGCCATCAGCACCGAGCGCGACATCATCATCGGGCTCAAGCGCAGCGGTCAGGTGCAAGACGTCTACGGCTTGGAAGGCAAAACCGTGGCCGTGATTGACGGCTTTTGGCATGAAGAGTACCTGCGCAAGAACTTGAAGAACCCACGCATCATCAAGACCGCCAGCATTCAGGACTCACTCAAGCTGGTGCGCGACGGCGCCGCCGACTATCTGATTGAAAACCCCACTGTGGCCGAGTTCTATATCAACGGCCTGGGCTATAACGATTTGGTCAAGCGGGGCAATACCTCCAAAGACTCCTTCATCTACTTTGGCGTCAATCGCCAACAGCCCGAGTTGGCAGCGATCATGGACAAGGTCATTCCCTTGATCCAGTTTGAGGAGATGAAGTACCTGGGGATGCAATCCGTTCCCAGCCTCGACAACGAGGCGAACAAGCAACTTACCTATATGGTGGCGGCCCTGCTAACGGCCTTGATGCTGTTCTTGGGACTGACCATCTTCATCGTGCGCAAGCTGGTGCTGCAAAAAGCCAAGACGCAGTTCCTGCGCGAGCGTGAGCATCTGCTGTACACCGACGCCTTGACCGGTTTCCAAAACCGCAATGCCTTCAATCAGATGCTGGATGACGCTCAGCAGCGCTTGGCCTATCCGGTCGCGGTGGTGGTGGCCGATATGAACAATCTCAAGCGGGTCAATGACAGCTTGGGGCACGCCGCGGGTGACGCCTTGATTCAGCTGTTTGCCGATTGCGCGCGCAGCCAATGGCCGCAAGCGCCAAGCTATCGCATTGGCGGCGATGAGTTCGTCTTTCTCGTCCCGCAGCGAGACGAATCACAGATCGAGCAAGACCTGGAGGCCTTGCGGCTTCGCTGCCAGAACACGCCGCGTGAGTTGGCCGCCGGTCACTTGGCTCACGCGAGCGCGGCCCTGGGCTATGCCATTCGCCGCTCTGACGAGCAACCGATGGCAGCCTGCATGATGCAGGCCGACACGTCTATGTACGCGGTCAAGGCCCGCATGAAAAAGCGGGCCACCGACTTTCCGCAGGACTGAGCCTGACCCGGTTCAGCGTTTCTTCACCACCACGCTGCCCACCGAATAACCCGCACCGAAAGAGCAGATCACGCCCAAATCACCCGGCTTCAAGTCCGCGCGGTGCTCGTGGAAGGCGATGATGGAGCCGGCCGAGGCGGTGTTGGCATAGGTATCCAAGATCAAAGGCGCAATGTCCGAACCGGCTGCGGCGGCATCACCGACCAGCTTTTTGATCACCAGCTGATTCATGCCCAGATTGGCCTGATGCAACCAGAAGCGGCGCACCTCGGCGGGTTGGTGCTCCAGCTTGGCCAAATGCCCTTCGATATGGGCAGCGGCGATCGGCACCACTTCCTTGAAGACCTTGCGGCCCTCTTGCCGGAAGGTCTTGTCACGCGCCAGCGGATCGCTGTCCTCAGCCCGGTTCAAGAAACCAAAGTTGTTGCGAATATTGTTGGAGAACTGGGTGGCCAAATGGGTGCCCAAGATCTCCCATTGATCGCCAGAAACCGCCAGGTCGGCACGTTCCACCACGATGGCCGTGCACACATCACCAAAGATGAAGTGGCAATCCCGGTCGCGCCACTCCAGGTGCGCCGAGGTGATTTCGGGGTTGACGACCAGCACACATTTGCTGGCGCCCGAGCGCACCGCGTTGTAGGCCTGCTCCAGCGCAAAAGTGGCCGAAGAACAAGCCACGTTCATGTCAAAGCCATAGCCACCGGCGCCCAGCGCTGCTTGAATCTCAACCGCCATGGCCGGATAGGCGCGCTGCATATTGGCGCTGGCGCAAAAAATCGCGTCCACATCGCTGGCTTGTCTACCCGCTGCGGCCAGCGCCTTTTTGCAGGCATCGACGCCGATCTCGGCCATCAAAGACAGCTCTTCATCGGGCCGCTCGGTGAAGCGCGGGTACATGCGCGTCGGATCCAGCACACCGCTCTTCTCGATCACATAACGCTGTTTGATGCCGGAGGCCTTTTCGATGAACTCCACGCTGGAATGGGTCAACGCGACTTGCGTGCCGGCGGCGATCGCGTCGGCGTTCTGCGCATTCTGCAAATCGGCGTAGGCGTTGAAAGCTTCGACCAATTCGGCATTGGTGATGACGTGCGGCGGCTGATACAGGCCGGTGCCACTGATGACGACTGAGTACATGCAATATTCCTTTGAGCCGTTCGGCGGCTCATTCATGCTGGCAAGTGTATCCAGCCGACCGTCATACAAATATGCTGGCATTCGACGACGTTCGCGTAGAATCAACCACCGGGCCCAAATTTTGGCGCCCGGTTTTTTGTTTGTGCCGCCCCATCCCTGGCTGGATGGCTTCAGCGGTTCACAGATCACCGGGTTTCCAAGTCAAGCGCTCGCAGCCTTGGGCGTGCACTGCATCAACGCACCTCGATTTTGCGAACTGACGAAGACTCATGGAAATTTTTGACTACGACAACATCCTGCTGCTGCCACGCAAGTGCCGTGTGGAAAGCCGCAGCGAATGCGATACCTCGGTTCAATTCGGACCCCGTCGTTTCAAGCTCCCGGCCGTGCCGGCGAATATGAAAACGGTGGTGGACGAGCGCATCACCGAATACTTGGCCGCGAATGGCTACTTCTACGTGATGCACCGCTTCGACCTCGACGCGGTGGCCTATGCCAAGAGCATGCGCGACAAGGGCTTGTTCGTTTCGATCAGCTCGGGCGTGCAAAAAGCCGATTACGCCGTCATCGAACGGCTGGCCGCTGAAGGCGTGGGCGCCGACTACATCACCATCGACATCGCCCACGGCCATGCGGACAGCGTGCAGCGCATGATTGCCCACATCAAGAAGCATCTGCCCGATGCATTCGTGATTGCCGGCAATGTGGGCACGCCCGAGGGCGTGATCGACCTGGAGAACTGGGGCGCGGACGCCACCAAGGTCGGCATCGGCCCCGGCAAGGTCTGCATCACCCGTTTGAAAACCGGCTTTGGCACCGGCGGCTGGCAGCTCTCCGCGCTGAAGTGGTGCGCGCGTGTGGCCACCAAGCCCATCGTGGCTGACGGTGGCATTCGCCACCACGGCGACATCGCCAAGAGCATGCGTTTTGGTGCGGCCATGGTGATGATTGGCTCGCTGTTCGCCGGCCATGAAGAGTCGCCCGGCAACACCGTCGAGGTCGACGGTAAGCTTTTCAAAGAGTACTACGGCTCGGCCAGCGACTTCAACAAGGGCGAGTACAAGCATGTGGAAGGCAAGCGCATCTTGGAGCCGGTGAAAGGCCGCTTGGCCGACACCTTGCGCGAGATGCAAGAGGACTTGCAAAGTTCGGTGTCCTACTCCGGTGGCAAGACCCTGGCCGATCTGCGCAAAGTGAACTATGTGGTGCTCGGCGGGGAAAACGCCGGAGAACACTTGTTCATGTAACTGAGCTGAGTACCGCCGGGGTTTCAGCCCTGCCGAAACGCCGGCGGCCCATGGCTCGTATGGCAAGTCATATAGCAATTCATATGGCAATTTGCGCCAAGCGCGAACTTTTGCCGAATGCCGATGAGCAGATGTCCGCCGGTGCGTCAGCCGCACAACTTCAGCTTTTAGACTCCCGCCTCAACTAACGCTGGCCGAAGAGCGCAAGCAGAACAAAAGGAGGGCCCCCTCATGCTGAAAACTATGGCCATCGCGGCTTTGGCGCTCGCCTTGCTTGCGGCCACTTGTGCGCTGATTCGCGTGGAAAGCGAACGTCATGCGCTGGCCATTGGGCTGTGCACCTTGGATCCTGCGGGACGCAATTCCATGGTGCCCTGCGAAGCCCGCTTCGAGCCGCGCAACTCCTGGGCCGGCCACTTGATGGCCGCCCTGCTTCCTGACGCTTGATCGAGGCCCGCTCTGGCGCCTGCATGGCGCCCCTGCAATTCCCAGCATCATTTGTGCCGTGCGCCTTAACTGATCAACGCGCGATGGGCAAGCTCGACCTCGTCGGCCGCCTACAA
Source organism: Paucibacter hankyongi (assembly GCF_037482915.1). Taxonomy (NCBI): domain Bacteria; kingdom Pseudomonadati; phylum Pseudomonadota; class Betaproteobacteria; order Burkholderiales; family Sphaerotilaceae; genus Roseateles; species Paucibacter hankyongi. The sequence continues at coordinate 674,126 of NZ_JBBHJX010000001.1, forward strand.
TCCAGGCCCATTCCCCCATGAACTCCGCTGCTTGGCCTCACTGCCGAGCAAACAGCCCGATATGACCGAACTCGCCAAATCGTTTGAGCCCGCCGCCCTTGAAGCCCACTGGGGCCCTTTGTGGGAAAGCAAGGGTCTGTACAAGCCCACGCTGGACGCCAGCCGCGAGTCCTTCTGCATTCAACTGCCTCCGCCCAATGTGACCGGCACCCTGCACATGGGTCACGCCTTCAACCAGACCATCATGGACTCGTTGACGCGCTACCACCGCATGCTGGGCCACAACACCTTGTGGATCCCAGGCACCGACCACGCCGGCATCGCCACCCAGATCGTGGTGGAGCGGCAATTGGCCGACAAGGGCGTGGAAGGCCAGAAGACCCGCCACGACCTGGGCCGTAAAAACTTCGTCGCCCGCATCTGGGAATGGAAGCAAGAATCCGGCGACACCATCACACGCCAGATGCGCCGCATGGGCGACAGCGTGTCCTGGGAGCATGAGTACTTCACCATGGACGAGAAGCTCTCGCGCGTGGTGACTGACACTTTCGTTCAGTTGTTTGACGAAGGCCTGATCTACCGTGGCAAGCGCCTGGTGAACTGGGACCCGGTGCTGAAGTCGGCTGTGTCTGACCTTGAAGTGGCCAGCGAAGAGGAAGACGGCTTCCTCTGGCATATCCGTTATCCGCTGGCCGATGGCAGCGGCGACATCACCGTGGCCACCACCCGCCCCGAGACCATGCTGGGCGACGTGGCCGTGATGGTGCACCCGGAAGATGAGCGTTATGCCGCGCTGATCGGCAAGCAAGTCACCCTGCCCTTGTGCAACCGCACGATTCCGGTGATTGCTGACGATTATGTGGACCGGGCCTTTGGTACCGGCGTGGTCAAGGTCACGCCCGCGCACGACACCAATGACTATGCAGTCGGCCAGCGCCACAACTTGCCGATGATTTGCGTGCTGACGCTGGACGCCAAGATCAACGACGAAGCGCCCGAGGCCTACCGCGGCCTGGACCGCTTTGTGGCGCGCAAAAAGGTCGTTGCAGATCTGGAAGCGCAAGGCTTCCTGGTTGAGGTCAAAAAGCACAAGCTGATGGTGCCGCGCTGCGAGCGCACCGGCCAGGTGATCGAGCCCATGCTGACCGACCAATGGTTTGTCGCCATGAACAAGCCCGGCAAGCAAGGCAAGAGCATCGCCGCAGGCGCGGTCGAGGCAGTGGCCTCAGGCGATGTGAAATTCTTCCCCGAGCAGTGGGTCAACACCTACAACCACTGGATGGGCAATATCAATGACTGGTGCATCTCGCGCCAGCTCTGGTGGGGCCATCAGATCCCGGCCTGGTATGGCTCGGGCGGCGAGCTCTTTGTTGCGCATAACGAAGAAGAAGCACGAGCCAAAGCCACTGCGGCTGGCTACACCGGCGAGCTGACGCGCGATGAAGACGTGCTGGACACCTGGTATTCCTCGGCTCTGGTGCCCTTCTCAACCTTGGGCTGGCCCGAGCAGACCAAGGAGCAAGACCTGTTCCTGCCCAGCTCCGTGCTGGTGACGGGTTACGACATCATCTTCTTCTGGGTCGCCCGGATGATCATGATGACCAAGCACTTCACCGGCAAAGTGCCCTTCAAGCATGTCTACATCCACGGCCTGGTGCGCGATTCGCAAGGCCAGAAGATGAGCAAGAGCGAAGGCAATGTGCTGGACCCGGTCGATCTGATCGACGGCATCGAGCTCGGCCCCCTGCTGGACAAGCGCACCACCGGCCTGCGTCGCCCCGAGACGGCACCCAAGGTGCGCAAGGCGACCGAGAAGGAATTCCCGGAAGGCATCCCAGGCTTCGGCGCCGATGCCCTGCGCTTCACCTTCGCTTCGCTGGCCTCGCTGGGCCGCAGCATCAACTTCGACAGCAAGCGCTGCGAGGGCTATCGCAATTTCTGCAACAAACTCTGGAATGCCACCCGCTTTGTGCTGATGAACACCGAGGGCCAAGACTGCGGCCTGATGGAGCACAGCAAGGAGCAATGCGCGCCCGGCGGCGCGGCCCATGGCTATCTGGACTTCAGCCTGGCAGATCGCTGGATCAGCAGCGCACTGCAAAAAACCGAGCTGACCATCGCCCAAGGTTTTGCCGAGTACCGCCTTGACCATGTGGCCACGGCCATCTACTCCTTCGTTTGGGACGAGTACTGCGACTGGTATCTGGAAATTGCCAAGGTGCAAATCCAGAACGGCAATGAAGCTCAGCAGCGCGCCACGCGCCGCACCCTGATCCGCGTGCTGGAGACCATTCTGCGCCTGCTGCACCCGATCGCCCCCTTCATCACCGAAGAGCTGTGGCAGACCGTGGCCCCGATCGCCGGCCGCAAGTCGACCGACTATCTGGTCAACGCCAGCTACCCGATCGCCCAGCCGGAGCGCATCGACGAGAAGGCCATCGCTTGGGTGGACAGCCTGAAGGCCGTGGTCGGCACCTGCCGCAGCCTGCGCAGCGAGATGAATCTTTCACCATCCACCCGCGTGCCACTCTTGGTCGGCGGCGACACCGGCTTCATCGCCGAGGCCGCCGCGCTGCTGAAGACGCTGGCCAAGCTGAGCGAGGTGCAGATCATTGCGGACGAGGCGGCCTTCAACGAAGCCAGCGCCACCTCACCGGTGCTGGTGCATGGCGATGCTCGTCTGGCCCTGCATGTGGAGATCGACGTGGCAGCCGAAACCGCGCGCTTGAACAAGGAAATTGCGCGTCTGGAAGGCGAAGTCGCCAAGATCGAAGCCAAGTTGGGCAACGAAGGCTTTGTGGCCCGCGCGCCGGCAGCCGTGGTCGAACAGGAGCGTCAGCGCCTGAGCGATTTCAGCGCCACCGCCTCTCGGCTACGGGATCAGGCAGCTCGCCTGGCCCGCTGATTCTGAAATCCGCCGCCGGCTCCGGCGGCGCCGCCAGCAACTCGTCGATACGCCGCGCCACGCCCCAGGCGGCGCGCGTGCGTGACTCACGCGTCGTGCTGGCCAAGCGCGGCGTCAGCTGCAGCGAGGGCACGCCGTGGAGCACGCAGCCGGGCTCTTGCAGCCCCGGCTCCATGCTGTCGAACCAAGCGGCCAGAATGCGGCCGCTGTTCAAGGCCTCCGCCAAGGCCACGGCGTCGAACACGGCCGAGTGGGCAATGCTGACCAAGACCTGATCTTGCTTGGCAAAACTCAGCACGCGCTCACCAATCAAACCCCGATAACGCGGGAAGAAGGCCAGCTGCACACAAACACCGTCGCTCTGCTCCATCAATTCACGCAGAGGCAGTGGCTCAATGCCCCATTGCGCCCAGAGCGGGTCGCTTTGATGCAAGCTAGGGTCATAACCGACCACCCGGGTGCCAAACACGGGCAACAACTGCGCCAGCATGCGCGAGGCCGGCGTCATGCCAATCAGGCCCACGGTGGAACAGCCCAACTCGCGCCCGACCATCAAACCATCGCTGGCCAGTACCGGCACACGCCGCAGCAAAGACAGCAAGGCGCCAATCGCAAATTCGGCCTCGGCACTGGCAGTCGCCGTCAGGCTGCGCACCACCTCGACACGGGCGGCGCGGCAGGCCTCCAGATCGATGTTCTCGCCACCGGCACTCATGCGACCGACCACGCGCAGGCGCGGCGCGGCGCGCAGCAGGGCAGCATCCACGGCCACACTGGGCGGCACGATCAAGGCTCGGGTCTGGTGCAGGGCCTGATGCAGCTGTGTCGTTTCGCCAACAAGCTCCGGCGCGAAACGCACAGTATTGCGCTCCGACAGCCATTGCATGACATCGGTCTCAAGCGGTTCAAGAATCAACAGACTCATGTCATTTAGCGATGTTGTAATCGAGGTTCGCGCGCAAACATCGCATGCAACAATGCGCGCCAGTCAACAGGAGAGTGTACGGTTATGACAAAAAATGCTGCCGGTTCGATCACCAAGGCCATCTTCCCGGTCGCCGGCCTGGGCACTCGTTTTTTGCCCGCCACCAAAGCGCAACCCAAGGAAATGATGCCGGTGGTGGACAAGCCCTTGATCCAGTACGCGGTTGAGGAGGCTTACGCCGCCGGGGTGAGAGAAATGATCTTTGTGACCGGTCGCCACAAGCGCCCGATCGAGGATCACTTTGACATGACTTTCGAGTTGGAGGTAGCCCTCGAACAGGCGGGTAAGCAGGAACTGCTGGACGTCGTGCGCAGCGTCAAGCCGGCCGATATGGAATGTATCTATGTGCGGCAGGCCCAAGCACTGGGCTTAGGCCATGCCGTGCTGTGCGGCCAGCGGCTGGTTGGCAATGAACCCTTTGCGGTCTTGCTGGCGGACGACTTGATGGTCGGAAAGCCGCCGGTTCTGAAGCAGATGGTGGAGCAGTTCGCCGAATGGCGCGCGTCGATCCTGGCCGTTCAAGAAGTGCCGGCCGAACACACCAAGCGCTACGGCATCGTGGCGGGCACAGTGATCAATGACCGCATGATGGACGTCAGCCGCATCGTTGAGAAACCGGCACCGGAGGATGCGCCGTCGCGCCTGGCGGTGGCCGGTCGCTACATCCTGACCCCCGGCGTTTTCCATGAAATTGCCAATCAACCGCGTGGTGTTGGCGGTGAGATTCAACTGACCGATGGCATCGCCGGACTGCTGCGCCGCGAAAAGGTCTTCGCTTTCCGCTATGAAGGCAAGCGCTACGACTGCGGCAGCAAGGAAGGTTTTCTCGAGGCCAATGTGGAACTGGCGCTGGCCCACCCACAATTGGGCGCAGGTTTCCGCGAATACCTGCGCACGGTCGACATTTAAAAAGCCAGTTGCTAGCCCGCAAGGCTGCAAGACCGCAAGCAAAAGGCCACGCATTCGCGTGGCCTTTTTTCATGGCGGAAGAGCCGATCTCCGAGATGACTCAGCGCCGCTTCAGCACATGAATGAACTCATCTGCCTCACTGCGCTGCTCGACCAACTCATTGCCGGTCTGGCGCGCGAAGGCTTGAAAGTCTCGCGTAGAGCCGGGGTCGGTGGCCACCACCTTCAACAGCTGGCCGCTTTCCATATCGGCCAGCGCCTTCTTGGCCTTCAGAATGGGTAGCGGGCAATTGAGGCCGCGCGTATCGAGTTCTTTGTGAACATCCATGGTCTTTTTCCTTTGATCGGCTCGATTCTAGGGCCACGCTAGGGCGGACTCTGCGCCCTAGCCCCCAACTCAAACAGTACGTTCAATTCTCTAGCCACTGAGGCTCGATGCCCTTCGACCTCAGCCAAGTGGCCAACGCCTGTCCGGTACCAGCCCGCCAGCAGCGCAATTTCTCGGGCGCGATGAGCCGGCACTCCAACAACTCCGGTGACAAAACAATCGGCCCTCGCGCAAGTACGTGGTAGGCCACGATGACTTGATTCATGCGCTGAAAATCCCAAACACCGAGCAAGGACACCGCATCCACCTGCAAGCCGGTTTCCTCTTTGACCTCACGCCGAATCCCCTCTTCTGGCGTCTCACCGGCCTCCATGAAGCCGGTGATCAGACCAAAGAAGGACTGGGCCCAAGCCGAGTTTCGTGCCAGCAGAACAGCACCATCGCGATCGGCGCATTCAACGACCGCGGCCAACACCGGTGTGGGATTGTTCCAATGCGTGAAGTCGCAACGGGGGCAACGCAGGCGGCTTTTGGGCCCGCCATCTTCCGCGCGCTCCAGCCAAGCCAACTCCGCCGCACACAGCGGGCAGAAACGGTAGGCCGTGCTCGCGGACAAGTCACTCATGCAGGGAACACACCGGTTGAAAGATAGCGATCGCCACGATCACACACCACAAACACGATGGTGGCGTTTTCCACCTGGCGCGCCATTTGCAAGGCCACCCAGCAAGCGCCAGCGGCCGAGATGCCGGCAAACAAACCCTCCTCACGGGCCAGCCGACGCGCCATATCTTCCGCATCAACCTGGCTGACCAACACCAGTTCATCGACCGCCTCCGGGCGGTAAATCTTTGGCAAATAAGCCTCGGGCCACTTCCGAATACCTGGGATGCGGGAACCCTCGGCCGGCTGAGCCCCGATGACACGGATCGCTGCGTTCTGTTCCTTCAGGTAGCGCGAGGTGCCGGTGATGGTGCCGGTGGTGCCCATGGCACTAACGAAATGACTGATCTGACCTTCGGTGTCTCGCCACAACTCGGGGCCGGTCGTCTCGAAATGGATGCGTGGATTGTCGGCATTGGCAAACTGATCCAGCACCAGGCCCTTGCCCTCACGCTGCATCTGTTCGGCCAGATCACGCGCGTATTCCATGCCGCCGGAACGTGGCGTCAGGATCAACTCGGCCCCAAAGGCCTTCATGGTCTGCGCCCGCTCGATCGACAGATCCTCCGGCATGATCAACACCATGCGATAGCCGCGAATGGCAGCAGCCATCGCCAAGGCAATGCCAGTGTTGCCTGAAGTCGCCTCGATCAAGGTGTCACCCGGCTTGATGTCGCCGCGTTCTTCGGCACGACGGATCATGCTGATGGCCGGCCTGTCTTTGACCGAACCTGCGGGATTGTTGCCTTCCAATTTGGCCAACACGGTGTTGCCCCTGTCGAGCATCTCCGGTGTCAACAAGCGCTGCAGACGCACCAAGGGCGTATTGCCGATCACGTCTTCTAGACTTTGATATTGCTTCTTGCGGGGGGGCTTGTTTGTGCTCATGACGAACATTGTGGCGTTAAATTCAAAAGTTGTTTCCAAACCCGAAAATTTCATGGCATAATCGTGGGCTTCAGCAGCGAGATACCTCCAAGCACCCAGCCCGGGTGGCGGAATTGGTAGACGCAGGGGACTCAAAATCCCCCGCCGCAAGGTGTGCCGGTTCGAGTCCGGCCTCGGGCACCATAGCTCAAACTATGGTGGCAGGTAGATCAAAGTTGAAAAGCGAAATAGCAATGTTTCGGACAAGCCCAGCCGCGCTGAGGTTTGTCGATCGAAGACCACCCCTAGAGGTGGTTTTTTTTCGCCTGTACCCATGCCGCGAGACGCAATGCCAGCCAATTCGTGCGGCAATGCACAGACTTGCGACTTGCGCCCCGCCGTCAAATGCCGGCCTTCACCCTGCGTTTACACTCAGCTTTTTGCAACGGTGCTTGGTCGTTCTGCACACCCTTGCGGCATCTAGAAAGCATCGATAGACATGCCCCCGATCCCATCGGTTACCAAAGCTTTTATGCTGGCCTGCGTTGGCCTGTATTGCCTGTTCTACTTGGTGCCGGGGCTGCGCCCATGGTTTGAGTTATGGCCACTGCAGACAGGCTACTTTCTGCCATGGCAACCCATCAGCTATGCCTTCTTGCACGGCAGCGAGTTGCATCTGTTTTTCAATATGCTGGGCTTGTGGATGTTCGGCTCGGAGCTGGAGCGCGTCTGGGGCGCCAAGCGCTACACCCACATCCTGATCGCCAGCACGCTCAGCGCCGCTGTGGTGCAGTTGATCGTGACCTATTTGTCCAACTCATCGGCACCCACTGTTGGCGCCTCCGGCGCCTTGTTCGGTTTGCTGCTGTCTTTTGGGATGCTATTTCCCGACCGCATCATCGTGCCGCTGTTCCCCCCTATCCCTATGAAGGCCAAGTATTTCGTGGCCATTTTCGGCACCTTGGAGTTGCTGTTGGGCATGAACAATAACAGCGGCGTAGCCCACTTCGCTCACCTGGGCGGCATGCTTGGCGCCTACTTGCTGATCCGCTACTGGCGCACCGCGCGGCGGCGTTAATGCCCCCCTTAGCCGCTCAGGCCAGCAGGCCTTGTTGCGGCTGAGGGTAACGAAGCCGCAGCCGCAGTTCCTGCTTCAAACGCCGATTGATCAGGCGGCGCGACTCGGCCATAAAGCTCAACTGCATCGGCGTCATCACGGCACTCGCCTGTTGCCGATCTACCCGCTGCGGGCGAGCCAGCCCACACAGATCCGCCGCCAGATCAAAGTAATCCCCCATCAGCATTTCACTGTCATCACAGACATGGAGCACACGCTGGGGCGCCCCCCGGTACAAGGCTAAAACGCAGGCGCGCGCCAAGTCGTCGGCATGGATGTGATTGGTGAACACATCGTCCGCCCGATTCAACACCGGAGCGCCGCGCGCCAAGCGCTCGCGCGGATGGCCGCCGACCCGGTCGGAAGCGTAGATGCCGGGCACGCGCAAGATGCTTACGCTCACCGCGAAGGCCGCACCAAAGTGACGCAATGCCCGCTCGGCATCCACGCGGCGGCGCGCACGATCGGTCGCCGGCGCTACCGACCTCGACTCATCAAAACGAGCGCCGTCGCAGTTGCCATAGACGCCGGTGGTACTGGCGTACACGATGCGCCTGGGCGGTACCGCGCGCGCCAACACTCGCAGCAAGTTTTGAGTGCGCAGATCCCGGCTCCCTTGCGGGTTAGGTGGCGCCAGATGCAGGACCGCGTCCGCCCATCCCGCCACCCGGCGCAAGGTCTGCGGTCGATCCAAATCCCCGAGAAGAGGCACAGCGCCCGCTGACCGCAATACTTGAATGCGCTCCGGGCTTGATGTCAGTGCCATCACCTGCCAGCGCCCGGCCAGCAGACCCAGCACCCTCATCCCCACGTCCCCACAACCCACAATCAGCAAGCGCGGTTTACCGGCACGCGGGAGACGAGGCGCGGTCGTACCCAAGCGGGGCCGCGAAGAGGGAATCAAAGACATGTGACAAGCTCAGGCAAAATGAGCGATCAGTGTACGGCCCGGCATTCCCGGGCCGCTCTGCTGTCTAGACGCCACGCCACTCTCGAATCTCCTTGCCACATGAACTTTCAGATTACTGTCCAACCCAGCGGCCGTGTGTTTTCCGTCGAGCGCGATGAAACCCTGCTCAGCGCGGCCATCCGGGGTGGCATTGGCCTGCCCTATGGCTGCAAAGACGGAGCCTGTGGCTCATGCAAGAGCAAGCTGTTGGATGGACGAGTGATCCATGGCGCCCATCAAGCCAAAACCTTGACGGCAGAAGAAGAGTCGGCCGGCTTCGTGTTGACCTGCTGCGCCACCCCGCAAACCGACTGCACGTTGGAGGCACGCACGGTGCCGGGCGCCGGGGAATTTCCGGTGCTGAAACTACCCAGCCGCGTCATCAGCATTGAGAAAGCCAGCCACGATGTGGCGGTGCTGCGCCTGCAACTGCCGGCCACGCAGAACTTCCAGTTCCACGCTGGCCAGTACGTTGAATTCATCCTGCGCGATGGCGCGCGCCGCAGCTACAGCATGGCCAATGCACCGCACAACTTGGGCACGCCACCGGCTGTGGAATTGCACATCCGCCACATGCCCGGCGGCAAGTTCACCGACCATGTGTTTGGCGCCATGAAAGAAAAAGACATCTTGCGCATGGAAGGCCCTTTTGGCAGCTTCTTCCTACGCGAGGACAGCGACAAACCTGTAGTGCTGCTGGCCAGCGGCACCGGCTTTGCGCCAATCAAGGCCATCATCGAGCGCATGCAGCATCTCGGCCTGGCCCGACCCACCACCTTGTACTGGGGTTGCCGCAGCAAGGCTGATCTGTATATTGGCGACTGGGCGCAACAAGCCGCCGCCGCGTCGCCCTGGTTGCGCTATGTGCCGGTCTTGTCGGAACCCAAGGCCGAAGACGGCTGGTCCGGCCGCACCGGCTTTGTCCACCAGGTGGTGATGGCCGACCTGCCGGACCTGTCCGGCCACCAGGTCTATGCCTGCGGCGCGCCGGTGATGGTGGATTCGGCCAAGGCCGATTTCGTCGCCCGCTGCAGCCTGCCGGCCGATGAGTTTTACGCCGACTCCTTCACCTCCGAAGCCGACAAACACGGCGGCTGAGGCCGCCCCTACAACACCCGCCATCGCCGAGGGCCAGGTCTTGATCTTTGAACCCCCATACGACTCCGCCGAGCAATTCGAGGCGCAACTCAAGGCCACCGGCCATAGCGTGATCGCGCCCAGCAGCCTGCCCGCAGCACTGGGCTGCAGCAGCACCGAATTGGCGCCTCTGCTGCCGTTTTGGGACGACCTGCCACCCGACGCTTATCTGCGCGACGGCGGCCGCTACCGCTATCGCCGCCACAGTTGCTTTGTGGCCGAAGGTCAAAGCTTGACCCAGGCCCCACACCGCGCACATTGGCAACCTCTCGACTACAACGCCTTGCATGGCGGCATCGAGCGCTGGTTTGAGCCGATGGCCAAGGCCGCCGTGGCACAGCCTGCCTGGACCAAGCTGATGCTGGGCTTGGCCGGCATTACCTCTAGGCTCAAGGGCGAGCGAGCCTGGTTCATCGAGGCGCACCAGTTCCGCATCGACACCACCGACGGCATCGGCCGCCCCACCCCCGAGGGTGCGCACCGGGACGGCGTCGATTTGGTGGCCGTATTTCTGCTCGGCCGCCAAGGCATCAAGGGCGGCGAATCGCGGGTCTTCGATGCCCAAGGGCCGAACGGCCAGCGCTTCACGCTCAGCCAGCCCTGGACCTTGCTGCTGCTGGACGACGAGCGTGTCATCCACGAGACCACGCCGATCCAGCCCGCCGGCGAACACGGGCACCGCGACACCCTGGTCGTGACCTTGCGCCGCGATGCATTTCAGGCACTTTGAAACGACTCAGTCCCGCATCAGGCTTGGCTAAGCGCCGCTGCGGCCTTTACACTTGCTGACTCGGCCGCCAAAAGCGGCCGATTCCATGGGCGCAATGCCCTTTCCTCAGCATCACGAGTGCAAGCCAAATATGAATGCGATCTCCGATCTCGCCCGCGCCATCTCGGCCGCCCCTGCGTCATCCATCCCCTCCTCTTTGTTCGGTCTGCCCGGCCAAGCCCCGCATGAGCGCGTGCTGCTGGTTGCCGACGAGCAGACCGGCCTGAAGGGCATCCTGGCCGTGCATAGCACCGCCCGTGGCCCGGCCTTCGGCGGCTGCCGCCTCTGGACCTACGACAACGAATTGGCCGGCCTGAACGACGCTCTGCGCCTGTCGCAAGGCATGAGCCTGAAGAACGCCTTGGCCGACCTGCCTTTCGGTGGCGGCAAGGCCGTCATCATCAAGCCGGCCGGCAACTTTGATCGCCCCGCTCTGTTCGCAGCCTTTGGCCGCGCGGTGCAGTCATTGAACGGCGCTTACATCACCGCCGAAGACGTGGGCACCACTACCGCCGACATGCTGGGCATGCAGGCCGAGACCCAATTCGTCAGCGGCATCCCGCGCGCTGGCGCGTTTGGTGGCGACCCCAGCCCGAAGACGGCCTGGGGCGTGTTTGTTTCGATCGAAGCCGGCGTGCGCCTGCAACTGAAGCGCGACTCGCTGGCCGGCGTGCGCGTGGCCCTGCAGGGTCTCGGTGCGGTGGGTTGGCATCTGGCCGAGTTCCTGCACAAGGCCGGCGCCAAGCTGGTGGTGGCCGATGTGGACGCCGCCAAGGTGGCTCGCGCACAAGAGCAACTCGGTGCGCAAGCGGTGGGCATTGATGCCATCCTGAGCGCCGATGTGGACGTGCTGGCGCCTTGCGCCCTGGGCGCATCGCTGAATGCACACAGCATTCCTGGCATCCGTGCCCAGCTGATCGCCGGCGCCGCCAACAACCAATTGGCCACCGTGGAAGACGGCGACGCCCTGCAGCAACGTGGCATCTGCTATTTGCCCGACTATCTGGTAAACGCCGGCGGCATCATCAGCGTGGCGCGTGAGTACCGCAACGAGGGCGAAGAATCGGCCGTGATGACCGAGGTCAGCCGCATTGGCGAGCGCGTCGCCGAGCTGCTGGAGCGCGTCAAGTCGGCCGGCACCACGCCGGGCCGTGTGGCCGACGACTGGGCCCGTTCCAAGCTGGTCAAGCCGGCCTGAGTTTGTGCTCAAGCCTGGGCTCGCTGATCCCGCGAGCCCATGAAAAAGGGCGCCACAGGCGCCCTTTTTTGCATCCGATGCTGCCGCGACTCGGCACCGCCATCACTCGCCCAGATAGGCCGCCCGGACCTTCGGATCGTTCAGCAAGGCCTTGCCCTCACCGGTCATCGTGACTTCGCCGGACTCCATCACATAGCCACGGCTGGCGATCTGCAGCGCCCGACTGGCGTTTTGCTCGACCAGCAAGATCGTCACCCCCTGGCTGTGGATGTCATTCACCACCTCGAAGATCTTGTCCACCATGATGGGCGACAAGCCCATCGACGGCTCATCCAACAGCAAGACCTTGGGCTGAGTCATCAGGGCACGGCCCATGGCCAACATCTGCTGCTCGCCGCCCGACATCGTGCCGGCGAGTTGCGCGCGACGCTCTTTCAGGCGCGGGAAGATGCTGAACACCTTTTCGATGTCGGCCTCGATTTGCGCCTTGTCATTGCGGATATAGGCCCCCATCAGCAGGTTCTCGGTGATGGTCATGCGGGTGAAGGTACCCCGCCCTTCCGGTACCATCACCAGGCCCTGTTTGACCAAGTCCCAGGCGCCCTGACCCTTGATCGATTTGCCCATGAATTGGATATCACCTTCGGCCACCGGCTGGATGCCGGTGACGGCCTTCAAGGTGGTGGTCTTGCCGGCACCATTGGCGCCAATCAGGCTGACCAACTCACCCTGACGAACCTCGAAGCTCACGCCCTTGACGGCTTGAATGCCGCCATAAGCCACCTTGAGTCCACTGACCTGAAGCAATGTTGTTGCTGACATGAGATTGATCTTTCAGTGATTGGTGTGGCCCGCGCCCAAATAGGCCTCGATCACCTTTTCATTACGTTGCACGTCATACGGCGTGCCTTCGGCGATTTGCTTGCCGTAGTCCAACACCGTGACCCGGTCGCACAAGCCCATCACTAGCTTGACGTCGTGCTCGATCAGCAAGATGGTACGGCCGTCTTTGCGGATGCGGTCGATCAACTCGCGCAGCACCACTTTCTCAGTAGCGTTCATGCCGGCGGCGGGCTCGTCCAAGGCAATCAGCTTGGGGTCGGTGGCCAAAGCGCGGGCGATCTCCAGGCGGCGCTGATCGCCGTAGCTGAGTGTGCGAGCCTTGTATTCGGCGTATTTGCCGATGCCCACATAGTCCAGCAATTCCTGCGCGCGCTTGGCGATTGCCGCTTCCTCAGCCTTGAAGCCAGGGGTGCGGAACACTGCGCCCAGAAGGCCAGAGCCCGTACGGATGTGGCGGCCGACCATCACGTTCTCTAGCGCCGTCATCTCGGCGAACAAGCGGATATTTTGGAAGGTTCGCGCGATGCCCGTCTTGGCCACCTCATGCACGGCGGTCGGCGCATAGGGCGCGCCACCGAGCTCAAAAGTTCCTGCGTCCGGGGTGTAAAGCCCGGTGATGACGTTGAAAAAGGTGGTCTTGCCGGCGCCGTTGGGGCCGATCAGGCCATAGACCTGACCCTTGTTGATTTGGATGCCGACGTCAGACAGCGCTTGCAGGCCGCCAAAACGCTTGGAGACCCCGGCGACCTTCAGGATGACTTCTTGTTCGCTCATTTCATGCGCTCCTTGCGTTTCACTTGGCGACCGGCTGTGGGGCAGCCTTGCCATGCTCGGGCGACGGCCACAGGCCGCGCGGGCGCACCAGCATGATGCCGATCATGGCCAGCGCCACCAGCAGCTGACGCAAGATGGACGCATCCAAGCGGCCACCCGTCATCTCTTGCAGCGGCCCGGCGACATAACGCAGTACCTCAGGCAAGGCGGACAACAGCAGCGCGCCCAAGATCACACCAGGAATGTGACCAATACCGCCCAACACCACCATCGCCACAATCATCACCGACTCCTGCAGGCTGAAGGACTCCGGCGACACAAAGCCCTGGAAGGACGCGAACATGGAGCCCGCGACGCCGCCAAAGGTGGCGCCCATGCCGAAGGCCAGCAGCTTCATATTGCGGGTGTTGATGCCCATTGCCTTGGCTGCGATCTCATCCTCGCGAATGGCCATCCAGGCACGGCCGATGCGGCTGTTCTCAAGGCGATAGCAGATGATCACACTGAACACCACCAGTACCAGGAAGAGGTAGTAGTACAGCGTCACCGAAGGCAGCTTGAAGCCCAGCACTTCAACGCCCTTGCCCAGATTGAGGCCGAAGAAATGCAGGGAGTCGATCTGACCAATGCCGCGCGGGCCATTGGTGATGTTGGCCGGGTACTCCAAATTATTCAAAAACACCCGGATGATTTCACCAAAGCCCAAGGTCACGATGGCCAAATAGTCTCCGCGCAGTTTCAGCGTTGGGGCGCCCAACATCACGCCGAAAAAACCCGCCAGTCCAGCCCCCAAAGGAATCACCAACCAGATGGGCGAATGCAAACCATCGGGGAAGGCATTGCGAATAGCCTCGAAGTTTTCGCTCAAATGCGGGCTGGCCAAGAGCGCAAACATGTAGGAGCCCACCGCGTAGAAGGCCACATAACCCAGGTCCAACAGGCCCGCGTAGCCGACCACGATGTTCAGACCCAGGGCCAACATCACATAAAGCAGCGCCAGGTCGATGATGCGAACCGGACCGTTACCGAACTGCTGCGCAATCAAGGGCACAACCAAAAGGCCCAGCGCGGCGAGCAGAAACACGAAGAGTTTGTTTTGCTGTTGTTGCATATCAGTCTCCTTGGACGATCAGGCGCAATCAAGCACGATCAGCGACACGCTCGCCCAGCAAGCCCGAAGGCCGCAAGGTCAGCACCAGAATCAATGCCACAAAAGCAAAGATGTCGGCGTAATGGCTGCCCAAGATGCCGCCCGTCAGCTCACCCAAATAGCCGGCTCCGATCGCTTCAATCAGCCCCAACAAGATACCGCCCACCATGGCGCCGGCCAGATTGCCGATGCCGCCCAACACAGCCGCGGTGAAGGCTTTCAAGCCAGGCATAAAACCCATGGTGTGCTGCACGGTGCCGTAGTTAGCGGCCCACATCAGGCCGGCCACGGCGGCCAGAGCCGCGCCAATAACAAAGGTCGTGGAGATGATGAAGTCAGGCTTCACACCCATCAGTCCCGCAACCCGTGGGTTTTCGGCGGTAGCACGCATGGCGCGACCCAGCTTGGTGTGATTGACCAGCCACATCAGCGTGGCCAAGATCATCACCGTGGAGCCCAAGATCACGCATTGCGTGACCGTGATCACCGGGCCGCCCAGGTCGATCGGCGTGGTCGGCAGCAGCAGCGGGAACGGCTTCGGGTTCGGCTTCCAGATGATCATGGCCAAGGTCTGCAAGAGCAGCGACATGCCCATGGCGGTGATCAGCGGCGCCAAGCGCGGCGCGTTGCGCAGCGGACGGTAGGCGATTTTCTCGACCAGGAAATTCAAGGTCACGCAGACGACGACAGCGCAGGCCAAGGCAATCAGCATCAACAGCCAGCCTGGCAGGCCGCTATCAGCCAAGGCGCTGACGACCGTCCAGCTGACCAGGGCGCCTACCATCAAGATCTCGCCGTGCGCGAAGTTGATCAGGTTGATGATGCCGTACACCATCGTGTAGCCCAGCGCCACCAGCGCATACATGCTGCCGAGCACGAGCCCGTTGATGATTTGCTGGAAAAAGGTTTCCATGAAGCGTCTCCGGTTGGGCGAACTGGCGGGGTACACCAGTCACCTTTTCATTGTGCAGGTTTGAGGCCAGGGCTGGCGCGACGCAAAGCCGAAAAAAAAGCCTACCGCGAAATCGGCAGGCCTTCTTGTTTGCCTTCTTGCAGCTGCCAAGCGGCCCTCTTGTCCTGCAGGCTGAGGCAGATTGTAGGAGGGGCTTTCGCCTGCGCTTCGAGAGTGTTTACCCGTAGCGCCGGCAGGCCAAAAGGGTGCCAAGCCAATCCCGCTACGCAACACTCCGAACGCTGAAATCCGCTGACTTTTTTCCTTGCGCGCAGCGGTCAATCCTTTGCGGAACCCTGGCCACCAACGTCCGAGTCAGCCGCAGTGGCCGCATCTGCATCCAGCTGGCGCAGAAACTTCAGCTTCTCTGCGATCTTCAGTTCCAAGCCACGCGGCACTGGCTGATACCAGCCCGGTTCCCCCATGTCATCGGGCAAATAGCTTTCCGCGGCCGCATAGCCGTGGGGCTCATCATGGGCGCAACGGTACTCATGCCCATAGCCCAATTCCTTCATCAGCTTGGTTGGCGCGTTACGCAGATGGACGGGCACCTCCCGACTCTTGTCTTGCTTCACAAAGGCGCGCGCGGCGTTATAGGCCTTGTAGCCGGCATTGCTCTTGGCCGCGACCGCCAGATAAATCACCGCCTGGCCCAAGGCTAACTCTCCCTCGGGGCTGCCCAAGCGCTCAAAAGTCAGGGCCGCATCATTGGCGATCTGCATCGCGCGCGGATCGGCCAAGCCAATATCCTCCCAAGCCATGCGCACGATGCGGCGCGACAAATAGCGCGGGTCGGCGCCACCATCCAGCATGCGACACAACCAATACAAGGCGCCATCAGGGTTGGAGCCTCTGACCGATTTGTGCAGCGCCGAAATCTGGTCGTAGAAATTGTCCCCGCCCTTGTCGAAACGGCGGGCGTTGAGGCTCAAGGCATTGCTGATGAACTCGGCATCAATCTTGACCCGGCCAGCGGCGCCCGCGGCGGTGTTGCACTGCTCCAGCAGATTCAAGAAACGCCGAGCATCGCCATCGGCATAGCCCACGAGGGTGTCGATGGCGGGCTCATCAAACTGCAGATGCGCAATCGCCTCAGCCTGCGCCCGCTTCAGCAGCAGCTTGAGCTCGGCTTCGCTCAGCGACTTCAGCACATAGACCTGTGCGCGAGACAACAGCGCCGAGTTGACTTCGAAGGATGGGTTCTCTGTGGTGGCGCCGATGAAAGTGAACAAGCCCGATTCCACATGCGGCAACAAGGCATCCTGCTGCGCCTTGTTGAAGCGATGGATTTCGTCCACGAACAAGATCGTGTGCTTGCCCTGCGACAGGTATTGCTGCGCCTGCTCCATCGCCGTACGGATGTCCTTGACCCCCGAAAATACGGCCGACAGCGCAATGAACTCACTCCCAAACGCATGCGCCGTCAAGCGCGCCAACGTGGTCTTGCCGACCCCGGGTGGCCCCCAGAAGATCATCGAATGCGCTTTGCCGGACCGGAAAGCTAGGCGCAACGGCTTGCCCTCCCCCAGCAAATGAGATTGCCCGACCACCTCATCCAGATTTTTCGGGCGCAGCGCCTCAGCCAGCGGCGCCACCGGTTCTTGGGCAAATAAATCAGCCATGGCGCTGTGGCTCACACGCAAACAAACTACTGCTCAATCAGATCCGCCCCGGCCGGCAACACGAATTTGAAACGATCCGCGCTCAGCGTCGGATTCGTGACCAGGCCGGTGAACTCCAGCCGCGAACGCTGACCAAAGCCGTCGATGATCTCCAGCGCCGCCAATTCACGACCCTTGAATCCGACCTTCAAGGATTGCACGCCCGCTTCGGTCTGACGGGGCAGCGCCTGCACCCAATCGAGGCCGCCCTCGGCACTCAAGCCCTTGAGGGTGAAGTCCCGCTCCAGATTGCCACCGGCCAACAATGCGGCAGGCGTGGCCCCGAGCGCCTGGCTCATGCGGCGCGAGCTGGCCTGGTTCAAGTCGGCATCAAAGATCCAGACCTTCTGCCCATCGCCAACAATCAGTTGCTCAAAAGGCTTGGTGTAAGCGAACCGAAATTGGTTCGGCCGCTGAAACTCAAAGCTACCCGACGAGCTCTTTTTGCGCACGCCATCGGGCGCATACACCGTCTGGCTGAACTGCGCTCGAGCGCCCTTCACTTCACGCACAAAGTCGCGCAAAGCAGCGACGGCATCGGCCTGCGCCTGCCCCAGCAGGCTCAGCAAGGCCGCCATCAAACCCATCTTGAAACGCATCTTCATGGCTATTTATTCCTCACGCTTGGGCAGCAGCAGGTCGCGGTTGCCATTGCTGCCCATGCTGGACACCAGACCCGACTTTTCCATCTGCTCCAGCAGGCGTGCAGCTCGGTTGTAGCCAATCCGCAAATGGCGCTGCACCAAGGAGATCGACGCACGGCGATGCTGCAGGACGATGGCCACGGCCTGGTCATACATGGGGTCGGCCTCGCCATCTCCACCACCGGCTCCGCCGCCTTCGCCGCCGCCATCGCCGTCGAGCACGCCACCCTCCAGAATGCCTTCGATGTAGTTGGGCTCGCCGCCCTGCTCCTTCAGATAGGTCACGACCCGGTGAACCTCGTCGTCACTGACAAAGGCGCCGTGCACGCGGATCGGCAGGCCGGTGCCCGAGGGCATATAGAGCATGTCACCCATGCCCAGCAGCGCCTCGGCCCCCATCTGGTCAAGGATGGTGCGGCTGTCGATCTTGGAACTGACCTGGAAGGACAGGCGGGTCGGGATATTGGCCTTGATCAGACCTGTGATCACGTCAACCGAGGGACGCTGGGTGGCCAGAATCAGGTGGATGCCGGCGGCCCGCGCTTTCTGCGCCAGGCGAGCAATCAGCTCTTCGATCTTCTTGCCGACCACCATCATCAGGTCAGCCAGCTCATCGATCACCACAACGATAAAGGGCAAGCGATCCAGCGGCTCGGGAGCCTCGGGCGTCAAGCTGAACGGATTCGGCATGCTCTCGCCGCGCTCATGCGCCTCATCGATCTTCTTGTTGTAGCCAGCCAGATTGCGCACGCCCATCTTGCTCATCAGCTTGTAGCGGCGCTCCATCTCGCCAACACACCAATTCAGCGCATTCGAGGCCTGCTTCATGTCTGTCACCACCGGCGCCAGCAGATGCGGGATGCCTTCGTAGACACTCATTTCCAGCATCTTGGGGTCGATCAGGATCAGCCGCACATCGCGCGCCTCGGCCTTGTAGAGCAAGGACAGAATCATCGCGTTGATACCGACCGATTTACCTGAACCGGTCGTACCCGCCACCAAGCAGTGCGGCATCTTGGCCAGATCGGCCACCACCGGCAGGCCGACGATGTCCTTGCCCAAGCCCATGGTCAGCTGCGATGGCGCATCGGCGTAGACCTGCGAGCCCAAGATCTCGGACAAGCGGATGGTCTGGCGGCGCGCGTTCGGCAACTCCAAGGCCATGAAGTTCTTGCCTGGGATCGTCTCCACGACGCGAATCGACACCAGACTCAAGGAACGCGCCAGATCCTTGGCCAGGCCGACGATCTGAGAGCCCTTGACGCCGGTGGCCGGCTCGATCTCATAGCGTGTGATGACCGGGCCGGGCGAAGCCGCCACCACCCGCACCTCAACGCCAAAGTCGCGCAATTTCTTCTCGATCATGCGCGATGTCATTTCCAGCGACTCGGGCGTGACCGAGACCACCTGCACCGGCGCGGAATCCAACAAATCGACCTGGGGCAGCTTGGTATCGCTGGCGTCGGCAAACAAGGTGGACTGGCGCTCCTTGGCCACACGCGTCGACTTGGGCACCTCGAAGACGGGAGCCTCGATCACGATCGGCACATGTTCCGCCACTTCTTGGCGCTCAACCTCCACCACATGCTCGTGCAAACGCTCCTGCACCGCTTGCTCGCCGACACGTTGATCCTCGGCGATTTCGCGACGCTCAAGTTGCCGCTCCCGCAAGCGATCAATCCGGCTGCCGAGTTGTTCGGCCAGCTTCAGCCATGAGAAATTCAAGGCCAGCGATGCCCCCAACAGGGCCAACACAATGCTGACCACGCCGGAACCGGCAAAGCCGAAGACCCGCATGCCCCAGGGGCCGAGTGAGTAACCGAGTACGCCACCGGCATGGCCGGGCAGCCGGGCTTCCCAAAGATAGAGCCGACTCCACTCCAACGAGCAGCTGGCGCACATCAGCAAGACCACGCCCAAGAGGCACAAGGCTGTAGACCGAGCGTTGGCCGGCGCACGGGGCGGCTCGGCGTCGGCACGCAACAAACCCGCCAAACTGCTCAACCAGGAGCGCAGGCCGACCAAGAGCAGCCACCAAGCGGAATAGCCAAAGCCAAACAAGAGCAGATCGGAAATCCAGGCACCGACCGCACCGAAGCGGTTGCCATAGAGTTCGCGGCCACCGGAAATCGAGAAGGCCGCATCGCCCCGATCGTGCGTCAACAAGGCCAAGACGACCAGACACCACAACAAACCGCCCAGCAAGAGCCAAATCGGCGTACGCAAGGGGTTGTGTTTGGCGGGCGGCGGCGGGGCCGCCTTTTTGCCTTGACGCTTATAGACTTTGTCGCTTGCGCCGGACTCGTCGCCGCGCAGCAGGGATGCCAGGGGAAAACTCATGCCGCCATTGTGACCGATGAGCCCACCCCTCTGATGCATCAGACCAGCCAAAACTCATGCGACCTTGAGAGCTTAGCGCTCAAGGTCCACTGACATGGACCGGCAGATCACTGCCGACCGGCTTCAGCCGGGGAAACGCTCCTTGATGACCACAGAGCCGTTTTCCAGCGTCTCGATCACGCCGCGCTCCTCCAGGTCCTTCATCACACGGCTGACCATCTCACGCGAAGCGCCGACCACCTTGGCCATGTCTTGACGAGACACCTTGCCGCGGATGATCTTCAGACCCTTTTCGTCCTCGGACATATCCAGCAGCGTGCGGGCCACACGACCGTACACATCCAGCAGGGCCAGCGACTCGATCTGGCGGTCAGCATTGCGCAGGCGCGCCACCAAGCCACGCAAAATCGCATAAGACAGGCTGCTGCTTTCCGGCAGGCAACGTGCGAATTCATTGCGACCCAGCACCAACATATCGGTCTGGACCTCGGCGCGGACGGTGGCCGAATGAGGCTCATGGTCGATCAGGCTCATTTCACCGACATAGTCACCGGGCTGCAGCACCGCCAGAATCACTTCCCGGCCGCGTGTATCTGCCGTCAGCACGCGTGCCCGGCCGTTCAGCAAGATGAACAATGCATTCGACTTGGTGCCCTGCTCGACGATCAGCTCGCCGCGCTTGAAACGCCGTTTGACCACGCTGTCCGCAATGGACTGCGCCTGATCGGTGGTGAGCAAGGAAAACAAGGGCACCCTGCGGATCAGGTCCAGATTGGACAGCATCGCCATAAACAGCCTCCATTGACTAAGGTTTGATTTGGCAGGCCATCATCTGTGTGTGGCGATGCCTAGAATGGGCGCATTGTGCCAACTCAGGCCTGCTTTCAAATAGGGTCTAGGCCGGATAAAACCAGCCAGTCTTCTTGATTAAGGCCACCCTAACCTCATATTTCCGTCATGAACCAAGCCACACAACACCATTCGCTGCTGATTCTGGGCTCGGGCCCGGCCGGCTATACCGCCGCCATTTATGCGGCCCGCGCCAACCTGAAGCCCACGTTGCTGACCGGCATGGCGCAAGGCGGCCAATTGATGACCACCACCGAAGTCGACAACTGGCCGGCCGATGTGATGGGCGTGCAAGGGCCCGAGTTGATGGAACGTTTTCAAAAGCACGCCGAGCGCTTCCAAACCCAAATCGTCTTCGACCACATCAATGCGGTGGACTTCTCGCAGCGCCCCTTCACCCTCAAGGGAGACAGCGCAACCTACACCTGCGACGCCCTGATCATCGCCACCGGCGCCTCGGCCAAATACCTGGGCCTGCCCTCTGAAGAAGCCTTCTCCGGCCGCGGCGTCAGCGCCTGCGCTACTTGTGACGGCTTTTTCTACCGCGGCCAAGAGGTCTGCGTGGTCGGCGGCGGCAACACTGCTGTCGAAGAAGCGCTGTACCTGAGCAACATCGCCAGCAAGGTGCATGTGATCCACCGCCGCGACAAGTTCCGCGCCGAGCCCATCCTGATCGATAAGCTGATGGCCAAGGCCGAGTCGGGCAATGTGGTCCTGCACCTGTGGAACACCTTGGACGAAGTCTTGGGTGATCAAAGCGGCGTGACCGGCGTGCGCATCAAGAGCACCCATGACGGCAGCACGCAAGACCTGACCCTGCACGGCTGCTTCATTGCCATCGGTCACCAGCCCAACACCGACATTTTCAAGAGCCAGTTGGAAATGAAGGATGGCTACATCCTGACCCGCAGCGGCTCGAACGGTTTTGCCACCATGACCAGCGTGCCCGGAGTCTTCGCAGCCGGTGATGTGCAAGATCACATCTACCGCCAAGCCATCACCAGCGCCGGAACTGGCTGCATGGCCGCCCTGGACGCGCAGCGCTTCCTCGAGCAAGAGCAGGGCTGAACCAGCACTATGGCTGAATCCTGCCCCATTAGAGGATCAGGATTCAGCACCGCGCGATTTGCATTGCGCGCGCCTGACGTTTTGGCGCCTGCGATCCCGTGCAGGGTTGGTTTCTATGTAGCCCTGGCACCTAGCCTGAAAATCGGCTATACTCCTCGGCTTGCTTGCTGGATGGACCGCGCCCTAGGGAAGTGATTCCTTGGGTTTAGCTTGCATAAAGCGGTCAAATGATTGCCTCTGGGTTTTAGCTATTCTTTTTAGTGATTAGCCAGAACACCTGCCGAGGCAATCGGTCATCAATTCAAACAGGAGAAGCGTCAATGGCACGCGTCTGTCAAGTCACGGGCAAGAAGCCCATGGTGGGAAACAATGTTTCTCACGCCAATAACAAAACCAAGCGTCGCTTTCTGCCGAATCTGCAGTACCGCCGCTTTTTCCTGGAGTCAGAGAACCGCTGGATCCGCCTGCGCATCAGCAATGCTGCACTGCGTTTGATCGACAAGGTCGGTATCGACCAGGTCGTCGCCGATCTGCGCGCCAAGGGCGAGCTCTGATCTAGAACTGAGACTGAAGGAGCACAATCATGGCCAAAGGCGCACGCGAAAAGATCAAGTTGGAGTCGACCGCAGGTACGGGTCACTTCTACACCACCGACAAGAACAAGAAGACCACGACCGGCAAGCTCGAATTCATGAAATTCGACCCCAAGGCTCGTAAGCATGTTCTGTACAAAGAGACCAAGCTGAGATAAGTCAGCACCGACCTTAGGGCCGGAGTCTAAAAAACCCCGCCAGCGCAAGCTGCCGGGGTTTTTTCATGGCTATTTCAAATGCATGTCAGTGAGGCTCACCAGCCACGGACATTTGAGTCAATCAACACCGTTCCGCCATGCGCTCGTGGCCCGCTCGCCTGTCTAAACATCACTGCAAGGGCCGCAACTCCATCAGCAGCAGGACTCAAGAGCCTCAGCAGTGGCAAGGCAAGTCCACCTTCAACCACGCTGATGTACGGGCTAAAAAAGTACGGGCAAAGAAAAAGGCGCCCTGATCAGGCGCCTTATTTAGACCGCGCTCACACGGGGCGCAGATACAGACTTTCGCTAGCCCTTACACGCGGGCAGCACGCAAGCTCATCGAGAAGTTACGCAACTCGGCAATGCCGCTTTCCTCGGCACGGCGGCACCAAGCCTGCAGATCAGCCACCAGCTGTTCAGCCGACACATTGGTGCGCGTCCACAACTGGCGCAACTCTTCGCGCATCACCACCAATTGATCAAGCGACGGGCTGGCTGCACGCAGCGTAGCGATTTGCGTCAACACCGCTTGAGGAATGCGAGCCTCATCGCGATGCAGCCAGCGGCTGGCGGACTTGAACTGTGCCCACTGCGCGCTTTGCTCCTGACCCTGGGCCTTCAACTTGGCCAACTCGGCCGCGCAAGCCAACTTCAGGCCACGGCCGTAACTGGCCATCACCTCGTAGCGATTGGCGATCACCGCTTCCAGCGTGTCTTTATCGGCCTGCTTGATCTCGCCATGGCGCAGCTTTGGCGCAGTCTTGCGAACTTTGGCCCAGCCCAGTATTTCGAAAGCACGGATATAGCCCCAGCCGATATCAAACTCATAAGGCTTGACCGAGAACTTGGCCGAAGTTGGATAGGTGTGATGGTTGTTGTGCAACTCTTCGCCACCAATCAAGATACCCCAGGGCGACACATTGGTCGATGCATCAGGTGCCTCGAAATTACGATAACCCCACCAGTGGCCGAGACCGTTGATCACGCCGGTGGCCCAGACCGGAATCCACACCATCTGAATCGCCCAAATCGTGGCGCCGATTGCGCCAAACAAGGCCAGGTTGATGATGAGCATCAGGCCCACACCTTGCCAGCTGTAGCGGGTGTAGAGATTGCGCTCAATCCAATCGTCGGGCGTACCCAGACCGTACTTCTTGATGGTCTCGGCGTTCTTGGCTTCGGCGCGGTAGAGCTCAACGCCGGTCAGCAGCAAGGCCTTCAAACCGCGGGTCTGCGGGCTGTGCGGATCTTCTTCGGTCTCGCACTTGGCGTGGTGCTTGCGGTGCACGGCCACGAATTCCTTGGTCACCATGCCGGTGGTCAACCACAGGCACAGTCGGAAGAAATGCGAGGGAATGGGGCCCAGATCCAGCGCACGGTGCGCTTGCGCACGGTGCAAGAAGATCGTCACCGCCAAAATGGTGAAGTGCGTAATGACCAGGGTATAGGCCACCATCTGCCATGCGGACGCATCCAGCAGTCCGTTGGCCAGCCACTGCACCACGGCATCATGTATCGTCATCAAGAAGTTCATCAGTTCCTAACCCTGCCCAAACGATTGAGCACCAAAATGGAATAAGTCGCCCGATTGTAGGCGACACCCCCTAATTTACAGAAGCCGCAAGCCCGGGCTTGACCGGGCGGCCGAGTTCTGACTACGACCGGTCGATTACTGCCGCTCCCACACCGCAGCAAAGAAGCCGTCGGTGTGATGGCGATGCGGCCAGAGGCGCAAAAAGCCATCCTCCACCAAGCCCTCGGAGCCCAGCACATGGGACTTGGCCAAAACTTCGTCGGCCGGCAGCCGCTTGAACTGCGGGTGCGCCGCCTCAAAGGCCAGCGCGATGTCTTCATTCTCAGCATTCAGCAAACTGCAGGTCGCATAAACCAGGCGGCCACCCGACTTCAGCAAGCGCGCCGCGCTGGCCAAGATGGCCGTTTGCTTGGCTTGCAATTCTTCAATCGCATGCAGCGACTGACGCCATTTCAAATCAGGGTTACGTCGCAAGGTCCCCAGGCCCGAGCACGGCGCATCGACCAGCACCCGATCAATCTTGCCCGTCAGGCGCTTGATGCGCTCGTCGCGCTCATGCGAGATCTGCGCCGGATAGACGTTGGACAGGCCGCTGCGCGCCAGACGAGGCTTTAGCGAGGCCAAGCGGTGACCCGACACATCAAACGCGTAAAGTCGGCCAGTGTTGCGCATAGCCGCACCCAGGGCCAAGGTCTTGCCCCCGGCGCCGGCGCAGAAGTCCACCACCATCTCGCCGCGCTTGGCGTCCAGCATTAGGGCCAACAACTGGCTGCCTTCGTCCTGAACCTCAATGCTTCCGCCGGTAAAGATGTCTAGCTTGTTCAAGGCTGGCTTGCCGTGCACGCGCAGGCCCAGCGGAGAAAACGGCGTCAGTTCGGCCTCAATATTGGCGGCCTTCAGGACCTCTTGCGCTTCTTCGCGCTTGATCTTGAGGGTGTTGACTCGCAGGTCCAGCGGCGCCTGCTCGTTCATGCTCTCGGCCAGGAGCCAGAACTGATCCTCACCCAAGCGTTCCATCAAAGGCTTGGCCAGCCACTCGGGCAAGCAATGACGCAGCTTGGCCGGCAGGCCACTCTTGTCCATCGCCTGGACCTGTTCCAGCCATTGTTTTTCCTGCTCATTCAGTGCGCCGCGCAGAAAAGTGCTGTTGCCCTGCCAAGCCAGTATTGCCAGGCGGCGTTCGGTCGGGCCACTGCCCGATTGAGCCAAATGCTGCAGCAGCGGACGCTGCCTGAGCACCGCGTAGGCGGTCTCAGCCAAGGCATGACGCTCACGCTGGCCGAGGGCCTTGTGTTTACGAAAAAAAGCGGACACCACGCTGTCGGCGGGGCTGTCCAGTTGGAGCACGGCGCGCAGCAGCTCGCAGCTCAGTTCAAGAAGGGCATTAGGATGCATTCCCTGATTATCCCTGCTTGTGACACTTGTTCACAAAACTGCGCCATGAACGACGATCTTCCCGCCCTGCCCCTCACGCCAACCGGCCGCTACCGCCACTACAAAGGCGGCGAATACGAGGTCATCGGCGCGGCGCGCCACAGCGAAACGCTGGAGCCGCTGGTGGTTTACCGCCCGCTGTACAACACCAGCGGCCTGTGGGTGCGGCCACACGCGATGTTCTTCGAGTCATTGGACTACGAGGGCCAAACGGTGTCGCGCTTCAGCCCCGTCGACGCATGAAACTCTGGGCGCAACTGCGGCTACGACCGCGTTTGCTGCTGGCCGCTGGCTGTGGTCTAGCCTCGGCCCTTTTATGGCCAGCGCATCTGCCGCCACTGACCCGCGGCCTGCTGAGCTGGAATCTCGCCGTGTGGCTCTATTTGCTGCTGGTATTTCTCATGATGCGGGTCGCCGATCAACACCATGTGCAAAGCAAGGCCCGCGCCCAAGCCGACGGCATTGGCGCGGTGCTCTTGTTGGCGGTCTTGGGCGCCTTGGCCAGCCTGGGCGCCATGGCGCTTGAGTTGACGCAGCTCCAGCACGGTCTGATCACGGCACAGACCTGGCCCTATCTGCTGCTGGCCTTGGCCACGGTGGCCGGGTCCTGGCTGCTCCTACCGGTCGAATTTGCCTTGGCCTATGCCAGTCTGTATCACACTGGGGCGGACCGTCCGCATGGGCTCGAGTTCCCGGGCCGGTTCCCCAATGACGAGCAACACCCGGGCTATATCGACTTCATGTATTTTTCGGTCACGCTGGCCGCCACCTCGCAGACTTCGGATGTGGCGGTCAGTGCCCGGCCGATGCGCCGGCTGGTACTGCTGCACGCGATGCTGTCTTTCCTATTCAATACCGGCGTGCTGGCCCTCGCCATCAACATCCTGGCCGGCTTGATCAAATAAACGACTGGCTGTGACCCGCCGTCTGACGCACCACGCCGTTTTCGATCAGCAGCTGCCCCTCAACAAACCAGCGCACCGCCTGCGGATACATGCGGTGCTCGAGCTTGAGCACTCGGCCCGATAGGCTCGCTTCATCGTCGCCGGCCTGCACCGGCACCACCGCCTGCGCCACGATGGCGCCATGGTCCAACTCGGCGGTGACAAAGTGCACCGTCGCGCCGACGAATTTGCAACCCATCTCCAAGGCCCTGGCATGCGTATGCAGACCGGTGAAGGCCGGCAACAAAGACGGGTGAATGTTCAGCATGCGGTCGGCGTAATGCGCGGTGAAGCCCGGCGTCAAGATGCGCATAAAACCGGCCAGCACCAAGAGATCCGGCGCATAGCCATCAATGACGCGCTGCAACTCCGCATCAAAAGCATCCCGATCGGCAAAGGCCTTGTGGTCGACCACCGCGGTGGCGATGCCATGCTGGGCGGCAAAGGCCAGGCCGGCCGCGCCGGGCCGGTTGCTGATGACCGCGGCGATGCGCGCCGGCCAGCCCTCCGCGGCGCAGGCGCGCACGATGGCCTCCATATTGCTGCCACGGCCGGAGATCAGAATGACGATGCTTTTCATGGGGCGGCAGTGTAGCTGCCTACAATCGCCGACCTGCGCCCGCGCATTCCGGCACCTCGGCCAGTCCCTGCCTCAAAGCCCCTCATGAGCTCCGAAATCAGTCAAGACCCAACCTCCCGCCAACGCGTGCTTTCGGGCATGCGCCCCACCGGCGCCCTGCACCTGGGCCACTATCACGGCGCGCTGAAGAACTGGGTGCGCTTGCAGCAAAGCCATGACTGCTTTTTCTTCGTCGCCGACTGGCATGCCCTGACCACCCATTACCAGGACCGCGAGGCCATAGAGCGCAATGTCTACGACATGGTGGTCGACTGGCTGGCCGCCGGCATCGACCCGGAACAAGCCACCCTGTTCATCCAGAGCCGCATGCCCGAGCATGCCGAGCTGTTCACCTTGCTGGCGATGAGCACGCCCTCCTCCTGGCTGGAGCGCATTCCCAGCTACAAGGACCAAGTCGAGAAGAACCGCGAGTTAGCCACCTACGGTTTCCTCGGTTACCCGCTGCTGCAAGCGGCCGACATCCTGATCTACAAGGCCGCCTTTGTGCCCGTGGGCGAGGATCAAACCGCGCACGTAGAAGTGACACGTGAGGTCGCAAGGCGCTTCAACCGTATTTACAGCCCAGAGCGCGCCATCCTGCCCGAGCCCCAAGCGCTGCTGACCGACACCTCGCGCCTGCCGGGCCTGGACGGCCAGAAAATGAGCAAGAGCGCCGGCAATGCCATCGCCATGCGAGACGAGCCCGAGGTGGTGGCCGAGAAAATTCGCACCATGCCCACCGACCCACAACGGGTGCGCCGTGGAGACGCCGGGGACCCGGCGCGCTGCCCGGTCTGGCCCTTGCATCAGCTCTATTGCGACAGCGACACGCGCGCCTGGGTGCAAGAAGGCTGCAGCTCGGCCGGCATTGGCTGCCTGGATTGCAAACAGCCCTTGATCGAAGCCATTCACAAGGAACAGGCCCCCTGGCGGGAACGCGCCAACGAGTACCTGGCCAACCCCAAGCAGGTGCAGTGGATTGTGGAAGTCGGCACCGAGCGCGCCCGAGCGGTGGCCCGCAAGACCTTGCGCGAAGTGCGCTCGGCCATTGGCCTGAGCTACTGATGAGCGCAGCAGTCCTTCAGCGCCGGCCGGCGGAGCACCGGGCTACCCCAAGCCGGAACGCCATCCCCTTGGGGGATCGGACGGCGTACTCGTCGACCGAGGGATAAACATTTTGGCCGGCATTCACATCACCGACATCGAGGCCGCCATCAACTGGTGGCGCGAGCAGCAGCCCTCCCCTGACGGGCTGAGCGCCTGCCCAGAGGTTCGCGCCTTGGCCGAGGTTTACGGCCTGCTCGTGTACTACCGCGAAACCGAATGCGATGAGGACAGCATGCCCTCGGACGCGAAACAGGCTTGGCTGGGCTGGTACGCCAGCACGCCCGACGCGCCCTGCATCGCCATCTGCTCCACCAGCCAAGGCGATGAAATCTGCAAAGGCTGCGGCCGCAGCTTTGATGAGGTGCAGCATTGGCCCGTCATGAGCCCAGCCGAGAAGCGCGTCACCTGGCGGCGCATCTCGATAGAAGCCACCGCCTGGCGCTTCAATCGCTACGCCGAGCGGGCCCGGGAATTCAAAGGCATTGACCACCCCCAATCGTCCGAAGGGCGCAAGCCTTGAGTCAGCCTGACACCGTCGGCCTCACCCGCATCGACAGCTTGCGCCGCATCGCCCCACTGGCTTGGCCGGTGTTGGTCGGGCAGTTGGCCGTGCTGGGTTTCAGCACGGTGGACACCCTATTGATTGCGCGTTTCTCCGCCATCGATTTGGCGGCGCTGGCCGTCGGCAGCGCGATCTACATCACCATCTTTGTCGGCCTGATGGGCGTGGTCATGGCTATCTCGCCGGTGGTGGGTCGCTTGTTCGGGGCTGGGCAAATGCAGCAAGCGGGTGATCAGTTGCATCAAATGCTCTGGCTATGCCTGGGCTTGATGGCCATCGGCGACTTGATCCTCTTGTTTCCGCAGCCCTTTTTGGCCATCTCGCAAACCAGCCCGGAGGTGGAGGCCAAGGTCAGAGCCTATTTGTGGGCGCTGGCCCTGAGCCTGCCGGCCACGCTGTTCTTCACCGCCTTTCGCGGCTTTACCGTCGCGGTCTCGCGCCCCAAGGCGATCATGCTTTTGCAGATCAGCGGCTTGCTCGTCAAGGTGCCGCTGAGCATGGCCTTCATCCAGGGCTTCAGTCTCGGCCCCTGGCAAGTAGATCCCATGGGCGCGCCGGGCTGTGGCTTGGCGACTGCGATTGCCATGTGGTCGCAAGCCCTGATCGCCTTTGCGCTGATGCGCAAAGATGCGTTTTACCGCCCCTTCGGACTGCACGGGGCGCTGTGGCGCCGCCCGCACTGGCCGTCCATCAAGGCCTTGCTCAAACTCGGCATCCCCATGGGCGGCTCCATCCTGATTGAGGTGACCGGCTTCACCTTCATGGCGATCTTTATCGCTCGCCTGGGCGCCACTGCAGTGGCCGGCCATCAACTGGCGGCCAATCTGATCGCGCTGATGTTCATGCTGCCCTTGGCCTTGGCCAATGCCACCGGCACCTTGGTGGCGCAAAGCGTGGGTGCGCACGATGCCGCAGGCGCGCGGCGTTTGGGTTGGCACGGCCTGGAACTTGGCCTGGGACTTTCCTTCTTGGTGGGTGCCTTGGTTTTTGTGGCTCGCGAGCAGGTGCTGGGCTTGTACACCCATGACCCCCTCATCATCGCGGCGGCCATGCCCTTGCTGCTGTGGGTCTGGCTTTTTCATGTGGCGGATGCCGGCCAGACCTTGGCCGCTTTTGTGCTGCGAGCCCACCACATCGCCACCGCGCCCATGGTCATCTATGCCCTTGCGATTTGGGGCGTGGGCTTAGGTGGTGGTTACTGGCTGGCTTTTGGTCATGCAAGCGCTTGGCTGGAAGGCCTGCAAGGCGCGCGCGGCTTCTGGTCCGCAGCCACCGCAGGCCTGGTGATTGCGGCCTTGGCCCTGAGCGCCTTCCTGGCCTGGGTGCACAGGCTCGAAGAGCGCGAAGCGGCCAACGTCTCAGGCCACTAGGGTCACTCAAGCTGCCTTCGGTAGGTTCAGCACAAACACGCTGCCGCCGCCCTCGCGGGCCTCGCAATGCACCGAGCCACCATGGCGCTGAATGATTTGCTTGACCAGGCTCAACCCCAGGCCCACGCCACCAGCCTGCTCGGCATGACCCGGCATACGGAAAAAGGCTTCGAAAATTCGCTCGCGCATGGCCGGCGGCACGCCTGGACCGCGGTCGCAAACACGGAACTCGGCGGCGCCGTCCTTGCTGCGCTCGAGCTGCAAGAGGATTTCATCACCGCCATAGCGCCGTGCGTTCTCCAATAGATTGCGCAAAGCCCGGCGCAAGAGTCGCTCGTCGCCCTGCGCCGACAAATCTTGCAAGCCTTGCGCGGGTGAAAACTCAGCCCCCACGCGCGCTGCTTCCTCAGCCGCCAGGCCCATCAGATCGACCCTCTGGCCTTGCAGCGGCGAGTCGCTGGCCTCCAAACGACTGGCCAGCAAGACCTCCTCCACCAAAGCATCCAATTCATGGATATTGGCGTGAATTTCCTGACTCAAACGCTGACTCTGCGGCGACTTCATCTGTGCGCCATCGGCACTCTCGCCCAACATTGAAAAAGCCATCTTCAAGCGCGCCAAAGGTGAGCGCAACTCATGACTGGCATTGGCCAGCAAAGACTTCTGCGAACGCAGCAGGGCTTCGATTTGCTCGGCGGATCGATTGAAGCTCGCCGCCACGGCCGCCACCTCATCCTTGCCGCTGTCGTCCACGCGATGGGAGAAATTGCCACGGCCAAACTGTTCCACACCTGCGCGCAAGGCCTCCAAGCGCCGAGTCAGTCGCCGAATCACCGGATAAGCCCCCAGGGCCACACCGATGAACAAGAGCACCAACAGAATCACCAGCACCTGACCGTTAGGCCTCGGTCCGACCAGAGGCAAGGGCATCATCGCCCCGTCCATCCGGGCACCCCCCAAGCCGGCTCCTGGACCTCCGCCAGGTCCACCATGTCCCACGCCAAACCCGCCACCACCGGGCATACCCGGCGGCTGCCGAGGGCCCCGCATCAACTCCAGGCTCCGCCCATCTTTGAACGGAATTCGAAGCGTTGGCGTGGCCGCATCCATTTCCTGGCGACGCTCAAAAACTTCCGAAGCCTCGATTCGCTTGCCGCTGGCATCATTGAGCGCAATCGCCATGCGCAATCGGCGCCCCCAAGCTTCAACAGCCATAGCTTGTTCTTCCCTGGGCGCATCGGCGCTGGGCAGGGCTTGAAACAGCAACTCGGCCATAGCCGACATACGCTCATTGGCCGTCGTCTCAAAGCCGCCTCGTTCACTTTCGATATGGCGTTGAAACAACCAAGCCGAGCCAAAAGCAAAAGCCAGCAGCAAGACCACCAGGGTCAGGTAAATACGCAGATACAGCGACTTCATACCGAACTCAAGGCGGCCAATCAGGCCGAATCCGCGTCTTGCTTGCGCGCGAAAACATAACCGGCACCCCGCACGGTCAACACCCGCCGCGGCACCTTCGGGTCATCTTCGATCAAGGCCCGGATGCGCGAGATGTGCACATCGATGGAGCGGTCAAAGGCATCCAGCGGATGGCCTTTCAAAGCATCCATGATCTGGTCACGCGACAGCACCCGCCCGGGGCTCTGAGCCAGCACCACCAGCAGATCAAACTGATGCCCGGTGAAATCCAGCGCTTGGCCGTCCAGGCGAGCCATGCGAGCCGCCAGATCAATCTCAAGGCGCCCAAAACGCAGGACGTCGCCGTCATCGCTGTCAGGCTGCAAACGCCGCAGCAAGGCCTTGATGCGGGCCTGCAACTCACGCGGCTCAAAGGGCTTGGCCAGATAGTCATCGGCGCCCAATTCCAGGCCCAAGATGCGGTCCATCGGCTCCCCGCGGGCCGACAGCATCAGCACCGGCAAGCGGCGCGTCAGCGCATCGGCACGCAACTCGCGGCAGAAATCCAAGCCATCGCCATCGGGCAGCATCAAATCCAGCACGAGCAGGTCAAACTGCGCCTCGGCCAAAGCCTCGCGTCCGGCCCCCAACGTGCCGGCCAACACCACTTCAAAGCCGGCGGCACCGAGGTAGTCCGCCAGCATCGCGGTCAGGCGCGCGTCATCGTCAATCAGCAACAGTCTTGGCATCATCTGGCTTGCAGGGCTAAGTCTTACGGCACGTGGCCGCGAACGCGGCCTTTCGGTCAAGGTCTCAAGCATAAGCGAGCCATCCACGCAGTTGACTCACTTGCTCAACGACCGGACGGTCCTGCGTGCTGATGCTCGGCCATGCGGGCCTGCATTTTCTTCATGCGCTCGGCCAACTTGGCACGCTGCTCCGGCGTCAACACCCGCGCGGCCTCCACCATGGCCTGGCTCATGCGCTTGCTGACCACTTCGTGCTGCGCCAGGGTTTGCTGACGCAGTGCCTCGACCGCGGCGCCATCAATCGTCGGTGCGCTCAGCAACTCCATCATTTGCAGATGCAATTTGCGGCCAGACTCTTGCTGCGACTTCAAGTCGGTCCGCGCCGCCTGCATGATTTGCTTGATCTGAGCGCGCTGCGCATCGCTGGCATCAACGCTGTCCAGCATATGGTCCGCATGCCCGCCCATCATCATGTCGCCGCCGCCACGGTGGCCCATCGCGGACATCGGAAACATCGGCCCCATCGCCTGTGCGCCCAAGGCCGCCACGGCCAACAGCGCTGCCACGGCACTCTTTTTTCCAGAACTCAGGATTGAAGACTTGAACATGAAGAACTCCGGTAGTGGATTGCGATGTCGCTATCTTCTGAGTCGCACGTAAGCCGTCCATGCCTCAGCGGTAAAGATCTGTGAAGGCATGAAAAAAGGACCCGAAGGTCCTTTGTCTTGGGTGCCGCACACACTTGCTGCGGACTTTCTCGCCGGTATGTTGGCTTATTTAATCGGCTTACTTGATCGGCTTGAAACGCATGCGCTTGGGACGAGCGCCCTCTTCACCCAGACGCTTCTTCTTGTCGGCTTCGTACTCATGGAAGTTGCCGTCGAAGAAGAACCATTGCGAATTGCCTTCGCAAGCCAGGATGTGGGTGCAGATGCGGTCCAAGAACCAGCGATCGTGGGAGATCACCATCGCGCTGCCGGCGAACTCCAGCAGCGCTTCTTCCAGCGCACGCAGGGTTTCAACGTCCAAGTCGTTCGACGGTTCGTCCAGCATCAAAACGTTGCCGCCTTGCGCCAGGGTCTTGGCCAGGTGCAAGCGGCCACGCTCACCACCCGAGAGGCTGCCCACCAGCTTTTGCTGGTCATTGCCCTTGAAGTTGAAGCGGCCCAAATAGGCGCGGCTAGGCATCACGAACTTGCCCACCGTGATGTTGTCCAGGCCGCCGGACACGTCTTGCCAGACGGTCTTGTCGGCTTCTAGGCTGGCGCGGCTTTGGTCCACGAAGGCCATCTTGGCGGTCTTGCCGATCTTGACGGTGCCGCTGTCCGGGGTCTCGGTGCCTTGCAGCATGCGGAATAGCGTCGACTTACCAGCACCGTTGGGGCCGATGATGCCGACGATGGCGCCGGCCGGCACCTTGAAGCTCAGGTTGTCGATCAGCACGCGGTCGCCGAAGCTCTTTGACACACCTTCGAACTCGATCACTTCATTGCCCAGGCGCTCGGCCACGGGGATGAAGATTTCGTTGGTGACATTGCGCTGTTGGTATTCGACGTCCGACAACTCCTCGAAGCGAGCCAGACGCGCCTTGCTCTTGGCCTGACGGCCCTTGGCGTTGGAGCGCACCCACTTCAGCTCTTCCTTCATCGCCTTCATGCGGGCGTCTTCGGACTTCTGCTCGCCTTCCAGGCGCTTTTCCTTCTGGTCCAGCCAGTCGGAGTAGTTGCCCTTCCAGGGGATACCGTGGCCGCGGTCCAGTTCCAAAATCCACTCGGCCGCGTTGTCCAGGAAGTAGCGATCGTGGGTGATGGCCACCACGGTGCCAGGGAAGCGCTGCAGGAATTGCTCCAGCCACTCCACCGATTCGGCGTCCAAGTGGTTGGTCGGTTCGTCAAGCAGCAGCATGTCCGGCTTGGAAAGCAGCAAACGGCACAGCGCCACGCGGCGCTTTTCACCGCCGGACAGCACGCCGATCTTGGCGTCCCAGGGTGGCAGGTTCAGCGCGTCGGCAGCGAGTTCCAGTTGCAAGTCGGTGTTTTCGGAGCCTGCGGCGGCAATGATGGCTTCCAGTTCGCCCTGCTCGGCGGCCAGGGCGTCAAAGTCAGCATCCTCTTCGGCATAAGCGGCATAGACCTCGTCCAAGCGCTTCTTGGCCGCCAACACGCCGCCAATGCCCTCTTCCACCGCTTCACGCACGGTCTGCTCGGCATTCAGCTCGGGCTCCTGCGGCAAATAACCGATCTTGATGCCCGGCATAGCCATGGCCTCGCCTTCGTATTCCTTGTCCACACCGGCCATGATCTTCAGCACGGTGGACTTGCCCGAACCGTTCACGCCCAGCACGCCGATCTTGGCGCCGGGGAAGAAAGACAGTGAGATGTCCTTCAGGATGTGGCGTTTCGGAGGCACCGTCTTGTTCAGACGGTTCATGGAATAGACGTATTGCGCCATGGCGGAGGGTTCCTGTCCTGGAGTTTTCGAGAGTTTTTGCGGGGCTGCGGGACCTTGTGGGCAGCCGGGATCGGTGCCGGCCCGCCGCGAATGCCAATTTGGCAAGACGCGAAACGACGTATTGTCGCAGCTTCGCCGCCTCGACTCGGCGCGCCGCCGTCACAAGTTCACAAGCCAGCCCCGGGCGAGGCCCTGCAAAGCCGCTTGACCCCCGAGTTTCCCCTGGGTTTTCCTAGGGGGCAGCTATACTGCAGCCCTACGCCGCGGCTACCAGTCTTCCGCGGCGTTCCTTTTTTTGACATCTTGTACGCCTCCTATCGCAGGCTCGCAGACTGGCGTTGCATACCCTGCAGCGCGGCCCAGCAACCGAAGATGCGTGCTCTACAAAAAATCAATGAGCTTTGAATCTTTGGGCCTTGCCCAGCCTTTGCTGAAGGCCATCGCCGACGCCGGCTACACGACTCCTACCCCCATTCAATCGCAGGCCATTCCCGCCGTCATGCAAGGCGGTGACCTGTTGGCCGGCGCCCAGACCGGCACCGGCAAGACCGCCGGTTTCACCCTGCCCATGCTGCATCGCTTGAGCGTCGGCCAGCCGGTGCTGAACAAGCGCGGCAAGCCCGCCATCCGCGCCCTGGTGCTGACCCCCACCCGCGAGTTGGCGGCCCAGGTCGAAGAAAGCGTCAAGACCTACGGCAAGTACCTGCCTCTGAAGAGCATGGTGATGTTCGGCGGTGTTGGCATGCAGCCGCAGATCAACCGCTTGCGCGACGGCGTTGACATCCTGGTGGCCACGCCGGGCCGCCTGCTGGACCACGCCCAACAAGGCACGCTGGACCTGAGCCAGGTGCAAATGCTGGTGCTGGACGAAGCCGACCGCATGCTGGACATGGGCTTTGTGCACGACATCAAGAAAGTGCTGGCCCTGCTGCCGGCCAAGAAGCAGTCGCTGCTGTTCAGCGCCACCTTCAGCGATGACATCAAGAACCTGGCCGACCGCCTGCTGAACCAGCCTGCGCTGATCGAAGTGGCCCGCCGCAACCAGACCAATGAGTCGATTGCGCAAAAGGTCCACCCGGTGGGTCGCGAGCGCAAGAAAGAGCTGCTGGTCCATCTGATCAAGAGTGGTGACTGGCACCAGGTGCTGGTCTTCACCCGCATGAAGCATGGCGCCAACCGTCTGACCGATTACCTGAATGACCAGGGCATCAGCGCCATGGCCATCCACGGCAACAAGAGCCAAGGTGCCCGCACCAAGGCCCTGGCCGACTTCAAGAGCGGTGACCTGACCTGCTTGGTGGCGACCGACATCGCCGCCCGCGGCATCGACATCGACCAATTGCCTCACGTCGTCAACTTTGAGTTGCCGAATGTGCCGGAAGACTATGTGCACCGGATCGGCCGCACCGGCCGGGCCGGCGCACAGGGCGAGGCCGTGTCCTTGGTCTGCGTGGACGAAAACGGTTTCCTGCGCGAGATCGAGAAGCTGATCAAGCGCGAGATCCCCAAGGAAGTCGTGCAGGGCTTCGCGCCCGATCCGAGCGAGAAGCCCGAGCCCATCGTGCTGGGCCGCATGATTCTGAACAACAACGGCAGCCGCTCCGGTGGCGGGGGTCGCGGTGGTCGCCCAGGCGGCGGTGGCGGTGGTCGTTCCGCTCCGCGCGGTGGTTCGAGCCATGCGCCTCATGGCTCCCGCGATGGCGGCGCACCGCGCCAAGCTGCGCCGCAAGGCCAGCGCGCCGGTGGTGGCGGCGGTCGCCCCGGTAGTGGTGGCGGTGGTGGCCGTCCCGCAGGTGGTGGCGGTGGCGGCGGTGGCCGCAACCCAGGTGCGCGCCTGACACAGCCGAAACGCTGACCCCGAATTTACGCGGACGCTAATCACCAGGTCCGCCGCATTTTGATCAAAGCCCAGCCAAAACCCGGTTGGGCTTTTTTGTTTCCGCACGCATACTCGGCCGGTCTACGTGCATGCTCTAGAAACTCAAAATGCGAATCAAGGCCCGCCGTTTCTTTCTTTGGCTTTCATTGGCCGTGGCGGCCACGCTGGTGGCCATCGTCATCCTGCTGCTGCGTCAATTCGATGCCAACAAGCTGGGCAGCGATTTCAATCAGCGCACGCCCGGCGAATTGATTCGTTATGCCCGGATCCGCTTGATCGGACATGAGCTGCTGGAGCCGATCTTGCTGCCCGCCTTGGCCTATGCGGAATCCAAGGTCGAACGCGTCGTTCCAAGTGGCCGCCTGGCCAACTTGGGCAAGGGTCAGCAGTCACATACCCTCCCCCCCATCCGCTATGACGCCAAGGGTCAGCCGATCGCCGTCACACCCGAGGCGGCCCGATCTGCCGAGATTCAGGCCGGCAGCAGTTGGTCGGAGCTGCGCGTCAGCACCACAGAAGAGTTGGCTAAGGCCATGCTGACGGCCAAGCCGGGCCAAACGATTCTCTTGAACCCAGGGCGCTACCGCATCGCCGAGCCCCTCAGCACCAATAACGCCGGCCAGCAAGATCTGCCCATCACGGTCAGAGCAAGACTGCCGGGACAGGTCAGATTGGAGTCCTCGGCCGCAGAGATTTTCAAGGTGACTCAGCCATTTTGGGTCTTCGAAAATCTGCATTTGCGCGGCGTCTGCCCACAGCCGTCCGACTGCAAACACGCGTGGCTGGTGCTGGGTGGCGCCCGCAGCACCGTGCTGCGCAACAATCTGATCGAGGACTTCAATTCCCATCTACAGGTCAATGGCGATGACGCGCAATGGCCGGACGAAGGTTTGGTGCAATTCAACACCTTCGGCAATTCCCGCCCCCGCGACACCGCCATGATGGTGGCGCCCATCAATATCATCGGCGCCAGTAAATGGAGGCTGGCCGACAACAACATTAGCAACTTCGTCAAAGCCGGCGGAGGGCAGTCGTCCTTTGGCATCCTGATTCGCGGCGCGGGGCATGGCAGTCGGGTCGAGCGCAATCTGCTGGTGTGCACACCTCAGCAGATTTCTCAGCCCGGCATTCGCACCGGCATCTCCTTTGGCGGCAGCGGCTCCGACCCCCAGTTCTGCCGCGAGCAGCGCTGTGAGACCGAGCAAAACGCCGGTGTGGTGCTCAACAATGTGGTGGCCCATTGCAATGACTTTGCGATCGACCTCAGCCGCTCCGCATCCATGCTCTTGGCCCACAACACCTTGATCAACTCGGCCGGCATCGATGTGCGTGGCGCACTGTCAAGCGCCACCATCTACGGCAACCTGCTCGATGGCCGCATTCGCGAACGCGATGGCGCCCAAATCAAGGCCAGCATGAATGAGGTCCTCAAGCTCAGTGACTACCTGGAAGACGCAGACGCACTGCAACTGAACTGGCGCAGGCCGGTCGAGGCCATACCCTCCCTGGCATTGGCCAGCGATGATTTTTGTGGCGCGCCACGCCACAGCGCGACAAGACCCGGTGCCTTGGCCGAAGCGATGGCCAGTTGCATCAAGGCGAACAAGAGCTCCACTGAGACCGCGCCATGAGCAAGCAAGAACAAGTTGTTTGGCTTGCCGGTGCCAGCGGTCTGGTCGGCCGCGCGCTGTTACCACGCCTGATGGATAGACATGCCCTTGTGCATCTATTGCTGCGCCGCCCTGCCGTGAATCTGCCGGCGGGCCAGCAACTTCAGCAACATCGGGTCGACTTCAGCCGCGCCGATCTCGGCGCGCCGCAATTGCCGCCACCGCACGCGGTCTATATCTGCCTGGGCAGCACGATGGCACAGGCCGGCTCGGAGGCGGCGTTTCGCGCGGTCGACTTTGATGCCGTGCTCAACGTGGCCCGCGCGGCCCGTCTTGCCGGGGCGCAGCGTTGCGCGGTGATCTCGGCCTTGGGGGCCGATGCCACTTCCCGCGTGTTCTACAACCGCGTCAAAGGTGAGATGGAACAGGCCTTGATGGCCCTGCAGTTTGAACGCCTGGTGTTTGCCCGGCCCTCGCTGCTGAGTGGCGAACGCGAGGCCTTGGGGCAAACGGCCCGCCCCGGCGAGCGCTGGGCCTTACGCCTGACCCGCCCCTTCTTGCCCTTGATCCCGCTGCGCTGGCGCCCCATTGCCGCCAGCACGGTGGCGCGGGCACTCAGCCTTGCCCTGTATCAAGACGGACCGGCCGTTCAAGTGCTTGAATCGGGGCAACTGCAAACAATGGGAGCCTCCAAATGAAGCTGACTTTCCTGGGCGCGGCCGACTGCGTGACCGGCTCCCGCCATCTGCTCGAATTGGATAAAGGCGAGAACGGCAACAAAGGCTCGCGCCAGCGCCTCTTGCTCGACTGCGGCCTGTTCCAAGGCTACAAGACCTTGCGCGAGCGCAACTGGTCCGGCCTCGGCGTCGCCCCCGCCAGCCTCGACGCGGTCTTGCTGTCGCACGCCCATCTGGATCACAGTGGCTACATCCCGGCCTTGGCGCGCCAGGGCTTCAAGGGTCAGATCTTCTCCACCGGCGCGACCCGCGATCTGTGCGAGGTGCTGCTGCTGGACAGTGCCAAGCTGCAAGAAGAAGACGCCCGCCGGGCCAACCGCACCGGCAGTTCCAAACACGCCACCGCCCTGCCGCTCTACACCGTCGCCGACACCAAAAAGGCGCTGGCTCATTTTGTCGGCCTGCCACGCGACGGCCGCCTGCAACTCGGCAGCACACAGATCCGTTTCACCCCGGTCGGCCACCTGCTCGGCGCCTGCGCCATTTCAGTCACGGCGCAAGGCCGCACGCTGGTCTATTCCGGGGATCTTGGGCGCAGCAACGACCCCTTGATGCCGGCGCCGCAGCGCATCGAGGCAGCCGATGTGCTCTTGATTGAATCGACTTACGGCAACCGCGTGCATGCCCCGGAAGACGTGCAAGCCCGGCTGGCGCAAATCCTGCGCAGCACCTTCAAGCGCGGTGGATCGGTCTTGCTGCCCAGCTTTGCGGTCGGCCGCGCCCAGGAGCTGCTGCTCTTGCTGCAGCGCTTGCGCGAAGCGGGCGAGCTGGCGCTGGATGTACCTATCTATTTGGACAGCCCGATGGCCGAACTGGCCACCCAGCTGACCATCAAACACAAAAAGCTGCTGCGCATCGGCGCCAGCGACGCCGCCGGGCTTTGCGACGGCGTTCATCTGGTTACCAAGCCGGCGGAATCGCAGCGCCTGGCTGCCAGCCTGGCGGGGCCTCGCGCCAAGCCCTCCATCATCATCTCGGCCAGCGGCATGGCCACCGGCGGCCGGGTGCTGAACTACCTGGAAACCATGGGCCCGCAAGCCCGCCATCACATCGCCTTCCCGGGCTTCCAGGTCGGCGGCACCCGCGGCGCCAAGCTGATCGGTGGCGCCCGCGAAATCAAAATGCACGGTCATTACGTCGGCATCAACGCCGAGATCAGCCATCTGGAAGGCCTGTCCGGCCATGCCGATGCCGATGGCCTGATGGCCTGGCTGCGCGGTTTCAAACAAGCCCCCAGCCAGGTCTTTGTTGTTCACGGGGAGCCGGCCGCCAGCGACGCGCTGCGCAGTCGCATTCAAGATGAATTGGGCTGGCGGGTGCGCGTGCCACAGCATGGAGAGTCGGTCGAACTGTGAACCTGCTTGAACAAGCCTTCGGCAGCCACGCCGAACTGGCCACTGGTCTGCTGGCCGCCCTCGGCAGCGGCCTTTTGATCGGCCTGGAGCGCGAGCGCCACAAAGGTCGTGGCCATGGCGGCGGCCGCAATATGGAGCCGGCCGGCTTGCGCACTTTCACCATTGCCTCGCTGGCCGGCGCGCTGGCGCATGGTCTGGCCGTGCCCGGCCTGGTAGCGGTAGGCGCGCTGGCCATCACCATCTTGGCCGCCATGGCCTACTTCCGCAGCAGCGAGCGCGACCCAGGCCTGACCACCGAAATGGCCTTGCTGGCCACCTATTTGATCGGCGTCTTGTGCGTGCAGGCGCCCTTGCTGGGCGCACCGGCCGCAGTCACGCTGACCGCCTTGTTGAGTGCCCGCACGGGGCTGCATCGTTTCGCCACCCGCTGGTTGCGCGAGCAAGAACTGCACGACGGCTTGCTGCTGGCGGCCTTGGCCTTGGTGGTCTTGCCCATCATGCCCACCGAGCCGCTGCCTTGGCTGGCAGGCATGAAGGCCCATTCCTTGATGGGTTTACTCTTGCTGCTGCTGGGCCTGCAGGCTTTTGGTTATGTGGCCTTGCGCCTGCTCGGCGCGCAAACCGGCCTGGCCCTGTCGGGGCTGATGTCGGGCCTGGTGTCCAGCACGGCCACCATTGCCACCATGGGCCAAAGGGCCAAGGCCGAGCCAACATTGCTATTGGCCTGCACCTCGGGGGCGGTGATGTCCACCGCAGCCACCTGGCTGCAAGCCTGTTTGATGCTATTGGCCCTGGCGCCCCAGGCGGCCATGCATTTTTTGCCGCTGGGTGTGGCGGGCATTGTGGTGGCGGGCGGCACCGGCCTGCTGCTGGCGCGGCGCGCCAAGGCTGAGTTGAACGTCCCAATAAGCACAGATTCAGGCGAGCATTCGTCTAAGAAATCTCCCCACGCGGAGGCGCAAGCAGGCGGCCCACTGCGCCTGAAAGAGGCGGCCCTGATCGCCGTCCTGCTGAGCGTGGTGGCGGTCTTGGTCAGCTGGGCCGAGCGCAAATTCGGCAGTTCCGGCATGTTTGCCGCCGTGGCAGTGGCGGGCTTGGCGGATGCCCACTCACCTGTGGCCTCGCTGGCCGGTCTGGCCCATGCCGGGCAGATCGATGCCGAGCTGATGTGCCGCGGCGTCTTGGCCGCCATCGCCAGCAACAGCATCACCCGCAGCATCACCGCCTGGGTCAGCGGCGGGCGTCGCTTTGCCGCCATCGTCGCGGCGGTACTTTTTTCATCGTTGGCGCTGGCGGCCGGCCTGCTCTGGTTCATACTGCCGGCCCTCGCATGAGCCTGCATGAAGATCCAAACCATTTCCCCCGCGCGGGTCGATTTCAGCGACCCCACCGCCCCCTCTGCTCCCGACTTTGGCGACGTCTATCACAGCCGCGCCGGCGCCTTGGCGCAGGCACGCCATGTCTTTCTGGGAGCCAACCAGCTGCCGGGGCGCTGGGCGGCGCGCCAGCGCTTTGTAGTTTTGGAAACCGGCTTCGGTCTCGGCAATAACTTCCTGGCCACCTGGGACGCCTGGGCCCAAGACCCCGAGCGCTGCGAACAGTTGGTGTTCATCAGCATCGAAAAGCACCCGCTGCATCGCGAGGATCTGGCCCGCGCCCATCAAGACTCGACCTTGCCCGATCTGGCCGCGCAATTGCTGCAGGCCTGGCCGCCATTGACCGCCAATCTGCACCGCCTCAGCTTCGCGGGCGACCGGGTGCAATTGCTGCTCTGCCTGGGTGATGTGCGGCATTGGCTGCGCGAATTGGTGGCCGAGGTCGACGCCTTCTACCTTGACGGTTTCAACCCGAGCCAAAACCCGGACATGTGGGATGCCTACCTGCTGAAAGCGCTGGGTCGGCTCGCCGCACCCGACGCCACGGCCGGATCCTGGAGCGTGGCGCCCAGCGTGCGTGAGGGGCTGACTGCCGCCGGCTTCACGGTCGAGCGGCAGCGCGGCTTTGCCAACAAGGGCGGCATGTGTGTGGCCCGCTTCACCCCTAGACACCAGGCAAGCAAACCGGCCGGTCGCGTGGCGCTGGCGCCCCCCGACACGCAGCAAGCCGTCATCATCGGCGCCGGGTTGGCGGGCGCCGCCTGCGCCTGGGCCCTGGCCGAACAAGGCATCCACAGCACGGTGATCGACGGCCGCTCCGGCCCGGCCCAGGCCAGTTCCGGCAACCCGGGCGGCTTATTCCACGGCACCCTCAACCCCGATGATGGCCTGCATGCGCGCTTCAACCGCGCGGCGGCACTGGCGACCGAGCGCCTGCTCCACAGACTGGGCCCGGACCTGCCCTGGCTGCAGCGCGGCCTGCTGCGACTGGAGACCCGGCAGGATTTACCCGCCATGCAGGTGCAGCTGAGTCAGCTTGGTCTGCCGACCGACTATGTGCAGGCGTTAAGCCTGGCGCAGGCCGCAGAACTCAGTGGTCTCGACCTGCAACACCCGGCCTGGTTCTATCCCAGCGGCGGAGCGCTGCCCCCGCCCGACTACGTGGCCGCGCTGCTGCGCGTGGCGCAAGCCAAGACCTTGTGGTCCAGCCCGGTCACCCGGCTGCACAGGGACGAGGACCAATGGCAGGCGCTGGGGACCCAGGGCCAAGTGCTGGCGCAAGCGCCCTTGCTGGTCCTGGCCGGCGGTCATGAGGGTCAGGCCTTGCTGCAAGACCTGGCCCCCGGCTTGGCGGCCAGCCTGATGCTGCAACGCGGGCAAATCAGCCATCTGAGCCCGGCTTCACCACGGCCAAGACTGCCGGTGGCCGGACTTGGCTACGCGATTGCCGACCGCGCCAATGGCCTGTGGTGCGGCGCCACCAACCAGGCCGGCGATCTGGACCCCGCGCTGCGCGCCAGCGATCACACAGCCAATCTCGCGCAATGGGCGAAGCTGGCGCACTTGCCCGACGTTGACGCTTCGGCGGATTCGCTCCCAGCAGCCAGCGGCCGCGTCGGCTGGCGCTTGGCCACGCCCGATCGCCTGCCACTGGTCGGCGGCTTGCCCTGCGCCGGCGCTGACGGTCGGCGCGACCAAGCGCGCTTCATCCCGCGCCAAGCGGGCCTGGCGATCTGCATGGCCATGGGTTCGCGCGGCATCGGCTGGGCCGCCTTGTGCGCCCAGGTGCTGGCGGCCCAGGTCAGCGGGGCTCCTTGCCCGCTCGAAGCCAGCCTGATCGATGCCATCGATCCGGCCCGTTTTGCGGTGCGCGCGTTCCGGCAAGCGGGGTCGGCCAACAAGGCTTGAGTCTGGTC
Organism: Paucibacter hankyongi; assembly: GCF_037482915.1. NCBI lineage: Bacteria > Pseudomonadati > Pseudomonadota > Betaproteobacteria > Burkholderiales > Sphaerotilaceae > Roseateles > Paucibacter hankyongi. The sequence goes on from NZ_JBBHJX010000001.1 coordinate 718,068, forward strand.
GACAAGGTCGACCAAGCGCCGCTGTCTGCACAGTAAGCCACACGGGATCAACACAAAGACGGGCGCAGTCCGCACGAGCTTGTCCAACCGGGTCGCGCAGCGCACAAGTCCGATCAATCTGACAGAAATATGACCGAAATGGACTGAGGACTTATCCCTCACGCCAGGCTTGGCCTGAGGGCGTCCTCTCCCCTGAAAGGTCTATTTCGAATGTCGTTCTCTTCTCTCTCCGGCCGCAGCATTGGCCAACGTTTGTCTCTGGTGCTCGGCCTTGTCCTGTCGATCTCCTTTGTTGGCGCGGCCTATGGCCTGTGGTGTTTGCGCGGTGTGGCGCAAGAAACGCAGGTCATGTATGAACACACGCTGGTGACCGAACGCGCCGCATCCGATTGGTACCGCAACATCACCAACGGCGTCAATCGCACCACCGCCATCGCCGTCAGCAGCGATCCCCATCTGGCCGACTTCTTTGCGGCCGGCGCGGCCGAGTCCACCAAGGCCTCGGGCGAGTTACAAAAAACCCTGGAAAAGCTGCTGATAGATCCGAAGGAGCGCGAGTTGTTTGACGCGCTCTCGCAAGCGCGCAAACGCTATCTGGCCAGCCGGGAAGCCGTCACCGCCGCCAAAAAAGCCGGTGAGTCTGAGCGCGCGCGCAGCCTGTTTGAGCAGGAATTCCAACCCGCAGCGGCCAGTTTTCAAGAGGCCATCAAGGAGATCGTCAAGCAGCAGCGCGAAGAGCTGGACGTGTCGGTTCGACGCGTCGAAGACAGCAATCAAGCCGCACAAACCGGCTTGATTCTGTTTGAGCTCAGCGCCATCGCGCTCGGCGTGGCCGCGGCCTTTTGGTTGACGCGCTCGATTACCGCACCGCTGAAACAGGCCGTCAGCGTGGCCGATGCCATTGCCCATTTCGACCTCAGTCACCCGATCCCCGCCGGCGGGCCCGATGAGACCGGGCAATTGATGAACTCGCTGCAAACCATGCAGTCCTCGCTGCTACAACTGATCGGCCAGGTGCGCGGGTCGACCGACAGCATTGGCACCGCCAGCGCGGAGATTGCCGTCGGCAACCATGACCTATCCGGCCGCACCGAGCAGACCGCATCCAATTTGCAACAGGCCGCAGCCTCGATGCTGCAACTGACCGGCACCGTGCGGCAAACCTCCGACTCGGCCATGACGGCCAATCAACTGGCCAGTTCGGCCGCGGAAGTGGCGCAGCGCGGCGGCGCCGTGGTGGGCCAGGTGGTCAGCACCATGGACGAGATCAGCGCCAGTTCACGCCGCATCAGCGACATCATCGGCACCATCGATGGCATCGCCTTCCAGACCAATATCTTGGCCTTGAATGCCGCGGTTGAAGCGGCCCGCGCCGGCGAGCAAGGACGCGGCTTTGCCGTGGTGGCTTCCGAGGTGCGCTCACTGGCGCAGCGCTCGGCCGAAGCCGCACGTGAAATCAAAAGCCTGATCGGCGCCAGCGTCGAGCGGGTCGAGTCCGGGACCCGGCTGGTGCAAGACGCCGGCAGCACCATGGGCGAAATCGTCGCCAGTGTGCAGCGGGTCTCCGACATCATCGGCGAGATCAGTGCCTCGGCCCGCGAGCAAAGCGACGGCATCCAACAGGTCAATGCCGCAGTGACCCAGTTGGATCAGATGACGCAGCAAAACGCGGCCTTGGTGGAAGAGTCGGCGGCAGCGGCCGAAAGCCTGCGGGATCAGTCTTCCCGACTGTCCGAGGCCATCGGCGTGTTTCGCTTGCAGCGCTAGACACTAATGGTCGGGCTTGCGCAGCAGGCACAAGCCAAACCCGAACCGCTCAAACGAAGTTGAGCGTCTTCACACCTTCAGACGTACCCAGCAGGCAGACCTGGGCGCGGTTGCGGGCGAACACACCCACCGTGACCACGCCCGGCCATTGGTTGACCTCGCGCTCAAAGGCCATTGGGTCACGGACTTGAAGGCCGGTCACATCGAGGATCTGGCAGCCGTTGTCCGTGACCACGCCGGCGCGCAGCGTGGCCACGCCGCCTTGCGCCGCAAAGGCGCGAGCGATTTGGGCGGCCGCCATCGGGATCACTTCCACCGGCAGCGGGAACTTACCCAACATCTGCACCAGCTTCGACTCATCGGCGATGCAGATGAAGCGCTCGGCCAGATCGGCCACGATCTTCTCGCGGGTCAAGGCAGCACCGCCACCCTTGATCATGTGGCCGGCATGGTCGATCTCGTCGGCGCCGTCGATATAGACGCCCAGGTCTTCGACTTCCGACGCATCCAGCACCGGGATGCCCAAAGCCTTCATGCGTTCGGTCGAACGCACCGAGCTGGATACGGCACCCGCCACCTTGATGCCGCTGGCGGCCAAGGCGTCAATGAATTTGTCCACGGTGGAGCCAGTGCCCACGCCAACAATGCTGCCGGGCTTCACATATTGCAAAGCGGCTTGGCCAACCAGGGTTTTGAGTTCGTCTTGGGTCATGCTGTGTGGACTTCTGATGGAGTGGAGCTTTGAAAGCCGGGCCGCCATTATCGACCAGGGGGCTCTGCGTCCCGCCCCACAAACTCCGCGAAGACCTGCATTGGAATCCAAGGTTGCACGCAAATACTGTTTGCATACACAGCTGTAGACATATACAGTCATGGCATTGAAACGCCAATGCCGGTGAACTTGCACCGATGCCGCCACTTCCTTGGAGCGCCGACGATGAAGCCAACGACCAACTCAAGCCCCCTGCTGTCTGTGCAAAAGCTCGGCTGCTTAAGCCGTGACCCGCAGGCCTGGATTGCCATGCTCGCTCTTGTCACCTTGCTGGGCTTGGGCACGGGGAGCTTCGAGCCCACCGAGGCGCTTGAGTTGGCGGCAAGCCAGGATCACACAGTGGCGCCAAACTCGATGCCCAGCCAGCCCAGCCCGGTCTTCAGCGCCTTGCCGCCAGCTGGCGAACAAGTCGCCAGCCTAGACGCACGCAAGCTTTGAGTTCGGCATCGGCAGTGTGGTTTCAAGCCGCGTAGAACTTGCCGTGGAAGCCGTAGCTCACCCAGTAGGGCAGCCAAACCCGCGCCAAGAGCCCGGCACTGAGTGCTTGCGCATCGAAGACCGACGCGAATGAACGCTTGGCTTTGATGTCATAGCCCAGCCCCAAGAGCCAGCCCTCGCCTTCTCGACTGCTGTTCGGCTTGGGGACCAGCACATGTTCCTCCAGCACCACGTCATTGCCGAAAGAGAAACGCTCACGCCGACCGCTTTCGATGTCCAGATGCATCAAGCCGTTATAGCCCCAGCGCTCACCGGTATCGATGGCGTTCAGGTGATAGACATGCCGGTAACGCTGCGCCACCACACGTGGGTCCACCACCGGGAACTCAACCGACTCATCTCGGGAGCGCATTTCAATGCGCCCGCCATTGACGCCTGCACCGCTGGCAGAACTGGCGCCCAGGCTGATGCGCAGAAAGCGCGGGCTGGACACCTTCTGCTTCGGTCGAGTGCCTGTCATGATGTCGTTCAAGGCCGCATTGATCACCGGGAACGGTTGCGCCTCCACATAGTCCAGATGAATCTGTGAACCATCGTCCCAGGCATTGCCGAAGTGGAACACCATCGCGGCAGGCATCTGCAGCACCCACCGCCGATCCAGATCGGACTTGTCGATCACCAAGACGGTCGTTGCGTCTTGTGCCTTCCAGCGCATCGACTCCAACATGCTCGAACCCGCGCGCACAGCCTCCATATCCAGTGCCAAAGGCGCCAGCAAAAAGACCAGAAAACGCTGTGACACGGCAAAGTCATGCACCATGGCCGATTCCGCCGGCATCTTGAACACGCGGCTGTTCAACAACTGACCTTGGGCCGAGAGTTGGTAGATCACCATCTGCCCGGATTGGCTGCCGAAATTCCACACCGTACCATCCGCCTCCACCTTGGGATGGGCGGAGAAAGGCACACCGGCCAAGTCCGGCGTCCAAACACGCGGCCCCTTGGTGGCCAGGCTGATCGGGTCCAGTTCATAGGCGCTACCGCCCTCCCACAGCGCGTACAAACGCCCCTCGTTCAACATCACACTGGTATTGGCGACGTTCACATCATCGGAGCTGCGCACCGGCGAGCGGGATTCCTGGTTGGCAAAGCTGGTGCCGAATGCCGGCAGCAAAAAGCGCCCGGCGGCGGCCTCGCTGCGGAACTTCTTGGTTTGCACAAAACGCGCCTTGTGGTGCACGGCGCCGCCGGCAAAAGTCCAGGCCTGCACCAGGCCGTCGCCATCGAACCAATGCTTGTAGCGCTCCTGGCCCCGTGCCATCAGACCCGGCCCATTGCGGTAATACACCCCACTCAATCCCGCCGGCAAGCGGCCCTCGATGCGCAGATCACGCGCATCAAACATCTCGCGGCCGCTGAAGCCCTGCAGCGGCGCCAGCTCCGGCGCCAGGTTGCTGAAGCCGGGCGCCATAACGCCCAGGGCCAGCGCCTCTTGCAAGAGGCTCAGATTGCCGAGCCCGGCCAGTCCAGCCAAACCCGCCTTGAACAGATTGCGTCTTTGCATGATGGGGCGCTCCGAACTCAGTTCAACTGAATCGAAACCAGCGCACCTTGCTTGGCCTCGAACTGCGCCTTCTCGAACTTGGGCGGGCCGAAGCTACCGGCGGCATTGTTGGAGAAGCCGTAGGGCTCTTTGGGCATGCCCATGGCATTGCTGTCGAGCTTGCCATTGCCATTCACGTCGTGAAAGATGCTCAGGGCCAGCGTGCCTTCGGGCAGGTCCTGCAGCTTGATCACAAGGCGGCCATTTATTTGCTGGCTGGCGTCGACGCTGGTGCCGGTAAGCGGCTTTTTCAACCAGCTGTTGGCATCGGTGTACACGGCCACCATCACGCGCCCCTCGCTTTGCGTCAAGCCCTCGACGGCCAAGTCCATATCCAAGGCATGGGCCGGCGTGGCGCCCAGCAGGCCGACCGACATGGCGTAGAAGCCGGACAAGGCCAGCAGCTTGGCCGCGAACAAGGCGCCGACAGTCTTGGTGGAGGTTTTCATCGCGAAGATTCCTGTGGTTCAGTGGTGGGATGACTGAACTCTAAGAACCTGCCTCGTCGACGAACAGCGGCTTGCGACAAGCGGTGGCAGCGCGTCGCGAGATGCCGCTACCGGGCGCCAATGGCTGTTGAAAATCGGGCGCTGAGCACGCCCGAGGCGAGGCGAGACAAGCTCGCCGATCAGCCCGTCAAGCGCCGCGACGCGCGCGCACCGCCGCGGCCAGTTCGCGCAGCAGCGGCTCGGTCTGACTCCAGCCCAGGCAAGCGTCGGTGATCGACACGCCGGGCAAGAGATCGGCCTTGTTCTTGCCTTCGGCCAAGTCCTGACGACCCGGCTGCAGATGCGATTCGATCATCACGCCGGTGATGCGCGCATCGCCGCCAGCGATTTGCGCCGCCACATCGCGGCCCACATCGATTTGGCGCTCGAACTTCTTGCTCGAATTGGCATGCGAGAAGTCCACCATCACCTGCTCGCGCAAACCCGCCGAACGCATGGCATCGCAAGCCGCCGCCACCGAGGCGGCGTCATAGTTGGGCGCCTTGCCGCCGCGCAAAATGATGTGGCAGTCGTCATTGCCGCGGGTTTCAAAAATCGCCGCGGCGCCCATCTTGGTCATGCCCATGAAGGCGTGGCTGGCGCTCGCCGCCAAGACTGCATCGCTGGCCACCTTGATGCCGCCATCGGTGCCGTTCTTGAAGCCGACCGGGCAGCTCAAGCCCGAGGCCAATTGCCGGTGGCTTTGGCTCTCGGTGGTGCGCGCACCAATCGCACCCCAGGCAATCAAGTCGCTGATGTATTGCGGCGACAGCAGGTCCAGGAACTCGGTGCCGGCGGGCAGGCCCAGGGCCGTCACATCCAGCAGCAGCTTGCGCGCCAGACGCAGGCCTTCGTTCATATGGAAGCTGCCATCCAGGCGCGGGTCGTTGATATAGCCCTTCCAGCCGACGGTGGTGCGCGGCTTCTCAAAGTAGACACGCATCACCACCAAAAGATCTTGGCTCAACTCATCTCGCAGATCCTTCAAGAGCCGGGCGTAGTCCATCGCCTGGTCATGATCATGGATGGAGCATGGGCCCACCACCACCAGCAAACGGTCATCCTGGCCATGCAGCACGCGACTGATGTCGCCACGGGCCTGCTCGACCAAGGCCAGCGAGGCATCGGGCGCGGGCAACTCGTCGAACAAGAGCGCCGGCGAGATCAGCGGCCGCACCGCGCCAATGCGGGTGTCATCGGTACGCGTGCTGTCTTGGGTCGAATCACGAGAGCCCACTTCGCGGTCTTGGGCGGGGTTGTCTAGATTTTTCATCACGGCTTTCCTGGGTTGCAGCGATTATCAACGCTGGCCATCTCGAGACGCCGCCGGACATCGGGCGAGAGCAGCCCACCGGCGATGCGACAATTCCGCCATGCCTCTGATCCCCTACGCCCTCACCCGCCCTTTCTTGTTCGGCCTCGATCCCGAGCATGCCCATGAATTGACACTTGGCGCCATCGCCAAGCTGCAGAACACGCCGGCGCAATGCCTGTGGTCGCAGTCCCGGGTGCAAGACCCGCTGGTGCTGGCCGGCTTGAAGTTCCCGAATCGCATCGGCCTGGCCGCCGGTCTGGACAAAAACGGCCGCTGCATCGACGGTCTGGGCGCCATGGGTTTTGGCTTCATCGAAGTCGGCACCGTCACGCCCAAGGGCCAGCCCGGCAATGACAAGCCGCGCATGTTCCGCCTGCCGCAGGCCGATGCCTTGATCAACCGCCTGGGCTTCAATAACGAAGGTCTGGCCAGCTTCTTGGCCAATGTGCAACGCGCCCACAGCTTCCGCGCGGCCGGCGGCCTGGTCGGCCTGAACATCGGCAAGAACGCCGCCACGCCGATTGAGAACGCCGCGGACGACTATTTGATCGGCCTGGAAGGCGTGTTCCCGCATGCCGACTACATCACCGTCAATATCTCCAGCCCTAACACCAAGAATCTGCGCGCGCTGCAAAGCGATGAGGCGCTGGACGCGCTGCTGAGCACGCTGCAAGCCAAGAAGCTCAAGCTCGAACAGGCCGCCAATCGCCAGGTGCCGATGTTTGTGAAGATCGCGCCCGACCTGGACGAAGACCAGGTCTCGGTGATCGCCCAAACGCTGAAGTCCAACGGCATCGACGGTGTGATCGCCACCAACACCACCATCTCGCGTGAAGCGGTCAAGGGCCTGCCACACGCCGAAGAAACCGGCGGCTTATCGGGCAGGCCGGTGTTTGAGGCCAGCAACCGCGTGATTCGCCTGCTGCGCGCAGCACTGGGCAGCAACTACCCCATCATCGGCGTGGGCGGCGTGATGAGTGGCGCCGACGCGCGCGCCAAGCTGCAAGCCGGCGCCGATCTGGTGCAGGTCTACACCGGCCTGATCTACAAGGGCCCGGCCCTGGTCAGCGAATGCGCGGCCGCTATGGCCCGCGGCTGAGGACGGCTCCGGCATGGGCATCGAGATCGAGCGGAAGTTCCTGGTCCAGGGCCAGGACTGGAAGCAAGGCAGCGGCCAATACCTGAACCAAGGCTATTTGAGCCGCGACCCAGCGCGAACGGTGCGGGTGCGCATTGCCGGCGATGCGGCCTGGCTGACCATCAAGGGCGCCAGCGTCGGTGCCACGCGGGCCGAGTTCGAATACGCCATTCCGGTCAGCGACGCACAAGCCTTGCTGCAACTGGCCGATGGCCCCTGTGTTGAAAAGATCCGCCGCATCGTGCCGCATGGCGGCATGAACTGGGAAGTGGATGAATTCCTCGGCGCCAATGCCGGCCTGGTGGTGGCGGAGATTGAGCTGAGTTCGGAGTCGCAAGCCTTTGAGGCCCCGCCCTGGCTAGGCCAAGAAGTCACCGACGATACGCGTTACTTCAACTCACAGCTGGCGGCGAGGCCGTTCACCAGTTGGTAAGTTGACTCAGGTCGTTCTGGCCGAACACTCGACGGCCAGCCTGGTCTGCCGGGCATCTTCCTGCATCGCGGCGCGCTTGGAGCCATGCTGATCGCTGCCCAGCAATCAAGCTGGGCCGATCCGGGGCATTGGTGCAACCTTGCCTTGTATCAAACAAAGGCCCCGCGCAGGCTCGCAGAATCCTTGCCATGCAAGACTCCGCCCGCCCCATGGAAGCCGACTATCCACGCGACCACGCCAGCAGCGGGCGCGCCGCAGAATTGCCGACGCAGCGCTTGGATCGCCTGCTGCATGCCAGTACGGCGCCTTGGACTTCGGGCCTGTCCCCGGTAGCGCTGGGTTTGGCCACGGCCGATTGGGCCTGGCATCTGGCCGTCTCGCCGGGGCGGCAGATGGAATTGGCCAGCCTGGGCGCGCAATTGGCGACACAGGCGCTGAAGGACAGCTGGCCCGCCGGCCCTGGCGCGCCAGCCGATGCAACAGGTCGGGCGACCGGCAGCGTTGATGATGACCCGCGCTTTCGCCATGAGGCCTGGTCACAGTGGCCCTTCAGCGCACTGCGAATTGGTTTTCGCCAAAGCGAGGCCTTCTGGCGCGAGGCCGCCAAGATGCCGGGCATGAGCGCCCACCATGCCGAGATGACGCAGTTCTTCGCCAAGCAACTGTTGAACACACTAGCCCCGGCCAACTACCTCCTCAGCAATCCGGTCGTGCTGCAGGACGTCATTGAGAGCCAAGGCGGCCATCTGGCACAGGGCTTCAGGCATTGGGTAGAAGATGTCACAGGCGTGGAGCTTCCTCAGCAGGCATCAGCCCAAGGCACGGCCGCTCAAGCGCGCAAGGTGCCCGGCCGCGACGTGGCCATCACGCCGGGCAAGGTGGTGATGCGTAACCACCTGATTGAGCTGATCCACTACACGCCGCAAACGGACAAGGTCTATCCGGAGCCTATCCTGATCGTGCCGTCCTGGATCATGAAGTACTACATCCTGGACCTGTCCCCGCACAACTCGATGGTGCGCTACTTGGTCGAACAAGGCCATCAGGTCTATATGCTGTCCTGGCGCAACCCGGACGCCAGCGACCATGATCTGAGCATGAGCGACTATCTGCGCCTGGGCATTTTTGAATCGCTGCGCACCATCGCCAAGCGCCACGGCAAGGCACGCCCGGTGCACGCCATGGGCTATTGCCTGGGTGGCACCTTGCTGGCGATTGCCGCCGCGGCGCTGGCACGGCAAGGCAAGCCCGCCAAGGGCGCTCCGGCTGACGAAGGCGGCGTGGCCGGCGCCGAGCACTTGCCCGAACTGCGCTCGCTGACCCTGCTGGCGGCGCAGACCGACTTCTCCGAGCCGGGCGAGCTGGGTCTTTTCATCGACGAAAGCCAGATCGGCTATCTGGACGAAATCACCCGCGGCAAAGGCTATCTGAGCGGTGATCAGATGGCGGGTTCCTTCCAGTTCCTGCATTCCCGCGACTTGGTGTGGACGCGCCGCATGCGCGAATACCTGATGGGCGAGCGCGAACCGCACACCGATCTGATGGACTGGAACGCCGACACCACCCGCATGCCGGCACGCATGCACCATGAGTACCTGACGGCCCTCTATCTGCACAACGCCCTGGCCCACAGCGCCTACCGGGTCGATGGACGCACGGTGTCGCTGGGCGATATCGAGGCACCGATCTTTCTGGTCGGCACCGAGCGCGACCACGTCTCGCCTTGGGCCTCGGTCTACAAACTGCACCACCTCTGCGAAGCGGAGATCACCTTTGTGCTGACCAGCGGTGGCCACAACGCCGGCATCATTTCCGAACCGGGCCATGCCGGGCGCAGCTACCGGATTGAGACTCGACCGGCGCATGGCGCCTGGGTGCCCCAGCAAGAGTGGGCGCAGCGCTTGCCGGTACAAAGCGGCTCCTGGTGGCCGGCTTGGCATCACTGGTTGGCTGAGCGTTCGTCGGCTGCAACACCGTGGCGCGCCAAGCCCACCTCAGCGCGCAGCAAGCCTGCGCCAGACCTGGGCGATGCGCCGGGCGACTATGTGCGCCAATGCTATTCAGACTGAGCAGCCGCTCAGCGCCTGCCAGTCCCAGCGTCTGCAGGCGCTGCTGCGGGCGGCCATGGCCTGCCCCTTTTACGGGGCGCTACTGAAAGGGCGCACGCTCGATCAGATCGCCTTGCGCGATCTGCCGGTGATCAGCAAATCGGCGCTGATGCAGCGCTTTGAGCAGCATGTCGGCGACCCGCAACTGCGCCTGAGCGAATTGCAAGCCTTTTGCCGCGACCCGAGTCGCATCGCCGAGCCCTACCTCGGCCGCTACACGGTCTGGGAAAGTTCGGGCAGCAGCGGCCAGCCCGGCATCTATGTGCATGACGCGGCGGCCATGGCCGTCTACGAACAACTGGAAGCCACACGCCGCCAAACACCTCGGCCCTGGGCTCGGCTCTGGGACCCGCTCTATCTGACGGAGCGCTTTGCTTTTGTCGGCGCCATCGACGGGCATTTCGCCAGCCATGTCTCGGTGCAGCGGCTGCGGAAAAAGCAGCCCTGGCTGACCACGCAATGGCGCAGCTTCTCGATTCTGCAAGCGGCCAGCGCATTGGTTCAGCAGTTGAATAGTTTCATGCCCAGCATCATTGCCACCTATCCCACGGCGGCCCTGCTCTTGGCGCAAGAGCTTGAGCGAGGCGCGCTGCGGTGCCACCCACAAGAAATCTGGACTGGTGGCGAGACCCTCAGTACCGCCATGCGCAGCCGCATCGAGGCGGCCTTCGGCTGCCCGCTGCGCAACAGCTATGGTGCCTCGGAGTTTTTGCCGATCGCCTGGGAATGTGCAAAGGGCCATCTGCACGTCAACGCCGACTGGGTGATTCTGGAACCGGTCGATGCACAAGGCCAAGCCACGCCGGCCGGCCAGGCTTCGCACACAACCTTGCTGACCAATCTGGCCAACCACGCCCAACCCTTGATCCGTTTCGACATCGGCGACAGCATCACGCTCGATCCGCGCCCCTGCGCTTGTGGCTCGGCCCTGCCCGTCATCGAAGTGCAGGGCCGGCGCGACGATATGCTCAGCATCGCGGGTCTTGGCGGCCAGGGTTCGATCCCGCCCCACGTTACCCTGCTGCCGCTGGCCTTGAGCACGGTGCTGGAGGAGGATGCCGGCCTGTTCGATTTTCAGCTTCAGCAAACCAAGACCGGGCTGCAGTTGAGCCTGGGGCCGAACGCAGACAAAAGCCCGCAGGCACGCGAGCTTTATCGACGCGACTTGAAGCGTTTCATCGCGCAACAAGGTGGCGCGCCACAGCGGCTCAGCATCCGGGTCGGCGACCCGCGCCAACTCGGCCGCAGCGGCAAACACAAGCGCATCAGCGCCCTGCCCTCAAGCGGGGGCGCTGCCGGACAGTAAGGCCAAGACGCGCTCGGCCAGTTCGGCATGCACAGCATTCAGGGCGGGCACAGTCTGGCTGGACCCGTTCATGAACACCGCCATCAGAATCGGCGCTTGCTTGGGCGGCAAAAAGATCGCCACATCATTGACGGCCCCATTCGCCCCGGTGCCGGTCTTGTCGCCAGCCGGCCAGTCTTTTGGGGCGCCGGCGCGCAAACGGCCCAGCCCGGTCTCGGTCTCATTCATCCACACCAGCAACTGCTGCCGCGCCGCGTCCGACAAAAAGTCACTGCACAAGAGCCGATCCATCAGGGCCACATAACTGGCCGGCGTGCTGGTGTCGCGCGGGTCATCGGGCAGATTGCTGTTGAGCGCTGGTTCGATCCGGTCCAGCCGAGTTTCGGTGTCACCCAACTCCCGGAAAAAGCGTGTCAAGCCCGGTGGTCCGCCCACCAAGGGCAGCAGCAAATTGGCTGCCGGGTTGTCGCTCTCCAGCAGGATGGCCGCGCACAAGTCCAGCACGCTCAGCGAGGCCGAAACCGTGCCTGACTCCAGCAGCGCACCGGTCACCGGGGCATGCGGCACCATATCGCGGGGGCCGAAGCGCACCCGCTGATCGGGCCGCAACTGGCCGGCGTCGATGCGCGCCAGAACCGCCCCAGCCAAAAGCAACTTGAAGGTGGAGCACATGGCAAAGCGCTGCTCGGCGCGGTAGCCGAATTGCAGCCGGGTACCGGTGTGCAAAGCGAACACGCCGAGCTGCCCGCCGACCTGAGCCTCCAAGCGGCGGCAAGCTTCTTGCACAGATTCAACGGCCCAGGCCGAGGGGCTTATGCCCAGCGGCAGGCCCAGCAAGGCCCCGCCCTGCAGCAGGCGCCGCCGATTTATACCGGACAAGGGGCTCAAGGCGCCAGTACTCGCAAGACCTTTTGGAAGGCTTCCACTGCCTTGCCCTTGCGCGCACGCTTGCCGGCATAACTGGCCAGGCCCACGCCCTTGAGCACTTCTTCCTTAGGCTTGGCGCCGCGACCGGTGCCAACCACCAAGAGGCTCTGGGTGAAGGCCGCCACGCTCAGCAGCGCGTCCTTGTCTTCAAGATCCACCAAGGTCAGGCCGCGGCCGCCCTTGGGCTGGTGTTTCAGCTCATCCAGCGCATAGGTCAGCAAGCGGCCGTTCAAGCTCAAACAAGCCAGTTGCACGCCCGCCACCTCGCCCACCGGCACGGCGGCCGGCGGCAAGGGTTGCTCCTGCCCTTCCAGGCTCAGAAAGGTCTTGCCCGCTTTTTGGCGGCCGACCAAATCGCCCACTTGGGCAATCAAGCCAAAGCCACCGGTGCCGGCCAAAACCAAGCGCTGCGTGGCGCTGCCGGCGAAGTAATGCGCAATCTGGCTGCCACTTTCCAGCTCAATCAAGGTGGTGATCGGTTGGCCGTCACCGCGCCCGCCCGGCAAGACCGAGACCGGCACCGAGTAGACCCGGCCGTTGTTGCCAAAGACGATCAGCGGATCGACGCTGCGGCAAGGGAAGGTGCCGTAGAGTTGGTCACCGCTCTTGAAGGCCAGGGCCGCGGGGTCGATTTCATGGCCCTTGAGCGCACGCACCCAACCCTTGATGCTGACCACCACCGTCACCGGCTCGTCGACGATGCGGACTTCGGCAATCGCCTTTTTCTCTTCCTGAATCAAGGTGCGGCGATCGTCGCCAAACTGTTTGGCGTCGGCCTCGATTTCCTTGATGACGGTGCGCTTCAAGACGCCGGGGTTGGCCAGGATGTCTTCCAGCTTGGCCTGTTCCTCGCGCAGGGTCTTCAACTCCTGCTCGATCTTGATCGCTTCCAGCCGCGCCAACTGGCGCAAGCGGATTTCAAGAATGTCCTCGGCCTGCCGATCGCTGAGCTTGAAGCGATCAATCAGCGCCGCCTTGGGCTCATCGCTGTTGCGGATGATGCGGATGACCTCGTCGATATTGAGTAGCACCAGCTGCCGGCCTTCCAGCACATGGATGCGGTCCAGCACCTTGGCCAAACGATGCTGGGTGCGGCGCTGCACCGTCTGCTGTCGGTAACCCAGCCACTCGCTGAGGATCTGGCGCATGCTTTTCAGCGTGGGCCGACCATCGGCGCCGATCATGGTCATATTGATCGAGGCCGAGGTCTCCAGGCTGGTGTGCGCCAAGAGCGTGGTGATCAGGTCTTGCTGCTCGACCGTGCGGCTCTTGGGCTCGAAGACCAGGCGCACCGGCGCGTCCTTGCTGGACTCATCGCGCACGCCGTCCAAGACCGCCAAGAGGCTGGCCTTGAGCTGCAACTGCTCCTGGCTGAGCGCCTTTTTGCCGGCCTTGACCTTGGGGTTGGACAGCTCTTCGATCTCTTCCAGCACCTTTTGGCTGCTGGTGCCATGCGGCAATTCGGTGACGATCAATTGCCACTGACCGCGGGCCAGGTCTTCGATCTTCCAACGCGCACGCAGCTTCATGCTGCCACGGCCGCTTTGGTAGGCAGCGCGGATGTCGTCCGCCGAGCTGATCAGCTGGCCGCCGCCGGGATAGTCCGGGCCGGGCAGCAAGGTGAACAGGTCTTCGTCGCTGAGGTTCTCGTTCTTCAGCAGCGCCACGGCGGCCGCCGCCACCTCGCGCAGATTGTGGCTGGGCACTTCGGTGGCCATGCCCACCGCGATACCGCTGGCGCCATTCAAGAGCACAAAAGGCAGGCGCGCTGGCAACTGGCGCGGCTCTTCGGTGGAACCGTCGTAGTTGGGCGCGAAGTCCACCGTGCCTTCGTCGATTTCATCGAGCAGCAGGCGCGCAATCGGCGCCAAGCGCGCTTCGGTGTAACGCATGGCCGCCGCGCCGTCGCCATCGCGGCTACCGAAATTTCCTTGACCGTCGATCAGCGGATAGCGCTGCGAGAAGTCCTGCGCCATGCGCACCAAGGCGTCGTAGACCGACTGGTCGCCGTGCGGGTGGAAGCGGCCCAAGACATCACCGACCACGCGGGCACCCTTGACCGGCTTGGCACCGGCCGTGCCGGTAAAGGCCAGGCCCATGCGCTCCATCGAATACAGAATGCGGCGCTGCACCGGCTTTTGGCCATCGCAGACATCGGGCAAGGCGCGGCCCTTGACCACGCTGAGGGCGTACTCCAGATAGGCTCGCTCGGCGTAATGGCCCAGGGTCAAGGCATCGGGGTCATCGCTGGGCGGCGGGGCGTCAAAAATCGAGGTCTGCTGAGTCATGGTTTGTCAGAGTGAATCGTCAGATGCTGGGCTTGAGCGGGCATGCCGTGTTGCAGCAAGGCCCAATACAGCTCCAGCACCAGATGAACATGGGCTTGGGTTTCATCAATCGGCGGCACCACGCCGCCGGCACGGCGCACCGCGCCTTCACCGGCGTTCCAGGCCGCCAAGGCCGCATCAATGCGGCCAAATCGTTTGATCAAATCGGCGAGCATGCGCGCGCCGGTCAAGACATTGATGCGCGGGTCGAGCAATCGCTCTTCGACCGGGCGCAAGCGTTCGGTCAAGCTGGCATAACGAGCCGCCGCGACGGGGGTGATTTGCATCAGGCCCATAGCGCCGCGCGGCGACACCGCATTGCGCCTGTAGCCTGACTCGACGGTGATCACCGCCTTCAACAAGGCCATGTCCACGCCGGTCTGCGCAGCGGCTTCGCGCAAATAGGGCTGCACCGATTTGACCTCGGGGGCAATCTCCAGCCAGGTCAGCAAATGCTGGCTGCTGTCTTGCTTGCCGGGCACCCGGCCTTGGGACGCATGGGCCGCACCCAGCACCAAGTTGTAGGCGCCGTCGATCTGGCGTGTGGCCAGATGCGCCATGCCCTGGGCGTCAACATAACCCCAAAGCTCAGCTTGCACGGGCAAGGCCAGAGCCAGCGCGGCGGCGCCCATCGCAAATCGGGAAGACTTCACTCGCCCTCCTCGCCCAAGGCCAGGCGGGCTTGATACTCGCGGTCCAGCATGGACATGACGATCAGGCTGTCATAGCCATCGGCGCCGTCCAAATTGACCCGCACGCTTTCGCGCAGACGGCCCTCTTCCACAAAGCCTTCGCTGGCGTAAAGCTTCAAGGCACGGGTATTGAGTGCTTTCACATCCAGCCAAAAGCGATGGGCATGCAGCTGCGTGAAGGCCAGCCTTTTCAACAAGCGCACACAGGCCCGACCCAGGCCCTGGCCTTTGGGTGCCAAGACGATGCGCTTCAGCTCCACCGAACCATGCGGATTGCGGCAGCCTTGAAAGATCACAAAGCCGGCGCGCGCCGAATCCGGCCCCGCCTCGATGATGAAGTGCCGAAAGTCTGGAAAACGCACCGCGCCTTCGTGCTGGGTGCGCTCCCAAGGCGTGATGAAGGGCCGGTTGCTGCCGTCTTGCTCGACCGAGACCACAAAGTCCAGGTCCGACAACATGGTCGGACGCAGATGGACTCGCGGCGTGCTCATATATCGACTTCCACCGAGTCGCCATGGATTTCCATCAACTCGCGGCGTGACGATGCCTCACCCTTGCCCATCAGCTTGTTGATGGCCACCTCGGTCTCGGCCAAATCGAGTTGGCCATAGGCGATGGTGCTCAGGCGCCGGGTCTCGGGATTCAGCGTGGTGTCCCACAACTGGGTGGCGCTCATCTCACCCAGGCCTTTGAAGCGGCTGATGCTCCAAGAGCCTTCACGGGCGCCTTCCTTGCGCAACTTGTCCAGCGTGGCGGTCAGCTCGCCCTCGTCCAGCGCATAGATCTTGGCGGCGGGCTTTTTGCCACGGGCCGGTGCATCCACCCGGTAGAGCGGTGGGCGGGCCACAAAGATGTGGCCGGCTTCCACCAGCTTGGGGAAGTGACGGAAGAACAGGGTCAAAAGCAAGACCTGGATGTGCGAGCCGTCCACGTCCGCGTCCGAGAGGATGCAGACCTTGCCGTAGCGCAGGCCGCTCAGATCGGGCGAGTCGTTTTTGCCATGCGGGTCCACGCCCAGGGCCACCGAGATGTCGTGAATTTCGTTGTTGGCGAACAGTCGGTCGCGTTCCACTTCCCAGGTGTTGAGCACCTTGCCGCGCAGCGGCAGGATGGCCTGGGTTTCTTTGTTGCGGCCCATCTTGGCGCTGCCGCCGGCCGAGTCGCCCTCGACCAGGAAGATTTCGTTGTGCAGCAGATCGCGGCTTTCGCAATCGGTCAGCTTGCCCGGCAAGACGGCAACACCCGAGCCTTTGCGCTTCTCCACCTTTTGCGAGGCGCGCTGGCGGGTCTGCGCCTGTTTGATGACCAGCTCGGCCAGTTTCTTGCCGAACTCGACATGCTGGTTCAGCCACAGCTCCAAGCCCGGCTTCACATAGGTGGAGACCAGACGCAGCGCGTCGCGGCTGTTCAGGCGTTCCTTGGTCTGACCCTGGAATTGCGGATCCAGCACCTTGGCCGAGAGCACGAAGCTGGCGCGCGAGAACACATCGTCCGGCATCAGCTTGACGCCCTTGGGCAGCAGGCTGTGCAGCTCGATAAAGCTCTTGATGGCACCAAAGAGGCCGTCTTTGAGACCCGACTCATGCGTGCCGCCCGCAACCGTGGGGATCAGGTTGACATAGCTTTCGCGCATGGTCTGACCCTCTTCGGTGAAGGCCACGCACCAAGCGGCGCCCTCGCCTTCGGCGAAGTTCTCGGTCTCGCTGCGGCCGGCATATTGTTCGCCTTCAAACAGCGGGATCAGCGGTTCAGCCGTCAAGGTCTGCTGCAAATAGTCACGCAGGCCGCCCTTGTATGACCAGGTCTGCACATCACCGGACTTCTCATTCGTCAGCGTGACGATCACGCCCGGCATCAGCACCGCCTTGCTGCGCAGCAGGTGCACCAGCTCGTTCTTGGGCAGGTCAGCGCTTTCAAAATACTTGGCATCGGGCCAGACGCGTACCGTCGTGCCCTGCTTGCGGTCGCCGCGCTCGGCCTTACGCACCGCCACGGCCTCGACCACATCGCCGTTCTCAAAGGCCAGCGTGGCCACCTCGCCGCCGCGCCAGACGGTCACTTCCAGGCGCTTGGCCAAGGCATTGGTGACGCTGACGCCAACGCCGTGCAGGCCGCCCGAGAAGCTATAGGCGCCGCCCGAGCCCTTGTCGAACTTGCCGCCGGCATGCAGGCGGGTGAAGACGATCTCGACCACCGGCACGCCTTCTTCGGGGTGCAGGCCGAAGGGAATACCGCGGCCGTCGTCGGCAATCGACACCGAGCCATCACTGTGCTGGATCAGGTCAATGCGCTTGCCGAAGCCGGCCAAGGCCTCGTCGGCCGCGTTGTCGATCACTTCCTGGATCGTGTGCAGCGGGTTGTCGGTGCGGGTGTACATGCCCGGCCGCTGCTTGACGGGCTCCAAGCCCTTGAGCACGCGGATCGAACCCTCGCCATAGGAGCCAAGGGTCGGGGTATTGCTGGAGGAGGAGGTTGCTTTGCTGGTCGCCATGGGGCGGGATTCTAGGCGGGCGTTCCCGAGGCAGCTTCCCGACACCCGCTAGCATGGCAAGCCTATGACGCCCCGCTCCCCTTGTTTCGCCCTCTTCAGCCGCTTCCGGCAGGCCCTGCTGGCCGGACTCAGCCTCTTCACTACAGCCGCCCTTTGCCCCGGCGCGGCGCAAGCCCAGCCCGAGGCGCCGGTTTATACAGCCGGCCCGGCGCTCACCATGGAGTTGAAAAACGCCCAATGGTTTGACGGCAAGGGCTTTCGCAAAGGCACGCTCTACGTCAAAGACGGCAAGTTCACGCAACAAAAAATCCCCAAACCGCAGCGCCGCATGGACCTGCAAGGCCAATTTTTGCTGCCGCCGCTGGCCGAGGCGCATAACCACAATCTGCAAAACGCCTGGGCCTGGGGGCGCTATGCGAACAACTATCTGCGTGACGGCGTGTTCTACGCCGCCATGCAATGCGGCGAGCCGAAGGGCGTGGCCGCCGCGCGCGCTTTGGCCGGCCAGGCGGCCGGACCCGATGTGCTGTTCACCAGCGCCTGCATCACCTCGTCCGACGGCATGCCGCTGGCGCAGTTGCTGGCCGAAGAGCCGGCGCCCGGCTCGCCCAAGCCCAAGCTGGAGGACTTCGCCGACAAGGCCTTGCTGATCATCGACACACCGGAGCAACTGAACCAGAAATGGAATCTGGTCGGGCCGCGCAAGACCGATCTGGTCAAGGTAATGATCAGCCGTAGCGAAAGCCCCGAGTTGCGCGCCGAGCCCAAGCAGCAAGGCCGCCTGGGCCTGAGGCCCGAGTTGGTCCCGGCCATCGCCAAGCGCTCCCACCATGATGGCCTGCGCCTGATCGCCCATGTCGACACGGCGGCCGACTTCGCCTTGGCGGTGCAGTCCGGCGCCGATTGGCTGGCCCACCTGCCCGGCTATGTCTTTCACGATGGCGTGAACCCCGAGGCCTACCGCATCAGCCCCGAGGCCGCCGCCGAGGCCAGCAAGCGCAAAACGGCGGTGATCACCGCCACCGTCTCCAGCACGCTGTTTCGGATGCCGGTCGAAACGCAGGCCGCGGTGCGCCGCTTGCAAGTCGACAACCTGCAAACGCTGAAGGCCGCCGGCACGCCCTTGCTGCTCGGCTCCGACCTGTTCAATGGCACAGCCCTGGCCGAATTGCGCCACCTGGACGGCCTGGGCGTGCTGGACCGCGCCAGCTTGCTGCGCATCGCCAGCATCGACACACCACATGCCTTGTTCCCCAAGCGCCGCCTGGCCTGCTTCGAAGCCGGCTGTGAGGCCAGCTTTCTGCTGCTTGCCGCCAATCCGCTGCAGGATCTTGAAGCCTTGAGCCGCATTCAGCTGCGGGTCAAACAGGGGCGCTTGCTGAGCAGTCCCTAGGGCGCCGCTGAACCATCCGCCGGCAGCAGCGACAGCCGCTGCAAAGTCAATCCGGTGACAGACAAGGTCACTCAATCTTGGCTACATTGGTCCCCATGCATTCGAACCCCAAAACAGCCCCTGCCCAACTGTCGATGTTCCAGGTGCTGCTGTGCGGCGCCTTGATCGTCACTGTCTCGATGGGCATACGCCATGGCTTTGGTCTGTGGTTGCAGCCCATCACCATGGACCGGGGCTGGACGCGCGAGACCTTTGCCTTCGCGCTGGCGGTGCAAAACATCGCTTGGGGCATCGCCGGCCCCTTCACCGGCATGCTGGCGGATCGTTTCGGTCCTTTCCGCATTCTGATGGCCGGCGGCCTGCTGTATGCGCTGGGCCTGCTGCTGATGGCGCTGTCCACCTCGGGGCTGGCCTTCACCGGCAGCGCGGGGCTGCTGATTGGCATTGCCCAGTCGGGCACCACCTATGCGGTGATTTACGGCGTCATCGGCCGCACGGTCGCGGCGGAAAAGCGCTCATGGGCCATGGGCGTGGCGGCTGCGGCAGGCTCCTTTGGGCAATTCCTGATGGTGCCGGTGGAGAACTGGCTGATCGCCTACAGCGGTTGGCAAAACGCCTTGTTCATCCTGGCCTGCGCGGCACTGATCATCGTGCCGCTGGCTTTCGGCCTGCGCGAACCAGCCCGCGCAGCCAACCCGCACGCCCAGCCGCAAAGCATCATGCAGGCCTTGCGCGAGGCCTTTGGCTACCGCCGCTTTCAGCTCTTGATGGCGGGCTATTTTGTCTGCGGCTTTCAGGTTGTCTTCATTGGCGTGCACATGCCCAGCTACCTGAAGGACCAGGGCATGAGCCCCCAGGTCGCCACCTATGCGCTGGCCCTGATCGGTTTGTTCAATGTGTTTGGCACCTATGCGGCCGGTGCCTTGGGCCAGCGTTTTCCGAAGCGCTACATCCTGTCCTGCATCTACGCGCTGCGCTCGCTGGCCATCATCGCTTTTCTGACCCTGCCGCTGACCCCGGCCTCGGTCTATGTGTTTTCCGGCGTGATGGGGCTGCTGTGGCTGTCCACCATTCCGCCGACCAATGCGGTGCTGGCGCAGATGTTTGGCCTACAACACATGTCGATGCTGAGCGGCTTTGTCTTCCTCAGCCACCAGGTCGGTAGTTTTCTGGGCGTCTGGCTGGGCGGGCGGCTGTACGACACCACGGGCAGCTATGAACTGGTCTGGTGGTTGGCCGTGGCCCTGGGCGTGATGGCGGCGCTGGTTAATTTGCCGGTACGCGAGGGCGCGATCCCCCGCCCCTTGGCCGGCGCGGCGCAACGCCCGGCCGGCGCCTGACGGCCATGCCTTTCGTGGACGGCGACAATAAGCGCAGCAAGCCGAATCGCCTGCTGCTTTGGACCATGGTTCTGCTGGCCTTGGCGCTGGTGTTTGCGGCCTATTTCCAACCCGGCCTGATGGTCAGTCTTTCCGAGCAGATCTGGGCCTGTTTCTGAGTACGATGAGTTCCACTTCCCTCCCCTCCAAATGGCTGTTGCGCTGGGCGCAAGCCACCCGCCCCGGCGCTACTGCGCTTGATCTGGCCTGCGGCAGCGGCCGCCATGTGCGCCACCTGGCGGGCTTGGGCATGCAGGTGACCGGCGTGGACATCGACGCCGCAGCCACCGCAGGGCTAGAAAGCATGGCGGAAATCATCACCGCCGATATCGAAAACGGCCCCTGGCCGCTGGGCGAGCGCCAGTTCGACCTGGTGCTGGTGACCAACTACCTATGGCGCCCGCTGATTCCGCGCATCAAGGCCGCGGTGGCGCCCGGCGGCTGGCTGATTTACGAAACCTTCGCCCAGGGCCAGCAAAGCATAGGCCGGCCGGCCCGGCCCGAGTTTTTGCTGAAGACCGGCGAGTTACTGGACGCCTGCGCGGGCCTCAGCATCGTGGCCTTCGAAGACGGCTTTGAGGCGATGGCGGTCAACCCACGCTTTGTGCAGCGCGTTGCTGCCGTTCGGGATCTACCGGATGGGGATTTCCAGCGCTACACGCTCGACCAGGCCGAGAGCCCTTTGGCCTGAGTAGAATCGACGGATAAATAGGAACTCGCAATGAACGGACTTGTTGGCAGCATCGTCGCCTTGGTGACACCGATGCAAGAAGACGGCAGCATCGACTACCCCACGCTGCGCAAACTGATCGACTGGCACATCGCCGAAGGCACCAACTGCGTCTGCGTGGTCGGCACCACCGGTGAGTCGCCGACCGTCAGCATGGAAGAAAACCGCGAGGTCATCCGCGCTGCGGTGGAACACGCGGCAGGCCGCGTCACCATCATGGCTGGCACCGGCGCCAACTGCACCGCCGAAGCCATCGAGCTGAGCCGTTACGCCAAGGAAGTCGGCGCCGACTGCACCTTGTCCGTCGTACCCTACTACAACAAGCCCTCGCAAGAAGGCATCTATCAGCACTACAAGGCGATTGCCGAGGCCGTGGACATCCCGATGATGCTCTACAACGTGCCCGGCCGCACTGTGGCCGATATGCAGCCGGAAACGACGCTGCGCTGTGCGCAGCTGCCGGGTGTGTTTGGCATCAAGGAAGCGACCGGCAATATCGAGCGCGCGGCCTACCTGATCAAGCACGCACCCAAGGGTTTCTCGATCTACTCGGGTGACGATGGCACCGCAGTTGCCTTGATGCTGCTGGGCGGCCATGGCAATGTCAGCGTGACTGCCAACGTCGCGCCGCGTGCGATGAGCGAACTCTGCCGCGCGGCCCTGGCCGGCGATGTGCGCGAAGCCACCCGCATTCACTTTGAGTTGCTGGGCCTGCACAAGCAATTGTTCTGCGAATCGAGCCCGGCGCCGACCAAGTGGGCCCTGTCCCGCCTGGGTCGCTGCCAGAACGCGATGCGCCTGCCGATCACCCCGCTGACCGCGGCCGGACAGGACAGCGTAGGCAAGGCCATGCAAGAAGCCGGGCTGCTTTGAACCCGGTTCTGTGGTTCCGGGCCGCCAGTCTGCTCTAATCCCCCGATCAAGTTTTTGCCCCCACATGAAAAGCGGGCCGCACATCAGCGGCCCGAGCCCTGGAGATGTCTAGCGTGACCCGTTCCTCTTTTGTTTCCTCCGCGGCCACTCCGGTGCGCCTGGCTTGCCTGGTGTTGGTGGGTTCGCTGGCCGGCTGCAGCATGTTTGACAACACCTTCTCCTCGGACAAGGTGGACTACCGCAGCGGCGCCCGCCAGACCGCCGGCCTCGATGTGCCGCCCGACCTGAGTCAATTGGCGCGTACTAGCCGCGCACAAAGCGCCGACGGCGTGGTCAGTGCTGCCACCTTCCAAAAGAAGGGCGAGCAAGCAACTCCTTTGGCTGCTGGCGCTGCAGCCCCTGCCAGCAAGGCCAGCGTGGCCCTGAACGCGGCCGGCGATGTGCAACTTGAGCGCGATGGCGCTGATCGTTGGCTGCGCACCTCCTTGACGCCCGAGCAACTGTGGCCCCAGCTGCGCGAGTTCTGGCAAGAGCGCGGCTTTGAGCTGACCAAAGAAGTCGCCGAGATCGGCGTGATGGAAACCAACTGGAACGAGAACCGCGCCAAGTTGCCGCAAGACATCATCCGCTCCACCATCGGCAAAGTCTTCGACGGCTTCTACTCGACCGGCGAAAAGGACATGTTCCGCACCCGGGTCGAGCGCTCCAGCAAGGGCGGCAGCGAGATCACCATCAGCCACCGCGGCATGCAAGAGGTCTACACCGGCCCACAGAAAGACAACACAGCCTGGCAATCGCGCCCCTCCGAGCGCGAACTGGAAGCCGAGATGCTGTCGCGCCTGATGCTCAAACTAGGCGCCAAGGACGAACAGGCCAAGGCCGCTTTGGCCGCAGCCAACACGCCCGCCGCCACCGGTGCCACGCCGAGCACAACGGCAGTCGCCGCGACCGCCGCACCGCTGGCGCGCAAGCTCAGCGATGTGCCGGACAGCCTGCAGGTCAACGAAGGCTTCGAGCGCGCTTGGCGCCGGGTCGGCCAATCCCTGGACCGCCACGGCTTCACCATTGAAGACCGCGACCGCAAGCAAGGTCTGTTCTTCCTGCGTTACGCCGACCCCAACCAGGCCGGCAAGGAAGAGCCCAACTTCTTCCAGCGCCTGTTCAGCTCCGATACCGCGCCGACCGCTACGCGTTACCGCGTCTCGGTCAAGTCCGAGGGTGAGCGCAGCACGGTCAGCGTCCTGGACGACAAGGGCCAACTGCAGACCAGCGAGAATGCCAAGCGGATTCTGAATCTGCTGATGGACGATCTGCGCTGATCCAGCCGCAGGTTTTCAGCTCGAGACGCCGCTTCAGCCGCAGGGTTGGCGGCGTTTTTCCTTTGGCGCGGCCATGATGAAAACGACCTCTTGATGCGCTTTTGCAACCTAGGCAGCGGCAGCGGCGGCAACGCAAGCTTGGTCGAGGCCAGCCAAGGCATCACCAACACCCAGCTCCTGGTCGACTGCGGATTCAGCCTGCGCGAACTGACGCGGCGCCTGCAACGCGCTGGCAGCAGCCCAGAGATGCTCAGCGGCATCTTCATCACCCATGAACATGGTGACCATATCGGTTGCGCACTGAACCTGGCCGAGCGCTTTCGCATCCCCTTGTGGACCAGCCGCGGCACTTGGCGCGCCATTGGCAAGCCCGATTTCGACATGCAACTGCTGCACTTCGCCCGTGACGGCGAAACGATAGCCTTGGGCGATCTGCAGATGCAGGTGTTTGCCGTGCCGCATGATGCCCAGGAGCCCTTGCATCTGCGCTGTAGCGATGGCGCCCGCCACCTGGGCTTGATCACTGATCTGGGCCACGCCAGCCCGTCGGTCGTGCAAGCCTTGCAAGGCTGCCACTCGCTGCTGCTGGAGTTCAACCATGACGAGGACTTACTGCGCGCCTCGAACTATCCGGCCAGCCTGAAGCGGCGCATTCTGGGCAGCCATGGCCACCTCTCCAATGCCGCCGCCGGCGAACTGTTGCGGCTATGCCTGCATCCCGATTTGCGGCATGTACTGTGCGCCCACCTGAGCGAGCGCAATAACACGCCTGATCTGGCCGCACAGGCCTGGGCAGATGCGGTCAATGCGGCACCTCATGAGGCCCTGCTGTGTCACCAGCAGTCAGGCCATCCCTGGCTCAGCGTCTGAGGCCGGGCGGAATTAGGCAAGCCCTAAAGCGACGCCCAAAAACGACGCCCTAAAACGAAAAAACCGCCGGGCTTGCGCCAGGCGGCTTTTCAAGAATCAGAAAGAGGTCTGATTACTTGCTGACTGCGGAAGCAGCGTCAGCAGCGGCAGCGCCGACAGCCGAAGCAGCGTCAGCGGCGCCAGTGGCGACAGCGGAAGCAGCAGTAGCGGCAGCAGCGTCAACAGCGCTGGCAGCGGCGGAAGCGGCTTCAGCAACGGCAGGAGCCACGACAGCAGCTTCTTCCTTCTTGCCGCAAGCGGTCAGAGCAACAGCAGCCAGCACAGCAGCCAACAGGATCGACTTGTTCATACTTATCCTCAAAATTCGTTAAACGAAATTGCAATTACCGGTAATTTTTTGAAGCTTGACTCGCTCTTCAAAACCCGAAGGTTTCAAAAGGCTGCAAACTTCGGCAGGACAAGACGCGGAAACCTCGAGCGCTTCCATCGCCTAGCCGCTAATTATAGCGTTAGCTTTTGAAAGCTCTTAGAGACCCAAGGTCGTGCTGGCAAACGATTCGCAGCAGCGTTGCGCCAACGCATCAAAATACTCGGCCGAACGCAAGGTATCGACAGCATTCATCGATACCGCGCCGCGCCACAGCTGCTTGTCATGCAGCCTAACACTCAAAGCCGGCTCACTCCCCGCCGCAGGTTCGAGCACGCCCTCTTTGGAAACAGCCAGCTTTTGGCGCGTAAAAAACAAGGCCGCTGGCCCGCCCGGCCCTACCGCAGCCAAAGCCTCCGGCCCATAGGCCAAGGCCTGAACGCAATGACCCCAGGTGCTGCGCCATTGCACAAAACGCGGGTGCCGGCGCCGGACTTCCTCGAACTGCTCCGCCAGCAAATGCAAGCGCCGGCCAGCCCGGGCCCAGCGTTTCAAGGCTTCAAGCACTTCCGCGTCAGACCACGGCCAGTCGACAAAGCTGGCGTCCAAGCAAAACAGTTCCGGCCACTCTTCGGTGCAGGCTTGCAGCAAGGCATGCCGAAGCGCGGCGACAAACTCACCCCGCCCTTCGAACTTGCCGGCCTGCAAGGCAGTCATATCAAACCTGCGGGGCAGCGGGCTGCACCCAGCCGTCCTCGACCCATTGACTCAGCAGATCTCGGGCACCTTCGGACAACTGGGCCACCTGCTTGACGCTGAGCGTTTTGCTGTCCGCAAACAGGCGCATCAATTTGGCGTCGCGCCCGCCGGCGCGGAACGACTCGCCATTGATGAAAATGTGTGCCTTGTCGTACATCATGCGGCTGCGTCGATCGAGCGTCACGCCCAAGCCTTCTGCCAATTCCGCGCCGGCTTCAAACCAGACACGCGGCTTAGGCTCGGTCAAGGCCTCGCCCAAAGCGCGCTCGAGCGCCAGCGGTTCACGCAGCGCCCGCTCGACCGCATCACGGGCGAACTCCAGCAATTGCTCGGGCACCAAGCCCGGCGTCACCGTCGCGGCTTGTTTGGGATCGGCGTACATGCGGTTCGCATAACCCTGATCCTCATCGTCCATCAATCGGCTCAACAAGTCCTTGGCCAACTCGGCGCGCCAAGGGGTGCGAAAGCCCACCGAGCAGGTCATGCACTCGCCCACCGCAATGCCGTCATGCGCCCAGCCGGGCGGCAGATAGAGCATGTCGCCGGCGTCCAGCACAAACTCGTCCTCGGGCTCGAAGTCTGCCAGCAACTTGACCGGCACGCCCTCGCGCAAGGCGCCGCTGGTGGCCACGCCCTGGCGACCGATGCGCCAACGTCGTTGACCCTGGACCTGGATCAGGAATACATCGTAGGAATCGAAATGCGGGCCGACGCCGCCGCCATCGGTGGCGTAGGAAATCATTAAATCGTCCAGCCGCGCTTCGGGAACGAAGCGAAATTGATTCAGCAAATCGGCCGCGGCCGGCACATGCTGCTCCAAGCCCTGCACCAGCAGCGTCCAAGCCGCTTTTGAGTAAGGCGGCAGCTTGGCGACTGGGCCGGGGTACAAGGCCCAGCGATCCTTGAAGGCGCTGATCAAGCGGGACTCCACATCCTCGCTGGCGGCCAGCGCGGCCAACTCGCTGCGCGACACCGGGGGCTTGATGCCCGGCAAGGCTTGGCGGACCAGTAAAGGCTTTTTCTGCCAATGCCGGCGCATGAATTGTTCGGGGCTGAGGCCACCCAGCAGCGGAAGTTTGTCTTGGATATTCATGCGGCCATTGTCGCCGCTCGCGCCGTCCCGAAACTGGGATGCGTGACAGCTGCCGCGTCCCGATTTCGCAATCTTTGCATCTAGATCAAGGTCCGCGATGTTCTCAGCCGCCCCGGAAATCAAGCACTTAGCGCATATGTCGGGTATGCAAGACCTTGGCACGCATCCTGCATTCAAGCCCGGCATGGACCTGCAAAGACCTCTCACCCCCGGGCAACGCTGGCGCCGTCGCGCGGCCCGCCCGGCGCTATTTGTTCTGCTGACCCTGATCTTGGCAGGCGGCCTGCTGGCGCTGCGCCTGAAAGCAGAGCCGGCCGAGTTCACGGTCTCTGCCCGCGGCATGAGCTACGCCAAGGTCGAGCAAGGGCCTCTGGCGCTCGATGTGCGCGGCAGCGGCGTGCTGGTGTCCAGCGAGCTGCGTTGGGTCGCAGCGCAAAGCGAGGCGCGGGTGGAGCGCCTGCTGGCCCAGGCCGGCAGTCAGTTGAAACAAGGCGAGCTGTTGATGCAGCTGAACAATCCTCAATTGCAGCAACGTGCGCAGGAAAGCCGCTGGCAGTTGGATCAGGCGCAAGCCGAACTCAAGGCCTTGCTAGCCAGCCTGGACAGCCAAGCCATGAGTGCCCAAGCCGCCGTTCAGCGCGCCGACTTCAGTGCCCGCAGCGCCGAGCTGCAATGGCAGGCCGACCAGGAATTGTTAAAGGACGGCATGGTCTCCAAGCTCGCCTTTCAACGCAGCCGCTTCAGCGTCGAGCAAGCCAGCCAAACCCTGCAACTCGAGCGCGAACTGCTTCAGCAGCACCGCGCCGCCATGCAGGCTCAGCTGGACGCCAAACGTGCCGCTCTGGCCCGCCTGCACAAGGCCTGGCAGCGCGATCTTGAGCTGGTGGAGGCCTTGCAAGTACGCGCCCCCGAAGACGGCGTGGTGCAAGAGTTGACCCTGCAGCCCGGCCAAAGCGTGGCGGCAGGCGCGCCGTTGGCCAAGCTGGCGCGGGCCGGGGCGCTTTATGCCGAAATTCAGGTGCAGGAGGCGCAGGCGCGCGACATCGCCCTCGGCCAAGAGGCCTTGGTTGATCTGCGCACCGGCAGCCGCGAGGGTCAGTTGCGCGCCGTCGTCAGCCGCGTCGCCCCCAAGGTCAGCAACAGCCTACTCAAGGTGGATCTGCGCATTCTTGACCCGCTGCCCCAGGGCGCACGCCCCGACCTCAGCATCGACGGCAGCATCGCCTTGAACCGCATCAGCGACGCTGTCCAAGTCCAGCGTCCGGTCTTCAGCCAAGCCATGAGCCAAAGCAACGTCTACCGCATGGTCAGCGATGAGCTGGCCGAACGGGTCTCGGTGCAGTTTGGCCCCGCCTCGGTCAGCCGCATTGCCATCCAGAGCGGACTCAAGCCCGGTGACCGCATCGTCGTCTCCGACACCAGCAGCTGGCGCTTGGCCGAGCGCGTGCGCCTGCGTTGAGCCCATCAGTCCTGGCCCAAAGCCTCAAGTTTCAGCCCTACATTTATCGCCAAGAGAAAAGAGACTGCCATGACAAGCACAAGCCACGCCCCCACGCCGGAGCAGCCCTTGATCCGCCTGCAAGGCATTCAAAAAAGCTTTCTCAGCGACGAGTTGGAAACCCGCGCGCTGGACGAGGTCAGCCTGGAAATTCGCAGCGGCGAGTTCCTGGCCGTCAGTGGCCCCTCGGGCTGCGGCAAGTCCAGCTTGCTGGCCATCCTCGGCTTGCTGGACAGCCCCAGCGCCGGCCACTATCTGCTGAACGGCCAGCGCGTTGAACAACTCGACAGCCGCGCCCGCGCCCTGCTGCGCAACCGCCAGATTGGTTTCGTCTTTCAAGCCTTCAATCTGATCGGTGACCTAACGGTCGAAGACAACGTCGCCTTGCCGCTGAGCTACCGCTCTGAAATGAGCCGCGCTGAGCGCCGCGAGCGCGTCGCCGAGGTCTTGGCCCAGGTGGACATGGCGCACCGCGCGCGTCACTACCCGGCACAGCTCTCGGGCGGCCAACAGCAGCGCGTGGCCATCGCCCGCGCGCTGGTCGGCAGGCCCAGCTTGATCCTGGCCGATGAGCCGACCGGCAATCTCGATTCGCGCAATGCCGAACTGGTGATGGAACTGCTGCAAAGCGTGCATGCCAAGGGCGCGACCTTGTGCATGGTCACCCACGACCCGCGCTACGCCGCATTGGCCCAGCGCACTGTGGCCTTGTTTGACGGCCGGGTCGTCGCCGACTTGCCGACTTCGGTCATCCACCCCCACCCCAGCGCTTCACAAGCCGCCGCAGCAGCGGCCACACTGGCGGAGGCCCTGTGATGTGGGACGATCTGCGCCACACCGTCCAGGCCCTGCTGCGCCGCCCGGGGCACGCTTTGCTGAGCCTGGTGACCCTGAGCTGCGGCCTGGGATTCGCCATCTACGCCGCCGGTGTCTACTTCAGCTTCAGCGCCGGTGACATTCCTTTCCCCGAACCCGAACGCTTGGTCGCCGTGGAGGCTAGCCGCGATGGTGAGCGCACCCAGGCCAGGAGCGTGCACTACCTCGATCTGCTCGAGTACCAGGGCCATACGCCCAGCTTTGAGAGCCTGCAGCCGATCCAAGTGGCGACCGTGACGCTGGGCGGCCATCAGCAATACCCGGCCAATTTTCAAGCCGCTTTTGTGCCAGCCGAGGTTTGGGCTTGGTTAGGCCAAGCAGCCAAGCCCGAACTGGGTCGCGCCCTGCAGGCCAGCGACAGCCGGCCCGGCGCAGCGCCGGTGGCCGTCATTGGCGCGCAGCTCTGGCGTCGCTTTCTGGCCGCCGACCCGGCCATCATCGGCAGCCGGGTCAAGATCAACGGCGTGGACACCGAGATCGTCGGCGTCTTGCCCGGCGAACTGCGCTTCCCCATGACCCAAGAACTCTGGCTGCCCTTTCAGCCGCCTGTCGGCCCGCTGACGCGCGGCCATGGGCATTCGATGGGTACAGCACAGCATGTTTTGGCGCTGGGCAAACTCAAGTTCGGGGCCAGCCGCGCACAAGCCGAAGGCGAGCTGCGCTTGGTCGCCCAGCAACTGGGCCATGCCTTCCCGGCCAACAACGCCCATGTCGGCGCCCTGGTTCTGCCCTATGCGGCCTGGGGCATGCCGGACGTAGACATGATTTATCTCGGCCTGGCCGGCGCCGCCGCCCTGCTGCTGGCCCTGGTATGCATCAACACCAGCAATTTGCTGCTGGCACGCGCCAATGAGCGTCGGCAAGAGCTGGCAGTGCGCGCTGCGCTAGGTGCGCCGCGTGGCCGATTGATCCTGCAAATGCTCGCTGAAACCCTGCTGCTGTGTCTGGCGGCCGCGGCGCTCGGCGTGTTCTTCAGCGCCTGGGCACTCGACGCCACCCAGCTGGCGGTGCAGGCCACGGCAGACGGCCGCCTGCCCTTTTGGATCCACTTCGAGATGCGCCCGCAAGCCCTGCTTGTGGGCCTGGGCCTGAGCTTGCTTACCGCTTTGGCCACCGGATTGCTGCCGGCCTGGCGCGCCTCCGCCGTGGACCTCAACGCTGTGCTGCGGGACGGCCGCGGCAGCCAAGGTCGCGCCAGTGGGCGCTTTGCCCGCGCCCTGGTGTGGGTTCAGATCGCTCTGTCCAGCCTCTTGCTGCTGGCCTCGGGCCTGCAGACCTACACCGTGCATCAGCGCCTGACGGCCGGCACCGGAGCGCGCATGGAAGGCGTGCTGACCGCGCGCCTGACGCCGCGCCAGGCCCAGTATCGCGGCGACAACGACGCAGCCCGTACCGCCCGTGAGGCCCTGTGGACGCGCTTGGAGGCCCGCCTGATTGAGGCCGCCGACAGCGCCGGCGCTCGCGTGGCCATGTCCACCAGCCTGCCCGGTGGCGGCATGATCGACAGCGACCTCATCCTGCCCGAAGGCATGACGGTGCAGGACGAGCGCTATCCGGTGGGCGGCAACTACCGCGTCAACGCGGGCTTCTTCCAAGCCATGGAAGTGAAGCTGCTGGCCGGGCGCGAGTTTGGGCCGCAGGACCGCGCCGACAGCCTCAAGGTGGCGGTGATCAACCGAAACTTCGCCCAAGAGCACTGGCCCGGCCAAGACCCGCTGGGCAAGCGATTCGCCATCGTCGAAGACGGCGCCAAGAAGGACGTCGGCGCCTGGATCACCGTGGTCGGCGTGACGCCCCATGTGCTGCAAGGCATTGGCCGAGAACGCGGTCTGCGCGCCGCCAACTTCTACCTGCCGATCAGCCAGACCGCACCGACCGACATGGGCATTGCCCTGGTTGGCGTGCCCGACAACGCCGCCAGCCGCGAGCTGCTGGGCCGGGCCGTGGCGCAGGCCGACCCCAGCTTGGCATTGGAGCAGGTCTTCAGTGCCGAGGAGCGCCAACGTATCGCGCATGGCGGCGAAGAGGTGATGGCGGCCATGAGCCTGGTGCTGGGCCTGCTGACCCTGGGTCTGGCCGCCAGCGGCATCTACGGTGTGACCAGCCGGGCGGTGCAATTGCGCAGCCAGGAAATTGGTGTGCGCCGGGCCGTAGGCGCCAGCGATGCGCAGCTGATGCGCCTGCTGCTGGCCCAGGCTTTGCGGCTCTTGGCTCTGGCGCTGCCGCTGGGTTTAATCGCCGGCGCGCTGGTGCTCAGCGATGACGTCGGGCCGGGTCTGCCGCTGGGCCTGGGCGTTACGGCGGTGGCCGCGCTGATCTCGGCGCTGGTGCTGCTGTCGACCTGGCTGCCGGCGCGCCGGGCGCTGCGGCAGTCGCCCACTGCCGCGCTGAACAGCCCATGAGCCTGGGCGAGAATGGCAGGGCCATGAATAGCCAGCGTCGATGAATCCCTTGCCCTTCCATGCGCGCTCCACCTCAAGCGCCAGCCTGCCCATTCTGGTGGCCGACGATGACGCGGCCGTGCGCAGTGCCCTGCGCCTGTTCCTCAAGAGCGAGGGCTGGGCTTGCGAACTGACGGATTCACCGGAACAGGCGCTAGCGGCACTCGTCCAGGGTGAGTTTGGCCTGCTGCTGGCCGACCTCAACTACAGCCGCGACACCACCTCGGGCCAAGAGGGCCTGGACTTGATTCAGCGCGCCCGCGCTCTCGACCCGCACTTGCCCATCATTGCGATGACCGCCTGGGGCAGCGTGCCGCTGGTGGTACAGGCACTCAAAGGGGGGGCGAGCGACTTCATCGAGAAACCCTGGGACAACACCCGCCTGGCGGGTCTCATCCGCACCCAGCTCGCACTGGGCGAGAGCCAACGCCGCGCGCAAAAGCTGGCGGCGCAAAACGCCTTGCTGCTAGCCGGCAGCGCTGAGCGCGTCTGGATTGGTCAGTCACCCGCCATGCAAGCCTTGATGGCGCAGGTGGCGGCAGTCGCGCCGGCCGACGTCAATCTGCTCATCACCGGCGAGAACGGCAGCGGTAAAAGCCAGCTAGCTCAGGCCATCCATCGCCAGTCGGCGCGTGCCGAGGGGCCTTTCATCAGCGTGAACATGGGGGCCATTCCCGAGACCCTGTTCGAAAGCGAGATGTTCGGCCATGAAAAAGGCGCCTTCACCGACGCCCGCCAGGCCCGCATCGGCCGCTTTGAGCTGGCTGACGGCGGCACCTTGTTCTTGGATGAGATTGGCAACATCCCGCTGGCCCAGCAGGCCAAATTGCTGCAGGTGCTGGAAGGCGGCCAATTCGAGCGCCTCGGTTCGGCCCGCCCACGGCGTGCGCAGGTACGGCTGATTGCCGCCAGCAATGCGGACCTGAACGCCATGGTCGAGCAAGGGCTGTTTCGACGCGACCTGCTGTACCGGCTCAACAGCGTGCAGCTGCAGCTGCCGCCGCTGCGCGAGCGCGGCGAAGACATCCTGGCCTTGGCCCAGCATTACCTGGCCGAGTTTGCGCAGCGCTACAAGCGCCCGCTCAAACCGCTGACGGACGCAGCCCGCGCTGCCCTGCTGGCGCATGACTGGCCGGGCAATGTGCGCGAGTTGGCCCATTGCATGGAACGGGTCTGCCTGCTGGCGCCAGGCGAGCAGATCAACCCGGGCGACTTGGCCTTGCAGCCCGCCGCGGCGCCGGCGTTAGGCGGCCCGGCCTTGCTGCCGACCGAGCTGACGCTGGACGAGGCTGAAAAGCTCTTGATCCGCACTGCCCTGCGCCGCAACGGCGGCAATGCCCAATTGGCCGCGCAAGCGCTGGGCCTGAGCCGCTCGGCCTTTTACCGCCGGCTGGAAAAGCACCAGCTGTGAAGCACAGCTCATCGCGGCCGAATCGCGTGCCGGCCCCACGCCCGCGCCTATTCGGCTTTGCCGGGCAGATGGGCCTGCTGGCCTTGGCCGGTGGGGCTCCCGCCCTGCTGGCCGCCAACTACTGGATCTGGCAACAGCCCTGGCTGATCTACCCCAAGCTGCTGCTCAGCTTGCTCTGCAGCCTGGCCTGCTTGGGCGCCGCGTGGGCGATCTACAAGCGGGCTGAGTTCCATCTGCAGACCATTGGCAATTTGGTCGAAGGCATTGCCGCCGGCGACTACAGCCACCGCTTGCGGCGGGCCGGGCCTGATGACCTTTTGGGTCTGCAAATCAATCAGCTGGTTGACGGCCTGCACCGCCAGCGGCTGCAGGCCAAAGAGGCGATGAGTCTGGTGGACAGCGTGATGCAAGGCATTGATGTGGCGATCTTCGCCTTTGACGCGCAGGGCCACTTGCAACTGGCCAACCCTTGCGCACTCAGGCTGCTGGGCCAAACCCACTCCGCCGTGATTGGCATTTCGGCCGCTGAGCTCGGCTTGGCCGAACTGCTGAGCGCCGACACCGGGCAACTCAGCCAGCATGTCTTTCCAGGTGCCGCCGGCCTGTGGCAGCTGCGCCGGCAGCACTATGCCGTGGAAGGTGTGGTGGAGGGAAGCGAGCACACCCTGCTCTTCGTCACCGACCTGAAGCAGGTGCTGCGCGGTGAAGAAATGCAAGCCTGGCGGCGTCTGCTGCGGGTGCTCAGCCACGAGGTCAACAACTCGCTGGTGCCCATCTCCAGCCTCAGCGATACCTTGCGCAAAAGCCTGGCTTCAATGCACAGCAAGCAGCTGGATGCCAACAACGAAGAAGAGCTGGCGGACCTGGATGAAGGCCTGAGCCTGATCCATGAGCGCGCCATCCATTTGGCCGAGTTCGTACGTCGCTATGCGCAGCTGGCCCGCTTGCCCGAACCGCACAAGCGCGTCTTCGACTTGGCGGGCCTGTTGCGCCGCTTGCCGACCATGTTGCCCCAGGCGCAACTACGCCTCTGCCTGGAAACGCACGACTCCCCCGCAGGCGAAGCCCCGCACGCCGCCGCCCTGCCGCCCGAACTCGATATCCCGTTTTTTGGGGATCCGGTACAGATCGAGCAGTTGCTGATCAATCTGCTGAAGAATGGCATCGAGGCCGACGGAGCGCCGCTGGAATTGCGTTGCCATTTGCAACCGCTGCGCCTGACGGTGCTGGACCAAGGCACCGGACTGGCCAACCCGGACAATCTGTTTGTGCCCTTCTACAGCACCAAGCCGGATGGCACCGGCATCGGCCTGCTGCTGTCGCGCCAGATTGCCGAGGCTCATCAAGGCAGCTTGATTTTGCAAGCGCGGGGAACAACACGAGGGTGTGCCGCCATCCTGAACTTTGGCAACTCCCCTCAGCCCGTGCAGATGGGTCAGCACGCCGAGGACTAGCCCGGCTGTTTATCCAAATCGGCCTTTTTGAGTGGCAACTTTGCTGGGCAGGCGCCACGCCAGACGCTAACCTTTGGGCCTTGCAACGATAGCCCCGCGCTCGAAACCGTTCATCTGCAAATGGAAGAACGAACAAGCGCGCGGCCCTTGGCCATCGGCGCAGTGTTCAAACCGAATCCCCATGTCAGAAGCGCCCCACTACCTCGTGATCACCGTCGGCACCACCGGCGACCTCCACCCCTTGATGAGTCTTGCCCGCGGCCTGCAAACGCTAAGCCGGCAAGTCACCTTCATCACCCACAGCGTCCACGCCCCCGCGGTCCGGCAGGCCGGCATCCCTTGCCTCGGCTTGGGCCATGAAGAGGAGTACCAGCGACTGCTGCGCAACCCGGACATCTGGGATCCCAAAAAGTCCTTCTCTGCGCTACTGGGCTCCAGCTACCGCGAGGGGCTGGCGCAACTGCTCGAGCAGATTCGGTCGCTGCCGGGTCAGGCGCCCAAGATCGTTATCAGCCACCCCTTCTTGGTACCGGGGGCGGCCATCGCCCGCGAGCAAGGCTGGGTTCAATCGGTGGTGGCCGCCTACCTGGCGCCCTCCAATCTGAAAACCTGCCACGACCCCTTGACGATAGGCCCGACCACCATGCCCAGCTGGGTGCCGCTGTCTTGGCGCCGCGCCTTCTGGCGGTTTTTAGAAAAAGGCTGGATTGACCCGGTCGCGCTTTCACAGATCAATGGGCTCCGGCAGGCACACGGTTTGGCGCCGGTGAACTCCTTTTTGGATCATCTCGCGGCGGCGCCCGATCTATCGCTGACGCTGTTTCCGTCCTGGTTTGCAGCGCCCCAGCCGGACTGGCCACGCCCGATGATCCAAGGCGACTTCCAGTTGTTCGAGGCCGAGCCGGCTTCGGCATCCCGGCCAGCGCCGCTCAGCGAGTTATCGGCCTTTCTGGCGGCCGGCGACAGGCCGCTGGTCTTCACGCCCGGCACCGGCAATTTGCACGCCGCGAAGTTCTTCGCCTGCGCGCTGGCCGCCAGCCAAAAGCTCGGACGGCGGGCGATCTTCTTGAGCAAAGAGCGCGCGCAAGTGCCCGCGGATCTGCCGGCCTCGGTGCTGTGGCAGCCCTATGTGCCGCTGGCTAGTCTCTTGCCCCATGCCGCGGCGCTGATCCATCATGGCGGCATTGGCACCATGGCCGAGGCCTTGCGTGCCGGCACGCCGCAATTGCTCACGCCCTTCGCCTGGGACCAGTTCGACAACGGCGCCCGTGTTGCCACTCTTGGCCTGGGCCGCGTCATCCATGCTCAAGGTCTCAGTGCAGGCAAACTGGCCCGCGGCTTGCGTGCGCTACTCGCCTCCGACACCGTGCCCGTACGATGCGCTCAAATCGCCGGGCGTTTCCTGGCGCGCCGACCAGACGCCAGCGACTTGTGCCGCGACTTAGAGCTTGGCCTCGACCTGAGCGGGCCGAAGCCTAAGGCGCCTATCGAGCCTGCGCTCTCAAGCGTCTGAGGTAAAGGCGATGAAGGACAGTGACGAAAACATCGACAGCACCGACAGTGTGCCCGAGCGGCTGCTGCGCGCCGCAAAGCAATTCTTTTTGTCGGACGAATACCATCAGGTCAGCACCCGCCGCATCGCCGAGGCAGCCGGGGTCAACACCGCGATGATTCGCTACTACTTCGGCAGCAAAGAAGGTCTTTACGAGGAGATGATCAGGGCCGCCTTGATGCCCATCCTCGAAGCACTCGACAGCGAGGCACTCACCACCCGCCAAGGCTATATCGATTACCTGCGGACCTACTACCGCACCATGTCCGCGACCCCCGAATTGCCCAAGCTGATGTTCAAGGTGGTGGCGCTCAGCCAGGGGCCGGGCCAGCGCTTTGTGCAGCAACTGCTGGAGCGCGGCCAAAAGCGCGGCGCCCGCCGACTGAACGAGATGAAGCAAAGCGGGCAACTGGATGCCGGCTTGGACCCCGATGTCTTGCGAATGGCCTTCACCAGCTTGGCCGTGATGCCCATGCTCTTGAAAGAGAACTTCGAGGCCCAGATGGAGCGCCCCATGGACGAGGCCTTTTTGGATCGCCTGGCCCACTTCAATGGGGAGATGTTTGCGCAGGCCTTGAGTGCAGCGCTTGGAGCGGCCACCGCGAACGCCATGGGCAAGCCCACCGACGAAACGCCCACCGCATGAGAGCCTGGTTGTTTCGACAAGCGCTCGCCAGCGAGCGCAAACGCGCCGGCCTGCGGGCGCAGCAGAGCCAGTTGTCCTTCGGCAAGCTGGCCTTTCTGGACAATCAGGCTGCGGCCCAGACAAGCCCTGCGCGCGAAGTCGTGCTGATGCTGCATGGGGCCTGCGCGGATCACAGCAGTTGGCTGCGCTTCGCTCGTGCCTTGGGCAGCAGCTGGCGTTTATTGCTGCCCGACCTGCCGGGCCATGGCGAGAGCGCCGCGTCGCCTGAGATGGACTTGGGCATCGGCGCCCAAGCCGAACGCCTGATCGAATGGCTGGACAACCTGGGTCTGCATCGCCTGCATCTGATTGGCAACTCGATGGGCGGTGCGCTAGCGCTGCAGTTGGCGCATCAATGCCCGCAGTGGGTTCAGTCGCTGATCCTGATCGATGCCGCCGGCGCCGAGAGCCGCCCCAGTGCATTGCGACAGCATGTGGCGCAGGGTCACCCGCACCCGATGATCGAAGTCGACAGTCTGGCGGACTACCGAGCCATGCTGGACTGGGGCATGGCCCAAAAGCCCTGGCTGCCGCGTTTCATCATGCAGGTACTGCTGGCGCAAAAACGCCAGCGCCGCAGCGTCGAGCGCAAACTGCTGGCCGATCTGGAACGCGACCAAGATCAACGCCAGCATCTGGCCGGCATTCGCGTGCCAAGCCTGATCCTGTGGGGTGCTTTAGACCGTATCCTGCATGTCGACGATGCCCAGCTGCTAGCCTCGGCCATCCAAGGAAGTCGACTGCACATCTATGCCGATTTGGGCCATGTGCCCATGGTCGAGGCGCCCGAGCGGGTCGCCGCTGACTGCCGCGCCTTCCTTCTGGAGCAGCGCGCATGACCCGGGCCTGGCTGTTTGTGCATTTGCTGATGGTCGGTCTGTGGCTGGGTTGCGTGTTGACCGAAGCCTTGTTCGAGCGCGCCCTGCTCGGTCGCGGCAGCGCCGCCGAGTTGTGGCTGGCGCGTCTGCATTGGCGAGTCGACCTCTGCATAGAAATCCCCGCGTTTTGCGGCGTTTTGCTGAGCGGCGCGGTGCTGCTGCAACAGGCGCCCGCAGGCCCTTGGCTTTGGCTCAAGCTCGGTTTTGCGGGCCTGGCGATTGCGGCCAATCTGTTCTGTGTCGGGCTGGTTTGGCGTCGCTTGAAGCAAGCCGAGATCGGCGATGCGGCCGGTTTCGCCCGGACGGATCACTTGCAGCACCGCGTCGGCGCCGTGGTGCTGCTCGCCCTTTTGGCAGCCATGGGTGTGGGCTTCAAGATCGGTCTCCAGAGCGCCACATGAATCGCATTGCATGTGATGAGCCACAAGAGATCAAGCCATGATGGGGATCGGCCTGTTTCCTTTTGTCTTGCTGCCTTGGGTGGTGATCGGCCCGCTGGTATGGGCCTGCAAGGCTCAGTCGGCTTGGGCCCAGCATCGCGCGGTGGCCTGGATGGCGGCGATGATCGCCGCGTTGAGCATCTTGATCCCTTTGATTTCACTGCTGTATTCAATCGAAGACGCTGCGGGCGCTGCCCTGGTGACGGCCACACTCAGCCTGGCGACGTACTTGTCCAAGCTGATACTCGGGCCGGTGCTGAGCTTGCTGAAATGGGCGTACGGCGGGCACTTATCCCCGTAAAGTTCAGGTCATGCTGCCGGTTTAGCCCGCGGCCCCCGCCCCGTCTTTCGACTCCGACAATTTGTACGCTTCGCCCCCGATAAAACCGATGATGTTGAATTTTTCTGTGCGCACGCTGTGCGCGGCGGATGCCGTCGACCTGCTGCGTTTCGAGCTGGAAAACCGTGCTTGGTTCGAGCAGCATGTCGAGCCTCGGTTGACGACATTTTTCTCGTCCGAAGGCGTGAACGCCCACATCGCCGAGCTGCTCGAGCTGCATGCGCGCGGCGAGTTCCACCCTTTCGTGCTGATTGACTCGGCCGGCCGCATCGTCGGGCGAGCCAATTTGAAAGCCATCGACAGCGCGCGCGGCAGCGCCGAGCTGGGCTATCGCGTCGGCCAAAACTACGTCGGCAAGGGCCTAGCCAGTTTTGCCGTCGGTGAGTTGTTGCAGCAGGCGACGCAGCGCTGGCACTTGCGCCAATTGGAGGCCTTTGTGAGCGAGGCCAACCAGGCTTCGGCGCGAGTATTGCTGAAGCACGACTTTGTGCGCGCCGAATTGCAGCCCGGACTGGCGCGGGTGCAGGGTCAGACGCAGGACTGCTGGCGCTATGTGCGCGAGCTAGCCGCTCAATAAGCACTTTGGCCGCGTCTAAACGGGCGGCTCATTCCTGCCACC
The DNA here is from genome assembly GCF_037482915.1 of Paucibacter hankyongi. Lineage (NCBI taxonomy): Bacteria > Pseudomonadati > Pseudomonadota > Betaproteobacteria > Burkholderiales > Sphaerotilaceae > Roseateles > Paucibacter hankyongi. The sequence continues at coordinate 756,850 of NZ_JBBHJX010000001.1, forward strand.
CGCCCGAAGCCTGCAAGACCTGACCCCAAACGCAGGCAAGCTGAACTCGCCGCCCCGCTGTGAAACAATATCGGCATGAAAATTTCTGCCCCCTGTATCGTTTCCCTGAGTTGGAGACTGGAAGACGCCCAAGGCCAGCTGATCGATGAGCTGACCGAAGCACTCGAGTTTTTCTATGGCGGTCAGGACCTGTTCGCCAAGGTCGAGGAGGCGCTTGAGGGCCAGGAAGTTGGCTTTCAAACCGTGGTCGGTCTTGAGCCGGAACATGCCTTTGGCGACTACGATTCCAGCCTGGTCTGCTTCGAGGCTCGCAATCTCTTCCCTGAAGAGTTGGAAGCCGGTATGCAAGTCGAAGGCCTGCCCGAGGGTGCGGTAAGCGAAGACATGCCCCGCGATGCGATCTATATCGTCACCGAGGTCTACCCCGAACATGTGGTGCTGGACGCGAACCACCCGCTCGCTGGCATTGGCCTGCGCATGCATCTGAAGGTCTTGGATGTGCGCGACGCCACCGAAGCCGAGTTGGAGGCGGGCAGCCTCGGCGAGGCGGTGTTTCAGGTCGCCAGTGGCGCCCCGCCAGATCAGCCCTTGCATTGAATTCACACGAAATCAGCCCACACCGCCCCGCCTAGCTTGGCCCAACCTCGGAGCAATCAAGTGGTCCCGCCCAAGCTCTCCGTTGACGGCATGACAGCGACTCTTCCAAGCTCAAGCTCGGTGGAGTCGTCGGATGCCGGTGCCACGGGCGCAAGCCCTTTGCAAGTGGCGCTGCGTGAGCGCGATGTGATCTTTGAGAACGCGGGCGTCGGCATTGTTTTTGTCAAACAACGGCAAATCCTTCGCTGCAATCAGCGCTATGCCGAGATCTTCGGCTACCCGGATGTGCAGGCCATAGTCGGCTCCAGCAGCATCGCCCTCTATCCCGACGAGGCGGCCTTCAAGCAACTCGGGGCGGCAGCTTATCCCGTCCTGGCCAGTGGCCAGCGTTACAAGACCGAGCGGCTGATGCGGCGCCAATCGGGCGAGCTGTTCTGGTGCGGCATGAGTGGCCGCCTGGTCAACCCGGAGGATCCGAGCGAAGGGTCGATCTGGACCGTCGATGACATCCATGAGCAAAAGCTCGCGGCAGCCGAACTCGACGCCATCACCACCGAGCAAAGGCTGATCTTTGACCATGCCATGGTCGGCATCGTGTTTTTGCGCGACCGCCGCGTGACCCAATGCAATCGCAAGTTCGAGGAACTGTTTGGCTATGCGCCCGGCGAATTGAACGGCAGCTCCTCGCGCCAGTGGTACTTGAGCGATGAAGATTGGGAGGCCGCCGGCCAGCGCTGCTACGAACCTTTTGCCGCAGGCCGCGCCTTCGAGGGCGAAATGCTCTTGCGCCGAAAAGACGGCAGCCCAGTGGTCTGCGAGGTGCGCAGCAAGGCCATCGACGCCAACGATCTGAGCCAGGGCTCGATCTGGATCACCATGGACATCAGCGCCCGCAAGAATGCCGAAGCGGCGCTGGTGCATGCCAAGCAGCAGCTGGAGCAGATGGTCGACGAACGCACCCGCCAGCTGAGCGAAACCGTCAAGGCATTGGAACAAACACTGCTGGAGCAGCAGGCCACCGAGGCCCGCATCCAGCAGCTGGCGCATTTCGACGTGCTGACCGGCCTGCCCAACCGCGCACTGCTGAGCGAGCGCAGCAGCCAGGCCATCGAAATCGCCCGCCGTGAGGGCCGTTCACTGGCGCTGCTCTTCCTCGATCTGGATCACTTCAAAAACGTCAATGACTCGCTCGGCCATCGCTTTGGCGATGAGTTGCTGAAGGGCCTGGCGCAGCGCCTCAAGGCAGCTGTGCGGGAGCAAGACACCGTATCCCGGCTTGGCGGCGATGAATTCATTCTGGTGCTGCCCAGCACCGACGCCGCTGGCGCCAGCAATGTGGCGACCAAGGTCATGGACTTGGCTGCCCAGCCCTTTCAAATCGAGCAAAACGAGATCACGGTGACGCCCTCGGTCGGCGTGGCCATGTACCCGAATGACGGCGAGGACTTCGAAAGCCTGTGCCGCAGCGCCGATACGGCCATGTACCGCGCCAAACAAGATGGGCGCAACACCTTTCGCTTTTTCACCGCCGAGATGCAGGCCCAGTCGGCCCGCACGCTCTTATTGGAAAACGCTCTGCGCCGGGCGGTAGAGCGCGAGCAGTTGCATCTGCACTACCAGCCCCAGGTCTGCATGCTGAGCGGGCAGGTGATAGGCGCCGAAGCGCTGCTGCGCTGGTCTCACCCAGAATTGGGCAATATCAGCCCGGCCGAGTTCATCCCGATCGCTGAGGCCAGCGGCCTGATCATCAGCATCGGTGAATGGGTGCTGCGGGCCGCGGTGCGGCAGTTGAAGCTATGGCAGGCCGAGGGTCTGCGGGACTTTTTCATGGCGGTGAACCTGTCTTCGGTGCAGTTCCGCCACGCCGATCTGCCGGCCTTGGTGACGCGCACGTTAGAGGAGTTTCAGATCGAACCGCGCCTGCTCGAGCTGGAGCTGACCGAAGGCGTGGCCATGGAAGACCCCCTGGGCGCGATCGCGGTCATGAGCGATTTGCACGCACGCGGCGTGCGGCTGTCGATTGACGACTTTGGCACCGGCTACTCCTCGCTCAGCTATCTGAAAAAGTTCCCGGTCTACAAACTCAAGATCGACCAGCAATTCGTCCGCGACCTGATCGACGACCCTGAAGACAGAGCCATCATCAGCGCCATCATCAGCATGGCCAAGAGCTTGGGCCTGCAAACCATTGCCGAGGGTGTTGAATTACAGGGCCAGCTCGACTTCCTGCGCGAGCAAGGCTGCGATGAAGTCCAGGGTTATCTATTCGGCCGACCGATGCCGGCCGACCAATTGATGGCCCGACTGATGAAGCCGGTCTAAGGCTGGGCAAATCAGCCGCAGCCCCGGCGCCTCAGGCCTTGCCGGTCGAGCCGAAGCCACCCTCGCCGCGCTGCGTGGCGTCAAAGTCGTCCACGCGCCGGAAGCTGGCCTGCACCACCGGCACCAGCACCAACTGCGCAATGCGCTCCATTGGCTCGATCACAAAAGCGCTTTGCCCCCGATTCCAGCAGCTGACCATCAGTTGGCCCTGGTAGTCAGAATCGATCAGACCGACCAGATTGCCCAGCACGATGCCGTGCTTATGGCCCAGGCCTGAGCGCGGCAGGATGATGGCCGCTAGGCCGGGGTCGCCGATGTGAATGGCCAAGCCGGTCGGGATCAGCGTGGTCTGACCGGGCTCCAAGGTGATGGCTGCGTCCAGGCAGGCGCGCAGGTCCAGGCCGGCGCTGCCGGGGGTGGCGTACGCGGGCAATTGCTCGGCCATGCGGGCATCGAGCACTTTCAAATCAACTGTGGTCATGGGCGTTGGGTGTATTGCAAACGCTCCGCAATCTCGCGCACCAATTCGCGCGCCAGTGTGAGCTTGTCGTTATGGGGAATCTCGCGTTCGCCCTCGGCGTCGATCAAAAGCAAGGCATTGTCATCGCGACCAAAAGTGGCCGGGCCGATATTGCCGACGATCAGCGGCACGCCCTTGCGGATCAGCTTGGCGCGGCCATGCTGGACCAGATCCTGGCTCTCGGCCGCAAAGCCCACGCAATACGGCCCCTGCGGCAAGGCAGCCACGGCGGCCAAGATGTCGGGGTTCTCCGTCATCGCGATGCTGGGCGCCAGGCCGCTGCCGTCCTTTTTGATCTTGTGATCGGCGGCGGCTGCGGGGCGCCAATCGGCCACCGCAGCGGTGGCCACAAAAACGCGGTGCGAAGCCGCCAACGGCAGCACCGCATCAAACATCTGCTGCGCCGTCTGCACATCGACGCGCTTGACGCCACGCGGTGTGGGCAGATGCACCGGGCCGGCCACCAGAGTGACCTCCGCCCCCGCCTCGCGTGCGGCGCGGGCGATGGCAAAACCCATCTTGCCGCTGGAATGATTGGTAATGCCGCGCACCGGGTCGATGGGCTCAAAAGTGGGCCCGGCGCTGATCAAGAGCTTCAGCCCCGCCAGCCGCTTGGGCTGGAACAAGGCGATCACTTCGTCCAGCAACTCGGCGGCTTCCAGCATGCGGCCGTCACCGACCTCACCGCAGGCCTGATCTCCATTTCCAGGGCCGAGCAAGAAGGCGCCATCGGCGCGGATCTGCGCCAGATTGCGCTGGGTGGCCGGGTGCGCCCACATCTCGCGGTTCATGGCCGGCGCCACCGCCAGCGGGCAGCGCTCGATCGGGCGCGCCAGGGCCATCAGACTCAGCAAATCATCGGCGCGGCCCTGTGCCAATTTGGCAATGAAGTCGGCGCTGGCCGGCGCCACCAACATCAAGTCCGCCTCGCGGCTGAGGTTGATATGGGCCATATTGTTGGGCTCGCGCGCGTCCCATTGGCTGCTCACCACCGGCCGGTTGGACAGGGCCTGCATGGTCACCGGGGTGATGAACTGCTCGGCAGCTTCGGTCATCACCACCTGCACGGTAGCGCCCGCCTTGCTGAGCAGACGCACCAGTTCCGCGGACTTGTAGCAGGCGATGCCGCCGGACAGGCCCAGCAAGATGTGCTTACCGCCCAGATGTTGAATTTCACTCATGCGCGCACTCTAGCTCAGAGCCCCGCTCAGGCGCGGCGGCGGAACACCACGTCCCAGACCCCGTGGCCGAGCTTCAGGCCACGGTTTTCGAACTTGGTCAGCGGGCGGTAGTCGGGCTTTTCGGCAAAGCCTTTGGACGTGTTTTCCAAGCCCGGCTCGGCCGACAAGACCTCCAGCATCTGCTGGGCATAAGGTTCCCAGTCGGTGGCGCAATGCAAATAGCCGCCGGGGCGGATGTGCTGGATCAGCTTGGCCACAAACGGTGCCTGGATCAGGCGGCGCTTGTTGTGGCGCGCCTTGTGCCAGGGGTCGGGAAAGTAGATGTGCACGCCGGCCAACGAGGCCGGGGCAATCATCTGCTCCAACACCTCGACGGCGTCGTGTTGAACGATGCGGATATTGCTCAAGCCACGCTCGTCGATGTGCTTGAGCAAGGCGCCCACACCCGGCTCATGCACCTCGCAGCCAATGAAATCGGTGTCGGCCAGCGTCTGGGCAATCTTGGCGGTAGCGTCGCCCATGCCAAAGCCAATCTCGAACACCAGCGGTGCCTCGCGGCCGAACACTTCGGCCGGATTCAGTCGCTCGGGCTTGAAGGGCAGCACAAATTTGGGGCCCAACTCGGCCAGGGCCTTGACCTGCCCCGAGCCCATGCGCCCGGCGCGCACCACAAAGCTCTTGATCGGCCGATGTTTATGGGCATCCGCTGCAGATTCGGCGGGGGCTAGGGGCTCCGGCTGCTCGGGAAGTTCTGACATAGGCTTGGAATGAGTAAGAGAAAAAGGAGAAAGACTCGCTGGCGAGGGGCGGCAAGTCTATCCGACCCGAGTCTAGCCGCCCCGGCTGGCGGGGCCACATGGCCCCGAGCCGGCGGGAGGAAAAGAATCAGCTCAGATGATCGAGCACGACATCGCTTGCGAGGAATGGGGTCGCCATATCGCTGATGATGCAGGCAGCCTGGACTTGCTCAATCGCGCGCTCAGCTGCGGCCGGGTCCGCCGCATGCACCCAGGCCAAGACCTCGCCGGCCTGGACCGACTCGCCCAAGGCGCGCATGGCAGAGAAGCCGACGCGGGGATCAATCAGATCCGAGGCCTGACGGCGACCGCCGCCCAACTCCACAACAGCGAGCCCGATGTCGCGGGTGCGCATGGCCGTCAACACGCCGCTGCGAAGCGCGGGCACCGGCAGCCGCACGGGCGCCTGCGCCAGATAGTGCTGCGGGCGCTCCAGCAAATCGCTCGGGCCACCCAGACCGGCCACCATGCGCGCAAAACGCTCGGCGGCGGCACCGCTGTCCAAGGCCTGTTGCAGCCGGCGTCGGGCGTCTGCTGTATCGCTGGCCAAGCCCCCCAATAGCAACATCTCGCTGCCCAAGGCCAGGGTCACCTCATGCAGCCGCGCCTCGCGCACGCCCTGCCCCGTCAGGTAACGAATCGCTTCGTCCATCTCCAGCGCATTGCCGACGTCGCGGCCCAACACCTGGTTCATATCGGTGATCAGCGCCCGCGTTGGCAGCCCGGCGCCCTTGGCCACCTCAACAATGCTGAGGGCCAATTCGCGCGCCATCTGCGGGGAGTCGGCAAAGGCGCCATTGCCGCATTTGACGTCCATCACCAGGCCTTGCAGGCCAGCGGCCAGCTTTTTGGACAAGATGCTGGCGGTGATCAGTTGCACGTTTTCGACCGTGGCGGTCACGTCGCGAATCGCATAGAGGCGCCCATCGGCCGGGGCCAGATCGCCGGTCTGGCCGATGACGGCGCAGCCGACCTCGCGCACCACGCGGTTGAAGAGTTCGGGCGCCGGCGTGCCGTTATAGCCGGGAATGGCGTCGAACTTGTCGCGGGTGCCGCCGGTGTGGCCAAGGCCCCGGCCTGAGATCATCGGCACATAACCGCCGCAAGCCGCCACCAGCGGTGCCAGCATCAGGCTGACCTTGTCGCCCACACCGCCGCTGGAATGCTTGTCCAACACCGGGCCGGGCATCTCAGGCCAGCTCATGGTGCGGCCGGAGAGCATCATGGCGCGCGTCAGCTGCACGCATTCATCGCGCCCCATGCCGCGCTGGAACACTGCCATGGCCAGGGCGGCGATCTGCGCCTCGCTCCAGCTGCCATCCACCAAGCCACGGACAAAGGCCTGAATCTGCGGCTCGCCCAAGACTTGACCGTCGCGCTTGGCGCGAATGATTTCCTGAGCCAGCATCGAGGCGATCAGTAGGCGGCGTCGGTCACCATCGCTTGCGCGCCGGACAAGACCGACTCGATATCAGCCAACAAGGCGCTGGCGCCAAAGCGCAGGCGACGTGGATTCAAGGCGGAGGCACCCAAGTGCTGCTCGGCCAGTTGCAGATAGGCCTGCGCATCGGCCACGGTGCGGATGCCGCCAGAAGCCTTGAAACCCGCTGCGCTGAAGCCACTCGCCGCGATTTCACGCAGGATCACGCCAGCCGCCTTGGGCGTGGCGGAAACCTTGCTCTTGCCGGTGCTTGTCTTGACGAAGTCGGCCCCGGCCATCAAGGCCAAACGCGCGCCCTGGGCAATCAACTCGCTGCTGGCCAGCTCACCGCTTTCGATGATGACCTTCAACGTCAGCGGCCGGGTGGCGTGGCGCACTTCGGCCAGGAACTCGGCGCACTCAACGCTCTGCCCTTGCATCAAGGCGCGGTAAGGCAAGACCACGTCGACCTCATCACCGCCGGCGGTGGCAATGGCTTGCACCTCGGCCAGCGTGCGGTTCAGGTCCAGCGCGCCGTCAGGGAAATTAGCGACGGCAGCGACGCGGATGCTTGCGGGCAAGGCCGCGCGCGCCTGCGCCACAAAGCGCGGCCAGACGCAGACCGCGGCCACATTGCCAAACGGCGTTTGGGCACGGGCACACAGGGCCTCGATATCGGCGGCGGTGTCGGCCTCGTTCAGGCTGGTCAGATCCAGGCATTGCAGCGCCAACTGCGCCGCATGTTTCAGCTCGCTCATCATGCCCCCGCTTGCAGAGAAGGCAGTTCAGCCAGGCCGGCCACCACCGCGCCCAGGAAGCCCGCGGCGCGCTCGCCCGACAGCTGAGCTTGCTGCAGCGTCAGCGCATGGGTCAGCGCTTCTGCCGAGAGGCCGGCGGCCATATTGGTCATCAAGGCCAGGCCCATGACGCGCAAGCCGGCATGGCGGGCCAGAATCGTCTCTGGCACGGTGCTCATGCCCACGGCGTCAGCGCCCCAAGCGGCGAACATGCGGATCTCGGCCGGGGTTTCAAACTGCGGGCCCAGCGCCCAACAATACACGCCCTCGCCCAGCGTCAGGTTTTGCGACTCAGCCACCTTCTTGGCGTGCTGGCGCAGCTCCAGGTCGTAGGCGCAGCTCATGTCGACAAAACGCTCGCTGCCGGGTTCGCCCACCAAGGGCGAGCGCTGCGGCGCGTTGATGTGGTCGCTGATCAGCATCAGGCTGCCCGGCGCCATATGGCTGCGCAAGGAGCCCGAGGCATTGGTCTGCAGCAGCACTTGCACGCCCCAGCCCTTCAAGCTGCGCAGAGCGCCGGCCATGCCGGTGCATTCGCCGCTTTCATAGGTGTGAGCGCGGCCGCGCAACATCACCACGCGCTGGGCGCCAATGGTGCCGACAACGATCTCGTTGACATGGCCTTCCACCTTGGGCTGAGGGAAAGCGGGCAATTCGGCGTAGGACAAATGCTTGGCGTCTTGCACCAGGCTGACCGCGCCGGCCCAGCCGGATCCCAAGACCACGGCAACCGCCGGTGCGGCACCGAACAGCTCGTTCAGCTTGGCCACGGTGCTGGCGATGGCGGGATTGAGGATGGCGTGATTGATCATTTTTCTAAACTCCACTGAAACTGGGATGACTCTTCAAAACGCATCAAGCCTTGCGGCTCAGATGCTCGGGGCCGAAGCTGAAAGGCAGCAATTCGCCCAGGGTCCACTGCTGGCGAATCCCCGAAGGATCGCTGGCAATGATGACAAGCTCTTGTCCTGCGAACTCGCGCAGCTTTTGTCGGCAGCCGCCGCAGGGCGTGATGATCTCGGGCCCTGGGCCCGTCACCAGCACCGCCTGAGCGCGGCGCCCGCCGGCCATGATCATGGCACTGAGCGCCGTGGCTTCTGCACACCAGCCTTGAGGATAGGCGGCGTTTTCCATATTCGCACCCACATGGATGCGGCCCTGCTCGTCCAGCACGGCCGCGCCCACGGCATAGCCGGAGTACGGCGAATGCGAATGCACACGCGCGGCAAGCGAGGCCTGCAGCAGTTGCTGCATCAGGTCGGGGCTGAGTGTCATGCGGCGTCCTATGTTCTTGTCTTCAACGTTCTTTGACATAGGGGCGGCCCAAGGCCTTGGGCGCCAGCGCTTGGCCGATAAAGCCGGCCAGCAAAACAACGGTCAGCAAGTAGGGCAAGGCCTGAATCAGTTGCACCGGCACCTCACCGATACCCGGGATGACTGCGCCTTGCATGCGAATCGCTACTGCGTCCAAGAAGCCGAACAAGAGGCAGGCCAGCATCGTCGGCACCGGCTTCCACTTACCGAAGATCATGGCCGCCAGGGCGATATAGCCACGGCCAGCCGTCATATTCGGAGAGAAGGCCGCGTTTTGCGCCAGCACCAGATAGCTGCCCGCCAAACCGCACAGCAACCCATTGATCATCAAAGCGGCATAACGCAAACGCGGCACAGACAGACCCGCCGCGTCCACCATGGCCGGGTTCTCGCCCACAGCGCGCAAACGCAGGCCTGGCTTGGTGCGCTCCAGAAAGAACCAAACGCCGGCCACCAAGGCAAAGGCCAAGTAGACCAAGAGGTTGTGGCTCAACAAGCCATGGCCGACAACGGCGCCGAGCCAAGGCCCCAGATCGGCCACGGCGGCGTCCAACTCACTCCAGGCCGGGATCAAGCCAGTCAAGCGCACATCGGCGGCCACTGGCGGGGTCTGCCCGCCCTGGGCGAACCAGGCAATGCCCAAGACCACGGTCAGGCCCGCCGCAACCATATTCAAGGCCACGCCGGACACCACTTGGTCCCCGCGATGCGTGACGCAGGCATAGCCATGGATCAAGGACATCAAACAGGCCACGCCGATGGCCGCCAAGATGCCCAAGCCGGTCGAGTGCGCCACGCTGGCCGCTGCGGCCGCCGCAAAGGCAGCAAACAGCATCTTGCCTTCCAGGCCGATGTCCACCACGCCCGAACGCTCACTGACCAAGCCGGCCAGTGCGCACAGCAGCAGCGGCGTACTGACGCGCAGCGTCGAGGCCAGCACCGAGCCGATCATGACTTCATCCATGGCGGGCCTCCTTATTCTTCTTTGTGGCGATGAGCGCGTACAGCCGCGCAAACGCCGGCGCACTGACGCTGGCCATGGCGCCGGCAAACAGCACGATCAGGCCCTGGGCCGTCACCACCATCTCTCGGCTGAAGCCGGGCAACTCAAAGGACACCTCGACGCCGCCCTGGTACAGCACGCCAAACAGCAAAGACGCCAAGATGATGCCGACCGGATGGTTGCGGCCCATCAAAGCCACGGCGATGCCAGTGAAACCGGCACCGGCCACAAAGTCCAGGGTCAGTTTGCCCTGCACGCCTGAGATTTCATTCACTGCCACCAAGCCAGCCAAGGCACCCGACAAGCCCATGGCGACCAGCACCTGCATGCGCGGCTTGATGCCAGCGTAGTGGGCGGCTCGCGGCGCGCTGCCGACAGCACGCAAGGCATAGCCCGCCCCGCTCTTCCACAGAAACCAGTAGACAAACAAACAAGCCAACAAGGCCAGCAAGAGGCTCAGATTGAGTGGTGAGGACGGCAGCTCGAAACCGAATTTAGCGGCGATCTCATGCAGACCCGGCATGCGAGCCGAGTCGGCGAAGTTCTCGCTCTCCACCGACATCGAGCCTTTTGGGCGCAGCCAGTTCACCAGCAAATAAACATTGAGGCTGGCCGCCAAGAAATTGAACATGATGGTGGTGATGACCACATGGCTGCCGCGCCAGGCTTGCAGCGCCGCTGGCACCAAGGCCCAGGCCATGCCGAACAAGGCAGCGGCCACGACCAGCAGCGGCAGCAAAACAGCGGCCGGCAAACTAGGCCCCAAGGCCAGCGCCAAGAGCCCCAAGCCAATGCCACCCAGCGTCGCCTGGCCCTCGCCTCCGATATTGAACAGGCCGCCGTGATAGGCCACCGCCACCGCCAGGCCCGTGAAGATAAAGGTGGTGGCGTAATACAAGGTGTAGCCGATGCCGCGCGAACTGCCCAAGGCGCCTTCCAACAAAACGCTCAGGGCCTGCGACGGGCTTTGCCCGATGGCCAGCACCACGCCGCCGGCCACGAGCAGGGCCACCAGCAGATTCCACAAGGGCAACAAGCCGACATCGATCCAACGCGGCAAGACAATGGCTTGACCGTTGCTCATGCCGACACCCCCGTTGCTTCGGCTTGAGCGGCCATCATCATTCCCAAAGTTTTCTCGTCACAGGCCTCAATCGCCAATTCACCGGTGATCCGGCCGCCGTTCATCACAATGACCCGGTCGGCCAAGGCCAAGATTTCATCCAACTCACTGCTGACCACCAGCACCGCGCAACCGGCGTCGCGCATGGCACGCAGTTGGTTGTGGATGAACTCGATGGCGCCGATGTCCACACCACGCGTCGGTTGGCCGACCAGCAAGACTCGCGGCGCCTGACCGATCTCGCGCGCCATCACCAGCTTTTGCTGATTGCCGCCCGAGAACTTGGAGGAGCCCAGCTCCACATTGCGCGGCCGCACATCAAAGCGCTCTTGCATCTGCGCCGTCTGCTCGCGCATCAAGGCTTGATTCATGCACAGGCCACCAGGGCCGCTGCGGTACTGGGCCTGATCTTGATAGCCCAGCACAGCGGTTTCCCAGGCCGGGAAGCCCATCACCATGGCGCAGGCATGGCGGTCTTCCGGCACATGGGCCAGTTTCAATTCGCGCGCGCGCTTCGGGTTCAACCAGTCGCCCGCAGCCGCGTCAAACTCGGTCGCGCCCAAGTGCAGGCGCCCCGCATCAGGCGCCAACATGCCGGACAGAATCTCCAGCAACTCGCTCTGACCATTGCCCGAAACACCGGCCACGCCGACGATCTCGCCGGCATGCAGGCTCAAGCCCAAGTCAGTCAGCAAGGGCACGCCGTTGGCAGCGCGCAAACTCAAACCCTCAGCGCGCAGACGCACCTCGGCCTGCTCGGCTTTGGCCCCAGCCTTGCGACCCAAATTCACTTTGCGCCCGACCATGGCTTCGGCCAGATCTTCCGGGCTGGTGTCCGCGATAGCGCGGGTCTGCACCACTTGGCCGGCGCGCATCACCGTAACTTCATCGCACAAGGCCATCACTTCCTTGAGCTTGTGGGTGATCAAGATGATGGTGGTGCCGCGCGCCTTCAGGCGGCGCAGGGTTTCAAACAGTTGCAGGGTTTCTTGCGGCGTTAGCACCGCCGTAGGCTCGTCCAAGATCAAGATCTTGGCGCCACGGTAAAGCGCCTTCAGGATCTCCAGACGCTGCAACTCGCCCACCGGCAGGTCACCCACCAAAGCATCCAGCCGCACATGCAGGCCGGTGTCTTGCATCAAGGCCTCAAGCTTGGCGCGCACGCTGCGCTTAGCCGCATTCAAGAAGAAGGCGGGCTCGGCGCCCAGCATCACATTGTCCAGGCAGCTGAGGGTGTCGACCAGCATGAAATGCTGGTGCACCATGCCCAAGCCCAGGGTGATGGCTTGCTGTGAGTTGGTGATCTCAACGCGCTGGCCATCGATCTCAATATGGCCCGCGTCCGCCTGGTAATAGCCATAGAGAATAGCCATCAAAGTGCTCTTGCCGGCGCCGTTCTCGCCCACCAAGCCATGCACGCTGGCAGCGGCCACGCTCAGGCTGACCTCGCGGTTGGCCTGCACCGCACCGAATCGTTTCGAGATGGCGCACAACCGAACGGCAGGCCGCCCCGAGCCGGGCGCCGCGTCAGGCCCAGCGCCCTGCACAACTTGCTTCATGATGAATGGAGAATTTTTGTCGGAAGCGAGTTCAGTACTTGCAGGCGCCGTCGGCCATGTAGTCGGCGACCTTGACCTTGCCCGAGACGATGTCGGCCTTGATGGCCTCGACCTTGCTCTTGAGCGCAGGCGTCACCAGCTTGGCGTTGTGTTGATCCAGCGCGTACTCCACGCCGCCTTCTTTCAGGCCCAGCACCGTGGTGCCGGCCTTCCAGCCCTTGAGCACGTTGTAGACCGCCACATCGACATTCTTGACCATGGAGGTCAGCATGGTGCCGGGCTGCAGATGGTTCTGGTTGCTGTCCACGCCGATGGCCAAACGGCCTGCGTCCTTGGCGGCCTGGTAGACGCCAGAACCGGTGCCGCCGGCAGCAGCAAAGACCACGTCGGAGCCCTTGGCAAACTGGGCCTTGGCCAACTCACCACCGCGGGTGGGGTCGTTCCAGGCGCTGGAGGTAGTGCCGGTCATATTGGCGAAGACCTCCACCTTGGGGTTGGTCGCCTTGGCGCCCTGCTCGTAACCGCATTGGAATTTGCGAATCAAGGGGATGTCCATGCCGCCCACAAAACCAACCTTGCCGGTCTTGCTGACCAGCACCGCCATGGCGCCGACCAAATAGCTGCCCTCATGCTCCTTGAACAAGAGCGACTGCACATTGGGCAACTTCACCTCAGCGTCCACGATGGCGAACTGCGTCTTCGGGAATTCCTTGGCCACTTGTTCCAGCGCCGAAGCCTGGGCGAAACCGACGCTAATGATGGGGCTGGCGCCACGCTCGGCCATGCGGCGGATGGCCTGCACCCGCTGGGTGTCGTTGCTGATTTCGAATTCGAGGTAAGGCTTGCCGCTTTCTTGCTTCCAGCGCTCCACGCCGCGGTAAGCCGACTCATTGAAAGACTTGTCGAACTTGCCGCCCATATCAAAGATGACGGCCGGCTTGCTTTGCGCAAAGGCCTGGGCCGACAAGGCCAGCAAAGCCAGCGCGAACGGCATAGCAAGCAAGGGCGAAACACGCTTCGAGGCAGCGGCGCGAGCAAACGGCGAGAAGGCAATCGTCATGGCTTTGAACAGGTAACAGCGATGAATGGGCGGCGCGGGCCCGGGGGGGCTACGCCGATGTTGAATACGGCAGAAGCGGCAATGAAGGCGAAAACACCTTTAACGCCACAAGCGCCAAGTCCGGCATTGTAAGAAATCAGAGTGTATCGACAGGCAATGGAAAACGCTAAACGTTTGCGTACGCATTTTTTGCATCAATTAGCGTATTTTTTTGTCTATTACAACATTTGACGCACTGATTCGCGGGCTCGTTTGTACCTTTGAGCCGACCCCGACCGCCCCAAACTACCAACACCAAAGCACTGGCCACCCGCCCAGGGACAGCGCTTTGAATCAAGTACAGTCGGCACGCGAATCGCCCTGAGCACCGGGACCACACAGTCCGCCAGGCAAAGACCCTCGCCGATAAAAGCTAAAAAGAACCTGGAATCACCATGATTGCGCCCCATCGCTCGCTGCGCAAGCACAGATACTTTGCCGCTGTCATTGCGAGTCGGCCAGGCGGCTTCGCGCGCCACTCCATTTCCGCTCCTGAGGCCCCACGGACATGACCAAGGCTTTTGAAAAATCTCTCAGAAAGGGGTTCCCGGGCCTCTGGAGCCCGGCACTATTGATCCTGCTCGGCCTCAGTGGCCTGACCGGTATGGAGCGCGCCGAGGCGCAAGATGGCTCGCTGGATCTGACGACCATCCCCTTTGAAAAACTGACGCAGACCGACGTCATCACGGCATCCAAGCTGGCCAAGCAGGTCAGCGACTCGCCTTCGGCGGTTTCGATCGTCACAGCCGACGATATCCGCACCTTTGGTTACCGGACGCTGGCCGATGTCATCAACGGCATGCGCGGTCTCTACACCACCTACGACCGCCGCTACGAATATCTTGGTGGGCGCGGCTTTGGGGCGCCCGGCGACTACATCGGTCGCATCATGGTGCTGGTCGACGGCAACTCGGTTCAGGACAATATTTACAACCAAGCCTATATCGACAACTCCGGATTGCTGGACTTGGAGCTGATCGACCGGGTTGAATATGTGCCGGGCACCGGTTCGGTCACCTATGGCAACAATGCCTTGCTGGGCATCATCAACGTCATCACCAAAAAGGGCAGCGACTTCAATGCCGCTCAAGCGGCCGGTGAAATCGCCAGCCACGGTGGGCAAAAGCAACGATTCACCGTCGGCAAGCGACTCGACAACGGCAGCAATATGCTGGTCTCGGCCTCGCGCCAACGCAGCGACGGCCAGTCGCTTTATCTGCCCTATTTCGACACGCCCGAACAAAACCATGGTCTATCTGTCGGTCAAGACTATGAAAACAGCCAGCGCTTTTTCGCCAAGCTTGAATTCGAAGGACTGAGCCTGCAGGTCGCCAAGGCCTCGCGCACAAAAGCCTCGCCAATTCCGAAGAAGGAAAACGCCTTCAACCGAGGCTATACGCTGACCGATGCCTCCAGCCATGCCAGCGCGCAATACGACTTCAATATCGTCAGTGGGCTGAAGTCCGTTTCGCGCCTGTATTACGGCCACTACGAGGACCTGACACGGCGCGAGTACGGCGATCCGGACCCCAAAGAGTTTTTCCGACAGAACAAAACCCATGGTCAATGGGCGGGGCTGGACCAAAAATTTGCGCTGACCCTGCTGAAGGATCACACCATCATCTTTGGCCTGGAATACCGCGATGACTTCCAACAAGAAGTGCGCGCGGTCGCGCTAGACGCTGAGCGCAAGGAACAGTTCGAGTACTCCAAGTCGCCATTCAGCAACAAGACCTACAGCCTGTACGCCACCGATGAGTTTTTGCTCAGCAACACGCTGACCGCCAATATCGGCATTCGCTACGACAAGCCCAACGCCACCGACTGCACCGTCTCGCCGTGCGTCAGCTACGCGCACAAAGCCGCCATCAGCCCTCGCTTGGCCTTGGTCTACACCCCCGGTTCGCAGGCCACCATCAAGGCCTCGTACAGCCAGGCCTTCCGCCTGCCGAACCCCTACGAAATCAACACACCGGCGCCCTCCTCCTTGTTCAAACCCGAACAGGTGAGCGCGGCCGAACTGGTGTTCTCGCATGACCTGAACCCCACGCTGCGCTTCACGGGGTCTGTTTACGATTACCGACTGGCAGACCAAAGCTATCGCCCGGCCGCCACCGGCGAACGCCGTTTCGACGGCAAGAGCAAGACACGCGGTCTGGAAGTGCAGGTCGATCAAAGCTGGCGCAATGAGATCAAGTTGCGCGCCAGCGCGGCCTGGCAGTCCGCCAGTGATGTGGAAGGCAAGCAACTGGTTAACTCGCCGCACGGTTTGGCCAAACTCAATCTAAGTTGGCCGGCCATTGAAAATGCGGTGCGTGTGGGCCTGGAGGCCCAATACGTCGGCCCCCGCCTCACCCAGGAGTTACGCGACAGCAATCACATCCAGGTGCGCGAGGGTCGTCGTATCGGTGGTGTCAGCCTGCTGAACCTGTCCCTGACCTCGACGCGCACCTGGTACGGCATTGGTGCGGTGCTCAGTGTGAAGAACGCACTCGATCGGCGCTATGAAGTGCCTGCCGCCGACACCCGTTATTCGGATAGCGGCGCGGTGCTTGACACCATGGCGATGGACGGCCGGACCTTCTGGTTACAGCTGAGCATGGACTTCTGGAGATAGGGATGAAGTTGCCCGGTCTCCTTCTCGCTACGGTGTTGAGTTTGGGAAGCGCGATGCCCGCGCTAGCCCAGGCCCCGGCACAGGCGCAGCCGGTGCCAGAGTACGTGATGAAGGCCACCTATCTGTACAACTTCATGGTGTTCTCGGAATGGCCCAGCCAAGACCTACAGCCCCCAACGACCCCGCGTGAAGGACTCAATCTCTGCGTTTTTGGCCAAGACAGCTTTGGCTCGGCCCTGTCCAATCTCGAGGGAAAGAACGTCAATGGCCGGCGTTTGAGCGTGCTGCGAATGAACCATTTGCCCGGCATCAAGAAATGCCATCTGCTCTTCATCACCGAGCGTGAGGCGCCAAATATGCCGTCGATACAAAGCTCGCTCGGCGATGCGCCGGTGCTGACGGTGGCCGATTCACCGCTCGCATCGGGTGCCGCAATAATGCTGTCCGTGGACGGTAGCCGGCTGGTGTTCGATGTCAATGTTCAGCGCGTTAAAAAGCTGGGCATCAATCTCTCATCCAAGGTTCTGCAATTGGCCCGCAGCACCAACTGAATCGGCCAGCTTTTCCACTCTTTTTTGCACTCAACATCCAGCGCCCAGCATCAGTGAGCACCCTCCCCGCCATCGACGGCACTTCCACCGGCGACGAGCCCAAGGCTGAAGTCGGCAGCCAACGCTTGTCCTTGGTGACGCGCCTTGAGCGCATCCTGACGACAGCGATGGGCGCCGCCCTGCTGTTCGCTCTGGTGCTGATCAGCAGCCAGGAGGTGTTGAGTCAGCGCGCCGCTGTCACCGAGGGCAGTCAAGCTTGGCTCAATACATTGGCGGTACAAGCGGCCTCGCCGCTGGTCTTTGACGACCCCAAGGCGGCCGGTGAAATTCTGCGCGCCACCAGCATCTACCCAGGCCTGCAAGCCGCCTACATCCTGCGGCCCGATGGCTCCACCATGGCCCGACATCTGGACGATTTGCAGGCGCCGCTGTCGGCCGAGTCCTTGAAGTTGTTGCCAGCATCGGCCTATTTCGACCGCGCCCTGCTGATCTCGACCCCGGTGCTGCTGTCCCACGAGCAGGTCGGCACCGTGGTGGCCAAGATCGATCTGACGCCCATGTGGCGTTCGGTGCTGCGCTTCGGCGTTTCTTTGATGGTGGCGCTGGGTGTGTCCGGCATTGCGGCCTCGCTGCTGGCCCGCCGTTTTCTGCGTCGCGCCCTGCAACCGCTCGCTGGCCTCAAACAGGTGATGGACCAGGTGGCCGAGCAAGAACGCTTCACGGTGCGGGCGGCCCTGGTGGCCAATGACGAGGTGGGCGACTTGAGCATCGTGTTCAACCATATGCTCGATCAAATCGTCAAACGAGACGGGCTGCTGGAAGACAACAACCGCCGCTTGCTGGCGCTGAAAGAGGCGGCCGAACAAGCCTCCACCACCAAGAGCGCCTTTCTGGCTTTGATGAGCCATGAGTTGCGCACACCGATGGCCGGTATCTTGGGCATGCTCAAACTCGGCCTGCGCGGGCAGATGGAAGACTCGGTACGAGAGCGGGTCGAGTTGGCCTGCAAGAATGCCAATGCACTGCTGCAGATCGTCAACGACTTGCTGGACGGCTCCAAGATTGAAGCCGGCAAGCTGAGCCTGGAGTGCGTGGACTTCGCCCTGCAAGCCTTGCTCGACGACGCCATGCAATTGCTGCAAGAACGAGCCAGTCAAAAGAGCGTCAACTTTGCGCTACATGTCGACCCGCGCCTGCCGGCCTTTTTGAAGGGCGACCCGACCCGCCTGCGCCAGGTCTTGCTCAACTTGGTCGGCAACGCCATCAAGTTCACCGAGCAAGGTGGCGTCAGCGTCAATGTGCGCTTGCAGGCACCAGCCGATATCGCGCCGACCTCAGATCCAGACGCGCCACTCTGGGTGCATTTCGCGGTGCAGGATTCCGGCATCGGCATCAGCGAAGAAGCGCAAAGCCGCATGTTCCAAAAGTTTGAGCAGGCCGATATGTCGACCACCCGCAATTTCGGCGGCACCGGTCTGGGCCTGTCGATTTGCAAGCAATTGGTCGAACTGATGGGCGGCCGCATTGGCATGCACAGCGTGGCGGGCCGAGGCAGCACTTTCTTCTTTGACCTACCCTTGCAACAAGGCCAGCAACCGGAGGAAAAACCGCTGGAGGATTTGCGTCCGCATGAGCACCAGTTGCATGTGCTGGTGGCCGAAGACGCCGAAACCAATCAGCTGATCATCAAGGCCGTGCTGTCCGAAATGGGGCACACCTTCACCCTGGTCAGCAATGGTGAGAAAGCCTTGGAGGCGCTGACCCAGGAGAGCTTCGACCTGATCCTGATGGATGGCCGGATGCCGATCATGGATGGCTTGGAAGCCACCCAACATATCCGCTCAGGTTTCTGGGGCGAGTGGGTGTTTGCCGAGCGCGACATCCCCATCATCGCCCTGACCGCCAATGCCTCCGAACTCGACAAGGCCAAGTTCCTCGCCGCCGGCATGACGGATTTCCTGCGTAAGCCGGTCGATGAGGTGGCCCTGCATCAAGCCCTCAGTCGGGTGATTGCACAACGCGCGGCCCTCGGGCTGATGCTGAAACCCCGGGCGCCCGTGGACGCAGCCGGCGACGCCGACTTGGCCGGGCTGGATGCTTTGCTCAAACAAACCGGCGACGACTTCTTGGACGCCGCCGCATCGGCGCAGCTCGCCCCCAAGCCCGAAAAGCAGGCACCGGACCGCGCCCAACGCGTGACCGAACTGAAGGAGCAAATGCTGCTTGCCTTCCGCGCCCAAGCCCCCTTGCGTTTCCGGGAAATCGACGCCGCGGTGAAGGCCCAGGACTGGAACGGCGCCGCCATTCTTGCGCATGGCATCAAGGGTTGTCTGGCCTTTATCGCCCCGACCGGCCTGGCCTATGAGCTGAGTGACTGGCTAGAGCGCATGGCCGACAACGAAGAGGAAGCCGAGTTCATCGAAAGCTTTGACTTGCTCAAGCGTGAATTGCAGACCAGCCTGGGCATCACCGACGATGCGGAAGGACAAGCTTGAAGGTGCTGGTGGTTGACGATGAAATCGTGTCACGCATGGCGCTCATCGACGCCATCACCGACTGCGGCAGCTATCGGATAGCCGAAGCCGAAAATGCCGAGGGAGCGTGGCAACAAATCAGCGGCAAGGCCGTGCCACCCATGCTGGTGTGCTGCGACATTCGCATGCCCGGCATGTCGGGCCTGGAGCTGTTGCAAAAGGTACGCGCCCATCCGGGCTGCAAAGACCTGCCCTTTGTGCTGATCTCTATGGTCAATGAGGCCGCCTCGATCAAAGAGGCGCTGGACCTGGGCGTTAGCGGCTATGTCGTCAAGCCATTCAGCCAACAAGATGCTCGCAACCGGCTCCACAAGCTCTTGGCCTTGGCCAGCAGCAAGACCATGGAGAAACCCGCGCTCACCATGGCCCGCCTCAAGATCGCCCCGGACCGCTACCGCGCCTATCTGACCGGCATGCAAAGGCAGATCGGCCAGATCTTGGCCGAGATGTCCGAGGTCGTGGGACAAGCCGCGGCGACACCCTCAAGCGCCGTGCGACAAAAAATCTCGGCACTGCATGCCAACTGCGCCAGCCTCGGGCTGTGGCGCGCCAAGCAATTGCTCGGCATGAGTTCTGCTGACGACTGCCCGACCAGCATCGCCACCGAGTGCCTGAGCGAGGTCCGCCAGCAACTCCATCAACAGTTGTTCTCACACGAGTGATCTAGATCAAAGCGGCTGCAGACGGCGCCGAACGCCAGGTTTTGCCAAGGTCAGTGGACCTGCAATGCGAATACAATGAGAATCATTCTCGATTAAGACTCTCGGCTGCCATCGCCCCGCGATCGCAAACTCGTGAGCACCCCTAGCCATGAAGATCGATTCCCCAGCCAATCTGGCCCAGGCCCGTATTGGCGAGCCCCTGCAGGTTCTCGCCGTCAGTGCGCCCCAATACGCCCCCGAATGGTCGGCATGGCTGGAGGAAATCGGTTTTTTGCCCGGCGAAGCCGTGCGAGTGATGGCACGCGGGCAGCCCGGCGCCGACCCGCTGGTGGTGCGCATCGGGCAGTCGACCTTTGCCTTGCGTCGTGCCGAAGCCGAGTGCGTGGCCGTCGGCCTCGCGGAGCCACTGCATGCGTGAGTCCGTCATTCACGTTCACCCCAGCGGCCCCTTGCTGGCGCTGGTCGGCAACCCGAACTGCGGCAAGACCGCTCTCTTCAATCGCTTGACCGGCAGCCACCAAAAAGTGGCCAACTACGCCGGCGTGACGGTGGAGCGCAAGGAAGGTCGACTGCACAGTGCGGCCGGCCGGATGTTGCGCCTGCTCGACTTGCCGGGCACCTACAGCCTGCACCCACGCTCGCCCGACGAACGCGTCACCTGCGACGTGCTGGCCGGCCGCGCCCGTGGTGAAAAGCGCCCCGACCTGGTGGTCTGCGTGCTGGACGCCACCAATCTGCGCCGAACCCTGCGCCTGGTTCTGGCCGTCAAGCGCATGAAACTGCCCTGCGTGGTGGTCTTGAACATGGCCGACCTGGCAGCGCGGCGCGGCATCGACATCAAGGTGGAGCAACTCTCGGCCGCCCTCGGCGTGCCGGTGGTGCGCACGGTCGCGACCCGCGGCGAAGGTATCGCCGAATTGAAGGCCTTGCTCGATCAGCGAGAAATATGGGCCCCTGCCGAGCAAGCCCTGCCGGACCTGGGCCAATTGGGCCAACCAGACACCGATCACACCGTCGTCAAACAGATTCTGCAAAGCCTGGACCTGGACAGGCAACTGCCGCATCTGCCCAGCGACCGAGTCGACCGGGTCTTGCTGCACCCCTTGATCGGCCCGCTGATCATGACGGTGATTCTGTTCCTGCTGTTCCAAGCCGTCTTCAGCTGGGCCGAGGCACCCAAGGAATTGATCGAAGCGGGCATGGCCCAGTTTGGCCAAGCAGTCGGACCGCTGCTGCCCGAGGGCTGGCTGCGCAGCCTGGTTGTCGACGGACTGATTGCTGGCGTCGGCGGCGTGCTGGTGTTCTTGCCGCAGATCTTGATTCTGTTCTTCTTCATCCTGGTGCTGGAGGAATCCGGCTATCTGCCGCGCGCAGCCTTCTTGTTGGACCGCTTGATGGGCAGCGTCGGCCTGTCCGGGCGCAGCTTCATCCCGCTGCTGTCCAGCTTCGCCTGCGCCATTCCCGGGATCATGGCCACTCGCAGCATTGCCAATCCGCGCGACCGCCTGGTCACCATCCTGATTGCGCCGCTGATGACCTGCTCGGCCCGCCTGCCGGTCTACGCGCTTTTGATCGGCGCCTTCATTCCACAACGCGAGGTTTGGGGCGGCCTCTCGCTGCAAGGTCTGGTGTTGTTCGGACTCTATTTGGCAGGTATTGCCGGCGCCTTGGCCGTCGCCTGGGTGCTCAAACGCTTCACCAGCGGCAGCCAGGTGCGGCCGCTGATGATGGAATTGCCTAGCTACCACTGGCCCAGCCCGCGCAATGTGCTGATCGGCCTGTGGCAACGGGCGGAGATTTTCTTAAAGCGCGTCGGCGGCATCATCCTGGTGCTGACCCTGCTGCTGTGGGCACTGTCCAGCTTCCCGGCCCCGCCGCCGGGCGCCAGCGGCATGCCTATTGAGCACAGCTTTGCCGGCATGCTGGGGCGCGCATTGGCGCATGTGTTTGAGCCGATTGGCTTCAACTGGCAGATCAGCTTGGCGCTGGTGCCGGGCCTGGCCGCCCGCGAGATTGCCATCAGCGCGCTGGGCACCGTGTACGCCTTGTCGTCCACGGCCGAAGACACCGCGCAAGCCTTGGCCCCGTTGATCGCCGACAGTTGGAGCCTGCCCACCGCGCTGTCGCTGCTGGCCTGGTTCGTGTTCGCGCCGCAATGCATCGCCACGCTGGCCGCGGTCAAACGTGAAACCGGCGGACTGAAGATGCCGCTGCTGATGGCAAGCTATTTGTTTGGGCTTGCCTATCTGGCCTCATTCCTAACTTTCCGGATCAGCAGTTGGTTGTTGGCCTGACGCAGGCCGGCGGCGGCTGCCCATCTTCACCCTAACTGCGGGTTTTTGCCGATAGCCGACCTGCTGACGAGGCCGCTTTTACCCGTCAGGAATCTCTACAATGCCGCCGATCGGCCTCGCCGGGTCGAACGCTCACGAATACCTATTGGTCGAAAGAATCTCATGAAAATCTCCAAGCTGATCGCTGCCATGTTGCTGCCCTGCGCCTCGATGGCCATGGCCGCCCCCGCCAAATACATCATCACCGATCACTCGACCGCGCCTTGGATGGACCAAGCGACCGCCGAAGGCATCTGGCTGAAGACCCAGTCCGCCAAATTGGTCAAGCTCTACCCGGCCAAGAAGTGGGGCTTCCTGAGCCAGGTCGAAGGCGGCATGGACGCCTCGAAGACCTGCGTGATCACCGCCCGCACCTTGATGCTGCCGGTCAGCGGCAAGGAACTGCTGTTCAAGCCCGCCAAGAGCGCCACCACCTTCGGCCATTTGGCCAATGCATCGATCGAGCAGTGCAAGGCCTTGGCCGCCACCAAGCTCGACGAGGCAGTGCAAGCCCTCGGCTCGGCTCTGGTCCCCAACTGATTTGCGCCCCCGCTTCGGGGGCTGATCAACACGCCCGGCTTCGGCCGGACAGATTGATCCTGCAACAGGCCTGCGTCCCATGGACCCAGGCCTGTTTTTTCTTCTGCATCGCCGCGGCCTCAGTGCCCGGGCAGCGGATAGACTGAGCCCATGGAGCCTCAGTCCCCTCGCGCACAGCAACAGCGTGTGATCGATGTCCTGCGCGGCAGCTCGGTGTTTGGCAGCCTGCATGAGGACATTCTGCAGGCCTTGGCCGACGCCATCGACTTGCGCAGCGTGCATGGGGGCGACCGCGTCATCATTGAGGGCACCGAGTCCGACAGCATCGTCTTCGTGATCAGCGGCGGCCTGCGGGTGTCACGTCAAGACCGCTCCGGCCAAGTGCTGCTGTACAACCAGGTTCAACCCGGCCAGAGCATCGGTGAATTGGGGTTGATCCTGGGCCAACCGCGCGCCCAGGATGTGACCGCGGTGCGCGACTCCAAACTCGCCCTGCTCAGTCGCAGCGCCTATGAAGCCTTGCTGCAACGCTACCCACTGGCGCTGTCTCAAGTCTTTTTGAAGGCCGTCTACGATCGCCTGCGCAATGCCAATGAAGCCGGCGAGAACCGCATGGCACAGACCTTTGCGTTGATTCCCTTGCGGGCCGATGTACCGACCGAGGCCCTGGCACGCGAGTTGACGCTGGCCTTGTCAAAACAGGGCCGTGTAGCGCTGCTGCGTGCCCCGCTGCCCAGTGATGAACTGGCCCGGCTGGAAGACGAGCATGAGTTCATCGTCTACGAGGCGAACGCCCAAGAGGGCGAGGCACACAAGGCCTGGACGAGACAAGCCTTCCGGCAAGCCGATCAGTTGATATTCGTCGCCAACGCCGATGCCCAGCCCGGTTTAACGGCCATCGAGATGGCACTGGCCCAAGAAGCGGGGCACGCACTCAAACGCAAGCACTTGGCCCTGCTGCACGCGCAGGACGCACTTGTTCCGGCGCTCCCAGGCCCCTGGGTGCAAGGCCGAGATCTGGAGCGTGTTTATCCCCTGCGTTTGAACCGCAGACGCGATGCCGAGCGACTGGCAAGGTTTCTGACCGGCTGTGCCGTTGGCGTGGTGTTGGGCGGAGGCGGGGCGCGCGGCTTTGCGCATCTGGGTGTGTTGCGCGCTTTGCAGGAATCCGCCATTCCGGTGGACCTGATCGGGGGCAACAGCATGGGCGCTCTGATCGGTGCGCAATATGCCTGCGGCCATGAATTGCCGCAGATCCTCAGCCAGACGCAACGCTTTGCTTCGGGTGGCGAGTGGCCTGCGCTACCCTTGGTATCGCTGGTCAGAGGCCGACGCGTGGAGCGCGATTTGCGGCGCATGTTCGGAGACCAGTTGATCGAGCAGCTGTGGCGCCCCTACTTCGCGGCCGCCTGCAATTTGAGCCTGGGCAACACCCAGGTGCTGGACAGCGGTCCGCTCTGGAAGGCCGTGTTGGCCAGCAATTCACCGGCCGGCCTGCTGCCGCCGGTGCTGCACAACGGCGCCTTGCTAGTGGATGGTGCAATCTTGGAGAACGTCCCGGTGCAACCGATGCGCATGCGCTTGGGTACCAAGCTGGAGCGGCGCCGCGGCAACGGGATGATCATCGCCATCGATGTGGATGTGCGCGAGAACCTGCGCGCCGACCAAGGCTTGGCGCGCCTCAGCACCTGGAGCACCTTCAAACGCATGGCCTTCAAAAATGCGCCAGCCTCGCCCGGCATCACCGACATCCTGTACAGCGCCACCCATGTCGGCGGACTGAACCAACGCTTTCGCACCATTTCGCAAGCCGATCACTATCTGGAGCCCCCTGTGGCCGAGTTTGCGCTCATGGCCTACGGCCGAGGTGCCGATATCGTCGAGGTCGGCTACCGGTACGCGATGGAAAAAATTGGCCAATGGGATCTTCACAAACAACAGACCTAGACCATGCAAGCAGCATCCCGCTGTCTTTGAGTCAGCGCGAAGTCTGGCTGGATCAGCGCGCTTGGCCCGATAGCGCGCACCTGAACATTGGCGGCGCGGGCTTTTTGATTGGCCAACTTGATCTGCTGCGATTCAAGCAGGCGCTGCAACTGCTGGTCGATCGCTGTGATGCCCTACGCCTAGTGCCCCGAACCGACGGTCAACAAAGCCTGTTGAGCAGTTACAGGCCAGAACTGACCGTCATCGAACTAGCGGCGCGTGACGCGGACGCCAAACAAGCCATGCGCGAGCATTGGCAAGCCAGCATCCGCCAGCCGATCGGTTTAGACGGCCGGCCTCCCTGGCGCTTCACCTTGCTAAGCGCCGGCCCCGCTCTGTGGGGACTGACCATCCAGTTCCATCATTTGGTCATGGACGGCTGGGGTAGCAGCCTGGTGATGCGGCTTTGGAGCGAGATCTATCAAGAACTTGGCAGCGCTGAAGCAGTACCGGCCAACAAGGCGCCCGGCTACCTGGACTTCATCGACGCTTCGCTGGCCTACAAAAATTCCGCACAGCTGGCACAGGATTCCGCCTATTGGTTGAAACATGTCGGCCAGGTACCGCCGGCGTTGATCGAAGCTCGCGGCCCGCGGCCGCAGCTCAATCATTTGCCACCGGCTCATTTGGCCCACATCCGCCTTGCACGAGCAGACTACGCGCGCATGAGCGAGGCGGCCGAGGCTTTGGGCAGCGGGCCTTTCGGATGTTTCTTGGCGGCCTTGGCTCTCTACTTTGGGCGCACACAGCAGCGCTCAGAAGTCTTGGTCGGCGTGCCGAGTCTGAACCGATCGGGACGGCGCTATCTACACACGCCAGGCATGTTTGCTGGCATTTTGGCGATTCGACTCGAACTCAAACCGGGCGCAAGCGCAGCCGACTTATTGCATCAAGTCGGCCAGCAGATGCTCGGAGCCTTGCGCCATCCGCGCTACCCGCTCAGTGAGTTGGCTCAGCATCTGCACTTGCTGCGTGATGGCCGGGACCATTTGGTCGATGTGCTGCTGTCATTTGAACGGCAAGACTACGATCTGCCTTTTGGTGAAGCCCGTTTGACTGAGTCGCGACAGCTGTTCGCCGGCCTAGCGCGTTACCCGCTAGCCATCAGTTTGTGCGAATTTGGCGCGAATGCAGACCCAGAAATGGTGCTGGAAGCCAGCTCCGCTTGCTACGAGCCCGGCGAAGCCGATCTGCTTGGCCGACGCCTCTGGAACTTGGCCCAGGCGCTGGCCACCCGTCCAGAAACCCCGCTTGAGCAGCTTGACCTGCTACCGCCCGAAGAACGCTGGGCCCTGCTCGAAGGCCTGCACAAAGATCTGGCGCAGCTGGAGTCTCCGCAGCCCTATATCGATCTGTTCCTGCATCAGGCCGCGCTCTGGCCCGAGCGCTGCGCCCTGGTCTGGAACGAAGGGCAGATGAACTATGGTGAGCTGGCACGCCGCGCCGAAATGTTGGCGGGACAGTTGCGCACCCTGGGCGCTGCGCGCAACAAAGTGGTGGCCTTGGCGCTTGAGCGCTCACCCGAGATGGTGGTGGCACTGCTGGCCATTGCCAGAGCGGGAGCCGCCTTTTTGCCACTCGACCCGCAGGCTCCTGCGGCACGTTTGAGCGGCATCTTGATCGACAGCGCCGCGGTCGCGCTGCTATTGGCGCCGACAGCCCCAGCGGAGCTACAGAGCCTGCACGGCCGCTGCCTGCGCTTGACGCTCGACTCGCCGCTTGCGGAAGCACCGGCAGGTTTGGCCCCAGAAGATCCGCCCGCTTTGTGGACCTGGGCCAAGGCCGGTGCGGAGGATCTGGCCTATGTGCTGTTCACCTCCGGCTCAACCGGGCGGCCCAAGGGCGTGATGGTTGAGCATGGTGCCTTGTCGCGCCGGCTGGCTTGGCTGTCCAAGGCCTGGGCCATCCACGCCGATGACCGCTCGGCCCAGGGCACACAACTGGGCTTCGACCCGTCCCTGATCGAACTGCTGCTGCCGCTGACCCACGGCGCCAGCATTGCGCTGCCGCCACCGGGCCGTTTGCATCCGCACAAACTCGCTGAGTTCATTCAGCGCCATGGAGCGACCTTCAGTGCCTTTGTGCCCTCTACCCTGCCCGGGCTGCTGGCCGGTTGGCGCGGTCAAGGGGCCGCCCAACTCCTCAAATCGGGCAAGCCGCTCAAATTGCGTGTGGCCTGCTGCGGCGGCGAGGTCTTGTCGCCGGCGATGGCCGAGCGCTTTGTCCGTGAAACTGGTGCCCGCTTGTACAACGTCTACGGTCCCACCGAGGCCACCATCTTCGCCACCGCCTGGCCCTGTCAAGCCGAAGCCATCGACGCAGAACTGCCGATCGGCCTGCCCATCGATGACACCCGTATTTACGTCTTGGGGCCGGACCTGCAGGTGCAACCTCATGGCGTGCAGGGCGACATCTATATCGGCGGCGGCGCCTTGGCGCGCGGCTATATGGGTCGGCCGGACCTGGACCAACAAAGCTTCCTGCCCGACCCCTTTCAAACAGCTCAGCCACAGCAAAGCCAGCCTCGCATCTATCGCAGCGGCGACCGCGGTTGGATCGATGCCTCGGGCAGGCTGCACTTCAGTGGCCGCGCCGACCGACAGGTCAAGCTGCGCGGCTACCGGATCGAATTGGGGGATGTTGAAGCGGCTTGTCTGGCGCAGCCCGGCGTCGAGCAGGCGCTGGTTCAATTGATCCGCGCCGAAGGGCAGGCGCCGGCCCTGCACGCCTGGCTTGGAGGCTCGGCGCTTGACCCCGCGGCCCTACAAGCCGGACTGCGACAACGGCTGCCCGACTACATGCGCCCAAGCCGGCTGATCTGCCTGCCCGAACTGCCCTTGACCCCCAACGGCAAGATCGACGTGGCCGCCCTGCCGCGACAGACCGCCTCGCAAGCGACTCGCCAAGGCGCTGCGCAGCAAGCCGCAAGCACCGCCATGGAGCACACGCTGCACGCACTCTGGAGTCAAGCCCTGAACCCGCCGCCCGAGGCCGGCACGCTGCGGCCGGCCTTGCACTTCGGTGTGCATGACAACTTTTTTGACCTGGGCGGCGATTCGCTGGCCGCCCTCTCCATCCTCGGCGCCATGGAAGAGCGCCTTGACCGGCACCTGCCCCTGCACCTGATGGCCGAGCACCCAACGATTGCCGAACTGGCCCGAGCGCTCAGCCTCCCGCAAGCCCGGCCCGGCATCGTCCGTCCGTTGACCAGCGCCAGCCCAATCCCGTCAACGGACACGGCGCCGCAAGCCACGATCTTTTTGGCGGCCTCTGGATTTGGTGACATCTTGCGCCTGCAGAATTTGGCTCAGTCGCTGCAAGGCGACGCTCAGCTTTTCATGTTGCAAGCCCCGCTGGAGCCGCCCCCTGCCACGATGACGGAATTTGCCTCGCTCTATGCCGATGCCATCGAAGCCCAAACAGCGGGTCCGGTCTGGTTGGCCGGTTTTTCGGTCGGCGGCGTCACGGCGCTTGAAACCGCCCGCGAGTTGCAGCGCCGGGGCCGCCCGCCGCTCGGACTGATGCTGCTGGACACCATCCACCCCGATGCCGTATTTGGCGGCGCCGCCTCCTGGCGCACCTTGGGCTGGCTGGTCCGCAAGCTGCACATGCAAGAACTGAGCATGAATGGCCGGCGGCTCAGCGCCATGTTCAGCGACCCTGGGCTGATCAGCCAGGTGATGGCCTTGCGCGGCCATCACTGCCAGGCCTTCGAGGGCCCGGTGCTCTTGCTCAAATCCAGCGGCCTGGCCGGTTGGAACCGACTGCTGTTCCAAGCCTGGCACCGGATCTTGCCCAAGCACATGCAAACGCGGGTGGTGACGGGCCTGCATGGCTCAATCTTTGAACCCAGCCACGTCGATGAGTTAGCCCAAGCGATGCAGCAATTCATGCACAGCCAAGGCGAGCAGGACGACGCATGAGGCGGGAGGAGCCCATTGCGCCTGGCGATGAATCCAAGCAAGGCCGAAGTCCGGTATGGCGCCTGCTGCTGCTGGGCGCTTGTCTATTGGGTTTGCTCGCTCTGGCGGTCTACTGGAGCACCGGCAGCGACGACCTGAGCCAGCGATTGACACAGTTGCGGGCCTTGGCCGAATCGGCCGGGCCGTTTTGGGTATTGGCGGCCTTCACCTTGGCGCTGACCTTGGCGGTGCCGCTGGGCCTGCTGGCGCTGCTGATGATCGCGGCGCTGGGTCCCTGGGGAGGTTTCGCGGCGGTGCTGGTCGGGGCTTTGATCAGCGCCAGCATCAGCCACGCCATCGGGCACCTGCTGGGTCACCAGGCCTTGCAACGCTTGGCCGGCCCGCGCGTGCGTCTGCTGAGCCGGGCGCTGGGACAACGCGGCCTGTGGACGGTGATCACCTTGCGCTTGGTGCCCCTCGCACCTTTCGCCGTCGTCAATATGGTGGCCGGTGCCACCCACATCCGACTGCGCGACATGCTGCTGGGTTCGGCCCTGGGCATGTCGCCCAGCATCCTGGCGATGGCGTTCTTCATGGACTGGATCTTGGCGCTGATGCAGCGCCCTCAGGAGTTGGGTCGCCCCGCGCTGCTGTTGAGCCTGGGGCTGGTGGCGCTGCTGGCCTTGCTGGGCCTTGCTTGGCGCTATCGGCAGCACTATCGGCATCGACATCGGCGGAAATCTCGTCCAAGCCGATCCGGGCCGGACTGAAGAGACAAAAAACCCATTCAGATTTCAGGAGCGACCGGGCTCGATCCTATACACGCACCGCCTGGCGCCCGCCAGTTGATGTTCACTGCGGGTCACCGTGACCTGCTCGCCCAAGCAGCGCTGGAACAAGCTCAGCTCCGACCGACAAAAGCCCTGGCACTCGGTCGCTGCAGCACAGATGGGGCAATGGTCTTCAATCAACAAAAATCCGCTCGCGTCGACCTCCATGCGGGCCATATAGCCCTCCTCGGCGCGCTGTGCAGCCAGGGCCTGCACACGCTCCGCCAAGCTGCCCAAGCCCTCCAAACGGGCTTGGTATTGCTGGAAATTCTCATCCTCTCTTGCAGCAATCAACTGATCTAAGGCTTGCGGCCCCATCGTCTGGCGAAGCTGGCGTATCAACTGAATCGAAAGCTCGCCATGACGATCCGGAAAGCGCCCATGGCCCGCCGCCGTCAGCCGCCATATTCGACTCGGCCGCCCCACACCGACGGCGGCCTCACTGAATTCCACCAAGCCTTGCTCCAGCAGCGCCTGAAGCTGTTTGTGCGCCCCCATCGGCGTGATCGCACAGGCGCCGGCCAAGGCACTGGCCGGCTGGGGGCCGCGGCTTTTGAGTTGATACAGCAGTTGATCGGCGGTTTGTCTCATGGCTTCACACCGTTCATTGGCTCACGCACCTCGTTCTTGACTTGCTCGGCCAGGCGCAACAGCGCCAGCGCAGCAATGACGCTGGTGAGTCCGCCCAGGCCCATGATCCAACGCGTAGACAGCATCGAAATCAAGCCGCCCAGCAAGGCCATCGCGACATTGGCCAAACAAAAAATGGTGGAGAGCAGGCCCATCACACGGCCCTGCCCATAGGCCGCGAATCGCTCCGACATCCAGGCCGGCAGCACCGCGTTGTACAGCGCCAGCGGCAGGCCCAGGCCAATGATGGCGGCCAAACCAAGGCGGCCCGGCAGCACGGCCAGGGCGCTCAGTCCCAGCGCGGCGCACAGGGCCAACAAGCCGGCACGACGCAGTGGCCGACGACTCTGGCGCATCTTCCCAGCCAGCACACTGACGGTGGTCATGGCGGCACATTGCGCCGCCGTCACCCAGGCAATACCCACGCTGCCAAAGCCCAGGTTCTCGAACATCCACAGCGGCGCAAACTCATACAGTGCGTTGACGCCCAGGCAATAAAACAGTTGCAGCCCAAACAGAGTGGCCAACAAAGGGTCGCGTCGCAACAGCCCCAGCACCTGCTGCTCTCGCAACTCGCTCATAAAGCTCGTCTTTTGTGACGGCTCGGCCGCATCCGGCACTAGCCCTCCCGGCACCCAGAGCATCAGCACCAACAGACAAGGCAACATCGCCGCACCGGCCAGCATGAAGGGCACAGGTTCGCCCAAGGGCAGGCTCAAGCCCCCCACCAAGGGGCCGAGCAACCAACCCATGTACAAGCAGGCGTTGAGCCAGGCGAAGGCTCGGGTTCGGTCGATTTGTTCATGCATATCAGCCAACAAGGCGCGGGCCACGGCCACATTGCTCTCAGTCAGACCGGTCACCAGGCGAGCGAAGGTGAAAAGCACATAGTCCCGTTCACTCAAGGCATAGGCGGTCAAAGCATGGCCGAGCAAGGTGGCGCTCAGCGTCAGGCCCAGCACATGGCGGCGCCCGTAGCGGTCCGACATTGGACCAATGAACAAACTCCCCAACAAGATGCCCAAAGGGTTGGCTGCCAAGGCCAAGCCCATCAAAAACTTCGGATCCAAGCCCGCGAAGTGCGTGAAGTCGTCGACCGGGCCACCGACAAAAATCGGTGCCAAGATCGGATAAGGCATGGACACGCCGATGGTGCTCATCAAGGCCATCGCGCACACCGCCACCAGCACCCACATCGGATGGCGTACATGCATGGCCGGTGTACCCTGCATCGGCTTCAGCACGCTATTCATGCGCCGGCTCCGTCTTGGCGCAAGCAAAGCGCGTAGCCCGGCCAGCCGCGGTACCGCCACTCCTCACGGGTCGCATCGGCCAACTTGATGTCGTGTTCATTCGGGCTGCTCATCAGGGCGGGGATGACACGGTCCCAATGGGCCTCCTCGGCCTGCCCTTGATGAACCCGCTCCCAGGCCGGCTCAGGCCGCCCAATGGACACATAGGCCGCCAACCAAGCGCGCCACAAGGCGCGCAAAACTGTTTGTCCCGCCTCGCTCGTTTCATCAAAAGAGACAGCCTGCAAGAGCACTCGCGCCGCATGCAGCCCCGTCACCAAATGCAAGGCGGTGAAGGCACGCGAGCCCAGATAGACCGCCAAGGAGGCTTCGGCCAGGGCCTCCAGACTCAAATGCGGCCGTCCCACATAAACCGCAAATCCTGGCATCGCATGTGCAATGGCCATGTCGGTCATGATGGTGGTGTCTTTCAGGGGCTGCATCGCCAACCTCGTGTCAGCGCGCAGAGCCAGCAGCGTTTCTCGCAATGATTCGGGCGCGGACTTAGCGCCTGCCACATCGACTTCGGCCGGCTTCACCCAAGGCGGCCCAAGCGGGTCGAAGCTGCTGCACCAATGCGCCAGGGCTTCGGCCAGTTCGGGCTTATGTCCGGACTCCCAGGCATAGGCCAGTCGAATCAGCCCATGAAAGGCGGTTGCTTCTGGCGCAGCCAACAGCCGAGGCAAGTCATGCCGCAAGACCGACAAGGGCGACTGCTGCGCCAAACGCGCGGCGAAGTACGCTCGACAGGCTGGCATATCCTGGCCCAGGGGTGGCTCGGGGAGTGGGTCTGACGGCACCAGGCTCGGCTGCTCGGCCAGCAGTCTCAATTCCAGCCGCTTTTCGGCCCAATTCAACTGCCGCTGCAAGGCTTGTTCATCGCCGCCAAGCCGACGCAAGGCCAGCAGCACCATGGGCAAATGGGTACTCAAACGCAAGCCCGTCGAGCCGGAATATTGCGGGCCATAGCGAAGCGCCTGGTCGAGCGCCTGCGTCAGGATGGGATCGGGAGTCTTCAGCATGGCCTCATCATGCCCTAGCCTCATCAATATATAAACTTTTTGTTTATTAACCAGCTCAGCGTCAGGCCTTTGCTGGCTTTGACCCAAAATAGCGCCATGCCATTTCGACCGCTCACCCTCCCCGCCTCGCTTCAAAGCCCGAACAACACCGCAGCTCGTCTTTGGTTGCAATCGATGCCAGGTCGACTGGAGTCCTGGGGCAGCTTTTTGGACGAAGCCCGCCTGCGCAGTCTCAACCTGGTGGTGTGTTTGAATCCATTGGAAGAAGTGGCGCAACTCTCGCCGGCCTATCACAAGGCGATTGCCGAAGGCCGGCTGCCCTTTCGTTGGCAACACCTGCCGATGCGGGACTTCGGTCTCGGCGCCGACCCAAGCGCGTTTCGATTCGGTGTCGAACAGATTTGCCACAGTCTGACCTTGGGCGAACAGGTGCTGCTGCACTGCGCCGCCGGGCTCGGCCGTACCGGCACCGTGGCGGCCTGCGTGCTGAAACACCTGGGTGCCAGCCGGGAACAAGCCCTGGCGGCCGTCAGAGCGGCGGGATCCAACCCGCAATCGGCCTTGCAATCGGGCTGGGTCGACCAGTTTTGACCGCGATGACGGCAGCAGCCCAGAGGCATTTCGCCCTGCCCGGCGGGATTGGCGCCATTGGCGCTATTGGTGCTATTGGCACGTTTGACCTGCTGTTCACCAATGAAGACTTGCTGGTGGTCAACAAGCCCAGCGGGCTGCTGTCGGTACCAGGCCGCGGGCCGGACAAACAAGACTGCGTGATTCACCGGGTGCAGCAACAGTTCCCCGAAGCGCTGATCGTGCACCGACTGGACATGGCCACGTCCGGACTGCTGCTGCTGGCCCGAGGCCCGGCCGCACAACGCCGGCTCAGCATGGCGTTTGAGGCGCGCCGAGTCCACAAACGATATGAAGCGATTGTTGAAGGCCAGTTGCTGACGCCCCATGACGATTGGGCGGAGATCCATCTGCCGCTGCTGACCGATTGGCCCAATCGCCCGCGCCAAAAGGTCGACCCCATCGAAGGCAAGCCGTCGCTGACCCGCTACCGGCCACTCCATACGGCGTCGAACACCGCCAAGCAAACTCGGGTGTTGCTCGAACCCATCACTGGCCGTACCCATCAGTTGCGGGTGCACATGCTAGCGCTGGGACACCCGATCTTGGGCGATACGCTCTATGGCGAAGTGGCCGACGCCGCCCCGCGCTTGCTGCTGCACGCCAGCTCCTTGAGCCTGCCCGACCTGGATCTGCTCTTTGAATGTCCGCCCGAGTTTTGAAGTTTTGGCCGCCACTAAACCCATGAACCACAACAGCGCACTGCTTCATTCGCCGGCCGCAGAACGCAACCGCCAGCCGATTCTGGAGGCCTTGCTGACCTTGTTGCCCAGCCACGGGCGGGCACTCGAAATCGCCAGCGGCAGCGGGCAACACCTGGAGTACTTCAGCCGCGCCATGCCCGGCTGGCAGTGGCTGGGTTCCGATCCATCGGACCCGGCGCTGGAATCGATCGCGGCCCGCTGCCCGCACGGACCAAGACCGCTGAAGCTAGATGTGGCGCAGCAAGACTGGCACTTGCCTACAGCGCATTGCCGACTTGATCTGATCTATTGCGCCAATATGCTGCACATCTCGGCCTGGTCCAACTGTGCGGCCTTGATGCGCGGCGCTGCCTATCACCTGAGCGAGCATGGCCTGTTGATCGTCTACGGGCCCTTCATCGTCCCCGGTGAAACCACCGCGCCCAGCAACCTGGACTTTGATGCCGAATTGCGCCGCCGTGACCCAGCTTGGGGCCTGCGCTCGCTGGCCGAGGTCGACGATGTTGCCAAGCAGTTTGGCCTGCGGCGGCGGCAGCGCCTGCACATGCCCGCCAACAATCTATTGCTGGTGTTTGAGCCGCACCGTGACGCGGCAGAGACACAAGCCCTGCATTGCTCCTAAGCCCTGATCAACACGCACGACCCACCCAAACTGCCGGAACCCCTCATGACCCAATCCCTGTACATCATCAGCGGCGCCTCGCGCGGCATGGGCCTGGCCATGGCCCGCCAATTGCTGTCACCGCAACACCTGGTCATCGGCATCTCTCGCGGCGTCAGTGCCGAGTTGAGCGCCGAGGGCCAGGCGCTCTCCGCCCCCCTTGAGCAATGGCCTCACGACTTGGCTCAGCCTCTGGCGGCCGCCGAAGCCCTGCAGGCCTGGCTAAAGGCTCAGCCAAGTGGCCGCTTCAGCCAGGCATGCTTGATCAACAACGCCGGGGTTGTGGCACAACCAGGCCCGATTGAAGACGCGTCATTGCAGGATCTGTCCAACGCCATCCGGGTGGGGCTGGAAGCCTGCCTGCTGCTCAGCAGCGCCTTCCTGCGCGGCACAGCCGGCTTAGGAAGGCAGCGCCGTATCCTCAATATTTCCTCCGGGCTGGGTCGACGGGCAATGGCCGGCAGCGCGGCCTACTGCGCAGCCAAGGCCGGGATGGACAATCTGTCCCGTGCCATGGCTTTGGATGAGGCCGCCAAGCCCGAAGGGGCCCGCATCGTTTCGCTCGCACCCGGCATCATCGACACCGACATGCAGTTGCAATTGCGCAGCGGCGACCCGAGCAAATTCCCAGACCAAACCGTGTTTGCCAGCTTCAAAAACAGCGGGCAATTGATGAGTCCCGAAGAAGCCGCCGGCAAGGTGCTGCGCTATCTGGCCCGTCCGGACTTTGGTCAAACCGTTTTGGCCGATGTTCGCGACGCTTGAGTTGGCGCACGGAGAGCCTGAAGCGA
The DNA here is from genome assembly GCF_037482915.1 of Paucibacter hankyongi. Lineage (NCBI taxonomy): Bacteria > Pseudomonadati > Pseudomonadota > Betaproteobacteria > Burkholderiales > Sphaerotilaceae > Roseateles > Paucibacter hankyongi. Next base: position 792,267 of record NZ_JBBHJX010000001.1, read on the forward strand.
CCGAGCCGCCATTCATCTGCTGTTCACGCCCTGTTAATTGTCGGAGTCGGCTTGAGAAAGCCACAGCTGCCCCAAAATGGCAGCAACGGCCAATGTTGGCCAGGAGGAAGCTTGTAGTGAAACGATTTTTTGTGTTGAGTGCAACGGTCGCCGTTTTGGCCATGAGCCTGACTTCGTTTGACGCCGAAGCGAAACGGCTGGGCGGCGGAGGGTCGTCCGGCATGAAGCGCGCCACGCCGCAACAAACTCACGACGCCAGCAAGGGCACGCCGCCACAACAGGCCGCAACGCCGGCTCCGCAACAAGCAGCCCCGGCGGCGCCGGGTGCCGCTGCAGCACCTGCGGCCGCCGCACCGAAGCGCAACTGGATGGGCCCGATCGCCGGCTTGGCCGCCGGTCTGGGCATCGCCGCCTTGGCCAGCCATTTCGGTATGGGCGGAGCCTTGGCCAATATGATGACCATGCTGCTGCTGGGCGTCGCGGTGATGTTTGTGATTGGCTTTGTGATGCGCCGGTTCGCGGCCAACAAGGCCAAGCCCGAGGGCATGCAATTCGCGGGCGCTGGCGCCCCCTTCCCGGCCCAAACTCAGCCGCCACAAAACCCCGCCCCTGCGGCATCCACCACACAAGCTTACGCACCAGCGCCTTCACCGGCACCTGTGCAAGTGCCTGCGGCCGTGCCCGCGCCGGCAATGGCCGCGGCTCCCGTGGCCATGGACAACTTCGATGCCGCTGGCTTCGAGCAATTGGCCAAGCGCGTGTTCATCCGTTTGCAGGCCGCCAATGATGCCGGCGATCAAGCCGATCTGCGCCGCTTCACCACGCCCGAAATGTATGGGGTGATTCAGCAAGACCTGCTCGACCGCAAGGGCGCCAAACAATCCACCGAAGTGTTGCAACTCGATGCCAAGGTGGTTGAACGCGTCCAAGAAGACGGGCAACAAATCGTCAGCGTGCGTTTCTGGGGCCTGATCCGCGAGCAAAGCGACACCGCCGCCGAGAACTTCGATGAGATCTGGCATTTGGTGCGCCCTGTCGATGAAAGCCGTGAGTGGGCGATTGCCGGCATTCAAGCCAGCGCCTGAGTTCAGCCTTGAGTTCATTGCCAACACCGAAGAACTCATCAAACAAAAAAAGGCCCGCGACGCGGGCCTTTTTTATTGCT